>CALJKV010000102.1 GCA_937974245.1 uncultured Chloroflexota bacterium | reverse complement strand
TCTTCTGCCTCCCCCGCTCCCTCCTCCCCGTATGACTTGTGTCGTGCAGTGAAAGAGTTGCTGGCAGGGGTGTTTTTGTGCTGCTTATTTGTACCGCCCATACGTCTAAACAGGAGGCAGTTACCCTTCCTGCATGGCTGCCTCGAACAGCGCCAGCGCCGCATTGAAATTGTCTTGAGCGGACTGTGTCGATTGCAGGCCCGTATTTACCGAAAATTGGGGCGACCCGCTGTTACAGGCTTGCGTAAAGTGTGTCCAGCCATTGCGGACATCAGCCAATCCCAGGTTGACGGCGCTGATTGCCTGGGCTAAAGCCGGGTTTTGTTCAGCGTCGGTAGGCCCGAGGGGTGGATAATCTGACGGAATGGCGGGCTGGATGGCACTGCATCCGGCGGTTTGTCCGGTGTTTCTTACGTCATTCCAGTAGGTTTCCAGCAGTCCATTGGCGCCTGTTGGCGCGGTGACATCGTCAATAATCCGCTGGAGTGCCTGAAGATGTGGTCGGGCGTTCAGTGTTGGCAGCGCTGTGAATTCCGGTGTAGGTGTCTCGGCAACTGCAACTGTCGGGGCTGCCGTAGGTGGAATGGTGGCCGTCGGTTCGGACTCAAGCGCAGTCAATGCAGTCTCAAACTCCGGGAGCTGCGTGACAATTCCGGTGAGTGTCGCCAATGGCCCCGTCACGTCATTCACAGTAAGAGGATTGCTGCGTGTATTGCAATAATTGTCGTAGGTTTGTTTGGTGGTAGAAAAGTCGGTTAAAGTTGCGTTGAGCTGCTGTACCAGTCCATTGATCCTTGGAAATTCTGCGCTGTTCTTGGCCGAAAGCGTCATTGGAGAGAGAATATTGAAGAACACCTGGCAGCTTGCTTCATTGCCGCCCAGCACATTCTGGTACTGTGCCAGCAGCGTATTGGCATCATCACGTATCTTTGTATACTGACTGCGCAGTTCGGTTAGCAGGGTCACACGGTCTTTGTCATTAGTAGCAACGGCAGTGGGCGCTGGCTCAGTGGCTGTCCCGATATTCCTGATAAACGGAAGCACGACGAAATTTACAGCCAGTAGGATGACCAGCAGCAGAAGAAGAGCAATTTCAAATTTAACCAATGTGCGGGTGGGAATAGGGACACGCCGCCCGCGCTTGCCCTCCAGCGCCACGCGTTGCAGCAGTGCCAGTGCCTCTTCCTCCTTATCGCTGTCCAGCGCATCTTCCAGCGCCCGGAACATCCCCAGGGAATACTTCGCAGCATCCCGCACACGAGATTCCGAGTCGTTTTTATACGCCTGGACCAAACCGGTGATAGCAACCGGATCCCCCGCTTCGCCCAGCCATTGTGCGGCTTTCAGGCGGGTGGTGGCGTTTTTTGATGAAAGTTCTTTGATTTTGTTTCGCACTTCGGCTTCAAATGCTGCCAGGTCAGCCATTTTGAAATCGTACTCCGCTGAGATGAGACCATATGCCACTTATCATACGGCAAAGTGACGTTTGGCGAAAGTGAACTTTATCACGGGATGGCGAAAACCATCGCCTCATCATTGGCGACAGCTACCTATACCAATCTGGCCTCAAATGGTCGTATAATGGTATGGATGGTGTCTGTAGTATGGGTAAATGGTTATTTGATTGCCTATCGGTGTAAGTCCATGTAGTGCCACAAGAGAAAATTTACCGGGAGTAGTTTTATGTTACACCCCTCCAAATTGAACATTACTTTGGATCGCGGCGGCGAAGAACCGATTTATCGTCAGCTTATCCGCCATGTGAAAGCGCAAATTGAGAGTGGGTCGCTGGTTGCCGGGACACGCCTGCCCGCCAGCCGAGACCTGGCACAGCAGTTGAACATCAGCCGAATCAGCGTCGTGAACGCCTATGCCGAATTGCGTGCCGAAGGATACCTGAGCGCTCATGCCGGGCGCGGGACATTCATTGCCGGCGAGTCACCGGGCATTGAACCCGTTTCCAAGAACGGAAAAATGAGTGAGGTGGAAACGCCAACCACGCCGGATCGTTCCATCCGCGAGATGATGCGCATGGGGCGAAAACCGGGGGTGATTAGCTTTAGCGGCGGGGCGCTGCCGGGGGAGTTCTTCCCAATGCCGCAGTTGCGCGATGCCATTAACCTGGTATTTGAGCGGGATGGCGCTCAGGCGCTGACCTATGAAGTGACTGAAGGTTATTATCCGCTGCGGTCTGCCGTGCGCGATTATGTGAGCGCATTGGGGATTCAGTGTACTCCCAACCAGGTTTTGATTACCGGGGGGACACAGCAGGCGCTCGATCTGGTGATTCAAGCACTGCTTTCCGAAGGGGATGTACTGGTTACAGAGAATCCCACCTACCTGGGGATGATTGATATCGCCCGCACCCGGCGCGTACAGATTCATGGAATCAGTATTGATGAAGATGGTATCCGCCTGGACATGCTGGAAAACTACATCCTGGATAACCACCCCAAGCTGATTTACGTGATGCCGACATTCCAGAATCCCTCTGGGACAGTCATGCCACTGCATCGCCGCCGTCAACTCCTGAATCTGGCGAATGAGTACCATATTTCAGTATTGGAAGACGGGGTTTACCACGAAACTCGCTTTGAAGGTGAGCCGCTGCCGCCGCTGAAGGCGCTTGATGAAACCGGCATTGTCCTGCACGCCAGCGGCTTTACCAAGATGATGCTGCCGGGTATCCGCATCGGCTACCTTATCAGCAACAGCACCCATTACGAACGCCTGGTGCGCGTTAAGCAGGCGGCGGATATTTCGACACCGACTCTCAACCAGCGGGCTGTTCACTTGATGCTGGAACATGGTGTTTTAGCGCAGCAGCTTGAGCGCAACAACCGCGAACTCAAACGGCGGCGGGATGTGGCGCTGTCCGCTGCCGCCCGCTACCTGCCGCCCAATACACTCTGGAACGTACCGGAAGGCGGACTTTACCTGTGGATGGAACTGCCACGTAACGGCCCGAATGCTGCTGAACTGTACATTTCTGCTGTGCAGATGGGGGCGGCCTATGCGATAGGGAACGTGTTTTACACCAATGGCTGCGGCAGCTACCGGATGCGGATCAACTTTGGCGCACACAAACCGGCGGATATTGAAGAGGGGTTCAAGCGTTTAGGGCGTGCCTGGCGTGAATTGATCTGCGATTACGAGGGCATGGAAAAAGCCCCACTGCTGTAAGGGCTACTCCGTCAGATGCTGCACCGCCGCCCATAGTGCTGGTTCGTAGGCGCTCAAGGGCAGGGGATCCCCCCCGGCGGTGCCACCGTAGCGCGTTACAGCAGTGAGGACGGCGACTTTCATTTCTAACTCGCGGGCCAGGGTCAGGTACGGGCTGAGAAAACGCCCGGTCACATGCGCCCCGGCCCGTTCCCAGAAACGCGCTTCTGCCGGGGTTTCCAGCCGCGAATGGCTCACACAGGCATATACCCCACGCCGGAATGGACGGGCTGCGACTTTCGCTGCACCTGCTAGCAGTGCGTCTCGACTGGCCGGGTCGAAGGGCGGGACTTGCTGAACATACCCCCCGGCTTTTTCGCTGAAGTAGGTGTAGTGCTGGCCGCGTGTGCCGTCTATATAATCGTCCGGCACCAGCCAATCCCCATTTTCCAACAGCGGCGAAAGCGCCCCCACCGATTCACACAACCACAGATAAGCCGCTCCCAGGTCTTTGAGCGCCTGTACGGTGGCACGGGGGTCGTCTGTCCCGGGTGCACAAGCCAGCAGCGTATGACCGGCCAGTTCCCAGCGCCGGATTGGGACTGATGCGCCGTATGGTGTCTTGGTTGTGTCGCCAGGCTGCGGAGTATCGGTCAGAATGGCAATCGTGTGGCGGGTTGTCATCGGTTGTTTTGCACCTGAAATAGAGTAAGCCATATTCTTGCAAGCGGATTGTAACGCACGCACACTCACTTTTGCAGTAGGGAATAGCGGTTGACATCCCCCGTGAAGCCGTCCGCACGATAGGTGATGATTTCGGTCAGGCCAGACGCCGCCACAAGTGTCGTATGTTCGGCATCATCCACGTAATGGCAGTAGCGCCGGGCAAATGTGCCGCGCCGCCAGTCGAGCAGGTAATCGCCAGGTTCAGCTTTCAGATCGTCCGGCCAGGGCAGGATGCGCTCGCGGAAGCGCGGGTATTCATAGAAGCGCCAGCAGGCAAAAGCCAACAGGCCGCCAGGCTTGAGCTGCTCCGCTAAGTCACGTAGCAGTTCTTTGCGCCGCGCCGCGCCGGGGATATGGTGCAGCACCCCGAACAGGGCGATCAGGTCGTAGGTTGTCGTATCCGGCAGGTGCTCAAGGAGGTCATGCGCTGCGAGTTGCGCGGCCACCTGAGGGCGTTCCGCCAGGGCTGCCGCTGCCGCCGCTAACAGAGCCGGATTGTTGTCTATGCCGGTATAGATGATTTCCCCATCCAGATGTTCCGCCAGGAAAACGCCGAAACGCCCATTGCCACAGCCCATATCCAATATATGCAGTGGAGTCCGGAGGTAGGGGAGAAGGCGCTCCCAACCCGGCCAGGGCTGCCCGCGCGTCTGGTCGAACTCGGCAGCAGTGACTTCATAGAATTCGCGGTTGATGGTGTTGAGGCGTTGAACAGTCTGGTCATCCATAAGCTGGCTCGTTATCTGACAAGGTGATTGTACTATGCGGATTCGCCCGTCGGCAAAATAATCTGCCTGAAAAACAGGCGGAAACAGGCAACATTACGAATATAATTTGATTTCTGTAATTCTCTGTGTTTTTTGCACAAAATGGCTTGCGATGTCGCAAGTTTCACGCTACACTATCGTAAGTGAGCTATACCACACTATACCACACTAAGCCACTTGAAAGGAGCGTGCCATCGGTAGACTTCGGCAAATACCGGATACTTCCCAGTTTCCCCGAAAATGTGTATCTATGTACAGATAAAAGGTAGCGTTTTAACATGAAAAAACTAACCCTTCTTCTCTTCCTGATTGTTCTGGTGATCGGCTCCTTCGGGGTCGTCTCGGCGCAGGATGCACCCGACGGTGTCTTCCTCGGTACGTGGCCGTACTCGCTTCCCCCCAATCATCATTTCAACCCATTTGCTTCGGGTGGCACTGGCGACAACCTCGGCACTGCCTATTCGGAACTTGTTACGCTGGCCCCCGCCTTCTATATCTGGTCAAGCGACAGCTACCAGCCGATGCTGGCAGAAAGCTTCGGTTTTTCCGACGATGGCTCTGCCTATCAAATCACCCTTCGCGGTGATGCGATGTGGAGTAACGGCGATCCGATTACAGCGAATGATGTGATTGTCACCTACGCGCTGGGGCGTCTGCAAGGGTGGTCACAGTTTACATATATCGATACGGTTGAAGCGGTGGATGATTTTACAGTGAGTTTCCACTTCAAGGATCAGCCTTCACTGCTTGCCGAACGCCTGCTGCTGCGTGAGCCTATTCTGCCCGCCTCGGTTTATGGCGATTTTGCTACACGTGCGCTGGAAATCTTCACGACGGATGCCACCAGTGAATCGGAAAGCTGGGTCAACCTGAAAACGGAACTCAGCGAATTCCGTCCGGAAGAACTGATTGCCAGCGGCCCGTATTCTTACACACTTGCCGATGTCAGCGACAGCTATCTGACGCTGCACTGGCAGCCCAACAGCATTTTCTCCGGCTCAGTGAAGTTCGGTGAAATCCGCCTGTGGGCTGGCGAAACCGATGCGACCACTCCGCTGGTTCTCAGCGGCGAAATCGCATTCGCAACCAACGTGTACCCGCCCGCCACCCTGGAAACCTTCCAGCAGGCTGGCATCCGCATGATCAATGTTTCGCGTGGATACGGCCCGGCGATGCTCTTCAACTGGGCCCGCGCTCCGTGGGATATCCTGGAAGTTCGTCAGGCTGCCGCGCTGGTTATCAACCGTGACCAGAACGCCTTCCTGACCAATGGTCTGGCCGCCGCCGGAACGATCTATATGTCTGGTGTTCTGGATGGCAATGTGGAATCCATGCTGACCCCCGAAACCATCGCGGCGCTGGATCGCTATGAGTTTGACCCCACTCGCGCTGAAGGACTGCTGGCAGGCGTTGGTTTTAGCCGTAATGCCGATGGCGTCTGGGAAAATGCCGATGGTGTGAGCCTGACCGGTGAATGGCTGATTCCGGCGGACTTCGCGGACTTCGCGGGCGCTTCGCAGGATGCGATTGCCCAGTTGAACGCCTTCGGCTTCAATCTGACGGCGCGTGCCGTTCCCTGGCAGGAAGTGCCTCCGGCCATTCGTGAAGGCAGTTTTGACGTATCGGTCTGGAGCTGGGGCGCTGGTTCACCGTTCTCCTACAGCCATCTTCGCAACCCGCTGCGCCGCTGGCAGACGGAACTGGATCAGGCGACACAGCCAGGCATGAGCATCCCGATGGCCGAATATCCCTATAATGGCGGCACAGTCAACCTGGAAGACATGATTGTGAATGTCAACCTGGGAATTGACGCTACGACGCATCGTGAAAAGTCCAGCGAGATTGCCATGATTATCAACCAGACGATGCCGTTCATTCCGCTCAACATCATGGAGTCAGCAGACCCCTACAACACAAGTCTGTTAAGCGGCCTGCCGGAAGATGGCGACCCCATCCTGCTGAACCCGGCTGGCGTTGACCACTTCATGAAACTGTATATCCTGAATGGCACGGTTGGCCCCGCGCAGTAAAGCCAGGGTTCAACTGTCCAAAAGAAAGACAAAGGGGGCGATTCGCGAGGGTCGCCCCCCTTTAGTAAATGGTATGTGTGTTCTCAGACTAAGCCTGCGTCGTTCCCATGAAAATGCAGTTCTCTAGATGTCCTCCGATTTGCCAGTGCGGATTGGGCAGGTGGACAGTTTTCCGGCAGCACGCAAGGTGCAAGTCATGTGCAGGGTTACGCAGGGAAAGGGTATTTTATGTCTGTCGCATCCGTTCCGGGGCGCGAGAACAGTGCACCAGGCACGTTTTCAAAACGGCTCAAAAATCTTACTTCATCCTATATATTCCGCGTGATTATTCAGGGACTGATTACGATCTGGGCAGTGACGACCTTTACCTTTGTCCTTGTCCGTTTGCTGCCGGGAAATCCGGTGGATATCCGCATTGACCAGCTTCAGAACCAGGGGTACACCTATGAGGAGGCGGTGCGGCAGGCGGCGGGGCTGTATTCCTTTGACCCGGACGAACCGATTTTTTCCCAGTACCTGCGCTATATTTCAAACCTGGCTCGTGGAGATTTAGGTGTTTCGATTACATCTGCGGGTACGCCGGTAGCGGCCCAGATTATGCGTTTTCTGCCCTGGACACTCATTTCCGTCGGCTCGGCGCTTGTGATTAGCTTTTCGCTGGGCATATTGATAGGCGCCATGATGGCCTATTGGCGGGGCGGCATCCTCGACAACGTTGTCACTGCGCTGGCTTCTATCCTTTCGGGTATTCCCGATTATGTGATCGCCATCGTGATTATCCTGATCGGTGGTCTTCAACTGAAGTTATTTAACGTGGGCGAAATGCGCGGTGGGGTGGACCCGGGTGTTCAGGGCTTCACAGTGGAATACGTTGCCAGTGTCATCAAACACGCCATCCTCCCCGTGACTACCTATGTGCTGGCGACAGTCGGCACCTGGATTCTCTCGATGAAGAGCAGCACGATCTCGACACTCGGCGAAGACTATATCCATGTGGCAAAGGCCCGTGGTTTGCCGGAAAGGCGTATTTTGATTGCCTACGTCGGGCGCAACGCTATGCTGCCGCTGGTGACCCGGTTGGCGATCAGTATTGGTTTTGTATTGGGCGGCAGTGTCATCGTAGAGACATTTTTTGAGTACCCCGGACTGGGATTACAGCTTTCGCGTGCCGTTGCCAGTCGTGATTACACCACAATGCAAGGCATTTTCCTGGTCATCAGTATTGCGGTGATTGCCTCTAACATTTTGTCCGATCTGCTGATTGGCTGGCTGGACCCACGTGTAAGTCTGGAGGATAAGTAGGTATGGTTGGTTTTGATACAATCGCAACGCCTGTCGGACTGCTGATCGGCATCATCTGCGGTTTCGTTCCTCTGGGGATCGGTATCTACTACCGGCATCTAAGGCCGGGTATCATGGGTTTTTTTGCCTGTACGGTCAGTGGCTTTGCCTGTGGATTCTTCGGCGGTATACCGATGATTCTCCTTTCAACGTCGGTCGTGGTGTCCTATATTTATGTGAACCGCCAGGATCCATTCACGTCGCGCAAGTCCATTGACGAAGTTGATTTCGCCGAGACCAACACCGAATTTGTCCTCCGTCAGACGGCGGCATTTGGGCGCACGCTGCGGGCGATGTCGTATGGGATTTTGCGGAACAAGGGTGGTTTTATCGGATTTGTGGGGATTCTCTTCTTTCTGGTGTTGACCACGTTTGGCCCATTATTCATTGAATACGAAGGGCAACCCCGCATGGATCGGCGCGTGCCGGGCGCGATGACCCTCTTTCAGATGCCATCCAGCGAGCATATTCTCGGCCTAGATTTTCAGGGGCGCGATGTGCTTTCACACATCGTTTATGGCGGACAGACGTTGATTATCACGGCCATCGAAACCGGATTGATGGCGACTGCCATCGCGGTGGTCTTTGGTTCGCTGGCGGCCCTGCTCGGTGGCTTTGTGGATCAGTTGTTATCGGCGTTATCGAATTTCATCCTGACGATTCCGCAGTTCCCGCTGCTGTTGGTACTGGCGAGCATCCTCGATTTTGATAGCCACTTCATGCTGGCGGTGCTGCTGGCGGCCCTTAGTTGGCCGGCGCTGATGCGGGCGGTACGCGCCCAGGTACTCAGCCTCAAGGCACGCGACTATGTGGAGGCGGCGATCACACTTGACCTGGGTATGGCGCATATCATTTTGCGCGAAGTCTTCCCGAATATGGTTAGCTATATCGCGATCAATTTTATCTTTGCGATTCGCGGTGCGATGTATGCACTGGTGGGGCTGGTCATCCTCGGCATGGTGCCGCTGCGTGAGCCGGACTGGGGCATCATGATCTGGAATGCGCGGAGTCGTGGCGCATTCTATAACCCGGATGCGGTGATGATGGCGCTGGCACCGATTATGGCGATTGCGCTCTTCCAGCTTTCGCTGATTCTGTTCACCCGCTCTCTTGAAGAAATCTTTAACCCGCGTTTGAGAAGCGGTCTATAAGACAAGGGGACATCATGAGTTATACCGAACAAGTCGTTCTCAATGTTCAAGACCTGACCATGAGCTACCTGGCCGAACGCGGGCGGGTGCGTGCTGTAAGTAATGTGTCGTTTCAATTACATGAAGGTGAGACACTGGCAGTTATTGGTGAAAGCGGCTGCGGCAAGTCGTCACTCAACCTGACACTCATCCGCCAGATACCGCGCTCAGCTATCATTGAAAGTGGGCGCATCCTGTATACCTATCGTTCCGGCCAGCAGGCGGACATCCTGGCGCTTTCGCACAAAGAGATGAATCGCTTTCTCTGGTCGGAGATTTCGATGGTATTCCAGGGGGCGTTGAACTCGCTCAACCCGGTTATCCGTATTGTGGATATGGTGCAGGATACGGCACGGGCACACGGTATGAATGCCGCCGACGCCAAGAAACGCGCCCTCGATCTGTTCGAGAAGGTGCGGCTCGATCCGATGCGTGTCTATCGTGCTTACCCCCATGAACTCAGCGGCGGGATGCGCCAGCGTGTGCTGCTGGCTTTGAGCCTGCTGCTGCGCCCGCAGATTGTCATCATGGATGAGCCGACAACGGCGGTGGATATTCTTACGCAGCGTTCAATTCTGGAGGTGCTGAAAGAACTGCGTGCTGAACTGAATTTCAGCATTATGTTCGTCAGCCACGACCTGGCGGTGGCGGCGGAAATTGCGGATACCATCGTGACGATGTATGCCGGTGAATTTGTGGAAAACGGCCCCGTGAATGAAGTGTTCTACCACCCGCGCCATGCCTATACCCTCAGCTTGCTGGATGCCGCCCCCCGCTTAAGTACCGGCGCGGAAGAACTGCATAGTATCCCTGGTGTGCCGCCCGACTTAATTGAGCCGCCGTCCGGCTGCAAATTCCATGAACGCTGCAAACTGGCGACGGACATCTGTACCCATACGCCGCCCGTATACGAGGTTTTTGATGGCAATCATGGGGTGGCCTGTCATCATCATGTCAAGGTGCGGGAACAGCGGGAAAGGGTGATTTCATCGTGAGCCAGGTGCCACTCGTTCAACTGAATCAGGTCTATCGTTCGTTTGAAAAAGATCGCCAGGAAATCCCGGTTTTGCAGGATATCAACCTGTCTATCTTCCCTAAAGACATTTTGTGTCTGGTAGGAGAAAGCGGCTGCGGCAAAACGACTACCGGCAAGATCGTTGCTGGGTTGCTCGATAAGTCGGAAGGGCAGGTTCTCTATAACGGGCAGGCGATGGGGAACTATAGCGCCAGAGAGCAGTCCAGGATACGGCGCTCGATGCAGCTTGTGCATCAGGATCCGTTCGCCTCACTTAACCCGACCCATACCATCGGGCAGATTCTTGGTTTCCCCTTGAAGCGGCATAAGATGGTGAATGGGCGCAATGAATTACGCCGCCGTATCTGGGAATTGTTGACACTGGTTGACCTTACGCCGCCAGGCGACATCGTGAACAAGTTCCCGCATCAGTTGAGTGGTGGGCAGCGCCAGCGCGTCAGTATCGCCCGCGCCCTTACCGTAAATCCGAAATTGATTGTCGCCGACGAAGCTGTGAGCATGGTGGATGTGAGTATCCGCATTGGCATTCTGAAGATGCTCCACAACCTGCGCGATATCTTTGATCTTTCGATTGTGTTCATCACGCACGATCTGGCGCTGGCGAAATATTTCGCCTGGCACGGACGCATCGCGGTGATGTACCTGGGACGTATCGTTGAGATTGGGCGCACTCAGGACATTATTATGAACCCGGCGCACCCGTATACACGGGCGCTGCTTTCCGCTGTGCCGGAAGCTGACCCGGATATCACGCGCAGAAAACGCCCGATGCTGCTTCGTTCGGAGGACATTCCCAGCCTGACGGCGATTCCGCCGGGTTGTGCATTTCATCCACGCTGTCCATTCTACCAGCCGGGTGTCTGCGATCAGGATGTGCCGGTGCTGGAGATGGCGGATGGATTCCGCCAGGAGATTGCCTGTACACCGCTGACGAGAGAAAGACAGCTTGTCGCCTATGAAGCGTGAGGTATTCCAGGTTTTCCTGCAACTGGGCTTTTTAGTCCGCGTACCAGGTGGTGTTCTGCGTGGCTCCTACCCAAAGACGCCGGCGAGTTTAGTGACAGTACCTATGCCAACGGCCTGGGTCTTGTTCCGATTATCGGTACGTCAGCGGTCTGGCGTCTGATGAAATAAGGGGGTTGCGTTATGCTAAAGGCTGAGTCTTCAAAGCCATATTACGAACAAATCAAAGAGTATATCCTGTACAAAATTCACTCCGGCGAACTGGCGACCCACAGCCGTGTACCCTCGGAACGCATCCTCTCTGAGCAGTTTGGTGTCAGCCGTCTGACGGTCTCGAAAGCGATCAAGGAACTGGTCCTGGAAGGCAAGTTATATACCCAGGTGGGCAAGGGCACATTTGTCAGCGATGAGCCGATTGACCAGACACTGGATGCGCTCACCAGTTTTTCTGAGGATATGGAGAAGCGCGGCCAGCGCCCCAGCAGCCGGGTAATCGAAGCCGGGATGGTGCTTTCCACCGAGCAGATTGCCCGCCGCTTGCAGGTTCCGGTTGGTATTTCTCTGGTGATGCTCAAGCGGGTGCGGCTGGCGAATGAAAAGCCCTTGGCTTTAGAGGCGGCCTATATCGTCTCGGATTTGTGCGAGGGTATCCTCAATCGCTTCGATTTCTCCCGGCAATCGCTCTATGATGTGCTGCAAACCCATTATCATCTGCGACTGACTTATGCCGACCAGGAGCTGGAAGCACGGCTGGCGACACCGGAAGAAGCCGAAATCCTGCACCTTAACCCCGGCAGCCCGGTTCTGAGTATGACCCGTGTCACTTATATTGAAACCGGCCAGCCTGTAGAATACGTTGAGTCGGCCTATAACGGCGATCATTATAAATTCCGCGCCCGGTTGATGGGCATTGAAAGGCAAAGAAGAGGACATGACGATAAGCATTGAGGATCGTGTTGGTCAGATGCTGATGGCCGGTTTTAATGGGCTGACCGCGCCCGCATATATTCTGGATTGGCTGCGCGAAGGGCGGTTGGGCGGTATTATTCTGTTCGCCCGCAATGTTGACTCACCCGCGCAGCTTGCCGATCTCACGACGCAGCTCCATGAAGCATCCAAATACCCGCTGTTGATCGGCATTGACCAGGAAGGTGGCACGGTTGCCCGGCTGCGTGACGGCTTCACGGAAAGCCCTGGGGCGATGGCGTTGGCGAGCATCCGGGACCACAATGAGGCTGCCACCGAGTCAATTTCTGGCGTGTTGGCTCAGGAGATGCACGCCCTGGGAATCAACTGGACGTATGCCCCGACGGTAGATATTTCCTACAATGCCGCTAATCCGAGTGTGGGAACACGTTCCTTTGGCAGTAAACCGGAACGGGTGGCGGCGCTGGCGGCGGCAGCGGTACGTGGTTTCCAGGTTAACGGTGTCGCGGCCTGTGCCAAACATTTCCCCGGCCTGGGGGATACGGCATTGGATACCCATCTGCATCTGCCGCGTCTGAACACCAGCCTGGAAGCACTGCGGGCGACTGACCTGCTGCCGTACCGCGAGGCTATCGCCAGTGGATTGGCGACCATCATGACGACACATACCGTTTTTAATGAACTGGACACAGAGTACCCTGCGACGCTCTCTAAAGAAATCGTGACCCGGTTGATCCGCCGGGAGTTGGGCTTTAACGGCGTTGTCAGCACCGATTGTATGGAAATGAAGGCCATTGACGATCATTTTGCCGTGTCGGAGTCCGTCGTGCGGGCGGCGAATGCTGAAATTGACATCATCCTGTTCTCACACACACGCGGCAAGCAGGCGACTGCCTACGATCATCTGCTGGCGGCGGTTAAACGAGGTGATGTGCCGGAAGCGCTGGTCAACGCGGCGAATGAGCGTATCGCGGCGCTGAAGGCCCGTTTTCCTGTGGCGGCGGTGGATATTACCCGGGTTCACACTGAAGCCAACCAGCGGACGATGCACGAAGCGGCGCGGTCTGCTGTGACACTTGTCCGATCCCAGGCGGGGGTGCTGCCACTACGAGCGGAAGACTCTCGCCAGGTGCTGGTGGTGGAATTCTCGCCGGCGGTAGACAGCCTGATTCAGGAATCTGAGGCGCAGACCCCGCTGCACAAATTCATGAAAGCCCACTTGCCGCACGCCAGAACCCTGACACTACCTGCCAGTCCGACACCTGAGCAGGTGGCGATTGTGGCAGAATATAAACCGGATGTGCTGGTGATCGCCACCCGCAACGCCCATCTTAATGCGAAGCAGACCGCTGCGGTGCACAGGCTGGGGCAGACAAACGCCGCCGTTGTTTTGCTGGCGCTGCGTAACCCCTATGATGCCGCGCTGCTGGAAGGCGGTACGGTGCTGTGTACGCTGGGCGATAGCCTGCCGTCGCAGCAGGTGGCGTGTGAGGCGCTGGTTGGCCTGTTCGTGCCGGACGGCTGCCTGCCGGTGGAGGTGTGATGATGATACGCTTCGGGATTGATCGCCTGATTGATGACCATTTCGCGCCGCTGAAGGGTAAACGAGTCGCGCTCTTCAGTAATTTAAGTGCTGTCAACCGTGATCTCGTAACGACGTATGGCGTGTTTCATATGGCGGATGCGGTCAATCTCGTCGCGCTGTTCGGCCCGGAACACGGGTTTGGTGGGGCTGCCGCCGATGGTATGGCAGTGGAGACGGCCACCGACCCGCGCACCGGCTTGCCGGTTTACAGCCTGTACGGGGAAACCTTTCGCCCGACAGCAGCCATGCTGGATGGCATAGACCTGCTGGTGTGCGACCTTCAGGATGTCGGTGTGCGTTACTACACGTTTCTGTGGACGCTGACCCATATTATGGAAGCCTGCGGCGAGGTTGGCGTGCCGGTGCTGGTGCTGGATCGTCCGAATCCGCTGGGCGGGACGCTGGACGGCGGGGCGTTGGAGCCGAAGTTAGCGTCGCTCGTCGGGCGTTTCCCGATTCCTGTGCAGCACGGTATGACAATTGGTGAACTGGCGACTCTCATCAATGACCGTTGGAATCCCTATAGGGCGGATGTGATAGTTTACGAGTGTGATGGCTGGCAGCGTGACCAGGACTGGTCACATACTGGCAGGGCGTTCGTGCCGCCTTCCCCCAATATGCCGCATTTTGTAGCGGCGCAGCATTATCCTGGTTCGTGTCTGATCGAAGGCACGACCCTTTCCGAGGGACGGGGAACGCCGCTGCCGTTCGAGGTAGTTGGCGCACCGTATCTGGACAGCGGGGCGCTGGCCGATGCACTTAACGGCCTGAATCTCCCTGGCGTGCGTTTTCGGCCACACTTGTTTGAGCCGAGTGCCAGTAAGTATGTCGGGCAGACCTGTAGCGGCGTGCAGGCACATATCACCGACCCCGCCACATATCGTCCGGTACGGGCGTGGCTGGCCGTCATCCATGCGATTCATGGTCTATACCCGGCGGATTTCGCCTGGCTGCCGCAGTACCACCCCGCCGGCTTGCAGCATTTTGACCGCCTCATCGGAGACCGGCACACGCGCCGTATGATTGACGCGGGCGACCCGTTGGCGGCCATTGTAGACGGTTGGCAGACGTTTCAGGCCGAGTTCAAGGCACTGGCCGCGCCGTATTTGCTGTATAGGTAAGCCACTTTGAAGCGAGGATGATGACATTCTGTCGCCTTTTTGAAACTGCATTCACACCTCGATTCATGATTTGCGCCCAAGGCTCATCGTATGCCCTGCCGAAATTTCCTTCACAAACTAGTAATTCTACATGACACCGATGCGTGATACACTAGGTTTGAATATCCGCACACGGTTGCATAGGGGAGTTTCATGCTTATAACGCTAGTGACGGTGGTTATCATCACTGCGCTTATGATTGGTGTCAACGCGCTCTATGTCGCCGGGGAGTTCGCCACTGTCAGCGCCCGTAAAGCCCGCATCACCCAACTTGCTAATGAAGGCAGCACACTGGCAAAAATGCTCCTGCCGGTCCTGGAAGACTCACACAGGCTCGATAGTTATATCGCTGCCAGCCAGGTCGGTATCACGATTTCAAGTGTCGTGCTGGGTATCTACGGCCAGCAGCAGATTGCGCCGCTCATCGCCCCGGCACTATCCGATCTGGTGGGCGAAACTGCCGCCGCTGGTCTTTCGGCTACCCTGGTGCTGTTTCTGCTTACGACGCTGCAAGTCGTCCTGGGAGAACTCGTTCCAAAATCCCTGGCGCTGCGCTATCCTGAAGGGACAGCGCTGTTTACGGCTATCCCCATGCGCTGGTCTGCTGATGTTATCCTTAAACCCTTGATTATTCTGCTCAATGGCAGCGGGGTACTCATCATGAAAGTGCTGGGTATTCACCATGCTGAAGGCCATAAACACGTTCATTCGCCCGAAGAGATCAAGTTCCTGATCCGCCAGAGTCACCAGGGCGGCCTGCTGGACGAAGAAGAACGTCGTCTCCTAGATAGTGCCTTGCGCTTTGGCAAGTTCCGTGCCGGGGAAATTGTCATCCCGCGTACCCGCATGGTGGCAGCGGATGTTTCCACCCCGGCGGACGATATTTTACGGATGGCCGCGAAATCCGACTATACCCGCATCCCTATCTACGAAGATGACATTGACCACATCACCGGCTTTATCCACCTCAAAGAACTGTTCAAGCTCTCTTATAAAGGCGAGACAACCGATGTTCGCTCGATTGTGCGTGAAGTGGTCTTTGTCCCGGAAACAGCTTTCCTGGATGATGTCTGGAATACACTCAACGAAAAACAGTCCTACCTGGCGATTGTCCTGGATGAGTATAGCGGCACTTTTGGGATGATTACCCGGGAGGATTTACTCGAAGAACTGTTCGGTGAAGTGCAGGACGAATTTGACGAGTCCGAAACTGCGCCATTACGCAAAGTCGGGGAACATACTTACCGTGTGCGGGGGGAAGTCTCGGTAGCTTACCTGAATGATCGTTTCGGGCTTTCCATCGAAACGGATGACGCCTACAGTATCGGTGGGTTCTTCCTCAAGCAGCGCGGAGAAATACCGCACACCGGCGACGAAATCGTGCTGGATGACGTGCGCTTTCAGGCGAAGGTCGTCACCGAACGGGCGGTGCAGGAAATTCTCATGACGATTGTGCCACCACATCCTAAAGACGAGGCGCAATCGTGAACATTCTGATTGACATTCTGATCATTTTCCTGCTGATCTTGCTCAACGGCATGTTCGTCGCGGCGGAATTTTCGATTATCGGTGTGCGCCCGACACGCATTACGCAGCTAGCTGAGGAAGGTCACGCCACCGCCAAACGGGTGCAGTATATTCTGCGTGACCCTGCGCAGATTGATCGTTATATCGCCTCAGCCCAGCTAGGCATTACCCTGGCGAGCCTGGGATTAGGTATGTATGGCGAACCGGTGATCGCGCACCTGATTGAGCCGCCATTACACGATTGGTTCGATCTTAGCACTGAACTCGTCCACACGATTTCGTTTTTTACCGCGCTCGGCCTCATCACGTACCTGCATGTCGTCATCGGGGAAATGGTGCCCAAGTCGCTGGCGCTGCAAAGTGCGGAGCGAGTTGTCTTTGCCTTAGCCACACCGATGTTCCTCATGCAGCGGCTTTTTTCGTTGGCAATCACGATTCTCAACAAAATTGGGTTACTCGTGTTGTGGCTTTTGCGCGTCCCGCCTCCGGTAGAAGGCAACCGCCTTCATACGCCCGATGAACTCGAACTCATCATCTCGGATAGCGTCGTTGGTGGCTTGATTGAGGCCGACGAGGAAGAACTGCTGCGCAACATCTTTAGCTTCGCCGATTTGCAGGTGGGGCAGATGATGACACCCCGTTCCCGGATTGATGCCGTACCCATCGGGATTGGCAAGGCGGATTTGCTGGAAAAGATGTTTACGTCCAGCCACAGCCGCTTCCCGGTTTATGAAAGCGATCTCGATCATATTCTGGGCATTGTCCATCTCAAAGATATGGTACACCACCATGTAGATAACGCGCCCTACGATTTGCGTGACCTGCTGCACGAAGTTCCGTTCGTGCCGGATACCCTGCCCGCCGATAAACTCCTGACGATGCTCAAGCAGCGGCACGTTCATATGGCGATTGTGATTGACGAGTACGGCGGGACAGCCGGCATCGTCACACTGGAAGACCTGTTAGAAGAAGTTGTCGGGGAGGTGCGCGACGAGTTCGACATCAACGAACGTGACAGTATCACGATAATTGAGCCAGGCTATCTGATGGCGCTTGGTGCGGCCCGACTGGACGAACTTGAACCATATGTGGATTTAGGGAACGATGAACGCATCGAAGAAGTAGATACGGTGGGCGGCCTGATGGTGGCGAATCTGCCGCTGCCCCCCCAGGTCGGCGGCGCAGTCACGATCAACAATGTCACCTTTCGCGCCGAGGCGGTGGACGGCCTGCGTGTTGAGCGCGTCTCGGTGCGCTACCAACCGGCCAGCAACCCCGAACCGCCCGCGTAATATTGGGCGTTTCACCTTTGTACGAGAGGTGACGCAAGGTAAACAGAATGGCCGAAAATACTCTAAATCGCGAGCGTCTCGAACAGGATATTATTCAAAAGGGATGGGCGGTAGATGTATCGTTAGTCAATGCTAAATGGCTTGAAAGTGAGTCATTCCAGACATTTCAGCAGGCATGGCAGAAACTAGTGGACTACTATACAGAGAATGCCGATGATTCTGTAATCGGGGTAGAGGTTTTGAAGGAGTATCTTGACCATACTCGGATACTAAGAAAATTAATCTGCAATCCGGATTTAAGCACTGAAGACCGTGAAAAGGCAGAAGACAATCTGATTTCTCTAGAGAATCTTCTAGAGGGTATAATTACGGAAGTGGTAAGTTACTTACAATCTAACCAGGATTAAAGTATACAGAACCCCAAGTGCGGGATGACCCTTTAATTGAATGCCATCCCGCCAATAATTGTCAGGCTTTTTTACACCACAAACCGCTCGTAGGCGTTCTCGGTGGGCAGCCCCCATACCGCCCAGAACTCGCGGGTCGCCGGGCGCATAATCGCCGCGCCACAGGTCTCGACCTCCCAGGGGGCATTCACCACCGTACAAATCCCGTTCAGCGCCCCTCGGTCACGGGTGAGCGCCATCAGGTCATCCACCGTTACCGCCCCACCGTTAAGTAGTTCATGAGCGCGTTCCAGCCGCGATTCGGAATTCTCCTGGGCATAATCCAGGCGAGGCCGGGCGAACGGCAGTGTCGCCGCATGTAAACAGTGGTTGGTGTGGACGAACGGATTCCCGTTGACCGCCGTTACCTCGCGGTGGCTCGGCATGGCCTCCACGTTGTAGCCACGCCCGGCGCTGTCCGCCAGCACATAGTTATGCGCCCCGGCCAGCGGCGCATCCAGAAGGCAGGCCAGGGCGTCATCGAGCGTCGATTGTTCCAGCATCCGGCGCACCACGAACGGCCACGTCACACCGGGGCGGCCATCGTTCGCCATGATGTCGTTGATTCCTACCGCAATTCCGGCATCGTTCATACCGATCATGCCCACACAGCCCGTAATCGTGAAAACCAGAAATGCCGGTTTACCCGCCGGACGCCCTCGTAAGAGAACCACATAAGGCGTCGCGCTGTAGTGCATATCCCATGTCTGCCCGATCAACCCTTGCCCGCCCGCGCCGTTGGGGACAATGAACGCCGTGCAGTTGTCAGCGTCATGGGGCGAGGGGTGGTCAGGCCGGGCGATGACATCGGCAAAGTCGGTGAACCCGTTCATGATGACGAGTTCCGTCTGGCTCAGACCGGTGGCATCCGCCGTCCCGCGCAGTTCCTCCATCAGATCGGGGGCATAATCCTGGTGCGCCGCCAGACAGGCGTCACCCAGCGCCAGGATATCCGCCTGGGAACGACTCTGCCCTGTCCACAGCGGGTCTCCCGCCAACCGCAGCCGTTCGGCGGTAAACTCGCGGATTGAATCGGCATACGCCAGACCATGGTGGTAGCCCATTTCATAGTGCGTGCCGCCGATTTCGAGGAGGCGAATGGGGGGCATAGAGGTTACCCCTCCGGCCAGCGGGCGAAAATGCGCGTCATGTGCGCCAGCCGGTGGCGGGCGTCATTCTCGAACCACTCTGCGCCTACGCGCCAGCCCCAATTGCCGGACTCCTTGCCGGGCGTGTTCATGCGCGTATCCTCGCCAAAGCCGAACACGTCCTGCAGCGGCATCACAAACGTATTTGCCACCGACATCATACCCAACCGGATCATGTCCCAGTGCGGCTCCTCGATGCTGTGCCCCACATACTCGGTCAGGTAGCGCGTACTGACTTCGTCCGCCTCGCCCCCCAGGTACCAGCCGAGCGTCGTATTGTTATCATGCGTGCCGGTATAGACCACGCAGTTCTGAATATAGTTATGTGGCAGGAAGTGATTCTCTTTGGCCGCCCCGCCCCAGGCGAATTGCAGAATCCGCATTCCCGGCAGCTCAAACTGGTCGCGCAGCGCGACAACTTCCGGCGTAATCACGCCCAGATCTTCCGCGATAATCGGCAGTTTGCCGAGTTCATCCTGCATGACCTGGAAGAAGTCCGCTCCCGGCCCATCTACCCACTGGCCGATCACCGCTGTAGGTTCGCTCGCTGGGATTTCCCAGTAGCCCGCGAATCCCCGGAAGTGGTCAATACGGGCGATATCCACCTGTTCCAGTACCGCTTTAATACGTGCCAGCCACCAGCGGTAGCCGCTTGCCTTGAGCTTGTCCCATCTATAGAGTGGGTTGCCCCATCGCTGCCCGGTTACGCTGAAGTAATCAGGGGGCACACCGGCCACAACCGTTGGCATCCCTTTCTCATCCAGGTAGAACAGATCGCGGTTAGCCCATACATCACTGCTATCGTGCGCAATAAAAATCGGGATGTCCCCGATCAAACGGATTCCCTTGTTATTGGCATAGGTCTTGACCGCTGACCACTGCACGGCGAACTGCCACTGTAAGAAGCGGCGTTCGTCTATCGCCCCGGCATTTTTAGCTCGCGCCGCATCCAGCGCTTTGGGGTCGCGCAGCCCTTCACTGGCAGGCCATTCAGTCCAGGGTCGGCCACCATATACCGTCTTGAGGGCGACAAACAGGGCATAATCGTCCAACCAGCCTGCGTTTGCCTGACACCAGCCTGTAAATGCAGCCTGTTCACTCTCGGTGGCACGTGTCTTAAAGCCCTGGTAGGCTTTTGCCAGCAAAGTTTGGTGGTAATCAATGACCGGGCCAAAATCCACCGAGTAGACGGGAAAGTCCGGTACATCTTTCAGTTCGTCTGCCGCCAGCCAACCGGCTTCGACCAGCTTGTCCAGGCTGATAAGCAGCGTATTCCCGGCAAAAGCCGAAAGGGTCTGGTAGGGCGAGTCGCCGTAGCTGGTCGGCCCCAGCGGGAGTACCTGCCAGTAGGATTGCCCGGTTTCCGCCAGCCAGTCCACAAAAGTGAAGGCCGACTCGCCGAGGTCGCCGATCCCATAGCGCCCTGGCAAAGAGGTAGGATGCAGTAAAATGCCACTTGCACGCGGGAAGATAGTCGTCATGTGTGTTCCTTGTCATTCTTCTAAAGGTTATCCAACACCGGTGAGGATTATAACGCATCGTGGCGCTGGTGTGGCAGTGTGAAGCAGGCAAACAGCGGACAAGGGGCCGCAGTGAAGCCCCTTGTCGTGATCCGAAATGTGCCTTCATTTGCTCGCAACTTACACGGCTAAGTCCCGTCGCTGGAAGAAGAATAACGCCAGTCCTACCATGACTACGGTGATTGTTGAGAGCAGCAGGAAGTCCCCCCACAGGATGCCCTCACGCATGATCTGGACGCTGTGATGGTAGGTGAAGAACGAGAGTGGCTTCACCGGGCCAAGGGCTTCGGTAGCGACTTCTGAGAGGGTGGTAATCATGTACGATGCGATGATAACCGCGCCGGTTAACCCACCAGCCAGCCCACGCGAACGGGTGACGGTTGCCAGTAGCATCGCCAAGGCCGCCATCAGTACCGAAACCGGCAGCATCGCCAGCGAACCTTCGGCCAACCGTATCGGAGAAACGGTCATGTCCGGGGTGATGAGCAGGCCGGCCAGTCCCAGCGCGAAGTTAATCGCCAGAATCAGCAGCGTGATAACGACGATTGCCAGAAACTTCTCCACAATGACCTGCCAGCGTGGGATAGGCGTACTCATCAGCAGATCAATCGTGCCGCGCTCTTCTTCCCCGGCGGTGACATTCAGCCCCAGCATGACCAGGTAAATCGCCAGGTAGAGTGGGGTGAAGGCGACCACATAAACCGCGAGGAATCCTTCGGGCGTCAGGAAGGCGGCGGCGTCTGCTGCTTCTCCCAGGAAGGCTTTGTAAATCGGGCTTTCCAGCATTTCCGCAAAGCCCTTAATCTGTGTAATGGTTGGAAACAAGACAACAATCAGCAGCGTGATTAGCCCGACGCCAACCCCCCAGCCGATGATTCCCATGCGCGAATCCCATAACGTGCGTTTGAAGATGATACCCGGATTGTTCATGATGATTTCTCCTCCCCGTAGTATTCCAGGAAGATTTCTTCCAGAGTGGGTTCTTCATAGGCCATGTCTAGAACATGATGCTGGGCGGCGGCCTTAATCACCGGGTCAAGCTCGCCAGTGACGCGAAAGCGAATTGTGCCATTGTGGTGCGTGACGTCGGAAACACCCGGCAGAGTTGCAAACCGGGTCGGGTCAGCTTGACCTGCAACCCGCAGAGTCATCCAGCGGAAGCGCACCTGCTTCAGGTCGCTGATCCGCTCGACAGCCCGCAGTCGTCCTTCCCGCAGGATGCCCACCCGGTCACAGGTGGCCTCCACTTCCGGTAAATTGTGGGATGACATAAACACAGTTCGACCTTCCGCCGCAACCTCGCGCATCAGCTTGTGGAACGTCTGCTGCACCAGCGGGTCGAGGCCGTTGGTTGGCTCATCCAGGATGAGCAGGTCGGGCTTGTGCATGAGTGCCTGAATCAGTCCCAACTTGCGTTTCATGCCGGAAGAACAGGCTTTGACTTTGCGCGTCATGTCCATTTCCAACCGGTCGGCCAGTTCGCTTACATAGCGCTCATCCACACCATCCCGCAGCCCGCCCAGGTAGCGGACGACTTCCCATCCGGTCATGTGGTTCCATAGGGATAGTTCGCCCGGCAGATTGCCGATATGTTGGTGGAGTGTCACGCTCTGTGCCTGGGCATCTAGCCCCAGCACGATGGATTTTCCGCTAGTTGGACGGATAAAGTCGAGTAGCAGTCGGATCGTTGTGGTTTTACCCGCGCCGTTCGGCCCCAGGTAGCCGAAGATTTCACCGCGCTGTACGTCCAGATTCAGGTTATCCAGTGCCAGCAATTTGCTGTAGCGCTTGGTCAACCTCTCGGTATGGATCACAATATCTGGTGAGGAACGCATAGTGCACCCCTTAAATCAATATAAAGTAGAGCTGCCAGGTTGGCAGCGGTTCAGAAAGCAAACTGATTAGACAAAGCTAAATATATAATCAGGCTGATCTAATAAACACACTGTCATGATAACACGCTTTTAGGTTCATCGCCCCCCTAATGATTGGGGGGTGATAATCGTCCCGAAAGCAGGTCAAACGGCGGCCAATATCGGTTTGTTAGAAAAATGCAATCAAATCTTACGCCTTATTACAGCAAGCGTGTGTATAATAATTTTTAATTACAATCTATTTTGAATTGGGAATGTACCATGACCATGAGTACCCCAAATATCCCTACCAATCAGGACTTTGCCAACGAAGTTCGAACCGACCGGCTCGATACGCTCTGGAAAGTGACCCTGATAGGGTGTTTCGTCGCCTTCTGGATTCTGTTCAGTATTGGGACGCTGCAAAAGTACAATGTTGCGGGCTGGATGATGGTAATTCTGAGCGCATCAGCAGGCTGTCTGGGAGCGCGGCTCTTCCTCGCGCGTGAAAAATTCTACTTTGCAGTCTGGTCGTATGCGCTTGGCACTATTGCTGCGGTTGGCATCGCGCTTGGCAGCGGAGACGCTGTTGTTTCGCAGCTCATGCCCTTTGTATTCCCGGTAATCGTGTTCATCGTCGGCCTGCTGGTCGCGCCATCGAATACATTCATCCTGGCGATAATTACCACGCTGACTATCATTTTTGCGCCATTTATCGGGCGGGGTAATTTTGACTCCCTGGGGACCCACCAGGTCTTTGCCATCCTGCTGACATTTTTGAGCGCCTTGCTGGCGGCACAAAGCAGCGGGGAGCTTTTCGCTGTTACGGAATGGGCGCTGCAAAATTACCAGAAAGAGCGGAAGACGACCCAGGCGCTTTTTGATAACCGGCAGCTGCTGGAGCGCACTCTGCTGCGTACCCAGGCGCTTTCTGAGCAGCTTCAGGAAACAAACCAGCAGCTTGAGTTTGCTCGTGCCGCTGCGGAGGAAGCCAAGCACTATCGCGGTCAGTTCCTTGCCAATATGAGCCATGAACTGCGGACTCCGCTCAATGCTATCATTGGCTTCAGCGAAACCATGCTGAGTTTTCCGTCCATGTATGATGGCGTGTCGTTGCCCGATGCCTACCAGAGCGACCTGGGACAGATTCATACCAGTGGACGGCAGCTCCTCAGTTTGATTAACGACATTCTGGATATTTCCAGGGTGGATGCTGGTAAGCTGGATATTCGCTCTGAACGTGTACGCATTCAGCCGGTGGCTGATATGGTACTCTCTACCGCAGCCGGATTGATAGGGAACAAACCTATCCGCCTGGAGACAGACCTGGCCGCTGACCTACCTGATTTGCTGGCTGATGAAAGCCGGGTGCGCCAGGTGCTGCTTAATCTGTTTAGCAACGCGGCTAAGTTCACCGAGACCGGTTCGATCACCTTGCTTGGGCGTGCCGATGGCGAAGGCGTGCGCTTGAGCGTCAAGGATACTGGTAGCGGTATTGACTCCAAGAATCACGCCTTGATTTTTGAGGAGTTCAAGCAGGCAGAATCGATTGGACGCGACCCGCGTTCAGGCGCTGGCCTGGGGTTGGCGATTTCGCGCCAGTTGCTGAATTTAATGGATGGGCGTATCTGGGTGGAGAGTGAAGTGGGCAAAGGGAGTACGTTTCATGTGTGGCTGCCGCGTTATCCGGAAGGATTAGATACCAGACCGCGCCCTTTGCTGGTTTTGAATCCGGCTAAGCAGGAAGAGAGGGGTTGATCGTGCGCATCTTGTATGTAGAAGATAACCCGGCTAATCTTTCCCTGGTGGAACGCGTGGCGCGAATTGGTAAGCACGATGTGGTCACTTATATGAATGGCACAACGGCGTTAGAGAACTTTGAACGTGACCAACCGGACATTGTGCTGATGGATATTCAACTACCCGGCTCCTTGACCGGGTTAGACGTGGTGCGTAGACTCCGGGCTGACGGGCATAAACTGCCCATTATTGCGGTGACAGCCTACGCAATGGTTGGTGATCGTGAACGCTGCCTGGCTGCCGGATGTGACGAGTATATCGCCAAACCGCTGCCCATCGCTGACCTGGTGACATTGTTTGAAAGATTTTCCTCCCGCGTGGCGTCACCGGCGGCGGCAGAAACGAAGGCCGCAAAACCGAAAACGCTGGACACACCTGAACCGGCGGGCGTGCCGGGTCAGATGAGTCCCTTATTTATACCCAAATCATCCGACTCGGATCGGCTGTCGGCTGCGTCCCCGGCTCTGAATGTACCGCTGCCAAAGCCAGAACATGGTGCTTCCCCGGATGGGAAGCCGCCTGTCCCTACGAATACACCTCTGGCAGAAGCAAAGACCGAAGAGGGCAGCGCCTCCACACCGGATGCAGTGTCCCCTTCCGCTGACAGGCCGGATTAACCGCGGTACTCTAGAAGTTCCCCGCGTACCCGCACAGTGCCAGTGCTCCCGGCCCGGTATGGACACCCATCACCGGTGACGTGAGGGCTGTCACCATTTCCACCGGTTGGTATTCCTGTTGGATGCGGTCAGCCACTTCGCGGGCCAGTGCGGGTACATTGCCGTGCATCACGGCGACATGTAAGGGCTGGTCGGTATCAAGCTGGCTGAAAAAAGTTGTATACATCTTGTCCAGCGCTTGTCCCCGGGTACGGGCGCGGGAATTGGGTTCGATTTTGCCGGTTTGATGGTCAACGTGCAGCAGCGGCTTGAGGTCCAGAATCGTCCCGACCCAGCGAGCCGCCAGGCTGATTCGCCCGCCTTTTTGCAGATATTCAAGCGTATCCACATAGAGCAGCGTGACGGTGTTGGCGCGTACCCGTTCGGCAGCAGCCAGCATGTCCGCAGCGCTGCCTCCGCCGTCACGAACGCGGGCGGCGGCCATGAGCTGCCAGCCGAGGCTCATCGAATTGGCTTTAGAGTCCACAATCGTTACCGGAAAGTCCACCATCTCACCCGCCAGCCGGGCTGAATTGTAGGTATTGCTCATCTGTCCGCTGATTGTGAAGATAATCGCTTCCGTTGCGCCGCTGGTCTGTGCTTGCTGGATCGCGGCCACAAAGTCCGCTGGGGTGGGCTGTGACGTCGTGGGGTAGGCTGAGTCGCTGACAAGGCGCTGGTAGAAGGCGTCCGCTTGGATGTCCACCCGGTCGCGCAGCAGTTGCGACCCCCAGATAAGCTGCATGGGCACGACCTGGAAACCATACTGAGCGATCCTGTCGTCTGGCAGATCGCAGGTGCTGTCAGTGATAATTGCGATAGCATTTTGGGACATGGTACACTTTCTGCATCTCTCTTGCTCTATACAATAACTATACAATACTTACACAGACTGTAAAGGCTATCAGATTAGAAAACCATGAATACGACACAGAAGGTACAAATTCAGCAGGCATTAGCCGCCGAACGATTAATTGATATTACCACGATCGGGCGGATAAGCGGACAGCCACGCCGCATCGAAATCTTCTTCCACAACGTAGCCGGGGTACTGTATATCACCGGCTCGCCAGGCAAACGCCGCCACTGGTACGAAAATTTGCTGGCGAGTCCCGACTTCACTTTCCATCTCACGCAAAGTGTGACTGCCGACCTTCCCGCGCGGGCCACCCCGGTGCTGGATGAAGACGAACGGCGGCGTGTGCTGGCCGCAATTCTGGCGAGGATGCCCGATCATGGTGATGAACTGGACGAATGGGTAGCAGCCAGCCCACTGGTCAAGGTAGATATCCTCAGCACATAGATGCCCGACAACAAAAAGCCCCTCTCCGGGCGGAAAGGGGCTTGAAAACGGGTTCGAGTCGGGTTACTCGCTCACGACCTCATAGGCCACGCCGTCCCACACCACAATAACGCGCTCACCCAGGGCGAAGTAGTCGCCTAGTTCCGGCACACTGTCGAGCAGCGCGAAGTAGGCATCGCTCAGGAAGACGACCGGCTGAGTCTGCATGGTATCCGGCTCAAAGGTGGTATCCGTCCACACGCCATTTTGCAGGATGAACGTCTTGCTGTTCACGGTCTGGATCGGATTCACAGTCTGGCCGTATTCGCTGACAGTGCCTTCGCCATCTTTACCTGCTGGTGCCAGGGTGCCCAGCGGAGTCTGGGTCATGGCCGGGGCTGGCGCTTGGGCGTTGGCGAACCCGGCGGCGGCATCGGCGGCCTCAACTGCGCCTGCGCCGCTGCTGGTGGTCGAAAGCGCCTCAGCCTCTTGACGGAAGGTGTTGGCGGCATTGGCACGTCCCTGCTGTGTCAGGATGTCATCTTCTTCGATCAGGAAGCTGGTATAGGGTGTGATGATACCGTAGCGCACGCTCAACCGTACCACACTGTCCACCAGTTCCGGATTTTCCCCGTTCAGACGGATCGTGTTGAGCAAGTCCCCGATGCGGCGGGTCGCCCACAGCCGGGCGATGAAAGCGTCGCCGCCTGCCCGACCTGAGAACGACAGGTTGCTATAAGTGAAGGTCTGGTCACCGCCGTTGACTTTGCCGCGCAGCGTGATAGTCGCGTTTTCCAGGCTGCCCCGGTAGCGTCCCACCAGCGTGAGCTGTGTTCCGGCAAACAGGTCGGGCAGTTGAGCGGGATACATATCTTCGACCACGATGCCACCCAAATCGAGCGAGACATCGGTCAGCACCGGCGCGCTGATCTTGTTGTAAAGCCCGGCGACTTCCTCATCAATACGTTCGCTTGGGCGCACATACGAACCCGTGCCGCGATGGTCGCGTACAATCGCATCCAGCAGGAAGGTATCCACGTCATCGCCCACGCCAAAGGTGAAAATACGGACATTGGGGGCGGCAGCGTTTTCCAGATTCTTGAGGATGGCATCCGTTTCCACTTCGCCTTCAGTTGCCAGCCCATCCGTCAAAAACAGGATGGTCGTCGGGCGTTCCGGGTCGGCCATTTCCATTGCCGATGTCAGCGCGCCGTTGATGTCCGTGCCGCCGATGGCTTCCTGGCCGCGAATCCAATCTACCGCGCCGCGCACCTGCGCCGGGGATTCCATCAGGGTGCTGTAGGTGCGCCAGCCGGTGCTGAACAGAACCATGTTGAAGCGGTCTTCCGGGTTCAGGTGTTCCAGCACGTATTCGGCGGCAGCGCGGGCCTGATCCCATTTGTCGCCAAACATACTGCCGGATTGATCCAGCACGATAATGACATCTTTCGGGATTACCTGATCGTCCGGCGTGGTGACCGGCGGCTGCACCAGCAGCATGAAGAAGCCGTCTTCATTGGCGCTTTCACGGTAGGTAATCAGGTTGACGTTGATGTTTTCATTGGCGATGCCGTAGTACAGGCTGAAGTCGTCGCCCGGCACATACTGGCCCGACTCGAAGCCGACGCGGAAGGTGTTGTTGGCGTCGTCGCGGCTGATCGCTACCGGGTGGCTGGGCGAGTAGATATTGCTGATCGGGTCGTTGCTGCGGGCGTTCACGCTGATGCTGAGTTCCTCAACCGGGCGTGGCGTGAGCAGGTTCGTCACTTTCAACGGATACACATAGTGGATCAGCCCGTTTTCGACTTCCAGCACCTGCCCGTAACTGATCTGGATACGGCGCGACTCGCCGGGCGGGATGGGGAACACGTTGGCCTGGATCGCGTTCGAGCCGATGTATTCCAGCAGCGCCGGGTCGCGGTACTGGCGCACGATTTCGTTGTAGATGCCGCGCGCTTCGTCCGCCCGCAGGATTTTGGCTTCAATCGGCTGGCCGTTGATATACATGGTGAGCTGGTCTACCGAGGCTTCCGCCGGCAGTGGGAAAATGAACGTGCCTTCCGCCAGGCCGTTGCCCTCGTTGACGAACTCCAGGTCAACCTGCGTCGTGGCGATCTGGTTTTCGATGGTCACGGTGACGCGGTGGTAGTCAATCTTCAGCCATTCCGGGTTGGTAAATACACCGGGAACAATGGGCGGGGGGCAGACTGGCACCGGGGGACAGACGGAGCCGGGTGGGCAGGGTGGCGGCACAGGGCAGTCCACCTGCGCCTGGACGGGCAGCGCCAGGAGTAATAAGAAGAACGGGACGAAATAGAGTAAGCGCTTCATGCTGAACCTCCGTTAGTTTTCATCGCTGTTGTTTCTAAGACGCCTGAGTTCAGCATTTAGTTCCACGATGCGTCAGGATGATGTGCGGCAGGTATCCCCCTCACAGACCGCCGCGCCAAACAACCGGTTAATCCGGTAGCGGTGGCGGGCCACCCAACCATACGCTCGTTCGCCAACCCACGCCATACCCGGCAGGTGCAGCAGCAGCCAGGCCGGATACCCCAGCGGCAGTTCTTTCAGCACACGTCGCACGGCCAGAAAACCGCCTGCCAGTTCGCCATCGGGCGTAATCAGGTGCATTTGCCCCATCGCGGCGGCGAAGTCCAGCCCAGGGCAGCAGGCATTCACCGCTTCACGGTCATGCACATCCACGAAGGCCGTCCGTTTGAACCAATCCAGCGCCAGGATCAGCCGTTTGCTCTGCTGGCACAGTACGCATTGGCCGTCATACACGAGTGTGACCTGCACCGTTCATCCCCTTGTTATCCTGCAACGTTTCTATCCACTATAACGTATACTGATGAGGGGCGGATTAGGCCGCCTTGTTATTGTGTTTCCCTTTGTTTTTCGCTAGGATAGCGTTGCGTTAGGAAAGAATTCAGCACCTTCGCTCTGACCCATTACACAAGGAAAGTGACCCACATGGCACAGGATCAGCAGCCCCCGGTACAATACAACTATCCACAGCCCCCCGCGCCTATCCAGTCTGCCAACAGTGGTTACGCCGAACAGCGACCCGGCTGTTCGGGCTGCGGCTGGGGGATCGCCGGGGCGTTTGGTTGTCTGGCGCTGCTCGTCCTGCCGATTGTCGTTCTCATCCTGGCGGGCACGCTGACGGTAAACGGTATCATCGGCGGGATACGGGATATCTTCAACCCACAGCCCCAGAGCGCCCAGGTGATTACCACTCAGACGATTATCACCGGCATCCAGCCGATGGGGCAGTTGGTGAGTATCAGCGCCCAGCTTGCCAAAGCCGATATTCTGGTCGGCATCCAGCAGGGCGCGTTGAACGCCTGCGGTTTTTCCGCCAACCACGTCGCCCAGGGGACGGTGGAGGCCGGGATAGACCTCTCTAATATCACCGAGGACAACATCCAGTATGATGTGCTGACCAACACTTACCGCCTGCGACTCCCTGCCGCCCAACTGACAAGCTGCCGGGTGGACTTCATCCGCCAGTATGACCGCTCCACGACGGCCTGCGCGGTGGACTGGGACGAAGCGCGGTTGCTGGCGAATTTCGGGGCGCTGGTCGAGTTCCGCGACGACTCGCTCGAAGGCGAGATCACCGCCCGCGCTGAACGCGAGGCGCGCATGGTGCTGGGTAACTTCGTGAGCCTGCTCACCGGGGCGCAGGTCGAAATCGTGTTTGAGGGGAGCGATACCGCCATCCTTCCCCCCTCCTGCCAGCCGGAAATCCCGCAGGGCTGGAGCTACGACGAAACCACCCGCCAGTGGACGAAGGGGTAGGGGGATGCCCGGCAGGATTAGCTGTGGCTGACGTGTTTCAGAAGGAACGCTGTAGTGTATCGCTCATTAGTTGTCGAGATAAGATCAAAATGACAAATTGCCGACATCTAATAGCAAGGTCACTCGCTACAATCGTGGTTTTTCTTTCTCTTAGTCATTACGCGATTTCTCAATCCAGCGGTGACCGGAGCGTAATTGATGCTCATAATCTAGATAAACTTCAGATATTCTACTCACTAGATATATCGGATGTATTTGACACCGAATTCTGGACTGTCCCGGTGGCGTTGGTAGTTTCACCTGATGACAGATGGATTGGTGTTGTGGCTGGTCAAGGTACATGCATTGTCGATGTAAACAGCGAATTTCAGATATATGCCATTCCTTTCACAAGCAATGAGAACGTTGAGTTCCTCTCACAAGATAGAATCGTTTCTATGAGTAGCGATGGAATACTTGAGATATGGGACATCAACACATCTGAGATGCAGGTTATTGAATTGACTAACATAGATGAGGCGATATTAGATATTGATGTCAATGTTTTCCTCAATTTGCTCGTCGCTGTCACTTCTAGCCAAGTCTATATTTGGGATACGAACGAATTTGTATTGCAACAGGAAATTGTGATTCCCCCGATTTCCTCGTCAGATTTGAGCACTTTTGTATATATATCGCCGAGTGGGGAATTTATCGTCGTAGACCCACCGACTCCACAATTCTTCATTTTGGACAGAGAAAACGAGGAGGTGATAGAGGAAATTGAACAGGTTGGGTGGGCAAGAATTGATCTATACGATTCAAATATCCTTATTTACACTAATACAAGCCCAGATTCACTGTTGCGCTTCAACTTTGAAACACCCACGCGTGACGGCTACATGCTTTTGACAGAAGCAATATCCCAAGAGGAAATGCTGTGGATTCCAGATGTAAGTCCAGTTTCCGGTATTATGATTTTTACTGACTATCTGGGGAATATTAATATTGCCGACCATGATGGTTCAGTACTCCGAACATTGTCAGCTCATAATGGCCCAGTTTTTCAATACAGATTTAGCTCCCTGGGTCGGTATATTGTTAGCGCGGATAATAGCCTTAACAATAAGATGATAATATGGAATGTCGATGGCTGAGATGACTAGAGCAGCAATCGAACGAAGAATACGAGAGTTGTCGTTGCAACTTTCGAAGATATTGCTCCTACAACAAAAAGAGCGGAGAGAGCCAAAACTGGATTTAGCTATATTGGATAGTTTCCTCAACGAATGGCGGAACTTGTCGCAATATTATAGAGACAATATCTATAACAGGACGAACGATGCTGATGCTGATCTGCAAATCAATCTTCTTGTTGTTTCAATTTACCTTGAATGGATGGAGGATTTACGTATATTCATGAACTCAGCATCAAAATCCGGAAAATTTGACGAGGCTGACAAACTTGAAGAAACGTTTGACATGCTGGAATACCACATGCAACACATTTTAGAGGCGGCATCAGACCTGGATGATTTGAAGTTATAGGTTTTCTGCCAGCCAGCGAATACTGAACAAATGTTCTCACAAATGTTTACCATATCGCGCTGATTTTGTGCTATCGTAATCTTATGACGACCCACACCACCCCCCACGCCCAATTGTATCGCTCAGGACTCATACCTGTTTTGCAGCAGCGCACGCCATTTTGCAGCAATCCTCACCGTTTTGCAGCAGCCCGCACACCCCGATTTTCCCCTCAGAATAAGCCATCTTGCGGCAATTGCTGCAATAATCGCTGATGCGGCAAAAACCAGAGGCTACCCACCCGCTGCCCTCAGCAACGCCTCCCGTGTCGTAATTACCCGCATCACGGTAATCCAGTCGTAGAGCGACGGACTCGCGTCGTAAACTGACCGTACTGCCGGGCCGATGGGGTCTTCCCCGCCCGCCCCCGGCGCCCCTGACTGATACCCCCCGTAGAATGCGAAATATGCCTGGTTCAGCTTGCGGATCAGGTAGCCATTGGCCGCGAAATCTTCCCGCCGCGCTTCCATGTAGGCTTCCGCCTCATCTACCTTTCCCTCCGCTAACAGCGCATCCACCCCCCGCCGCGTAGTGTCCATCTCCTTGCCAAAGTCGAAGGCAGGTGGCTCGGCGGGTGTTGGCGCGGCCTCCCCGGTACTCGGTGGGGCGGGTGGGGGGAGCAGATCGGGATAATAGCGCCCCAGCGCCATGCGCCCCACTGCTTTGCCGAAAATATTGGCCGCCGTCTCGTTGATAATCCGCGCCTCCCCCGCGAACGCCTCGGCGTCGAAATACGCCAGCCCCAGCGGATAGAAGAACAGGTAATGGTGCAGCCACTCGTGGGCGACGGTTTCCAGCGCGAAGGGGATAGACGCTGTTTCCAGCACCATGGACGGATAGAGCGCGATGCCCCCCAGCGGGACAATCAGTGAGGAGACATCCTGCTGTTCATCTATCGTGTCTTCCAGTTCGGTGATGGCGTCCACCGGCATCGGGTCAAGGTTGATCGAAATATCGAAGCGAATCTGATCTCTGGGCGAGACAATCAACAGGTTCGGCACGCGGGTGAAACGCGCCGCAATCGGCGGGAGCAGTTGCCCGCCCCAGCCAAAACCCTCCTCAACCAGGATGGTCGCAATCTGCCCTTCCAGGATAGCCTCTACCAACGACTGGCGTTCCCGCAATGACTCCCGCAGCCCATCACGCTCCGCCCGTGCTTCTGCGGTGGTGGTCACCGGGTCGCTCACAGCGGGGTCGGCGTACTGGCGGTTAATGTCAGCCTCTAACGCCTGCGCCCGTCCCAGGTCAGCCATGTAGTCGCGGACGGTCTGTACCTGTTCGGCCTCCGCCATGAAGGGGTGAAGCCCGTAGAGCGTCTGGTTCACCTTCCTCGCCAGCGCGTCCAGTTCCCAGCTGACATAATCAAACTGGTAGTCCTTCGCCAGCACCGCCACCGCCGCCCAGGGTTCCCACAAAGGCAATGTCGAATAGCGCAGTAACCCCAACATCATCGCTAGCAGTACCCCCCACCGCAGACTCCGCAGTAGGGCACGAATCAGCCAGCGCACCCCGCGCAACGCGAACAAGAGCCATTTAGGGGATACCGATGTCGTCAGCACGTTGACCTTTCCAGTGTTTTCACATGCATCTCAGCACCCAAGACTCAGCACTTTCCTTTCATTTCCCGCCCGATCATAGCATCCTGCGGGCAGGCTGTCACGCGCAAATTCGCGTGGAACTCCCATTCGGCAAAAGCGCTTCGGTCTTGTACAATAGGAGGCGCTAAAATGATAATGCCGCTCATGGTTACGCAACGGGACACCATCATGACATCTGCCGAAAAGCCGAAAGAAACAACCAACTCCCTGAGTGCCGACATTCGGCTGTTGGGCAACTTGCTGGGACAAATTATCCGCGAACAGCATGGCGATATTGCCTTTGACCTGGTGGAGCAAATCCGGGCGATGGCGCGGGAGCGACGAAACAATGAGCCGGGTGCCACCCACCGCCTGACAGAAACCATTGGGCGCCTCAGCCTCGAGTCACGGCGCGTTCTGATTAAGGCCTTCAGTAATTATTTCCAGCTTATCAACATCGCCGAAGACCAGCAGCGCATTCGCATTCTGCGCCAGCGGGAGGCGGCGGGGCAGGTGACTGAATCAATGGATGATGCGGTGCGCCACCTGCATGATTCCGGCATGACCACCGAGCAGATGACTGAACTGCTCAACCATATACGGGTGCGCCTGGTGTTAACCGCCCATCCATCCGAGGCCAAGCGTAAAGAAGTGCTGATTAAACTCCAACGCATCGCCCAGATGATCAATGAGCGTGACCGGCAGGCGCTGCTCCCGCGTGAAATGGCTGCTCGCGAGGCTGAAGTCACCGAGGAAATTGAAGAACTCTGGCAGACCCGCCCGAATCGGGCTTCGCGGGCAACGGTTACCGATGAAGTGGACTTTGGCCTGTATTTTATCACGTCGGTTATTATGGATGTCGTCATCAATCTGTACCGGGACATCCAGCAAAGCCTGGAAACGCATTACCCCGATGGAGATTGGGCGACCCCGCCTGCGCTGTTGCGGTTTGGCTCGTGGATAGGTGGGGATCGTGACGGAAACCCCAATGTCACGCCGGAAGTCACCCTGCAAACCCTGGAGACGCTGCGTCAGGCTGCTCGCCAGGTCTACCTGGATGAAGTCTCCCGCTTACATGAACATCTCACCCAATCAACCGATGAGATTCCCGTTTCCGCCGCCTTACGCCAGGCGATAGAGGAAACCGGCGGGGGAGGCAGTCGTTATCCCAGCGAGGTATACCGGCAGATGGTGGGCATTATCTGGGGGCGGCTCAGTACCGATTCATATACGGATTCGCGTGATCTGCTGTCCGATCTGGTGCTGGTGGAGGAAAGTCTCCTAGAGAACAAGGGGCACCATGTCGCGCAGGGATCTCTGCGCCGTCTGCTCCGTAAAGTGCGGCTCTTTGGACTGCACCTTGTCCCGTTGGATATCCGCGAGGATTCACGGTTGCACGCGGCGGCGCTTGATGAAATCTTCCGTTCGTATGGACGCTGCCCAAATTACCTGGAACTATCCGAAGCCGATAAACAAACGCTGTTGAGTGAAGAAATCGCCAACCCGCGTCCCTTCTTCCCCGTTGAACCCCATTTTTCCGCGGCGACCAACAACGTGATTGCGACCTGGCGTATGATTGCGGATGCACACCGCCGCTACGGGGTGATTGTGATTGATACCTTTATCGCCAGCATGAGCCAGCAACCGAGTGATATTCTGGCGCTGCTGCTGTTAGCGGGTGAAGTTGGTGTGCAGGATGATCTTGACCTCGTACCGCTCTTCGAGACGATTGACGACCTGTACCGCGCTCCACAGGTGATGGAAACCCTGTTCCAGAATGAACAGTACCGGAATCACCTGGAAACGCGGGCGGCACAGCATAAACACGGCCTGCGACAGCAAATCATGATCGGCTACTCCGATAGCAGCAAGGATGGCGGCTACATCGCGTCCAACTGGAATTTGTATGTGGCGCAGCGTAATTTGACTGCCGTTTGCCTGCGCTATGATGTCTCGTTGCAGTTATTTCACGGGCGTGGCGGCAGCATCGGGCGGGGCGGTGGTCCAACGAACCGAGCGATCCTTTCCCAACCGCCGGAGTCGCTGCGGGGTGGTATCAAGATCACCGAACAGGGCGAAGTGATCGCCTATCGCTATACCAATCACGAAATCGCCCGACGGCATTTACATCAGGTTATGCACGCTGCGTTTGTCGCCCTGGGGGCACCTGCGGAACACGTCTTTCAGCCGGACTGGGGCCACGCTTTGGACACACTGGCGACAGCTGGTAAGGATGCTTATCGTAATCTGGTCTATGAAACTCCTGATTTTCTGGATTACTGGCAGCAGGCCACACCCATCAATGAACTGGCTGACCTGCCAATCAGTTCACGCCCGGCCAAACGTAAGCAGGGTGGCGGTTTTGAGTCGATTCGCGCGATCCCTTGGGTGTTTTCCTGGATGCAAAGCCGTGCCATTATCCCCAGTTGGTACGGTGTTGGGACAGCCTTCCAGTCTTTTATCCAGGACTCCCCGGATCAAGGGCTGATCCTCCTGCAAGAGATGTATGCTCGCTGGCCGTTTTTTAAGGCGCTGGTGGAAAATGTCGAGTTTGATCTGGCGAAGGCGGATATGGGCATTGCCCAACTCTACGCGGCCCTGGTGACAGATACGGCCCTAGCCGAGCGGATTTACACCCGTATCAAGATCGAGCATGAATTAGCTTGTGCGATGGTATGCCAGATTATCGGCCAGCCGGAACTATTGCACCATGCCCCGGTGATGCAGCGTTCAATTGAACGGCGTAACCCCTATGTAGACCCGTTAAACTTCATCCAGATCGCGCTGCTCCATGATTTACGCAGCGCGCCGCCGGAATCGCCCCAATACAAACCGCTGCTCCGTGCGGTGCTGGAAACGGTCAACGGCATCGCGGCAGGGATGAAGACAACGGGATAGACCATGATGCGCCGGATAATCTGGGGACTGTTCTTTCTGCTGGCATTTTCACCTGTTTCTGCCCAGGACGGTGTCATACTGCCGTCTGTCATCACGCCGGAAAATGTGGCTCACATCGCTCCCTTAACGTTTATCGGAGGCGACTTGCCCGGCCAACTGGCCTGGTCGCCGGATGGTGCGACACTCGCAGTTGGGACGACATCCGGCGTGTGGCTGTATACCGCTGCTGCTTGGGACGCCGAGCCACGTTTTATCCCTGGTGGTTTGGATGTCCTGTTTAACGGGAGTGGGGATGTTCTGGTTTCCGGTGGGCGTTTGTGGGATGTCGCTACCGGCGACTCACTGCTGGACATCACCGGTCAGCTTGCCTCACAAGACCCCATAAGTCCCGGCGGTGACGTCCTGGTGACTTCCGGGGAGGAAAGCGGCGCGATTGTCCTGTGGCTATGGGACATCAGCAGTTCTGCCTCGGTTCAGCTACTGGCGATGCTACCCACCGGGCTGCATGGTCGTTTTGCCGGGGTGGTGTTCAATCCTGATGAAAGCGTCATCGCCGTCAAACTATTCAAGGCACAACCAGAGGCGACTTTACCGGCAGTCGTGCAGTTGTGGAATATTGCCGACGGATCATTTATCGCCTGGTTTGGTCACAGATTTGACACCTTGGACCCGGTGGCCTTCAGCGATGATGGGAGTCTGCTGGTGGTTGCCAGTGAAAGCACCGCTCCGTATGGCGACCCGATTGGCGAGGTTCGATTGTGGGATGTCCGCAGTGGGGAGGCGGTTCGGCTCTGGGATTATGCCTTCCAGCCGGTGCAGTTCATCCCCGGTACTCATGCGGTGACTTTTCGTGATTTTCAAGGTGTGATTCATCTATGGGATGGTACCGACCACACCTTAGCGGCTACCGAAAGGCTGATTGACTATCTGAGTAATTTGAGTCCCAGTGGGCATTGGTTCGCGGGTTACAAAGCGTCGTCGGATACTGTGGCTTTGTGGAAAGTCAACCCGGCAACCCTTGTTTTAGAGGAGTCATCCATCCAACTGCAAGCCAATCGGAAAGATGACTGGCAGTACATTGAGCGACTCACCTTCAGCCCGGCTGAAACTCTGTTGTTGACCTATCACAACAACTTTGGAAACCCGCAGAATAATGTCCCTGGCGGGGTCCGCTTCTGGGATATAAGCACCAACGCTTTAGCGAGTACGATCCCGGATTTATCGGTTTCCGATTTTGGCCCGGACGAACACCTGGTACTCACACGGTCTGGCCCTGACTTCCATCTTTGGGATGTTCTCACGGGCGAGCAGCGGTTGACCCTGCCGCTTCAGTCCCGTTTGAATCCGGCCTGGACGCAGGTGGCTTACTGGGATGGCGGCGCGGTGCGGGTTGTGGATGTGGCGGATAAGGCGGAACAGATTCTTACTGTCATTGCACCGTATCGGGGGGCAATCATGGCCTTCAACCCCGGAACGGAACAGGTCGTTTTTGCCGGTACGAGTCTGACTGGATACGACCTGCAAACCGGCGAACCGATTTTTGATTTCCCCGCCGCTGAAGGGGCGGTTCTGGAGGCCGCCCTCTCCGCAAATGGCGAACACCTGACAGCGATGATCGCGCCCGACAAGACCCGGAATACGGCAGGTGTCAGCGTATGGAATTTGCTTACCCCGGACGCCTTGCCGTACCAGTTGGAAAGTAATTATCGTGGCATAGGGGATTTACAACTGAGTCCCGATGGTCGTCTCCTGGCTGTACGGGCTTTAGGGGCAATCGGAGGGGGAATGGAGCCTGAACTCTTCTGGGAAATCAGCCACCAGGCATTAACAATCTGGTGGATTGAGAGCGCTGGAATGTCTGCTCATGTTTTTAGCCCCGATGGGTCTCTATTGGCAACCGGTGGCCGGGATTCGTTTGTGTCGCTCTGGGACGTGGCAGAAGTCAGCGCATTGGGAAATCAGGCCGGTCACCTGCCGGAAGCAAAAGCCAACCTGTGGTTTGGTTCCCAGAGTGACACCGAGGGGCTGGCGTTCAGTCCTGATGGGCGTTTGCTGGCTATCACTGAATTGGTGGGGGAAGAGCCAGAATCACCCAGGCATCAGATTAACCTCCTGCAAGTGGCCGATATGCTCCGGTTGGATGCGCCGATGGATGTTCAACAAGCCGGGGACGATATCGTTACGATCTTGAATGCTGACCGGGTGATCGCCTTCACACCGGACAGCCTACTGCTGCTGACATATACCACAGAAACCGACATTTTTCAGCTATGGGATACCGAAACCGGCGTGGAAGTTGCAGCCCTCACAGGCGGGGCGCTGGGGACTTTTAGCCCGGATGGCACACTCCTGGCGACCTACGACGTAGGCGGACTATCCTTCTGGCCGGTGGAATCACTAATAAACGGCGATTTAACACCCCTCGCTACGGTTGATACTGCCGCCCGCGATATACAGGAAATCGCTTTTAGTGGGGATGGCACACGCCTCTTCGCTCAAATGCCGAACGGCGTGCTTGTTTGGGGGGTGCTGACACCCTAAACACCAACAAAAGGGCGTAAAGGCCCTTTTTTGATTCCTGAAAATCTTCACAAGTTCTCCACAATTCGCTTAAAAGCTGTTCACAATGCCCTGCGAGAATGGGGTCAATTCCGAAACAGTATCGGGAATGAACCATAGGAGAAGTGAAGATGTCTCGTAAAACACGGATCACAGCAATTGTTGTCACGCTCATCATCCTGGCGCTTTCCGCCAGCCTGATTTACGCGCAAGGCAACGGCAATGGCAGTCGTGGCGCTAATGGGCGTGGACGTAGCGGCCAGGGTCAGGCACAAAGCGGCATCAACCAGCAGGCTCAGACCGACTTGCAGCTGAATCTGTCTGGTAACGGGCAGGCACAGAGTCGAGGCAGCAATGGGCAGGGGCAGTCTGGTATGAATCTGGGGTTGGGCGCTGGCGTGCAGCTTCTCCCCTCGTCCGGGATTCCGCTTACCGATGAAGTCATCTCTGCCATGAACGCCGGCATTCTGGATGAGTATAACGCCTTCGCTGTCTACCAGGCTGTCATTGACCAGTTCGGCCCGGTTGCGCCCTTCACCAATATCCAGGCCTCCGAAGCCAGCCATATCTCTAGTTGGGAGGCGATGTTCGAACGCTACGGGCTGACCGTGCCCGCCGCCCCGACGCCAGATGTCGTACCGCAGTTCACCAGCCTGTCGGAAGCCTGCGCCACCGCAGCGGCGGCAGAAATCGCCAACTTCGGCCTGTATGATGCCGCGATGGAAACTTTCCAGGACTATCCCGATCTGCTTCAGGTCGTCACGGTGCTGCGGGACGCCTCCGAATTTAACCACCTTCCGGCATTTGAAACCTGCGCCGGCTGATGGAATGAACCCAGGGAGAGCTGTATCACGTTAGACCAGAACCCTTCCGCGAAAAACACTCTCCCAATCTCCCCCTTATGGACTACCCCAGAGGACACCCCTCTGGGGTAGTTCTACATTCTGAGCATTTCCTGAGAGGCTATTGACAGCTGTTTCCATCGAACTACAATCAATACTGATTAGTCAAAACTGACTATTTACGGGAGATAAATCATGGAGCGCGAACTGCTGCTGCTCGGTCTATTGCGGCACCACAAAATGCACGGCTACGAGCTGCATGAATTTATCAACCGTGATCTGGCTTCCTGTACCGACTTGAAAAAGCCCACCGCCTACTACTTGCTCGACAAAATGGCGGCGAAAGGTTGGATCACCGAGACGGAAGAACAGGAGGGCAGTCGTCCCCCGCGGCGGGTGTACCAGCTTACAGCGGAGGGCGAAGTCGTTTTCCAACAACTCCTGCGCGAAAATCTGGCCGTCTATCACCAGGCGCGTTTCGCCGGAGATATTGGATTGGCTTTTTTGGACGTGCTTGACCCGGAAGAGGCTCAGTCCCTATTGCAGAACCGCCGCGACGCGGTGGCGCACGAACTCACCCTGGCTCACCAGACACCGGCGCATCGTGGGACGCTGCAACTGGTTGTCGAACATCAGGTTCGCCACCTGACGGCGGAATTGGGGTGGTTGAATGAGGTGTTACAGCGATTGTCTCGCTGACTATTCATGCTCATTACTTAGGAGGCATCAAAACATACTATGGATAAGCACATCGTTCGTTACGGGCTGCTGCTGGCAGCATTGATCTTTCTGCTGGTTGTTCCGCTAGTTGCCGTGATCGCCCAGGATAGTACCGAAGAACCTGTTGCTACCGAAGAACCGGCGGCTGTCGCTGAGGCGGAAACCGGCGAAACGCAGTCGGATACCGGCTTCATCGCAATTGTTCGCTATACCCATTCGATTGTCCGCTGGATTGTCGTCGTTATCACTGTTGTCGCAATCATCAAGCTGATTGCCGGGGTGGTGCAGGGGAATGCCTTTGATGCGTTGGCACAGCGGCTGATGCTGGCGTTTAGCATGGGCGTAACGCTGCAATGGGTGGTCGGGTTGGTTTTGCTGGTATCATTGGGCAGTGTAACCGGCTTTGGTTTCCGCCACTTCTGGGAACACGCGGGGATCATGACGGTAGCCGTCGCTCTGGCACATATGCACAATCGCTGGAAGAATGCCTCGGATAGCACCCGCTATCGCGCGAGTCTGGCGATTGTAGTCATCGTATTGGTGTTGGTTTTCGCCGGGGTGGCGCTGCTGCCGCAGGGGTGGCGCGTGCTGCCCGCGTAAATTAAGCAGTCCGTATAGGTTATACCTGGGGTGGTGATGCTGTCAGCCAGTTTTGCATCACCGTCCCGCTTGAAACCGCATTGTTTATCTAGTTGTTGTGAGACGAATGTATCATGTCACAATCATCATCTATTCCAGCCGAAGACCGCCTGGACTTTAAAAGAATCCTGCCCATCTTCGCCATTGTTTTCGTGGATCTGATGGGACTGACCATCACAATCCCCTTTATCACCTACTATGCCGCGTCTTTCGGCGCAGATGCGGTGTTGATTGGCCTGCTGCAAATGGCCTATCCACTCATGCAGTTCATTGGCGCTCCTATCCTGGGTGATCTGTCACAAAAGTATGGCCGTAAACCGATCCTGATTGTCAGCCAGATTGGGACATTTGCTGGATTCATCTTGCTGGCATTCGCCAATTCGTTGTGGCTGCTCTTCCTGGCCCGGTTGATAGACGGGTTTACGGGCGGGAATATTTCTACGGCACAGGCAGCAATTGCAGACAGCACAACACCCCGCACCCGTACCCAGGCGCTGGGGTTGATTGGGGCGGCTTTCGGCCTGGGTTTTATTCTCGGCCCGGTTATTTCCGGCATCGCCTTGAACGTGAGCGGCAATGATTATCGCGTGCCTTCGCTCATCGCCGCCGGGTTCTCTCTGTTGGCACTGACCCTGACCGCATTCATCTTCAAGGAGACTCTGCCGCCCGAAGCACGCGGCACACAGACGATCCCTGACAAAAAGACGCCGCGCTTGAGCCGGATGATTCGGGCCGCGCAGCACCCGGCAGTTGGTGTGTTGTTAATCCTGATTTTTGCACAGCAGTTGATATTCGGCGGTTTCGAGCGGGTAATTTCATTATTTTTACTCAACCGCTTGGGCATGAGCGCCGCCAATAATGCCTTTATCTTCCTGTTTGTTGGTATTATCGCTGTCCTCGTACAGGGTGTGTTCGTCGGTAAGTGGAGCCGCCGGCTTGGTGAGCGTAAGCTCATTTTCCTGGGTATGGCGCTGCTAGGGGTGGGGTTGCTGCTGATGGCTTTCACTCCAGCTCAGGCTGTAGACTGGTATGACCGCAGTGAACTGATTTCCGAACTGAGTTCCAGAGAAGGTACGGCCTCATTAGACTTGAATACATTCAACCTGCCTGATGGTGAAAATCGCGGCTGGTTAGGTTTGGGCTGGTTGATGGTGTCCCTAGTGCCGATCTCAGTGGGGGGGAGCGTTCTCCAGCCGAGTATCAACAGTCTGATTACCCGGAGGGTTGAACCAGTTGAAGTTGGGGCAATTCTCGGCATTAGCGCGGCGTTTTTGAGTGCAGCCAACACCCTTGCCCCAGCGATTTCAGGGGTGATCTTCCAGTTTGGTGGCCCGACGTTGCCTTTCTTGCTGGGGGGTGTGGCGATGGTCATCTTGTTATTCGTTGCCCAGCGCCAGCTTGTCCCTAACCCCAGAGATTCAGTCGTGCTGGAAGGTGTGGTTTCAGCCGTCCATTAACACATTTTTTGTTGCGACCAGACAGGTAAGCGGCTACAATAGAATCATCAAATTATGCCATATTGAGCGAATACTGATGACCGATAGCCGCTTATCTGAACCCTCACCGCGCAACACATTCCTCATATTTGCAGTCGTCATCGTTGCGATTCTTGGAGGGGCGGTGCTGCTCCTGGCAGCCCGTCCACAACCTGTCCAGATCACCATTTATCCCCCGGAACCGACTGTCACACCCGAACCAACGGCTACGCCTAAACCGATTACGGTTTATGTTACCGGAGCGGTCAACCAGCCGAATACACTGGTTACGCTGGCGGCTGGCAGTCGGGTTGAACAGGCGATTGAAGAAGCCGGCGGACTGACTGGGGATGCTGACCTGGAACAGGTGAACCTGGCGGGTATTTTGCATGACGGCGACCAGGTGCATGTGCCGGAAATCGGCGTAACGACCATAATTCCTACACCCAGCGGTGGTGTGGTCGTTCATATCAACACGGCGACTGCCGACGAATTGATGACTCTGCCAGGAGTCGGCCCGGCGATGGCGGAACGTATCATCTCCTTCCGGGAGGCTAACGGCCCGTTCCCTGACTTGTTGGCGTTGGATGCAGTGACCGGTATCGGCCCGGCGATGCTGGAACAGCTCGACGGCCTGGTGGCATTCGATTAGCCGATTCGCGCCCCGCTGCGGGTGTCAAAGAACATCAATCCTGCAGGGTTGAGTTCACACTGTATCGTAGAGCCGATTTCGATTGGGTCATCAAGTGCTGTCGTCAGTATCCATGACTCCCCTGCCAGGTGGACTTCGATTAATTGGTAACGTTCCGCATAATATGGCACAGCCGTGTCCACGACGCCATACGTCCCGTTTGCCGTCAGGTGGATATGCTCTGGGCGAATTCCGGCGGTGACTTTGACCCCGTTGTCCAGGTCGCCACGAATAGGGTAACCGCCAAAGTTCTCGCCGACCCATGTTTGATCCTCAATTTTACCAGGGAACAGGTTAATTGTTGGCACACCGATAAACGTCGCTACAAAGAGATTCACCGGGTTATCGCGCAGTTGCAGATACGACCCGATTTGCTCAATCTTGCCCTCTCGCATCACGCCAATCCGGTCTGATAGGGCGACGGCTTCATTCTGGTCATGCGTGACATATACCGTTGTCACTGGGTAGGCGTTCAGCAGCCGCCGCAGCTCCACCCGCGCTTCTGCCCGGTACTTAGCGTCCAGATTGGCGAACGGCTCGTCAAACAGCAGCACTGCTAAATCACGGGATAGGGCGCGGGCGATAGCGACTCGCTGTTTCTCTCCACCTGAAAGTTGACGCGGGAAACGTCCTAACAGCCTGTCCAGCCCGATTCCGGTAATGCTGGAAATGCGCTGGATGCGTTCCGGGACTTCATCTTCACGGTGTCGTAATTCCAGAAAGAATCCCACACTGCGCCCGGCTTCCCAATGCGGAATCAAGGCACCCTCTTGAAAGACCATGCCGATACCCCGTTCCATCAGCGGGACTTCGTCCAGCGGGCGATTATCGTACAGGACTTGCCCTTCGTCCGGGGCGATAATACCGGCGATCATCCGAAGCAGGGTAGATTTGCCGCAGCCCGACGGCCCTAATAAAGCCAATACCTGCCCGGACTGAATTTTTAGCGTGATGTCATCTACCGCCACAATGTCCGCCAGGTCACTCCCGGTTGCCCTGGGGAATCGCTTGGAAACATGGTTCAATGTAATCGTTGTCATTAGATGAACTTGTCTCAACTTGATTGCACTGTACCTGAATTATGCCCTGTTCACAGCTTCTCTGCTACTCGTGGCGAACCTGACAGGAACGTGCCCCGACTTAATCCCCGCGCCTGACGCACTCTGTTCTTTCAGACTATCATTGCCAAATTTTTAGTGAATTTTACAAGGTTGTAACAACTAAAGTGCAAGGTATGCAATACACTGTTTAAAGGTGCCGTTTTTGGGTATGCGCAAGGTCAATTCAGTATGGTACAAGTGGTCTGATAGTTTAAACGGGGTAAAAGCAGCGTGGATATTCGTCATTATTTCAGCACCGTCCAATCCGTTCTCAATGATGTCCCTTTTGATGCTGTAGATCAGGTTGTCAATGTATTGATGGCGGCTAACCGCGCTGGCAATACCATATTTATCTGTGGGAATGGTGGCAGTGCTGCCACGGCAACGCACTTTGGCTGTGACCTGGCGAAACGCCCGATTGTGGCTGGGCAACCGCGTTTTCGGGTCGTTGCATTGACCGATAACAATGCCTTGATGACTGCATTGAGCAACGATATTGGCTACGATGCCGTGTTTTCTGAGCAGCTTATCCCCCTGGTTCGTCGGGGTGATGTTTTGATCGGTATCAGCGGAAGCGGTAACAGCACGAATGTCCTGAATGCGATAAAGGTAGCGAATGACGCCGGCGCAACTACAATCGGTTTTTGTGGCTATGACGGTGGTGAACTCAAACGCATGGTTGACGTGCCGGTGCATGTTTCCTGCAATGTGATGGCAATGGTTGAAGATATCCACCTGATGTTAGAACATGCAATTTGTGAACGACTGCTGGCTTTGAATACAGAAGCAGTCGCGAAAGCTGTAATACCGGAGGCGTGATTATATGATAGGGACTATGGGAGCAATTTTTCTGGATCGAGATGGTGTGATTAACTTAAATCGAGCCGACCATGTGAAGAGTTGGAACGAGTTTGAGTTTATTTCAGGCGCTCTGGAAAGTATTCATGAACTGACGACCACCGGGTTGCCCATTTTTGTGGTAACGAATCAGGCAGGAGTCAACCGGGGGTTGATGACGGTTGATGTGCTGGAAGATATTCATAAACACATGCTGGCCGAAATTGAACGGGCGGGCGGCCATGTTGAAAAGGTGTTTTTCTGTCCGCATGATAATCATGAGAACTGTGCTTGTCGCAAACCGAATGCTGGGATGTTAAAGCAGGCCGCACAGGAGTTCGGTGTTGATCTGTGCCAGAGTGTGATTGTGGGCGACGCCTGGACGGATATTGGTGCGGGTGCGGAAGTGGGGGCACACGGAATCCTCGTCATGACTGGGCGTGGTCGCTGGAATTTCGTGCCTTCCTGGCATCGCTTTGGATTGGCTTTTGGTGCGGCCTGCGATCTGGCTGACGCGACGACCATGATTAAACATGCGCTGAAAGGTGAAACAATATACGCGACACCCCGGATGCGTGATGCCTTCCACATGGCGCTGCGTGATCCTGAAGAATCACTGGTTTTTTAGGTATTCGGTGAGTTTTACCCATCACGTTCTTAAGCTTTACCCGATTCATCTCGTTTTCCACAGGGGCGCAAGATATTGCGCCTCTCCCGTTATTCGATAATGGTGTATGTGCCCTCTGCTGCATAAGGACTCAACCAATGGGGATGCTGCAAGAACTCAATTACTATCTCAAAAGCCAATCGGCGAATTTGCCGCGTTACGTCCTTGAGCAAACGGTTATGTCGCTGCTCGGCGGCATTCCCAGCCTCGTAGGCATCGGGCTGCGGGGAATTATCTACAAGATGCTCCTCAAGGCAGAGGGCGTACCGCTGATTGAACACAATGTTCGCCTCTTAAGCCCGTCCAATATCCGCCTGGGGGCGCGTGTCTATATTGATAGTGGCGTGTATCTCAATGCACTGCCGGGTGGTATCACGATTGGCGAAGGCACTAACCTGATGCACGGCACGATTTTTCATGTGTTTAATTACCGTGATCTCCCCCAGGCCGGGATTACCGTCGGTAAAAACTGCTTCTTTGGCGAATACACGTGCATTCGAGGCCAGGGTGGTGTTCGTATCGGGGATGGTGTGTACACGGGCACGCATGTCAATATCGCCGCCGTGAACCATGTTTTTGCTGACCCGGATCGCTTTATCCGCGAGCAAGGAATCACTGCCGACGGCATTATCATTGAGGATGATGTGTGGCTTGGTTCGAACGTCACCGTCGTGGATGGCGTAACGGTTGGTAAAGGCAGTGTTGTTGGTGCGGGCGCGGTCGTGACGAAAAGCATCCCCCCCTATAGTATTGCTGTGGGTGTTCCGGCCAAGGTCGTTGGAGACCGCCACGACCCTGAAGCCGTTAAACGGTTCTCCGGAGCGAGTGTCTTTTTTGGCGAACTGGAAGACCTCCGAAAGTAGATCAAACAGCCAGAAGATGTCGCAATACGGCGAGATTGCCAGCCTGCAGGCTGGTTTTTGTGTTTCTAATTACCCTCTCATAGGCAAATTCCATAATTATAGTTGCAATCTTTATGACATTTGCTATCCTCAGAGCATGTTGGAATTAGTTCCTATATTGACTTTCCCTGTGTCTCATTCATAAGACTTATCAATAGTTGGTGGTAAAAGTCAGGTAAAATGTGTTACATTTAGAAGATGAGCATTGCATGAGTTTTTTGTATACTATGCTTTGCCCAGTTGGACTATCCAAAAGGAGGTGTTACTGCCCATAGTCATCGCTCTAGTTTACCCTCACTCCTGGATTGACCGGGCGTGATGTAGAAATACTTATTTGATCAGGAAGGGTTCTATGAAACACTATCACTATTTCACAGTCGGAGGCGTACTACTTCTGGTAGTCGCGCTGGCGCTGTTGGCTTTTCCAGCCGTAGCGCAAGAAGAAACTCCGAACCCCCTCGGCGAACCACCCACTTTTCTCCGGGGCATTTACGATGCGTGGACGGGTTCCGGCCACGCGGACGTGACTGCTGAAGCCTTCAATCACTGGAACGAAGATGATCCGAAGGAAGTCAACTCAAACTGCGCGAAGTGCCACTCTACCCCCGGCTATCAGGATTTCCTGGGCGCGGACGGCAGTGAAGCCGGTACGATTGACAATGTTATTCCGGTTGGCACCGTGGTTAATTGCGATGCCTGCCATAACAGTGTCTCCATTGGCCTGCGTGCGGTGACTTTCCCCTCCGGTGTCGAACTCACTGACCTGGGCGACTCTGCGCGTTGTATGGTGTGCCATCAGGGGCGCTCGTCCGTCAATTCCGTCAACGGCGCGATTGATGGCGCTGGCCTGACTGAAGACCTGGACACGGTGAGTGCCGACCTGCGCTTCATCAACATTCACTACTATGCGGCGGCGGCGACACGCTATGGTTCGGAAGTTCATGGCGGTTATGAATACGCTGGCATGGTCTATCAACCGCGCTTCGACCATGTTGAAGGCTATACGGGCTGCATTGATTGCCACAACCCGCATACGCTGGAACTCAAGGTTGCTGAATGCACGAGCTGTCACGAAGGCGCTGACAGCCTGGAAACAGTTGCCGACATCCGTATGAACGGTTCGCTGACCGACTATGATGGCGACGGCAGTATTGAAGAAGGTATCAAGGCGGAAATTGAAGGCCTGCAGGCTATGTTGTACCAGGCCATACAGTCCTATGCCGCTGAAGTTGCTGGCGTACCTATCCGCTACGATGCCCACGCTTATCCGTACTTCTTTACTGACCCCAACGGCAACGGCGAAGCTGATGCAGATGAAGGTGGCTACAATGCTTTCACCGCGCGTCTGCTGAAGGCCGCGTACAACTACCAGCTTTCTCAGAAAGACCCCGGCGCCTTCGCCCACAACGCCAAGTATGTCATCGCGCTGCTGTACGATTCGGTTGCTGATCTCAACAGCGCTCTGGGTACACCCGTTGACATGGCGGGAACACACCGGAATGACCCCGGCCACTTTGACGCGACGGGCGAACCGTTCCGTCACTGGGACGAGGATGGCGAAGTATCTGCTTCCTGCGTAAAGTGTCATACGGCTGACGGCCTGCCCTTCTTCTTTGAGAACGGCGTGACGATTGCAATGGAACCGGCGAATGGCTTGGCCTGCTCGACCTGCCATGAGGCGATTGGTGGCGACTGGACGCTGCGTGTTTCCAACGAAGTAACCTTCCCCAGCGGCCTGGTTGCTTCTTTTGGGGAAGGCGAAGCGGCGAACCTGTGCATCAACTGCCATCAGGGGCGTGAATCCACCACCAGCGTGAACGCGGTTATCACCCGTTCCGGCGCTGGCCCGGATGATGTCTCTGACGCGATCAGCTTCCGCAACGTCCACTACTTTGCGGCTGGCGCGACCTGGTTCGGCAGCGAAGCAGCGGGTATCTACCAGTACGAAGGCAAGGAATACAACGGCGCGAACCAGCATGTTCGCAAAGCCAACACCTGCACGGAATGCCATGACGTTCACTCGCTGGAAGTCCGCGTTGAAGATCTTTGCACGGACTGTCACGAAGAGATTGAAGACAGCTTTGATGTTCGCATGATCCGTCTGGAAGAAGATGAGGACGTTGAAGGCATTGACTACAATGGCAATGGTGACGCGACAGAACCGATCTTCGCGGAAATCACGTCCTTCGCTGACGCGCTGTATGTCGCGATCCAGGGCTATGCGGCCAATACCGTTGGCACGCCGATTGTGTACAGCCCGAGCGCTTACCCCTATTTCTTCGCCGACGTTAATGGCAATGGCGAATGGGATGCGGACGATGCTCGGTACACGACCTGGACGCCGCGACTGCTGCAGGCAGCCTACAACTATCAGTACTTCCAGAAGGACCCCGGCGCATTCGCCCACAACCCCGACTATGTCATGCAGGCTCTGTATGACAGCCTCGAGGATATCGGTGGCGCGGAAGCGGTTGCTGGCTTTACACGGCCTCCGGTTCTGGAAGCTGAATAACCGTCGGGCGGATTATTCCGCACCATCATAAGCAGAACGAAGGCCGGGTTTTAATGCCCGGCCTTTTTTTGCAGTTTACGGCTGAGGCCGCCATGATGGGGTGTGGTCGGCGGAGGGGTGGAAAGTCAGTCGTCGGATTTCCCCAGTTCCCAGCTGCATCATATAAATCTCCAGGTTTTCGTTGCGCGGCAGCGCATCCCGGTTAGAAACAAAAGCGATGCGTGTGCCATCCGGTGCCATCACGGCCTGGACGTCCTGCTTGTTCTGCCCGCTCCGGCTGATCAATGCTTGCTGATGGCTGCCGTCATCCGCCATCAACATGACTTCCCCGTGTTGCCGGTCTTGATTCCACAGGCTGTATAAGATGTAGCGGCCATCGGGCGACCAACTAGGGTAGGCGTGGTTGCTCTCCGGGTCATTTAAGCCATCAGGAAAAGTAAGTTGTTGCATCGCGGCGCTTTCGCAGCCCGACGCCTTTACAATACAGCCCGATTCTATCACGAAAATAGCGTTGACTTCGCCGGCGCTGGATACCAGGGCGATTCGACTGCCATCGGGCGACCAGGCCGGGTCGCGGGCGCTCTGTCCGTCAGGTGTCACCCGGCGCACGTCCCCACTGTTGAGATCAAGCAGGTACAGCCCCCAGCGATCTTCAGGAATCGCCTGAAAAATAATCTGCTGGCCGTCCGGTGACCAGTTAGGATTCAGGGGTTCAAGCGAGCCATCCGTTACCTGGCGCACGTTCTGACCATCGGCGTCCATGATGAACAATTGTGGCTTGAGGTAATCACGGTTCAGGTTCGAGCGAAACGCGATCTGTTCGCCGTCGGGTGACCAGGTTGGGTCAAAATGCTGCACCCAGACCGGCGTTCGGGTCAGGGCAGCTTCCAGCACCCGACTGACATCCAACAGGTAGACTTCGGCATGAGAATCGCGCTGGCTGATGAACACCAGTTGATCGCCCCTGGGCAGCAGCGTTCCAAGCGTGACTGTTCCTGTGAGCAGCAGCGCCAACACCCCACTGGTGGCGATGGCGAACCGCAGTATCCCTCGTCCCATAACCCCTCCTTGCCGGAAAAGTGCCGTTTGTGGTTTACAGGGCATCTGGATACACTATAACCCATAGTTGAATTATTCCGGTGAAACAACTCCCCATGCTTGTCTCTCATAACCCTAGATTCACATTGCATATGCAATCATCAACAGCCTGGCGGTTACTCCTGCTATGCTTGATGGTGTGTTTGGTGCTTACGGTCAGCCCGGATGCTGCCCAGAGTGACTGTGGTTTTGTCACCACAATCAGTTTTCCGGTAGATCGTGCCGTGTTCCAACTGGCGCAGGATTTCGCCGTTCCCAGCCCGCGCCATCAGGGGCGATACCACACCGCTGAGGACTATTTTGGTGGGCGTGGTATGAGCTACGGCCAGCCGGTGCGGGCGATTGCCAATGGACGAGTGACATACTCCGCGCCCAATGGTTGGGGGCGTGATGGCGGGGTGGTTATCATCCAGCACACATTCCCGGATGGCTCGGTAGCTTACAGCCAGTACGGCCACATGGAGCAAACAGACATTCACTCTTTTCCTGCCAGGTATAGCTGCGTGACGGCGGGAGACATAATCGGTGTGGTTGGTAACGCTCGTCCTGCCCCGCACCTGCACTTTGAGATGCGCAGCAACCAACCGGATGTTCCCGGCCCCGGCTATACCTGGGCGCAACCGGAGACATTGGGTTGGCTCAAGCCATCATCCTTCGTGATTAATTGGGGCGCATGGTTGTCCCCGGCGCACCGGTTTCATCTGGATTCCGCCACAGTTCCGCTCGTCGCTAATGACGGCAGTCTGATCTATCTGACAGAAAACCGGGTGCGTGGCGCTACGCCAGATGGCCGTGTCCTGTGGCGCATCAACCTGGATCGCCCGGCGGTTGGCCTGTCGTGGCTACCTCTGACCGCGCTACTCACATACGCTGATGGCACGATGCAGGAGATCAACCCGGATGGCACCCTGGGACAAGCCTGGGGCACCGGGTTTCAGTTCGACGCGCCGCCGGTAATCGTTGGCTCCTGGCTGGTGACTCATTCCATAGATAATGCCCTGATCGCGCTTACCCCTGATCGCCGGGCTGCTGCGTGGCGGCTGGAAAATACGGCGCCACTGGTCGCCAGTTACGCCACCCCGCTCATTGCCGGACTGCTGACGCAGGGCGATGAGCTGCTGCTCCTATCGCCCGATGGGGCGCTGCTGGAACGGCGGGCACTCTCCGGTTCGGCTAGTCTGGCGGGCGATTCTGCTGGTAATCTGCTGGTGTATTCCAGTGACGGTTTCTGGCGAGTGACGCCGGATGCAAACCGGATTGCTGTCGCTGGTATTTCGCCCGCTGTTCGCAAGAGCGCCGTCCTGGAGCAGGGTGGACGGCTCTACACGTTCGACGGGGAACGGTTGGCAGCTTATGAGGCTGGTGGCGTGCTGGTCTGGGAATCTCCCTTATATGGAGTGGCCGGGGCGGCGACTCTGGCAGCCCATGATGACATCCTGCTGCTCACGGTTGGCGGCGACATTTACGCCTGGGGGCTGACCGGCGGTCTGTGTGGGGCAGTTAGAGTCTACCAGGATGGTGCCGCGGCGCTCTGGCATGACCTGGGCGCGGACGGTATATTGCGTGTTGTGGCGAGTGCAAGTATTACCGGCTTTAACTGGCAGCAGTTCCTCGGCGCGTGCGCACCACCGGGATAATACGGCGAAAATGCACAGTATGGCAATAAGGGGCGGTGAAGATGCTCGAAAATTTCCGTCATTCTATTTCGATTGAGGTGCGTTTTGGCGACCTGGACGCGATGGGGCATGTGAATAACGCCAAGTATCTGACCTACCTGGAAACCGCCCGCATCCGCTATATACATGAGGTCTGCGCCCCCCATACCAACTGGTCAGAACTCGGCATGATTCTGGCAAAAGTGGTGATCGAGTACAAAGCACCTTTGCTCTATGATGACCGGGTTGAGCTATATACCCGCGTCAGCCGTATGGGGAACAAGAGTTTTGAGATCGAGCATGTGGTGATGCGCACGGCAGATGATCAGTCGGAAGTTGCCGCGCTGAGTGCGACGACGCTGGTTTCTTATGATTACCAGCAAAAGCGCACCATCCCGGTCCCGGACTCGTGGCGTGAACATATTCTGGCCTATGAGCCGGCTTTATCAACACTCACCAACGAATAACCAATGCCCTCCTCACCCGTTTCGTACTTGGTGTATACTTAACACACAACCGGCAAATAATCTCTCAATCACACGGAGTCAAGTATGGCCGACGTGTTTATTTCTTATTCACGCAAAGATACGACTTTTGTTCATCGCCTGCATGAATCCCTGGCAAAATTTGAACGCGACGTCTGGGTGGACTGGGAAGATATCCCGTTAACGGCGGACTGGTGGCGCGAAGTTCAGAACGGCATTGAGGGAACGGATACCTTTGCCTTTGTCATCAGCCCGGACTCGGTGCGTTCGGAGGTCTGCCGTCGTGAAATAGACCACGCGATTGCCAACAATAAACGCATGATCCCTATTTTGCACCGGCCCGTGGTTGAACCGGCGGATCAGAAGCTCATGCACCCGTCCATCGGGTCACACAACTGGATATTCTTTCGCGAAAGCGACGATTTTGATACCGCTTTTCAGAAATTATTGACGGCGCTGGATACTGATTTAAGCCATGTGCGTGAACATACGCGCCTGCTGGTTCATGCCAAAGAGTGGGATAGTGGCAAGCGCAACCCCAGCTTTCTTCTGCAGGGTGATGAGCTAAAAAACGCGGAAACCTGGCTGGAACACAGCATCGCCAAAAGCCCCAAACCCACTGCCCTTCATGCCGAGTATATTGGTGCCAGCCGTCAGGCCGCTCTTGCCCGCCAGCGCCGACTGCTGGCCGGGGTATCGGTGGCACTGGTTGTGTCGTTGGGGCTGGCGGTTCTCTCTTTCTTCCTGTTCTGGGAGGCGAACAACCAGCGCTCGATTGCCGATGCCAGTGCTCGTGAGGCCATCTTGCAGGAGTCAATCGCACGTTCCATCGCCTTAGCGGGGCAGGCGGAAGTCGCGCGTAATGAGGCGGAACGCAGTCGAAGCACAGGCAATGAAGCGACAGCGCAGACACTTCAGAGCAGGGCGGTACTGCTGGGTCTGGAGGCGCTCAAGGTGTATACCTGGCAGGCTGAACGCGCCCTGGGTCTGGCCGTGCGTGATGAATTTGCCAGAGTTGAACTGGCCGGACACACCGCCGAGGTAGTTGATGTGGCCTGGTCGCCGGACGGGATGTGGGTTGCGACGGCCAGTGACGACTATACGGCTAAGGTTTGGGTGGCGGAAACCGGGCAGCAGAGCTACAGCCTGCGCCATGATGGACAGGTCAATAGCGTAGCCTGGTCGCCGGATGGGGCACGCCTTGTGACCGCCAGTGACGATGACACGGTGAAAGCGTGGGATCTCACCGCCGGCGCATCTTTTATCACGTTTGCAGGCCACACGGATTCGGTTTTGCAGGCGGTTTGGTCGCCGGACGGTATGAGGATTGCTTCCGCCAGCGCCGATAGCACCGCTCGCATCTGGGATGCGACCACCGGGGCGCTGCTGTTTACCCTGAATGGACACACGCAAGCCGTCAACAGTGTAGCCTGGTCGCCAGGTGGGACACAGCTTGTGACTGCCAGCGAAGATAATATCGCCATTATCTGGGATGCGACCACCGGACAGGCTCTGCGAGAACTGCACATCGAGGGGGGCGGTCATACCCGCGCAGTTAATCGTGCGATCTGGTCGGCGGACGGCAGACGGATTTTGACTGCGAGTGACGACAAAACCGCCCGTGTCTGGAATGCGTTGACGGGTGATTCGTTGCTGAGCCTCAGCGGACATACCCGTGAGATCAACCGGGCCGTCTGGTCACCGGATGGCACTCGCATCGCTACCGCCAGCGCTGACCGCACCGCCCGGATTTACGACGCACAGACCGGGGCACTCCTGTTCACGCTGTTTGGACACGTGGATGATGTGCTGGATGTCGCCTGGTCGCCGGACAGCCAGCGTCTTGTGACGACCAGCAAGGATGGTACTGCCCGGGTCTGGGATGCGACTACTGGTACGGAATTGATTACCTACACCAGCCATACCGCTGCGGTATATGCCGCGAAGTGGTCACCGGATGGCACATTTCTGGCGACGGTTAGCGCGGACCAGACCGCCCGCCTGTGGGAAATATGGACAAGCAAAGATCGTTTAGTTGCTTTCGCGGAGGAGTGCTGCAAGACTCGCCAGCTGACGGACGAAGAACGCTTGCAGATTGGTTTACCCATTGTGCCGAATGCGCTGCCCCCTGCGGATGGCATTCCCAGTTGTCCCGATATTCCTGTATCAAGGCTATACACGGGCGTTCGGGGGATTGTGCTGGATGATGGCACAGATGACACGCTGCGTGTGCGTGCCGGCGCCGGGTTGACCCGTTCGATCATAGACCGCTTATCACCCAACCAGACTTTCCGGGTGGTGGGTGGGCCGGAATGCGTTGACGGTTTTGCCTGGTTCCACGTGTTGTTTGGGATTAATGCCGTGGATGGCTGGATCGCCGAAGGGGACAAATCGATTTACTTCGCCGCGCCGTTTGAGTAGTAGTGGGAGATTACAGATAGTTTGATTCGTGATGTCGTGATTATTGGTGGCGGATTGAGTGGATTGAGTGCCGCCTATGAACTTGAATTGCGGGGCGTTCCTTACCGTCTGATTGAAGTCAAAAAGCAATTGGGCGGCAGCCTGTGCAGTACCCGACGCGAGGGTTTTCTGATGGATGATGGCCCATTCGCGTTTCACCTGCCTGCCGAGTGGCCGCTGCTGACTGAACTTGGACTGTCGGATTCACTTTACCCTCTGACCAGCCCGGCAGGCAAATCATGGCAGGTTTTCAAGGAAGGCACAGCCAGTTTGGTGAACGCACTGGCCGGACGGCTGACCGGGACGATCATCCACCGTATGGCGGTAAGCAGCATCGGTCAGCTTGACGAGCGTTTCACGCTCTGCATGGAAAATGGCCTGATGTGGGATGCCGGGGCGCTCATCGTCGCCGCGCCGGCCCGCCATGCCGAGCGTATGTTCCGCACCCTACGCCCGGAGGTCAGCCAGCGTCTGGCTGGTTTCCCGTATGACACAGTTGTGCGGGTTGGTATTGGCGTCCGGCGCGAGGCATTCCAGCATCCAGGACGGCGCATCTGGGATATGGCCGTCGCCTACTACTACGAAACCGATCACCCGGACCGTGTGCCGTCCGATGGATTACTTATACAGCTAGGCCTGCGCTTCCAGGCCGGGCAAATTCCCACACCAGATGAACTCATTACCATGCTGCAAAGCCGACTGAATCTGCCAGAAATCGTGACGAACGTTGTCACCCACTGGCCGGAAGCCGACCCACTGGCGCACCTCTCGGCAGGGTATGAGGCGAACATGAGGACAATTGAGACTCTTCTTCCGCCCGGTGTGGCGCTGATTGGCAGTGACTACCGGCAGACTGATCTCGTTGGCCGTGTGGAGCAGGGACGTGCCGCCGCCCGGCGTATCGCCGCCTGGGCAGCCGGGGGATAGGGGATTAGCTATATAGCCAGTTAGTAATTTAGCTGTTTGCACAGCTATGGGCTAACTGGCTACTGACTTTCAACCATTTACTCGGCACTTTTTATTGCTTCTGGCTTAGCACGACCTACTTTGTTTCCACCAGTTCGATTTCCCGCGCCCCGACTCGTGAGTTGACTTCGCTGATCTCAACATCCTCATGAATCAGCCCCGCCCAGCAGTTTTGCGGGTTACGGGCTTCCACCAGGTCGGTCATACGCACCGCGCCCCAGATGACGCTTTGTGCCCCGGCGGGCAGGTAAAAGTAGGTGTTGCCAGTCGCCGGGTCTGCGACTTCAACCAGATTATCGCCGCGCGTGCCGACGGCCCAGCGCCAGGGGTAGTCACTGAGAGTATTATCGCAGTTAATCCCCACGCGCCACGCGCCGGATTCGTCCAGCCAGCCCAGCGTAGCCGCCCGCTGCTCCTGCTGGTAGACCGTGCCGGGTTCGGGGCCAGTAGTGCGGATTGGCACGTCCCCATAATTCTCAATCGTTAGTTTGAATACCAGCAAATCGCCAACCGGCAGGGTGATGGCCGTCAGATTCAAAGACTGCGGGTCATCCGGTGGCGCGACTAGGCTGCCCTGTTCTTTGGCGTCGGTGAAATAGCGTTCATCGTAGGCAGCGATATCGAATACGACGCTCGCTCCCACTGGCTGCGGCACGATTTCTGCCAGCGGCTTGCCGCCCGTCTCAATCGTGAGCGTCGCTGTCTGCTGGACGATCTGTCCTACCGCGTCCTGGGCAACAGCGTACACCGTGTAGGTGCCATCGGCTGGCGGGTCTGCGCCCAGGTCAACCCCGCCCTCGTAGTCGTAAGTATGGCGTCCGGCCTCGCCCGGCTGCCGCCCTTCTTCGCGCTCCGGCACATACAGACGCACGCCGGTGGCATCCTCCAGGTACACTGAAAGATCAGCGTCTTTCGTCAGATACACATTGATCTGTGACCGGTCATAGATACCATCCTGATTGGGCGTAAAAACCGTTGGTGATATGCTGAAATCCACCAGTTCCGGCAGCACGGGGTCGCCATCCTGAATTGTGAAAACGCCTGTCCACGAGTCACTTTCACCGCCCTCGCCCACCGCGTTAAGCACCCAGGTATACTGCCCGTCCGGCATCAGGCGGCGCAGCACTTCACCGCGTATCTGTTCGCCGGGAAGGGTGTAACCGTCCACCACGCCGCTGAATTCTACCCGGTAATCACCGGGGATGCGGGGTTGATCCTCGCGAAAGCCGTATACTGTACCGCCTTCGGCTTCAAAGTACATGGTGATATGGGCGTTGCGCGACAGGCTGTAGGTGAAAACCGTGATGTCGTCCGCGCCGTCCGCGTTGGGGGTGATGGTGTCGAGCAGAAAACTGGCCTGGGGCAGCAGCCGCACGTCGGGCTGGATGAGCATCTGCCCGCCGATGACGACCAGAACCACCGCGATCACCGCGACAACCAGGACTAATCCAATGGGGATTCGCATGTTGATACACTCTCGTTCTAACTGGTAAACCGGCATCAGTCTAGCGCAGGCCGCGCCTGACCGCCAGAGGACGTATGGCACTAGCGGGGAAACCGTTGCCTATGTAACCCGGAAACCGTGTAGACTGAAGGCGCCCTGTCTGAGATGGGAATCGTGTAGGACTTCTCCGCAGCAGTAAAAAAATCCCCTCTCCACGAATGAAGAGGGGATTCTGCGTCAGGTCTTAACTGGACGCCGGGTTGATGGCTGCCATATTCAGATCGGCGCCGATCAGGCTGACCGGGCCACCATCCAGCGGCAGACTCCGCAGTTCAACCAGTACCAGTTGCTCGGAATCTTCCATGTAATTCGAGTTGCCCTGGTTGTCAATCGTGCCGTCGGCGATGGCGCGATACCAGTCCACCATATTGGGCACTTGGCTGAAGATCAGCGTGTTACCACCGAAGAGTGCCGTCATCCGGCCGGTAGCATACCCGAAATCCCGGTACAATTCTGTGTCCGTATTGGTGTTCAGGTCAAAGCGGTGGAGGCTCACCTCGTTATAGCTCAGGATTGTCCCTTCACCGACTACGGCTACAAGACGCTGTATTTCTTCTTCAGTGAGAGGCAGTGGCTCACCGGATGGCTGGCGTGTAGAATAGTATAGGACGCTGGAACCACCAGCAGCCCATGCCACCTGGTCGGGTGTCTGTATGGTGGCGAGTTCGGTGCGCTGGCCGCTTTGCAGGTCAACCACCACCAGCCGCTCATTTTCACGTGTTCCTGCCAGGTCTATAATCCCGGCCACTTTTGTCCGGTCACCGGAAACGGCGGGACGGCTTAACTGGCCGAGCGATACATCTTCCCCGGTTTGCAGGTTCAGCAGGCTGGTTTCACCGCCACCACAGTCCTTGCTATGCACCAGTCCGTAGGGTGTCACTTCCAGCACCAGATGGAAACCGCCCAGACCGCTGGTTTCAGCCCAATAGCGCCAGTCGGCAGGGAACGGTGACCCGCCCCCACAGCCCACACCGAAGTCGAAGGTTGCCGTCAGAGTCGCTTGAGCGCCAGAGCCTATATCATAGACGTAAAAATCCATCTTGAACTGGGGGGAAGCACCATTGCCAGCCGCTTCCTTCACATAGAAAAGCTGGCTGCTGTCGAAGGCAAAGCTGACCGGGAAGCCATCGGCAATATCACTAGCGACCAGTGTCGTGGTGTTGCTGCTCCGGTCATATAGCATCAGGTTGGGGTTGAAGTCCTGATCGTGGGCGACAAACGCCAGGGTGTTGCCGTCCGCACTCCACACCAGGTTACTGTAATCCCGGGCTGAACCGTCAGTGATCTGCCGGGGCGCATCGTCAAAGCCGAACAGCCAGATGTTGTGATCCTGTACCGCCGCCAGCAGCAGGCTGTTGTAATCCTGTGCCATCAGGGGGAAAGCCATCACCATCATCAGTGCCAATATCGTCAGTGTCATCAGCCTTTTGGGGGACATTATTGTCTTTTCTCCTTCTTAGTTGTCAGGCCAGTTGTAATCATAGATGTAATCGTCTTCCCGGTACAGAGATGACTGCTCTACGGGTGATCTACGCTCTGCCGATGGATGGGAAACGGGGTGGTCATACTGCCGGAAAAAACGGTACACTAGGAATGAGTCAGTGAATGGCAGGGCACGGCACATGGGCCAATTCATTTCCAGTGAAATACGAAAACGGGCCGGAATCGTCCTTACCGGCGTGCTGGCTGTGCTGGTCATAGTCCCGGTTTTCGCGCAGGAGACTACTGAAACACCTACGCCGATTCGCTCGATTTTTCCCTACGACACCTGTGCGCCACCCTGCTGGATGGGCTTAATCCCCGGCGAAAGCACCGCACATGATGTGGATGTGATGTTGGAACAAAACCAGGATATCATCCTCCCGAAAGATGTTTCAGCTTCTATTCATTACCTGCCAACAGGTGAACTTGCGATTGACTCTACTATGGGGGAAACCTTTTTTGGAACATACTATTTCCATCTCGGAGAACCGTATTTTGATCAAATGGGCATAAGCGATCGAATCGAAATTGAAGATGGAAAGGTCGGTGTCATATTGATACATCCCGATCTGAGAATCCCGCTGGCAGACAGCCTAGAAGACTTAGGTAATCCTGATATTGTACGCATGATGTCATTCTCGTTCGGGAACGGCACAACCTGGATGGATCTCATTTATCTGGAACCACGCTTACGGGTTGGCCTGCAGCAAGATGGTGACGAGTGCGCAGTTGCTACCTTACTGGAGGGTATGGCGGCCTCTACCGTTTTCTATTATTCTCCCAACGCGGCTGTTGAGCTTGGTCGTTACGGGCTAGAAATAGAGCAACCGCGACTGAGGGGATATTTATTTCCTGAGGAGCGCGATGTGCCACTCGATACCTGGCAGTCGTGGCTTGCTGGTGAGGTTGACCAATCCTGTGCGGAGGCGTGGTCGCGGCTGCCTGAGCCGGAGATTACGCCGTCACCGACGCTTACGCCTGCTCCCGACTCGGAGTCGGGCTGAGTAGAATAACGAAAAAGCAGGTATCACGGGATACCTGCCTTGAGGCGACGACCGGATTCGAACCGGTGAATCAGGCTTTTGCAGAGCCTTGCCTTACCACTTGGCCACGTCGCCATACCCCGACATTATAGCGGCTCAATTCCCCTGAAGCAAGACTGATTCAAGCCATCTCACCATAGGCCGCGTCGGGAACACCCGTTATCATAGGCATGTTTGCTTGGATAACGAGGAACACCCACATGACGACTCCCTACGATACCAAGATCGCCGCTCAACTGTCTCTCCAACCCCGGCAGGTGGCGGCGGCGATTGACCTGCTCGACTCAGGCAACACACTGCCGTTTATCGCACGCTACCGCAAGGAAGCAACCGGCGGACTGGATGAAGACCAGATTCACCAACTGCTCGAATCGGTCACGAGGCTGCGGAACCTGGACGAACGGCGCGACACGATTCTGGCGTCTATCGAGGAGCAGGGACAGTTGACGCCGGAACTCCAGGCGGCGATTCGGGCGGCGGAGAGCATGACGGCGCTGGAAGACCTGTACCAGCCGTATAAACCCAAGCGCCGCACCCGTGCCGGAATCGCCCGTGAAAAAGGGCTGCAACCGCTGGCTGACCTGATGCTGCGCCAGGAACGGGGCAACCAGACCGCCGAACAGCTTGCCGCCAAATTCATCACGGAGGACGTGCCAACTGTCGAGGATGCGCTGGCCGGGGCGCGGGACATCGTGGCCGAAACCATCAGCGACCATGCCGGGGTGCGCGGCACCACCCGCCAGAAGGCGCTGCGCTTCGGCCTGTTGCAAGCCAGCAAAATTGACGACGCGCCCGACGAAAAGAGCGTTTACCAGCTTTACTATGAATTTGAGTACCGGGTAGACCGCCTCAAGCCCTATCAGGTTTTGGCGATCAATCGCGGCGAGGCCGAAAAGGTGCTGCGCGTCCGGCTGGATGTGGCCGAACGCGACTGGCGTGGGGCGGTGGAGGATACTTTCCGGGCAGACCGCCGTTCACCGCTGGCCGGGCAGCTGGAAATGGCGATAGACGACGCGGCCAAGCGACTGCTGCTCCCGGCCATCGAGCGCGATGTGCGGGCAGCACTGACCGAACAGGCCGAACTGCACGCGATTCAGGTGTTCGCCGCCAACCTGCGCGGGCTGCTCAACCAACCGCCGCTGGCCGGGCATACGGTGTTAGGGATAGACCCGGCCTATCGTACCGGGTGCAAACTGGCCGTGCTGGATAGCACCGGCAAAGTGCTGGAAACCGCGGCGATCTACCCGCACCCGCCGCAGCGCGAATGGAACGACTCGCTGGCAAAACTCGCCGCGCTCATCAAAAAGCATCACATCACCCTGATTTCGATTGGTAACGGCACGGCTTCCCGCGAGACCGAGCAACTTGTCGCGGAACTTACGCGCAACCTGGATGATGTGCATTACCTGATGGTCAACGAGGCCGGGGCGAGTGTCTACAGTGCCAGCCCGCTCGCCCGCGCTGAACTGCCGGACATGGACGTGTCACTGCGCGGGGCGGTTTCGATTGCGCGGCGGGTGCAAGACCCGTTGGCCGAACTCGTGAAGATTGACCCGAAATCCATCGGCGTCGGCCTCTACCAACATGATGTGAACCAGAAGCAACTGGCGGAGATGCTCGACAGCGTGGTTGAATCGGTGGTGAACCGCGTTGGCGTGGACGTGAATACCGCCTCTGCTGCGCTGCTGCGCTATGTGGCCGGGATTGGCCCCAAACTGGCGGAACGCATCGTCGCTCACCGGGACGAGGCAGGGCGTTTCGCTGACCGCAAGGCGCTGCGCGACGTGGCCGGGCTGGGGCCGAAAGCGTTCGAGCAGGCCGCCGGGTTCTTGCGGGTTCGAGATGGCGATAACCCCCTGGATGCCAGCGCCATTCACCCCGAGAGCTATCAGGTGACGAAAGCCATCTTAAAAAAAGCAGGTCTCAAGCCGGAAACACCATTGGATGAACGCGCTCCGGCCATCATCAAGTTGCAGGCTAGCCCGGATTTAGGGGCGCTGGCTGCCGAACTTGGCACGGGTATTCCCACACTGACCGATATCCTGGAACAGCTTCTCCGTCCAGGGCGTGACCCCCGTGAAGACCTGCCACTGCCTATCCTCCGCAGTGATGTGCTTTCGATGGACGACCTGCTCAAGGGTATGGTGCTTTCCGGCACAGTGCGCAACATGGTGGATTTTGGCGCGTTCATAGATATTGGTGTCAAGCAAGACGGCCTGCTGCACCGTAGTCAAATACCGCGTGGTGTGGTGCTGTCGGTGGGGGACATCATCGAAGTCGAGATTCTCAGTGTCGAAAAAGAGCGCGATCGTATCGGCCTGGGTTGGGTGGAGGTCTCATGAGCGCATTGGTCGTGCGTGAGGTGCATCCTTCCGAATATGAACAGATGATCCGTTTAGCGTCCCAGGTATTTGGGCGAGGGGACGCTGACCTCAAACGGCGGATGCTGCGGCGCTGGTTAAACTACCGGGAGGGTAAAGCCCCGGATTTCGCCTATCGGCTGCACCGTGTTGGGTTGATTGACGGGGAAGTTGTCGCGCATGTACGTCTCGTGCCGAGTGTATTGCTCTATGGTCAGGCGCGGTTGCATGTGATGGGGCTGTCTGCCGTATGTACTGCTCCGGCTCATCAGCGCCAGGGATATGCTGCTGCCGTCATTCAGGATGCGCTCCTGGTGACTGCCGAACACCGGGCGCACCTGAGCCTCTTGAATGGAATCGCTGATTATTATAATCGCTTCGGCTTTCACCCAGTCTGGCCGCATTATTACGTTGAAATTGCCGCCGCCGATGCCGCCCTCCTGGATAGTTCGCTGGTGGTGCGCCCCGGCCTGGCGGAAGATATCCCGCACCTGGCCGCACTCTATGAAAAACACTGGGGTGGGCGTGTTTCGTTTCTTCGCAGCCGGGCTATGTGGGCATGGCGGGTGTGGGACGGTTCCCATGAATATTTCCGGGTGGTAGAGGATGAGCACGGCCAGATTGTTGGGTATCTGGCCGCCTATGACTCGGCGCATGTTATGGCGGAGGTGGTTGTGGATACCCCACATGCGGCGCGGGCGTTGCTGGCGGAAGTCGGGCAGACGTTGCTGGCGGCAGGTAAAGCGACCATCCAGTGGCTTATGCCGCCGGATGATACCCTGGTTACCTACGCCCGGCAGTGGGTCGGTGTGACAGTCAAAGCGGGATATCATCCTACCGGGGGATGGCAGGGGCGGGTCATGGATGGCTACGCCCTGGTAGAGGCGATCCTGCCGGAACTGGTTGCACAGGCTACTGCGGTGCGCCCCGATTTTAACCCGCTGGAACTTATGGTTGAGGCAAATGAGGCGGGAATTGCTGTCGGGCTGCGAGGGCAAAAATCAACGCACACCCAACTGTCGTATCCCGATTTTACACAGCTCCTGTTTGGCTCGCTGCGCCCGGATGCGCTGGCATTGCGGGGCGAAAACCTGCTCACGCAAGAAGCCGTCTGGCTGCTGGAACTGCTGTTTCCGCCACGCCTCGCCTGTCTGGCCGCGTGGGATTGGTTCTAAACCCTATTGGGGTTAGGCGGCTAAGGTAAAGGGTGGTTATTGGTGTATATTGAGTGATGTCGTTCTTGAGGAAGTGCCGATGTCTGAATTCACAACAATCGTTACGCCGTCCACACTGCAACCCGGATTTGCTGTGTTTCGCCGGGCACTGCTCAATATGGGTGCGGTCATCGCTGGGGCATACGGCCTGAATGTGACTCTCTTTTTCCTCTTACGGCTCACGGTAGGCGAACAGTGGGAGATTGTGGGGTGGTTCAACAGTTTTATGCACCTGTTGGTAGTGCCCTCGGTTGTTCTATTTCCGTTGGGATTGCTGCTGCGCCGCAGGATAGTGATTGCCCTGCTGGTCTTGCCCATGCTGGTCTGTTTGAGTATCTATGTTCCAGCATTCCTGCCGCGCCCGGCTGTGGCTGCGCCGGAAACTGCCCCACGCCTGACTATCCTCACGTATAACCTGAAGTCACAAGCGGGGAATCTCGAACCTATAGCCAACGTCATCCGCGAGGCGAACGCTGATGTGGTGGCGCTGCAAGAATTGGGTAATAATGCCACTGCTTATCTTGATACCACGTTTGCCGATCTGTATCCCTACCGCGCTCTGCATCCCCAGGAGGACTACCCGGTCCCGGGGCAGGGCATTCTCAGTCGTTATCCCATCACCAGCGATGAGTACTGGCGTATCTACCTGGGGCACCAACGTGTCAACCTGAATGTTCGTGGGCAAACGGTCACACTGTATAACATACATCTGCTACAGCCCCTCATGCGCGGAGGATTTGCTTTGCGTGAAAGAGAAATCACCGCGGTGTTAGACCGAGTGCGCACGGAAGCCGGGCCGTTGTTGTTCGTTGGTGACTTTAACATGAGTGACCAATCCGAACCGTATCAGGAAGTTTCGGCATTGTTCGAAGATACCTATCGTCAGGTTGGCGCGGGTATGGGATTCACGTTTCCGGCTGGTGTTCCACAGTTTCAGGCGCTTTCGGATATAGTACTCCTGAATATTTTCCCGCTGGCACGACTGGACTACATCTTCCATAACGCTGCGTTCCAACCACTGGACGCCCGCGTCTGGCCGGACTCCGGCGGTTCGGATCATCGTCCACTGCTGGCAACACTGGCGCTGGTCACGAATGATAATGATGGTCAGTAGCCGCCGGAGGTGGTCAGGTCGCCTGGGGATTATACTGGCTGCGACCTACGTCGTGGTGATACTGACGGTTATGGTTGCCCGCTGGCTGGTGGGGGAACGCTGGCCGGTGATTGCGTTTGCCAATACCGGGCTGCATTTACCCCTCATCCCGGCATTATTCCTGCTGCCGTTATGCCTGGCTGTACGGCGCTGGCGGTTGGTGCTGTTGATGATGCCCCCGGCGCTGCTGTTCATCGTGACTTTTCTGCCGTTTTTCCTGTCCCAGCAGATCAACATCCCGCCCGTTTCGCTTGAAATCCGCTTTCTTACCTACAATCTGCACGCCGAAGAACGACTCCTCGCTCCGATGTCCGACCTGAGTCGCACGGCGGATGCCGATGTGGTCGCCGTCCAGGAGATGAGCGCCTCCGCTGCCGCTCATCTGGATACCGCCCTGGCGGATATGTACCCGTATCGTGCCCTTTTCCCGGTATCCAGTCCGTATCATGGGCGCGGGCTGCTCAGTCGTTTCCCTATTGTGACCGAGAAAAGCTGGCCGGAGGAATACCCGATTCCGGTGCGGTTACAGCGGGCTGTTCTGGATGTGGAGGGGACTCCGGTGGTGATCTACAACTTTCACGCGCCGCCGTCGCGTCCCATTTACCAGGGGCCATTTGATGTGCGTCCGCGCATGGAGCAAACCCGTGATCTGCTCGACCTCGCCCGGCAGGATACAGGGGCGGTGGTGCTGCTAGGCGACTTCAATACGCACATAATGGACGAAAATTATGCGCAATTGACCGCCGAATACCATGATGCGTTCTGGGATGTGGGATGGGGATTCGGGTTCACCGGGCCGGACTGGAGTCACGAAAACTCGGCGGAAGGGCCGGGGTGGATACCGCCGTACCAGCGTTATGACTACGTGTTCTACAATGACTATTTCCTGCCGGTAGCCGCCCGCGTTTGGCCGGAGTCGGGCGGTTCAGACCATCGTCCGCTGCTGGTGACGCTGGCGCTAGTTGGGGAGTGACGACATATCAGGTTGTTGGTCCAGAGACATCCACCAGCACGTAGACGAAGGCCGCCGCGAACAGACCCGGCAAGATGTCCTTGAGCCAGTGTGTGCCTTCATACGGGATTTCCTGGGCGACTTTGAAATTCATCTGCTGCGCCCACCAGCGAAAATCCGTTAATGTCCAGAAGCGCAGGTGTTCCCCCGGCGTGACCACCCATTGCAGCGGGAAGCGTCCCATGAGCAGCCGCAGCCGGTGCTGGTGGAAACCCGTATTCGGAATCGAGACAATAATGCTTTTTTTTGCATAAGGCCGCAGTAGATTGAGTAAGCTTTCCGGGTCGGGCAGGTGTTCAATGATTTCGGAGAGAATAATATAATCAAATGGTGCGGTGATAAAGTTGGTGATGGGCTGGTTAATGTCAGCCAGGTCTACATTGAGCCCGTTCTGCTGGCAGAAGGCCACTGCTTTAGGCGAAACATCCAACCCATAGCCCATAATGCCGCGCTGTTCGATGAGGAAGCGCAGCAGCGCCCCATCTCCTACGCCCAGGTCGAGGACTGAACTGCTTTCCGTGATTACGCTGGCAAATGCCTCGGCGCGTTTACGCCGCCAGGGTGATAGATGACCCAAACCTGCCTGTGCCTTGTTATCCCAATACACATCATAATCCACCACGCCCACGCGGGCGGTTGCCGGGTAGATGAACAGGCGGCGTGCCTGCCGGTAAGCGTTTGCCAGTCCCAGGTACAGGGGGCGTAGTGGACTGTTACGCAGGTTGGTTTTGAGTGATCGGGTCACAATGTCCTCAATATGGTATGGCGTATAGAATGAAGGACTTTTTAACCCCCTCTAAATCTTTCCTTCGGTCACCGCCAGCAGGGGAGACTTGTTAGTCCTGCCTGACCAGTCCCCGCCCCGTTTACGGAGCGGGTTAGGGAGAGGTTAGGGGTGAGAAACGCTGTTTTGTGCAGAACGAATCTGATGTGATTACCCTACTCTAATACAGAATACGTTGCACAGCCGTTAAAAGCTGCTCTAAGTCATTCGCGGTATTATAGCCCTGGAAGGACACCCGGATAAATGGGTGATTCTGCCAGGTGACGGCTGGTACTTCGACACAGAATTCATCGTACAATCGCTGTTTCACCACCGCTGCGTCACCCTCTGGTAAGGGGACTGTCACCATCTGCGCGAACCAGTCCGGCGAATCCGGGGCAATCGGTTCAATCCCGGTCAGTTCGGCCATGCGATTTCTTGCTTCACTTGCGAGGGCGTGGCATTCTGCCCGTACCGTGTCCCAGTCGTGTTCCTGCTGGAATGCAATCGCTGCCGGGACGGAAAGATAAGCGGCGATGTCGCGCGTACCCTGCCATTGGTGACGATCCACAAAGCCGTACTGCTCCTGCCAGCCCCAACTCACTACCGAGGGTTCGATCATGCTTTGCAGGTCATGCCGGGCATACAGGAAGCCCGCCCCTTTGGGAGCGCCCAGCCACTTATGGCAGTTTCCACTGTAAAAATCGGCGTTGAGGGCAGTTAAGTCCAGGGGAATTTGCCCTGGCACATGCGCTCCGTCAATCACTGTCCAGATTCCAGCCTCTCGCGCTCTGCGGCATACTTCGGCCACCGGCAGAATCAACGCGGTGGGGGAGGTGATATGGCTGATGAAGATCACCCGCGTGCGCGACGTGACGGCGCTCCACAGCGACTCGACCAGGGCGGCGGCATCCGTCACGGGCAGTGGGACAGGATGCTGGATATAGTGTGCCCCGGTTTTCTGGCAGACATAGTCCCAGGTGAAGTTCATCGCGCCGTATTCGTGGTTTGTGGTCAGGATTTCATCGCCTGGCCGCAAGGGGAGTGACCGGGCAACCCGGTTGATTCCCTCGCTGGCGTTGGTGACATAGACCAGGTCGTTGGGATCGGCATGGAAATACTTCCCCAGGCTTTCCCGCGCTGTAGACAGCAGGCCATCAAATCGCCGTCCCAGGAACTCCACTGGCTGGCGTTCCAGTTCACGCTGCCATGCCTGATAGGTTTCGAATACTGGGAGCGGACATGCGCCGAATGAACCATGATTCAAAAATACGATGTCTGGGTTAAGAAGATAAAAACTGCGGAGCGGCGTTGTCAGGATGTCTTCTCCAGAATAAGCAGATGTGAGAGGCCGAATGTATCCAGCGGTGTGCCTTCAAATAGATAGAGTGTGTCACGGATCAGGCGAGCGGGCGCTCCCAGGCGGGCGATAATATTGTCATATCCCCCGTAAATGCGACGGTGCTTAATAACACGCAGCGGTAGCCCGGCGTATAGGTGGCGCAGCTTGCGCTTGGTATAAGCACGTACATGGGGGGCGAGACTATTGCGCAGGCTGTCCGGTAAATAGTTAATCAGGGGGGTGTTGCCAAAGTGGTATGTCCCGCGGCAGTAATGCCCATGTGTCTCGAAGGGATACCAGCGGTTGGGAACGAAGATCACGATGCGCCCGCCCGGTTTCAACACGCGAGCCATTTCTGCAATGGACTGGCGGTCATCAGTCACATGCTCTAACACTTCATGGGAGAGAATTGTGTCAAAGGTGTTGGATGGATAGGGTAAATGCTCAGCCGCGGCGACCAGGGCGTGCGGCGTATTGGCCTGTGCCTGCAAGACTCGATCCGCTTCAATGTCGAAGGCCTCTACATGAGGTGTGTAGCGCTGGCGAAACTGCGCGGCATACATCCCGACGCCACATCCCGCGACCAGCACCTGTGCGTCATGCAGCTTCGTCCAATGCGCGATCATTTCCAGGCGGCGTTCCTGTCCGGCACGCCACACATAACTTGGTTCACCGCGCTCGGCGGCCAGCGAGGAGTGGGTCATAGGATACGACTAAAAATAAGATTGCTCGGTTTCGTTCTGGAACCGTTCCTGGGCTTTGATGTCCAGCTTGGTGCGGGCGTGCCGGGCTGTCCGATCTACCGAACGGCGCTCTGATGGGTCTTTAATCGGTACCAGCACAGTGATGGTCGTTCCTTTACCACGGGCACTGTTTATTTTTAGTGACCCATCCAGGAGTTGGGTACGCTCCCGCATATTGACCATCCCCAGGCTGCCCCGGCTGTCATAATTTGATTGTACCGCAGCGGTATCAAACCCGACGCCGTTATCAGCGATCTGTACCACCACCACGTCTTCCTGTTGCTGGAGCATCACTCGGATAGTTTCTGCCTGGGCGTGCTTGCGGGCGTTGCCCACCGCTTCCTCAATAATGTAGAAGATCACACCCTGCTGGTTGCTATCGAGCATCTTCTCGGTATTCGGTCCAACCTGGATTTTAACATTCTGATTGTGTGTTTCCTGCATTTTCTCAGCGAACTGGTGCAGTGCCGCTTCCAACCCCTGGTTTTCCAGGACAAGTGGGCGAAGCGTGAAGAGCATGTGGCGGATTTCTTTGGTGGTCTTACGCGCCAGATCCTCCACTTTTTGCAGTTCTTGCGGCACTTCATCAGGGGTCTTTTCGAGCATCCGCTGGATAATCGCCATCCGCATCGCAATCGCGGCGATACTCTGCGTTGGGCCGTCGTGTAGGTCTCGTGCTAATTTTTTACGCGCCTCTTCTTCGATTTCTACAATCCGATCGCGTTCTTCCTGGAGGTTCCGGTACAACGATGCATTTTGCAGAGCAATCGTGGCCTGAGTGCCAATCACAGTCAGCAGTTCGGTGTGCTCGTCTGAAAAAGCGTCTGGTTTGTTGCTGCCATATAGAAGCACACCGTAGTTGTCAAAGCCGGCCCGCAGTGGAATGCTGAGAATCGAGCGTGTGTCCTGGAAAGCAACCACATATTGCAATTCGGGGTCTTTCCGTGCCATACCGCCGAAGGTTGGCACGCAGTCTTTCATCGTTTGGCCTATAATGCCCGAATCGGCCTCCAAGGTGCGCCCGTCATCGGTACGAGTCAGGCCGCGCCCGCCTATCACCTGAAGTTCTTTGCCGTTGTCTCGGTAGAGCAGGATCGCACTGACCAACCGCTCGTTGCCGCGTCGCTCTGGTTCACGGAGTGCCACCCAACCGGCCTGGAGTACGGCGTCCATCACTTTCTGATAGTTATTCGCCATCCCAAGTGCTGCCGCCATATCGTAGATCGCACGGGTGCTTTCCTGTATCTGGGAGATTCTCCGATCTTGATTGGCATGGATTCTCGTACTCTGGGTACGGTACTTTTCGAGCTGACGATTAAGGACAACCGACCAGATACCAGTGGTTATGCCGATAACCGACAGCAGCAGGAATGGCGTTACCAGATTGGTGAGTTCCGCCTGAAGCTCCCCAAAGCCAAAGTACACCCCCAGCGCAATACCGGTTACACCAATGATACCAACCGATTGTATGATGCCGGTTATAAGTCCCAGACGGAGCAGACCGGACAGCATCACCAGGCCACCGGTAGCGACAACCAGCAGTGGTTGCCCCTCACTCAGATATACGAAAATTCCGACGGTGAGCCAATCCCCCAGGATGATGATGTGAGGTAGTGCCCGGTGCACTGTCGGGTACAGGACAAATATCGCAAAGATAATATTCATCACCGCACTTATTACAAAAGCAATCGCCAGGTCACCATTGACGGCTATTCCAGCCTGGGTGCGAGAGATATATATCAATGACGATATAAACGCCAGGAATAACCAGCGTAAGCCGAAATGCGCCCAATCACGCCAGGTTGCTTCAGCTATTTGTTTATCCATACTACCGCCCTCAACCTGATTATCATCAGGTGAAAAACTAAACGAACTGGTAGGTGATGCCACCCTTAGTGCAAAATATCTCGCCAGAACTGAGACATCACATACATTACTAAAGTACCATGCTAACGGGTTTCCATCAAGTTATGTAATCCGCAGGTAGGGTGTAGTGCATGTTGCTCAAAACGCCTCTGCCGGGTTAGGTAAAAGCGGTATATCTCTACCCAAATCCACGACTACCGTCACCCCCTACCCATTGCCCCGTTTTTTGCAGCGTGAAGGCCTGCGAATGCAGGTTGAGGATGTCTTGCAGCGCGAGGTCACGGTTTTGAGCGTGCTGGAAAGCAGTATCCTGCCCCACACTGAACATATAATGCGACCCGGCTACGACACGCACGTTCCCTGCCGGGACTTCCATCAGACTCAATAAGTCCATCATTTGGGAAAGCCCCACAAGTGCATCCCGGTGGCCTAACAAGACGCGGAAGGTATCCCACTTATGTGCGATTTCTCGATTTTGCAAGAGACCCATCGCCTGGAACGTGGATGATGTGATACCTCGGGGTGTTTCATCGTATTGGACAGAATGGGTGTCTCTGACAAACTCGCTTGACCCGCCGCATAGGACATCGATCATATTGGGTTTAATGAGGCGCTCAATCGGCTCAAAGATCCGCAACCGGTCTACCAGGCCGATTCCTACACCCAGTGTTGTATAGAAGGCTTTGTGCAGATTGTCATTGAGCAGCAGCGCGGGAGCTACTGCATAGCGGGTTTCTTCGCCGACCCGCCAGTTAATAGGATTCAGGTAGAAGAGTGCTGCGCCGCCCATACTGTGGCCGACAAAGTTAATCACTTTGGGTCGAGTTTGCCCTGGCTGGCGACGTAGCTTAAGCAGATTCACCAGTTTTTCAAGGGTCGTCATCGCTGTTGGGGGGCAGCAACTTTCGAGCGAGGGGGTATCATCCACAAATACTGACCCGCCAAATCCATTATGGTCAACAGCCAGGGCGACCAACTGGCGGTTCGCCTTGACGACCATTCCGGGTAGACTTTCCCAGATGCTATGGTTGCCTGTCCACCCATGGACAAAAACGGCATAACCCTCGACCTCATCCAGTCGTTTTTCCAACATTTCATCGGGTGTCTCGAAGCCTTCCGCCCACATAATCTGCCAGACCATATCTACCAGTCCAGCTTCCATCAGCAGGCCGCGCCCTTCGTCAGTATTGATATAGCCCTGATTGACCAGTGCACTGAGTCTGTAGTGGGCCACCCACGTGTTTTCCTGTGGCCCGGCCTCACGCCGATCATAACCCAATACCCAACTTAAAGGTGTTTTTCCAGTATTCATACCATACACCTCCATGACGTAACCCGTTTTTTATTATAGGCTGGAAATGGCAAAACGGGTATTAAGACAGGACGCTGCACCTGGGTCGAGCCGGAGCAACGCAAGAAAACATTAGAACTCTGGGCGGCGGTTGTGCCAGTCGGTGGCCTGCTCGTATGCGTAACCGGCGCGCAGTACCGTCGCCTCGTCAAAGGCCGCTCCCATGATTTGCAAGCCAATCGGTAATCCCTTCGAGTCAAACCCGCACGGCACATTTAACCCGCAGATACCGGCAAGGCTGGCCGGGAGTGTGAAAATATCGGCGAGGTACATTTGCAGCGGGTCCGCAGTGTTTTCGCCGATCTTAAACGCGGTGGTAGGCGCGGTGGGCGTGACGATAACATCCACATTCTGAAAGGCGTTGTCGAAGTCCTGCTTGATGAGGGTGCGGACAGCTTGGGCCTTGCCGTAGTAGGCATCATAGTACCCGGCGGAAAGGGCATAAGTGCCGAGCATAATACGTCGCTTGACCTCAGGGCCGAAACCCTGGCCGCGTGTGGCTTTGTATGTCGGCCACATTTCCCCCAATTCCTGGCGTGGGCCAAAGCGAATCCCGTCATAGCGGGCGAGGTTGGCGCTGGCTTCAGCCGGGGCGATCAGGTAATAGGTCGGCAGGCTGTACTCGGTGTGGGGCAGGCTGATTTCAACCAGTTCTGCGCCAAGTTCCTTGAACTGCGCGATGGCGGCGCGCACGGCTTGCTCGACTTCAGGCTGGATTCCCTCAATGAAATATTCTTTGGGAATACCGACCCGCAGCCCTCGAATGTCCCCGGTTAATCCAGCGACATAATCCGGTACATCGAGAGCCATACTGGTAGAATCGAGGGGATCGTGGCCGGCAACGACCTGAAGCAAACGGGCAACGTCGTTCACGGTGCGTGCCATCGGGCCGGGACAATCCAGTGATGAACCGAAGGCGACCACCCCATAACGCGACACCCGCCCATAGCTCGGTTTGAGCGCCGCAATGCCACACAGTGCACCCGGTTGGCGGATGCTGCCGCCGGTATCGGTGCCGAAGGCTCCGGCGGCCATGCCCGCGCTGACGGCGGCTGCACTGCCGCCGCTGCTCCCGCCGGGGACACGCTCGGCGTCCCAGGGGTTGCGCGTGATGCTATAGGCCGAATTTTCGGTGGATGACCCCATCGCAAACTCATCCATGTTGAGCTTGCCCAACAGCACCATCCCGGCGGCCTCTAAACGTTCAACGATGGTAGCGGAGAAAACTGGTTTGTATCCCTGTAGAATCTTCGAGCCGCAGGTGGTTTCAATATCCCTGGTTGAAAAAATATCTTTAAGCGCCAGCGGGACGCCGAGCAGCGGCCTGTCGTCACCGTTTGCCCGCGCCTGGTCAGCTGCTTCAGCCGCTGCCAGGGCACTTTGCTGTGTTACGGTTAGGTATGCGTGCAAAGTGTCGTCTAGTTGGTCAATGCGGTCTAAATAGGCCCGGGTGAGCGCGACGGAAGTGAGTGTCCCATCTCGCATTTGCTGGAGCGCCTGCGAGAGTGTAAGGTCGGTTAGTGCGGTCATAACGTCCTGATATGAATGCTTATCCTGTTCAATGGGGAAAAGTATAGCATATCTACCGCACGATTTGGTTAAATTCGCAGAGTCGGTTAACCAGGGAATGGTTGGGGACGATACCATCGCATCGTCCCTTTTGTGTCATGCTGTGGGGATTAAAACTGCACGTAGCTGTTTTCCGCCAGAACGAAGCGGCGCACGGCGGGCATGTGCTGTGCCGCTGTCACCTGGGCGTTATCGGCTAGCAGGCTGGAGTCAATGCGTCCGGGGATATTGCGGATGATACAGTTTTTCATCACGATGCTGGCTTCGATTTCGCTGCCCTCAATGAGGACATTATCGCCGACAGAGGTATACGGGCCGATATAGCTGTTTCGTACAACCGTGTTGTCCCCAATAATCACCGGGCCGCGAACCACACTGTCAATAATCTGGCTGTTCTCACCAATCAGGACACGGTGCGAGACTTCAGAATTGCCGATAATGCGAACTTTATCTTCCAGCGCCGGGGTGTAGGGCAGTTCCTCCAGCACCAATTGATTCGCCAGTACGATGGCATCCGGCTTACCGGCGTCAATCCACCAACCTTGCAGGATATAGGATTTCACCGTCTGTCCATCGTTAATTAGGGTTTGAATCGCGTCAGTGATTTCCAGTTCGTTGCGCCAGGATGGTTTAATGCGGGAAATCGCGTCAAAAATGGAGGGGCGGAACAGATATACCCCGGCAATTGCCAGATTGGATTTTGGCTCTTTAGGCTTTTCTACCACCCGCACAATCCGGCCATTTTCCAATTCGGCAATACCATAACGGGTAGGGTCGGAAACTTCGCCCAGGGCAACGGTTGATTCCGCCCCGGATTCGAGAAAGTCAGCGAACATCTGCTCCATTTTGTCCTGGAAAATGTTGTCGCCCAGGAACAGACAGAACGGGTCATCACCAATAAAGTCCTTGCACAGACTGACCGCGTGAGCCAATCCTAACTGCTCTTCCTGGACAATATACTCCAGATTGATACCCAGACTTGCGCCATTCCCAAGCGTCTGAGGAATAGCGGAGTCCAGATCATTGACGACAATGCCGATGTCGCGCAGCCCGGCACGTTTCAGTACATCAAATGCATATCCGATGAGCGTCTTATTGGCGACCGGAACCAGTGCCTTGGGCATTGTCAGGGTAACAGGGCGCAAGCGGGTCGCTTTGCCCGCTGCCAGAATCACAGCCTTCATGAAAGATCGGCCTCCAATTTTCAAGGTAGACAAAAGTGAACATTAGAAGTCATGGTACAGAAGAATGTTAACCGCTGCAAGAAGATTTGTGCAGATTCTGGGTCTTTGGCCTCTACCCGTTATCTGAATGAGCCGGGAAATGGGTGTTGGCCCGTAATCGCAGCATCCCCGCAAATGGGGTAAGCCCTTTGTTCGGGGCGCAAGTCCGAGTACAATCAGGCGTATTCAAGGAGAAGTGTTCATGCGAAAGCAACGCATGGTGTTCACCCTGGTGAGTGTCCTGGTTGTGATAGGGGGGCTGCTCCCCCGTGGGGCAGCGGCGCGGGAAATCCGGCAGGGCGACCAATGTGTCATTTCTGCGGATGAAATAATTGACGGAAATGTATTCATTTTGTGCCGTACCTTGACGATTGATGGGGTCGTTAATGGCGATCTTCTCGGCGCGGCGACCAGCGTAAACATCAATGGTACAGTCAATGGGGATGTTTACTTGCTGGCCGGGACACTGACCATTGGCGGTACGCTGGGCGAAGATGTGCATTTTGTTGGCCCGGTGCTGCAAATCGAACCGGATGCCCGGTTCCTGGGCAATCACGCTGATCTACTGGCGGCGGCGGTCAGTACAACGGTGGCTGACCATGTGATAATCCCCGGCAGTATTGTCTCGGTGGGGTATCAACTTTTGCTCAATGGTGATGTTGGCGATGAAGTACGCTTCTGGGGCGAATCACTGCAAATATCCGGGCAGGTGCGCGGTGATGTGGATGCCACTGTGGGCGATCCACAGTCAGCGAATGTGCCGCAGGTGAGTGCTTTTATTATTCAAACGCTGCTGAATATTGATTTGATTACCCCCGGTTTGTATGTCAATGAGGGCGGGCAGGTCGGGGGAGCGCTGCATTATGCCGGTACGCATACCGGCGATGTGCTAGGAACTGTCATGGGCGGGACGGTCTATACGCCGGTAGTCGCCCAACCTGACCTGACGCAGATTATTTCCGAAGAAGATGCCAGTGTGCCGGGGCTGGGGGCGTATTTATCGCAGATGCTGCGTGAATTCCTGATTCTGGCCGCCATTGGCCTGGTTTCGCTGCGCTTCACCCCTGGATGGATCAAAGTGCCGGCGCATCAGGTGGGAGTGCGCTTTCCACTGAATCTGGCGATCGGCCTGGGCACTATCCTGGGGAGTTTGCTTGCTGCCCTGGGGGCGCTGATTATTGTCGTGGCAGTCATTCTGATATTGGCGGCACTGCAACTGGCTGACCTTGCGCTGGGGACGGGTGTCATTCTGAGTGTTGCATATCTCGGCGCGGCCAGTCTGTTTTACCTGGTCGTGTTGTTCATCGCCCGCGTGATTGCCGCGCTGTTTATTGGGCGCTGGATTGTTCGGATTGCTGTGGGTGATGATGGCAGTATGCGTGTTACTGCGATCAGTCTGATTGTAGGCATCATCTTGTTGACCGCGCTGGCAGCACTGCCGGTTGTGGGATGGGTATTCAACTGGGGAGCGGTCTTGCTCGGCCTGGGCGCTATTGTGGCAACGATTTATCAGCGTAATGCATATCGCCGCGAAACCGCGCTTATGCCGCCTTTCCTGGCGGAACCGCCGCCACTGCCCCGTCACCCGGAAGAAGCCCGCCATTACCCGCCGCCAATCTTCAATACGGCGCCACGCGCACCCGGCATGGAGAACTTGCCACCGGGTTTCGTGTGGTGGAACGACGATTAACAGCGGGCAGGCCGGGTCGTCTGTTTAGAAGGCTTTGATTTCACCGACTTCCTGAACATCCACTGGAACACCTTCCAGTTCAGGCGGTATTCGGTCACTTTCGGCCAGTTGGCTGTACGGCACTTTACGTGCCACCAGCACCACCAGCCCGATGTCGCCGGTTGGCTGGCCGCTGCGCTGTATAAGTCCGACCGCGACACCAACCACGTTCGCCATTTGCATCAGTTCTTCAGTATATTTCGCCTGGACAATAGTGGCCTGCGCCAGGTGTTCTTCCTGCGTCATAGGTTGACCTGTAATGCATCCAATACTTTGTCAATCGGGTTGATGATAGTGGATACGTTCGACCCGGCAAACAACAGGCCAACCCCCTTGTTCTCCGTGCCGTCCACAATCAGCGAACCGGAATCGCCGCCCGCGCTCATCGCACCGGCGATGATCTGCCCGGTGAAGCGGGCCGTGCCAGGACCATAGGCAACATTGACCGTGGCGTTAATCAGATTGACGGTACTCTGGGTGAATCCGGTTGTGCGTCCCATCTTACGGATCGCCATCCCCAGCGTGGCTGGTTTTGTGCCGCTCACGGTGCCGATATTCAGAATTTCCCCGGTGAACTGGTTGGGGTCAACCGGCCTGGCAACTGCGCAATCCACCTCATTGTCCGGTGTATCTGCTAAGGCTGTTGTCTGGCTCTTTGGTGCGGTAGTGACCCGCTGGCTTGAACCGAACAGGGCGGCAAAAAGATTTGCCCCAGAGACAACAAGACTCATAATATCGCATTGTCCGGGCGTGGGTGTGGGGGTAGGGGGATCGCCGGGATCGCCTGGGAAGCGGATTTTCACCCAGCGTTCCAGACGTGCCACCATATCTGACGGGTTCTGACCGCCATCGGCTGTGCCGGGTTGCAGGATAGCATCGCCAACCTGAGCATCATTGGAATTTGCCAGGACATGGTTGTTAGAAAGGATAAGTCTCTCGCCGGTTGTCCGGTCTGTCACAATTGTCCCTAATGTGCCTGCCGTAATCTTGTAGTGGCCGATGCTTACACCACTGGGGATGGTGGGGCGGAAGCGGCCTCGTGGGTTCTGGGCGTTGAAGGCGCGCACATAGCCGATTTCAAAAACGTCGGTGCGGATACCATCCAGTTCGCGCGGAATCATGTCCTCGGCGGACAATGCTGCCAGTGGCTTTTTCTCCTGTACCAATGTAACCAGAGCGAGTTGGTCAGTCACCTGACCCTGGGACTCTTTAAAACCCACCGCGACACCCACCACATTCGACTTGCTCAATAAGGATTGCTGAAAACGCCGCTGGGCCTCGAACACTTGATTAATGGACATGCTCATTTCCCTCTCGGTTAAACAACGAATGAATCGGTATGATAACGCTACCAAATAGCGCAGTTTCCGGCAGACGTTTAGAGTGCCGAACAAGCATAGAGTGGGAATCGCCAGCTCCACCTATTGTTCATTGCATTAATAATATACCCCATTTCCGAAAAACGTAAATCAGATTGCAATCATGTATCAGATTGTCTGGCCTTCAAAAATTCACCAAATGCCGGTATTGGCTGGGGAATTTCATCAAACATCACCGGGAATTTGACCAGTTTAGCGCTGCCTGTCTCGGATTTCGCCGCCCAATCTGATGTCAGCGGCGGTGTGTGCAACCAGAGTCCCTGCGGATAATCCGGGTTCATATTTTTCTGTCCTGGCGGAAGTAACCCGGCAGGGCTGGAGGCGGCGATTTTGCCATTCCGAATCAAGTCGGCAACCAGCACCTGAATCTGGCGCACATCCTCATCTGTCACCGGGCGAAAAAACACGCTTCGCAGTTGGCCGGATTCATCAAACATCAGCGTTAATCCGCCGAAGATGTCAATATGCGTGCCGTTAAACTGCTGGAACCCGTCGCCAGCCAGCGTGATGCGGCGGTGGATGAAGTATGTCAGATAGGCGTAGTTCATCGCATTCCGGTAGGCACTCATCGGCACAAATTCAATACCTGTGGGTAGTGCCAGGTGAGGCTGTACCTTTTCTTCCAGGAAGAGCGCCGCCGCCAGACTGGAATTAATCACCTCTGGTAGTTGGATGTCTGGCAGGCTGTCCAGGTACCGGCAGAAGGCTTCGGCCTCCGCCTGGGAAAGAATGCCACGTTCCACAAACACGCGCACCAGCACATCCTCATGTTTCCCTTTTTCCAGGACGGCATTGGCCGCCATGAAGGCTTTCGCCATATCCGCGAAATCACATTCGCCTACCGGCCCCAACTCCACCGCACAGACCAGCATATAGCCGGCGATGTCGCGTGCCCGGTGGATAGCGACTCGCGCCGGAGTATCCGGTTCTTCTGCCTGGATACGTTCATAGATGCCGACCAGGATGTCGTAAAATGCGCCGGAAAATAGACGGGAATAGTTGTGCGCTTCGCGGCTGAGTTCATGTTCCGGCTCGTTCGTCTCGGAGGGTAGTGCATCAAAGGGTTTTGCTCGGAAGGTGTTGAGTGTGTTACGCAGGTAAATCGTATGTCCCTGGATGTATTTGGCGCGGGACGCTTCCTGGCGCAGCGTAATAGTCATCTGCTCGGCCAGTGTGGAGAGGAAAGATGACATGCGTAAGTCACCCTTCGTCCATTCCAGCAGGCGTTGGATGAGCGAGTCGTCATGCAGCGCGACCAGCACCGCCGTCATATCGCCAAAACTTTCGTGGAATGCGCTCGCTCCTAACCCGAAGGACTCGTTGAACAGATCTCGTAGCCCATCCAGCACGGCGTGCCCGGCTTCATGGGTGACGACATCGGCGCTCTGGGCGGCGTAGATGAATGTTCCGTTGACCTGAAAACTGTGGAAGCCCAACAGCCGGTCTTGTTCGCTGTAAAAGGCATTCGCGCCATCACCTACGTGGGGGTCTACTGCCAGGCGCGGCGCGGGAAACGACCAGGGCAAACTGCGCTGCGCGTAACGTTCGTACATCCGCAGCGTGAAGGTTGTGTAGTAGAAAGCGTTCACCTGGTCGAATTCTGATGTCCCCGGCCAGTACAGATAGTTGCCTTCCTCATCTGGTTGCGCTGGTTTGACCACGCTATCCCGGATGAACACACGCGAATTCACCAACCCCGGCTGAATGTCGGAAGCGTTCATCTCACGCACTTCCGGGTTGCCCACGAACGGGTCCTGCGGGTAGACCACCACATTCACGGTTTGCTGGGCGGCTTCGGGTTCCGGCTCCCGGTGCAGTGTGAAGGAACTCATGGCTTTCTGGGTCATCATCGCCGGGAGGTCGGAGCGCATCTGTTCTTGCAACCGTCGCAGCCGGTTAAAGGCCGCCGCTTTGTCGTTGTTCATGGTTGGGGATTCCTTTCGGCTGAGGGTGAACGAAACACACATTTATTTTACACCGTACAGGAAAACCTGACCGGGTTCATGGCATGGAATCAGCCCTGCGAGGCTGAGACGACATACGCCCCGGTACTTTCCCCTTCAATGCCGATGATGCGCACTGTCCACTGGCCGGACTGGTTTGCCGGGCAGATGAAGGCGATGCTGCTGCCATCCCGCAATATCTGGTCAGTTTCGCAGCCGGGTGTTGCGTTGCTCCCATCGGGGCGTAAGACGGCGACATGATCGCGGACATTTTTGGCTGAGAGCGAAAGGAACTGGACATACACGTATAATTCACGCCCGATAACGACATTAAAGAAGTACTCGTGGGAGTATCCATCGGAAAGGGTGTCGCCTGCGGTGCCGTCTTTCGTGAGTTCACGGCTTTGCTGTGGCTCGATGGTGAGTATGACGTTTGGAATGTCCCGGATTGGCGTGCCTTCAATCTCGGTCACAGCCTGCTGCCCGGTGAGAAAGCCGACCAGCTTGCCCGCGTTCCCTGTGACAAGGGCAACCACGTACACGCCCGTCAGGGCAAACGCGACGAATCCGAAGATGGCAACATAATTCCAGGCGGTACGGCGGGGCGTGTTCCGGACTTTTTTCAGCGGGGCGGTGACATCCTGGACGAACGGCGCAGCGGGTTCTACTGCTGGTTGAAAGGCTCTATCGGGCGCAGTGGCGGGTTTTGCCCCTTCCAGCTTGAAGAGCATCCGGTTGGCGTCAGCATGGAACGGATCAATTTCCAGCGCGCGTTTGAGGTAGGCAATCGAGTCCTGTTCACGGCGGGCAGCCTGGGCCAACCGGTAGAAGTCGTCGGCGGTCTGTGCCAGCGATTTCAGTTCGGTAGTCGTGAGTTGGGGTGCTGTGGTTTGCCGGGCAGGGGTTTCCCACAGGTTGATGGCGGTAACAATGGGTTCTTGAAATGTCCGTGCGATGGCTTCAACCAGCATGTCGCCGCTGGTATAGCGGTCATCGGGGCGTTTTGCCAGCGCCCGCAGCAGCACGGCATCCAACGCGGGGGGCAGGTCGGGATTCACGCGACTCGGTGGCGGGACATCCGCTTGAAGATGTGCCTTCAGTACGGTTGCCGGTTCTCCCCAAAAAGGCCACCGCCCGACCAGCAGGGCATAGGCGATAGTCGCCAGTGCATACAGATCAGCAGGTTGGTCAGGTGCATCCTGGCTGCGAATCTGCTCCGGTGCGATTGTGTAAGGACCTGTTCCCGCTGCAAAAGCCTCCCGGCTGCCGATGCCGCCGACGATGAGGCGCAGCCCGAAATCACTTACGACGGCGTCGGCACGGTCATTCAGCAGGATGTTGTGGAGTGTCAGGCCGTGATGGAAGATGCCCTGGCGGTGGGCGAAATCCAGCGCATCAGCGGTGTGGCGCAGCAGGCGGACACTTTGTTGGGAGTTCTGCTCCGTTGGTTTTTGCAGACGCGCCGCCAGCGATCCGGCTGCCATGTAGCTTGTTTCCAGGTAAGCGCGGGTGTTCAGGACGCCGAAATTCTGGATACGGAGGATGTGCGCATGAGCGAGCCGCTGGGCGAGTGCCGGGATTTCCTTCTCAAAACGGGCTAGTACACCCGGTTGGACGCAAACTTCTGCGTGGAGAATTTTGAGCGCAACGGTCTTGTCACTGGCCTCATCCTCAGCACGATAGACAGTGCCTGACGCCCCCTTGCCAATCCCCGTCTGTACGGTGTACGGCCCGAACCGTTTCGCCATGTTCCTGCCTGCCTTTCCTCCCGCTCAACAGCCTGTCGGGAGTATAACACCGCCCGAGAGGGAGGGGGTAACAGTGATCTGTGGTGAACTCCGTCCTTTTTGCCGAAAGATTATCTGCGCTGGGGCGAGGTTTGATGTCTTCGGTTAAGAGGTAGCCACTTATTGCTGGGCAGGCGATGAGACATACCATTGAATTGGGCAGTTGGGCAGCGCTGCTGGGCATATAGTTACCAGTTCATTATTATTCATCACCACAATGTCGCGCGGGATATTGTGCAGTGTGTCATACCAGAATACGTCTGCGCGCGCCACGTCATACCGGAATACCTGGTTGGACTGCGTGCAGGTATCGGGCAGCGGCGAGTCTGTCCCCGCCTGTCGTAAAACAAAGCATGAGCCAGGCTGCGCGTAGAAATTGGTCAGTTCAAGGATATCAAAACGTTCGGGAATATTCACTACTTGAATGTTGTTGTCATCATTCTTGACCCGTAATTCCAGTCCTCCAAGAAACAGGTTATTCTGCGCGGCCACGTATAATGTCAACGTGTCCACATCTGCCATGAGGTGGAGTGTCACCGCCCCCGGTGTCGTGGCTACTGGTGGTTGAGTTGGATTGATGATTACCAGCGTGGGTGTAGCGGTTATCGGGGGTGCCGGTGTGTCGGTTTTTATCTCCGGGGTAGCGGTTATCAGCAGCGACAAAGTGCTATTTGCAAACAGCGGCTCGGTAGCCGTTGAGGTCGGGATGTAGGCGGAAGGATGGGTCGGGTTGAAAATGCCGATGTCGGGTGCGTTGGTTAGGCCCACTACGCCGGTAGATATTTCTGTAGGTGTTTCTGACTGGAAGCACCCCGCCGTCAATAGGACAATCAGCAGTGTTAGATAATGCGAAGGCCGCCACGTCATTACTTATTTACCCCATTATGAGCCATAACGTATCCCACATCCCTCCTCGCCTCCCGGACACACCTGCCCGGTAGGCTGACCATCCTGGTAAATCGCAATATCCTTGTACAACCCGGTCAAGGTATCAAACCAGAACACGTCAGCAGGCGCGACATTTCGTTTGAATGTACGCGCCGGAACCGCACAGTCGCCGGCCAGCGGCGGCGCAGCGCCATCTTTCACCAGCACATAGCAGTCGCCGACCTGAGTTTCCCCACTGGTCAGTCGCAGGATGTCGAAAAAGTCGGCCAGGGTTTCGGTGCGTCCGACTACCTGGAATTGCAGCCCGTTGAGATTGACCGCTTCATCCACGACCAGCATGAACGACTCGCGGGTCATGAACAGCCGCAGGTTCGCCTCACCGGATGGAGAAGTCATGGGCAGGGTTTGCGGCAGGGGCGTGTCACTGGCCGGTACTGGCGTGGTTGAGACAGGTGTTTCCGATGGCGCTGCTGTACTGGATGGTGGCGTGTCTGTATCCGTCGGAATCGCCGGGATGTCGGTAGGTGTATTACTCGGCGCGATAACCTCAGCCAGGGTGGGCGTCGCTGTGTAGAGACCAAGTTTGTAAAAGGCGTCGTTACGCCATTCTTCGGAAAAGAGCGCCAGCGCAGCGAGTATGATAGCGACAAGTGTTGCCAGAACACCAAGAATGGTTTTTTGCGGTATTGACGACTTCTTAGGCATGGGTTCCGGTGGAAGTGGTTGCATTGTTTTATCCTGTCTTTGTGATGCTGGGGGCTGTGCCCCGATATTCGACTGGCTGCCGATGACCGTACCGCCGGACATTGTGCCGATGTTCTGTCGGATATTCACGCCACCGGAAGGGGCGGGGGGCGGTGGCAGAGACTCTGCCAGTCCGACGGCTTTGGCAATTCGTTCGATAGATGCGTCGGCATATTCCCTTTCATACAGGACGGCATCGTATTCCGCCAGTTCAGCGATTTCCTCAGGCAAATCGACTCTGCCCAGGCTGAAGCCAACAGTGACCGGGATAATTTTCACTTTATCAGCGTGACGCAGCGCGGTAGCAATTTCGCGCTGTACCCATTCCGATTCCAGCGTATCCGGCGCGAGAATCACCAGAAAATAGTCTCGGTTGATGATTTCGCGTTCAATGATGGCTGCGAAGCGCCCGCCATTAATCGCTTCGCGGTCAAAAAAGACATCGACGTTCCGTGCTTTCAGCTTGTCATAAATGAATCGTGCCAGGTCATCGCTCGGCAGGCGGCGGTAGCTTAGAAAGACAGTTGGTTCGTGTGGCATAACATCCCTCGCGTGCTGGTGCAATCGTCCCCGTGACAATAGTAACGTAAAAGGAGCGTTTCATCACAGGGTCTCAGGGTAGAAAAGTCATCGCATAATGCTGCTTTACATCCTGAAGTTGCCGTATCGCGGTGTGCCCTGGCTGACCCAATCGCGGTTATAGGACATCGCCAACCCAATCGCCAGCGCCTGCCGGGTGTCACGCGGGTCGAACAGGCCGTCATCCCAGATACGGGCGGTGCTGTAGTACGGGTCGGATTCTTCCTCGAACTTGTAGCGCACCATGAACTTCATCTGCTCAATCTGCTCCATATCCGGCTCATCCCCCCGCCGCCTCGCCGCCGCTTCCTGGATGATGCCCAGCACCCCGGCGGCCTGTTCCGCGCCCATCACCGCCGTGCGGCTGGTCGGCCAGGCCAGCAGCAGCGTCGGGTCATACGGGCGCCCGCACATGGCATAATAGCCCGCGCCGTATGCGCCGCCAATCAGCACCGTGAACTGCGGCACGCTACTGGTGGCGACGGCGTTAATCATCTGCGAACCGTGCTTGATGATGCCGCCTTCCTCGTATTTCTGCCCGACCATGAATCCGGTAATGTTCTGGAGATAAACCAGCGGCGTGCGTGAATGATTGCAAAGCTGGATAAACTGGGTTGCTTTGTTGGCCGATTCGGAGAACAGAATGCCATTATTAGCGATGAATCCCACCGGGAAGCCGTTAATATGGGCGTGGCCGCAGACTAGCGTTGGGCCGTAGTCCGGCTTGAACTCCAGGAAGCGCGACCCATCAACCAGCCGGGCGATGACTTCGCGCATGTCGAGCGGTTGGCGAATCGTATCCACCGGCACAATGCCCAACAGTTCGTCCGGGTCATAGGCCGGTTCTTCCGGCGTCCGCAGTGCGGCGCGAATGGTTTTTGGACGGTTGAGTGTGGCGGCAATCTCCCGCGCCAATCGGATGGCATCAGCGTCGTTTTCCGCGATAAAGTCCGCTAACCCGGAGACGCGGGCGTGCATCTCCGCGCCGCCTAACGCCTCTTCTTCCACATCTTCCCCGGTTGCCATCTTGACCAGCGGCGGCCCGCCCAGGAAGGCCAAGCCCTGGTTGCGGACGAACACGGTGTAGTCGCTCATGCCGGGGATATACGCCCCGCCCGCCGTACTGTTACCGAACACCACCGAAATCTGCGGGATACCCAGGGCACTTAACCGCGCCTGGTTCGCGAAGCCGCGCCCGCCTGGCACGAAGATTTCCGCCTGGTGGGGCAGGTTCGCGCCGCCACTTTCCACCAGATTGACCACCGGCAAATGGTTGGTCATGGCGATTTCCTGTGCTCGCAGTGACTTGGTGAGCGAAACCGGGTAGGTTGTGCCGCCCTTGATGGCCGGGTTGTTGACGGTCACCAGACATTCGAGACCACTTACAAAACCAATGCCGGTGATAATCCCCGCGCCCGGTGTCTCGTCGCCATACATGCCGTACGCCGCCAATGGGCTGAGTTCCAGGAAGGGGGTATTCGGGTCAAGAAGGAGTTCGAGCCGCTCTCGTGCCGGGATTTTGCCACGCTCGATCATCCTTTGGTTGCCGCGTTCGCCCGCATTTCGCACAGCCGCCTGACGCTCAATCAATGTCTGCGTAAGTTTTATATTGTGGTCATAATTCGTGCGGTATTCATCACTTTTTGTATCTATTTTTGAGTGTATAACCGGCATCGCAAATCCTGATGATTAGGTGATAGCTCTAAGTACAGCGTTCATCATAACCCGCCCCCGACCTGTTCGCAACAAAACATCGCTGGGATATGAGACAACCGATTACTATTGCCAATTTCCCCAAATCATATATATTTCCTTGTTGGGTTTTATGCTCAAAGACAAGGAATGATCCCCATGATCTTCAAAAGCTATATTCACCAACAAGAACGCCGTGAGGCTGACCGCAGACTCATCCCACTGATGTTTGAGGGACTGCTGCTGGGCGGTTCAGGCCTGGGGGTGCTGGCACTCATCTTTGAAATCGCTGCTGACGCCTTTAGCGTGGCTGCTTACCAGACGCTCCTGGCAATTCACGGCGCGAATGGGTATCACGATATTGCTATTCTGGCCTTCATTGCGCTATCGGTAATGCTGTTTTTGGGCATTGTCCCCGCCTATAAAGCCGGTGCCTATCTGCGTCCGAATGCGGGCGGTAGTGGCCCCCTGGTTGAAGCCATCGGCCCGCCTCGCCTGCGTTGGTTATCCTGGGCTGGTACCAGTCTGTTTTTCCTGGATGCGGTGTTGACGATTATCATCAGTTCGATTTCTGCGGCGGATGTGACGATGTTGATTCTGCCGGAACTGGTCACGTACCGGATTTTGCTGGCGGAATTTTACGCGTTCTTCATCATGGCCGTTTTAGTGGCGGTTGGCCCCAAACGCGCTGTGCCGCTGTTTCTGCTAGGTGGCGGTGCCTTCACAATTTTCACTGTTTTTGCTCTGAGTATCGTCGGTGCATCGGCTACCGGCAGCCCGGAATGGGGATTCCTGACAGAAGGTATTGTCCGGCGGCTGGAAGAGCAGGGCGTGGTTGAGCATGTAATTCGTGCTCAACAGGACATGAACACTATGGGAATGGTCGTGTTCTTCCAACTATTTTTCCGTTCAATGAGCAGTGCCATGCTCGGTTTTTCCGGGTACGAAGTAATCCCCGCCAGTGGTAAGCACGCTGCTCGCCCCAAGTGGAAAGTTATCAATACCGCGCTGACACTCGCCGCCGTGTTCCTGATCGGTACAGGCGTTGTCCAGCTTTACGCTGCGAAGCAGTGGGTTATTCCGGCGACCGAGGGGTACAGCACGCTGTTGATTGAGTATGAAATTGTCGCTGTACAGACTTTTGGCCGAGGGATAGACCTGAATGATGCGGAATTCGTCCCGAATGCCGCTGATCGGGTTGCCGCCCAAGAACGGTACGCTCAACTTCTGCTAAAAGCCGAAGAAACCGGCGAACCAAATAATGTCATTGATGGAATGAGCGAAGCGGAGGCTGTCGCGGAACTTGCGAGGGATATTGCCTTTACCCGCACAATTGACGAGGCGTTGGAAGGCACAACCGGCGCTTCGATTCTCACGATTGCTGGTTTCTTACTGGCCTTCATCCTGTTGTTAGCCCAGGGCGGCGGTTATGTGGGGGGGGCGGCGGTGATGGCAAATGCCTCGCGCTTGGGCCGTCTGCCGCATTTCCTGGAAGATGATCGGATGGGGATCATAGTAATCTGGACGATTGCCGCCGTGCTGATTCCCATTATCCGGGAAGTGGTAGTGGTGGAAGCCTACTATGCCTTTGGTTTTGTCAGCGCCTTTGTGATCACGAGTACAACCGTGTTCCTTGTGCGAGACGATGCCCTGCTTGAAAGGGGTATCGAACCAGGTTCGGGGGAAGCCAAATCGCTCAAATTCGCCGGGCTGCGCGGTATTGTCGCCAGTTACATCATGATGGCAGTGTTGATTACACAGAAAACCGACGCTTTAGGAGTCATTGTGGTGTCGGCTACGCTGATTACTCTGTACCAGATTTATATGGCGCGTGGCGGTTTGAAGCCCTTAGACATTGAAAAGCAAAAAATCACACGCAAATCCGGCGTCCGACCCATTTATACCAACGGGATGCAGCGTGCTTTTGACCTGGCCCGCCAGCGGGGGATTGCCGACGGCGTGACCCACATGCTGGAAGAAGGCACTATGGTCAAATTCAATGTAGAACCCTACCGGATCCGTCAGCTTGTCGGTTATCTGCATGGGGTCTCACAGGAATATTGGCAAAATTATGAAAACGGGCATGGTGAACGCTTCCCTGAGCCGAGCGTGGCGCTGGATGAAGCCTACAGGGAAGCCTTTAACCATTGTGAACAGATTAAATCCGACATTGAGTTTTATTCCCACTACGGCATCTTCACCTTCATCAACAAGTATCATGGAAACTGGGTGTTCGGCAATCGCACTCAGGAAGATGTCCTCAAGGTCATGCTCCGTTTGTTGTTCCCGCTTACCCCGTTGAATCAGATGTGGGAGGAGTACCAGCGCTATGAATGGATTAAACTGCCGGAGGATATCTGGCAGTTCAGTCGTAAACGTTACCAGTGGGCCAAAGACCAGTGGCCTAACCTCAGTGATCGTATTACGACGATCTGGACTTTACAGGATTTTGGTTTGCTACCGGAAGATGTTGACAGGCGGGTGACGCTGCTGCCGAATATTAGTATGGAACAGCCACCCGATCTGCCCGCTGATTCAGGGCAGACTACTGAGGAAGCCAAAGGGTAAACATGAGAGCGCCCCGGTATACACATTGTCCTGGGGCGCTGCTCTTTAGACCGCCGGTAGTGTGATGTGGAAAGTTGAGCCTTCCCCCAGGTGGCTTATTAGACCGATCTGGCCGTTGTGGGCTTCGACCAGGCTCTTGACAATCGCGAGGCCTAACCCTGTTCCTTCGATGCTATCTGTTTCTGGGCGTCGTACCCGGTAGAATCGATCAAAAATGTGTGTCTGGTCTTCCGGGCTGATCCCCATGCCATTGTCCTGAATGGCGATTCGCACTGTTGCAGCCCGCGTTTCTACCGCCACGGTGACTTCCCCATCCGGTTGCGTGTATTTGACGGCGTTGCCGATGAGATTGTTCAGAATCTGGACTAAACGGCGGCGGTCAGCAAGGATGGCAGTTTGATTAGGCGCAATCTGAAGTACGATCTGGATATTCTTATCGTCTGCAGAAGGCTTGATTCCTTCAATGCATTCTGCCAGCACACCGGATACATCAACCGCTTCCAGATTGAGCTTGATGCCCGATTCAATCTTCGCCAGGTCAAGCAGATCGTCAATTAACTGGCGCATATTCGAAATTGAGCGTTGAATCATTTCGATAAAATGCCCGGTTTGCGAGGTGGGTATCTGCTGCATCGTCAGGAGTTCGGTGTAGCCGTGCATCACGCTTAAAGGCTGCTTCAGGTCATGGGATACTGTGGCGATTAGCTCACTTTTGAGTTGATCCATCTCCTTGAAGGGAGTGATGTCATGCATCACGATGATCCAACCAATACCTTCATGAGGCGTTAGTTTGACATGCAGGGTGCGTTCGTTAGGCAGCACCATTTCCTCAATCAGGTTCTCGCCCAGCGCAACTGCCCGCCGATAGATAGCAACCAGTGGTGTACTATCGAATATCTCGTAGGCACTGCGGCCTACGTAGCTTTCCTGAGCGTATAGACGCAGGGTGGCAAGCGCCGCCTGGTTGATCAACATGATGCGGCCATCCGGAGCTACTACAATCACGACATCGGCTGTGCTGCTAAGAATATAGCTGAGTTTCTGACGCTCCAGTTCGGTCTCTTCGTAAAGACGGGCATTATCAATGGCGACCCCGGCACGACTGGCGAGTTTTTCCACAAAATCCTGGTGATGCTCGGCAAACCCATTCAGACGTTTGTTTTCCAGTGTCATGACGGCAATCACACGGTCTTCTCGCATGACCGGCAGGGACATCTGGGATTGTGTGCTGTTGTGAACCCGGATGAAGTCCTTGTCCATAGAGACATCCGGCACGATTTCAACATGGCCGGAGCGGGCAACCCGGTGAGTGATGCCGCCATCGTATTCTTTCCGCAGCATTTCCAGGCGTTCCCGTTCAATTTCATAGCCATATTCGACCATGAAGCGCAGGCTGTCCGATTCCTGGTCGTATAATGCCAATGATGCTGCCTGTGCATTCGTAAAACGCAGCGCCCAATCCAGTGTCATATCAAAAATATGGGAAAGATCAATCGTATCATTGAGTTCAATATCAATCTGATGCAAAACATACTGTTCTTGAACCTTGAGAGCCAGTTCATCTACGATGTCACCGTGAAGCTGGACATTACGGAATGAGACTTCGGCTTTCTCCATCAGTTGTTGCAGCATGTTCGTGATGGCCTCCTGATTCCCGGCATCCGGCGGGAAACTGTCGGCAAAAATAACCGCTCGCAGCACGTCGTCGTGCCGTAAGGGGAGTGCTACCCCTTCCACCTCTCCCAAGGCAGCGGCCAGGGCAGCGGCTATGGGACTCGTGGCGCTGCCTGTCGGGTGTATCCAACAAACATACTGCTGGTAACAGGCAGCTAACACCGTGTCAGCGGGGTCGAAAACGGAAACGTGCAGTACCTTGACCGCTGAGATATCGAATGTATCTGGGTGGCTGGCCGTATAGCGCAGTTCCCCGGTTTCGGCGTCGGGTACAAATGCAATAACTCGTTCACAGCCAGCAGCGACCGATAGAGCCGCGACCAGGTTGCGCAAGAAAGACTCGAAATCTAAATTCTGACTGATCGTGGTCAGGAAAACATTAACTTTGCGGAGCAGGTTAATCTCTTGTTGCAGATCATGGGTAACCGGTAGAGCGGTTTCTTTTTCAGACATAATGACCACACTGTATTCTCTTGAGAATCTGTTTTCTATTATATGTCCCTTCTTTGATCTGCAAAAGCCAGATTTAAGCGATAGTTGGTTGCCTGTAACGCGCCAATGCTCTATAATGCCATCATCAATGGATATACAACTCTTGACCTGCCAGGTGGTTTTCCCTGTGTATAGTTCAGGTTTTCGCTGCGAATAAGGGAGTTTGCTCCCTGGTCGCACAACTTACTCAAACGGAAGCCCTGGGGTGATCTGGGTCGCCAAATTGAGATGGACTTTCGTAGTAATCCTTCCAGGAGGATGTAATGGATTTCAAAGATGCAGCGGCACGTTTCAAGCAAAAGAAAGAGGCGGAAACGGTAGCACGCCAGGATAAACCGATGGATTTTGCCGAGTCGTATCGCCTGCGCGGCAAGATGCTGGGCGTTTTGCTGCGTGACGCACGCTTAAATACGGCTCGGGGTATTGAGGAGTGTGCTCACCATTTGCGTGTTTCTGCTCACGAATATGAGACCTGGGAATATGGCGATGCCGTCCCCACGCTGCCGCAGCTTGAATTACTGGCACATTTTCTGGATGTGCCCGTCAGCCATTTCTGGGGCCTGGAAACGTTTGAATCCACGCATGAAGATCACAACGATTTTCAGGCGGAGTATCTGAATCTGCGTAATCGCATGATCGGTGTCCTGCTGCGTCAGGCAAGAGATGAAGCAAATCTCACCCTGGAAGCGCTGAGCGCAGTATGCGGGCTGCCGGTTGAGCAAATCGCGGCCTATGAATTGGGCGAAATACCACTCCCAATGCATGAACTGACGGTGCTGGCAAGTGGCGTCAAAAAGAATGTGAGTTACTTCCTGGAAACCAGCGACCATGTGGGCAAGTGGCTGGCAACCCTTGAAGAATGGAAGAATTTCACTGATCTGCCGGATGAGATGCGGGAATTCGTCGCCAATCCGCGCCATATCGGGTATCTGCAAATCGCCCTGGCGTTCAGCAAGATGCCGGTGGAGACTCAACGCGAGGTTGGCGAAAGTATGCTCGACATCACGATGTAATCTGAGTCCTGCGTCCTTGGTTTTGGTAGCCGGAAGCCCGGTTACACTGATAAAGACAGTGGTTAGTTGAGCAATCCAGGGGGTTATGCTGATGAGTACCGCCCATGAACTGCAAGAACAAGGTGTGAAGTTATTCCAACAGAAGGATTTTGAAGCGGCGGCTCGCTTGTTCCAGCAGGCGCACAACGAATACACCGCCGCCGGCCAACGCGATATGGCAGCCGAAATGCAGGTTAATATCGGTCTCGTTCATCGTACCCTGGGCGAAAATCAGCAGGCGCTCGACATGATGCAAAACGCCTTGAATACCTTTCAGGAAATGCAGGATGCCCTGCGCACAGGCCAGGCCTTGGGGAATATGGGTGGGGTATATGCTGCGATGGGCGATAAAGAGCAGGCCTATACCTGTTATCGCCAGGCCGCGGACATTTTTGATGAGTTAGGCCAGCAGAAACTGTATGGTGAAACCATGCTGGCGATGGCTGATTTGCAGGTGCGGGAAGGCAAGTTTTTCTCCGGCGCGGCTACCTACGAGGTTGGCCTGGAGCAGCTTGACGAGCTGAGTGCTAGCCAGAAAGTGCTTAAAGGGCTGTTGGGTATCCGCAATAAGCTCATCGGCGGCAGCAAACCTAAATAGATGAGGTTATCGTATCATTGTTGTTTAATCTAATGAAAAACTGCTAGGCGTGGTATCATCACGCTTTTTGTAACCCACTATCAGGACTGCCATGCCAGATTATTCACCCTTACTGAATCGCCAGCGCGTTCATCTGCTGCTGGCGCTTTTTGTGCTGCTCGCCAGTATCTATATGCTGACTTATGATGGTGACATCGAAAGCGGTGATACCCTCAGCCTCTTTGACGCGGTTGCCAGTCAGGTGCGGTTTGGTGATGACCTGCTGGCGCTCTCCGCCTGGTTCTGGCAGCCCGCTACCCGGCCTGCTCACGAGCTGTTTCCTATCCAGCACAGCGCCGCAGAACCTCTTCAGACCTGGTTGGGTGCGGGGTTGTACTGGTTGGCGGATAAACTACCGGGTGTTGGATTAGTTCATGCTGTCTGGTTGCTGAATGTGCTGGTGAGCGCGGCTGCGGGATGTGTCGTATTCCTCTACGGGCTGGCACTCGGTCATGCTGAACGCACTGCGGTTCTCGGTGCAGTTGGGTTCGGGGTAGGGACGGTCATCTGGCCGTATACTAAAACCTTTTTCCGGGAGCCACTGGCCTTACTCCTGATTTTGCTCACCGCCTTTTTTATCGAACGCTGGCGGCAGTCCGGTTATCGTGCCTGGAAGCTGCTGCTGGGGGCGGGGATTGCGGCTGCGGGCGCGTTCCTGACCAAAGAAGCCATTGTTTTTGCTGCCCCGGCACTGCTGCTGCTCCTGCTACCCAACCTGCCACATTGGCGACCGTGGGTGCGCTCCCTGACAATTCTGTGGGTTGTGCTGGTGATCGGGGTGCTGGTGCTGGTCGCCATCCAACCGTACATCACTGTCTATGATGTTGGTGCCATTTTGTCCCCGATATTGTCGCCACTCTTCGGCCAGCGATCACCTTACTTGGGTTCACCATTTCTGGGAGCAGCCCGGCAGGCAATTCATACCTATTTGCTGAGTATCGGTGGCAGCGTGTGGGGGACATCACCGCTGGTGCTGTTGGCACTCCCTGGCCTGGTGCTGCTGTTTCGTCAGCGGCGGTATCGCCTGGTGTGGGCTGTTCCCGCCCTGGTGCTGGGCTTTGCTTTCGGTTACGCTCTGCTGCGGGGGCCGCACTGGTTCGGTGGGTTTTCCTGGCCGCCGCGGTTCCTGATTCCTGTTATTCCTTTCTTGATTCTGGCAGGGCTGCCTGCCCTGGATGCCGCCCTGCGCCATCCCAGACGACGTATCCTGCTGGCTGGCGTCGGTTTGCTGGCACTGTACAGTCTGTGGATACAGTTCAGCGGACTCCTGCTACCCTGGGAGAGCTATAACCAGGTGCTTCCCGCTGAAGCGCATGGCTTAAGCGAGTGGACCGGCGGCTTGAACGAAGTGCGTTATCTGCGCTGGGCGCTGCTGCCGCCGCTGTGGCTGGAGCGCCCGCTGTATTTTGCCTGGATACGAACGAATACCCCGCTCTGGGCGCTGCTGTTTGCGGCGCTGGCGCTGGCGGCTGGGTGGTTGATTGTCAGGGGAGTGCGTAGACCCCATAAACTTCCCATGCGGGTTGGGTATATTCTGCCCCTGGTCTATGTGGCATTCACCTGGTTGGGGTTGCGTTTCATTAGTGACGACCCACTTTATACCCCTTCGTCCAGCGAGACGCTGTTCGCGCTGATGCCCGGTATCGCGGAACAAACGACTCCGCAAGATGTGCTGCTCCTCAGCAGCGATAGTTACGCGCCATTCTTCATGAACAACGGCAAAATCAATCAGCCGCGTATCATTTCGCTGCCTGACCAGCCCGGCGAACAGCCCAGCCCGGAACAACCGGCGCAAGTCACTTCATCCAACCCGGTGGATTTACTCGTGACCAGCACCACGACGTTGCTTTATAATCTGGCGCAAACCCATGAGACACTCTGGTTATTGGAAGATTCCAGCGCCTGGATACCGTATCGAGTGCGTCCAGTAGAACGCTTCATGACAACTCACTATTATCCAATCCGGGAGGTCTCCATTGATCCGCCTGATGCAACAGTGCGGTTGCTGGAATTCAGCACGGTGAACGCCCCGAATATGTCCGCTTTTCGCGCCCCGGATTACCTGGCCGATTTGCGCTATGGTGACAGTCTGCGTTTGCTGGGCGCGGTCTTGCCAGCCGGAATAATCTATGTGTCTGGTGATGTGCTGCCCATTTCGTTGTACTGGCGAACGGAAAACCCATTAGTGTACGACTATACCGTTGCATGGTTCGTGGCCGATTCTGCTGGGCAAGTGGTCGCTCAGGGACAGGATACCGGGCCGGCTGGCGGTTTTCTCCCGACAAGTCACTGGCAGCCAGGCGTGCCGGTGTGGGATAATCGGGCGCTTCGGCTGCCGGAGAACCTCATCCCTGGTATGTATCGCCTGTGGGTCAGGGTATACACCGCCCAACCCGATGGGGCGCTGGACATGTTGCCGGTAACAGGCGAACAGACCATCGAAGATACGATTGGCGTGCTTCCGTTTGCGATTGAAGTGAAAAGCGTTGAGTAATTTTTGGGGGGAGTATTCCCGATGACGGCTATTTCTGTGATTATCCCGGTTTATAATGGCGCTTTGAGCCTGCCGGAACTCATGCGCCAGTTGGATAACGTGCTGCCCACACTCGCGGCGGAATTTGAGGTTATCTGTGTGGAAGATGACGGCAAAGACAACAGTTGGCAGGTCATCCAGGAACTGGCGGCGCAGTATGCCTGGCTGCGCGGCTTCAAACATATGCGGAACTTCGGCCAGCATAACGCTCTGCTATGCGGTATCCGCGAGGCACGTTATGAGATTATTGTAACGATGGACGACGATTTGCAGCACCCACCGGAGGAAATCCAACGATTACTGGCGAAACTGGACGAGGGCTGCGATGTGGTTTATGGCACGCCGCAGCAAGAGCAGCATGGCTTCCTGCGCGATATGGCCTCGCAGGTGACGAAAATCGCCCTGCAAAGCGCGATGGGCGTGGATGTGGCGAGGCACGTGAGCGCCTTCCGGGCGTTTCGCACGGTTCTTCGTAATGCGTTCAATACTTACGAAAGTCCGTTTGTATCGATTGATGTGCTGCTCACCTGGGGCAGCACCCGCTTCGCCGCGATTCCGGTTCGCCATGAGCCGCGTCGTTTGGGAGTATCCAACTATACGCTGCCCAAGCTGGTGATTCATGCGTTGAACATGATGACCGGGTTCAGCACTTTGCCGCTGCAAATGGCGAGTCTGATCGGTTTTGCCATGACTCTCTTTGGAGTCCTGGTTCTGATTTATGTTTTCGGGCGGCTGCTCTTCGAGTCCAGTATTCCCGGTTTTCCATTTCTGGCTTCCGTCATCACCATATTCGCGGGGGCGCAGTTGTTCGCGCTGGGCATCATTGGGGAGTATATGGCACGGATGTATGTGCGCATCATGGGTAAGCCGTCCAGCCTGGTGCGCGAGACAACCGAAAAAACAGTCATGATGACGGAAGAAAGTACAAATGACCACGCCACCAGTCCAACCCTCTCCGATTGACGAATTACGCTTTGGGATTCGGATCGCGCGTATCAATCAGGCCACCGTCGGGTTGCTCCCGGATATCCTGGATTATTGCCATGCCGAACAGGTGGAGATGCTCATTGCTCGTTGTGACGCTGCTGATCTGGCGGCGGTTCAGGCGATGGAGCGTGCCGGATTTTTGCTCATGGACACGCTGGTGTATTTTGGGCGGGCGTTATCCAGTCTTCCTCCATACCAGGTTACACCAGACTTGACCATTCGACCGGTGCGAAGCGGCGAAGCCAGACACGTTGAGTCTATCGCGGTTGAGATTTTTAAAGACTATGGTGGTCATTACCATGCTGATCCGCGTTTAGACCGGGCGCAGTGTGATGCGGTATATCCCTCGTGGGCATATCGTTCGTGTCTGGTAAGAGAAGTTGCGGATCAGGTGCTGGTCGCGGAATACCAGACGGCGCTGGTTGGCTTTGTTGCCATCCGGTTGAACGACTCTGATGAAGGCGAAGTTACGCTCTATGGGGTGCTGCCGTCAGCACAGCGGCGCGGCGTTGGGCAGGCGCTCGTGCTGAATGCCATGCACTGGCTGGTAGAGCAGGGCGCTACCCATTTTGTTATCTCCACCCAGGTGACGAATTACGCCTCACAGACGGTCTGGATACGTCTGGGGATGTCACCGTACCGGGCGTTTTACACCTTCCATAAGTGGTTCAATGACTAACCGACCAGGTGGAACTGGGTCTGCCGTCCGTGTAACCAGCGCATCACCCCGCCGGAAAGCGCTGCATCCTCTTCCAGGGCGATGCGAACCTCCTGCTCGCCCCATTCCGGCACGGTTTTCTTGATGTTAAGTTCAATCGAGTAGCAGGTTTCATCGAATAGTTCGTAATCGCCCGCACCAGGGACGCCATCCTGGCGATCCCACAGGCCGATGGTTGGCCCGGCGGCGTGGCCGTGATATCCCAGCGGGTGGCTGTAGATCATCGGGTGCAGTCCTTCGGCTCTGGCCCGTTCCAGTGCCGATTTAAGGACGGCGTTACCGCTGCGCCCGATCTGCATTTCTGTCATCAGGATGTCTTGCAGGCGGTTGCCTTCGACCAACGCTGCCCGTAGCCCTGCCGGTGCATCCTGCTCGCCCGGCCTGAGGATATAGGCGTGCTGCTGTTGGTCGGTTGCCAGCCCCAGGTAGTAAAAACCCATGTCGCAGTGCAGCAAATCCCCCGGCAATATGAGCCTTCGGGCTTCGCTGGCCTGGTCATAACGCTGGCCGGGCGCTTGAACTTCGACAGTGGGATGAAACCATGCCCGCAGTCCCATGTCGTGCATCGTCTGGCGCATCCGCCAGACCACGTCATCGGTAGTTGTGATGCCGGGGTGAATCACGCGGGTCGAGAAGGCCTCCGCGATGATTGAGTGGCCGATTTCCACAATGCCCGGATATACGGTGAGTTCGGGCGGAGTGCGCCTTTCCAGCCAACCCAGGCACAGCCGTTCGGCGCTGGTGACTCGTGGCATAAATGCTGGCCCTAATGCTTCCGCCAGAAGCAGGTATTCGCTGTGGGTCAGTCCGTCGCCAAATGCTTTGCCGTTGGAGATATTGATGCCGATATGCTGTGGGTCGCGCTCGGCAATAAAGCGGCGCAGGCAGGCATACTGCTCTTCCTCGTCAGGATTCCAGACCGACTGGTAATACGCGCCATGCCCATAGCGGTCAAATGCCAGTCGGTCCACCGTGCCATCTGCTTGCCGAAAAAACGCCAGGATGGTGCGACGGCGGGCAGACATGGCCGGTTCGGGCAGCAGGGTCATGATAACGGGGTCTTCGTTATACTCACGGGCGATGACCAGCCAGAGATCAAAACCTTCGCGCTGCATGATTTCCGGCAGCACGGTCTCCAGGCGTTCCAGCAGCCAGGTGTTGCGGATAGTCATCTGTTCCCGCAACGGTAGAATCTTTCCTCTAGAGGCCGGGGCGTTGGGTAAGAGTGTTGGGTGGGTGGTCATGGTCTGCCTATAAATCCTCAGCACGTTTGTCTGTAAACGACTCGGCGAAGCGCATGAAATGGTAGACATCGGTGAAGTTTGTCACCAGCCCGGCGGAGATTCGCACCGCGCCTACCGCATCCTTCTCCTTGCGGCTCATGGCGGTGATGAACTGCTCGAATGTCATCCGTTCCTCGTGTTTGAAACAGTCGGTCAGGTCAGCCGCTGTTAGGCCGTGCGCTGTCTCGCCCGCGCCGGGGTTGCAGAAACAGCCGGTGCGTAATGAGATCGTATGCTCGTTTGCCAGCGCCTCAACGCGCCGGTAATCTAACAGCCTGCCATCCGGGTCGTAGAAATTCACGGTGATGGTACTGCCGCGCATGTCAGTGCTTGCCGGGCCATAGAGCGTCACCAGCGGCTTGCCATTACTGTGACGCAGACTGAGCAGGTTTTCGATCAGCCACCCGGTCAGCGCCATGACGCGCTCATGAATAGTGTCTATGCCAACCTTCGATAAGTGCTTCAAGCCGATTTCAATCGCCGGCAGATTCAGGTAATTGATTGTGCCGTCTTCGAAGCCCGTTTCATCTTCCGCCAGGTAGTAACCGTCGCCCTGTACCGAAGCGATGGTAATTGTCCCTCCAGCGAACCAGGGGCGACGCAACTTATGTAACGCGGCTTTGCGGGCGATGAGCGCCCCGACTCCGGTGGGGTAGCCAAACATTTTGTAGAACGATAGCGGCACAAAATCGGGATGCCACTGGCTCAAATCAACCCGGTTGGTGGGTGCGAATGCGGCGAAATCCACCAGGACATCCCAGCCCTTATCCTGCGCGGTGGCGATCCATTCCAGCGGGTGCTGCACGCCGGAGAAATTCGACTGCGCCGGGAACGCGAACAGATTATGTTTTGTCGGGTCAGCCTCGTTTAGCAAGTCTTCCAACCGCGCCCCATCCAGCCGCAAGTCAGGCGGCAGCACCGGGGCATACTGGAACGTTGCGCCTCTGGCCCGAGCATACTCCCGTATGCCGTTGACCGAATTATGGTTATCGAATGTCAGCAGGTAGCGGCTGCCCACCTCAAATGGGAACGATTCACCCACCAGTTTGAGTGCGCCGCTGGCATTCTGGGTGAAGATGACCACGTACTCGTCGGGCGAGGCATTGAAGTATTCCAATACAAAATCGCGGGCATGTTCGTCCAGATTGGTCATGGCCTGTGATGTAGGGTTGCTGGAATGCGGGTTGCCGAACACGCCTTCCTGCAAAATCGCCATGTGCTGGGCAAGCTGCGAGTCGCCGTACAGCCCGCCACCGGTGTAATCCAGGTAGATATGTCCATGTTTATTCAGGCGGCTGTACTCGGCAGCCCGCAGGGCGTCAATGTGGCCGGTTGAGCCATACTGCGGGTAGTGCGCCAGGAACGCCGCATAAGCCGTATCCAGGTCTGCCTCGGCGTATCGGGTTACGTGGTTGGTCTTCATGTCCATGCTCCTCAGTCGGTCCGGGGGTGTTGTTCGCTGACAAACAGATCACCCGTAAGAACCATATTTTCTGCCATTTGCTGTTTGCCAATAAAAAACGTAGTCTGATGGCTGGCACACACCACAGACTACGCTTTGTTCTGTCCAAACAACGTATTACAACAACAGCACCAACAACATGCCGCAAATAACATATAATGGTTCTCTCTTATCATCTATTTTCGCGTATTGCCTGAAAGTAAGACGGATATTACCTTCATAACCTTACTCATCCCGTATCCCCGCTGGGAGTGTTTCACCTAGTGTGATCGGCAGTCTGCCAACCGCGGGGGTTGCCCCGAACAGCACCGCGCAAACCGCCGGGACTGCCGGGCGCTCCGGGCTGTATGTGAGCAGATAAGCCGATATATCGGGAAATGCACCCCAATCATAGATCGAGTAAAGCGCGACGACAACCGTTTTTTCGGGTGGCAGCGCCCGAACCAGCGCCTGCTGCCGGGTATTATCCACCGCATTCTGCGTAAACACAATAACTGTGTCGCTCTGGCGGGCGGCGCTCACTGCCCATTCTATTTCGGTATCCTGCGGGTAATCCGATACTCCCACCCATTGGATGCCAGTCATGTACTGGCTGCACTCCTGGGCGATCTGTGCCCGTGTCGCCGGATAGATGAGCGCCACACTGTGACCCGACGTGACCGGCACAAGGTCGTTACGATCATAGACGACTGTGATGCCCTGCCGGAACAGCTCCTCTACCAGGCCGGCATGACCGGCTGCATCAACCCGCTCAGTGGCGGTGTTTTCATCCAACGGCTGCCAGTCGAAAACTCCGTACCGCGCTTTGGCCGTCAGAATACGGGATACCGACTCTCGAATGCGCTCCGCAGAAACCTGTCCGGCGTGTACCGCATCTACGACTGCCTGAATTGCCGCTGCCTGGCTTTCCAGGCCGATATGGGCACTGACAACCATATCTACCCCGGCTTCTACCGCCCGCACGACAGCTTCGGGGTAGCTGTACACTGTATCTATGGCGTCCATATCCAGTGCGTCCGTGATAATCAGTCCATTGTAGCCCAGTTCGTCCCGGAGCAGGCGGGTCACAATATTGTGGGACAGCGTGGCCGGGAGGTTGGTTTCCGGTTCCAATGCCGGATACCAGATATGCGCTACCATGATCGCCTCAACCTCGCTGGCGATGGCCGCCTGGAATGGCAGAAATTCCCGCGCTAACAGGTCTTCCCGGCGCAGGTTGACAATCGGCAATCCGGTGTGCGAATCGGCATCCGACGCGCCGTGACCAGGGAAGTGCTTGGCTGTCCCCAGCACGCCGCCCGCTTGCAGCCCGCTGATGAATGAACCTAAGATCGGGTTGAGCAGTGCCGGGTCACTGCCAAAAGAGCGGCGCAGGATAATCGGGTTATTCGGATTTGTTTCCAGGTCGGCTACTGGTGCGAGGTTCATATTTATGCCCACCGCCACAAGTTCCGCCGCCATCGCATTTCCGACACGAGTCGCCAGGTCAGGACTGCCCGAAGCGGTCAGCAGGGCAGGGGTGGGAAACACTGTGAAGCCGTCGCGTAAATGGGTGATCGGCCCGCCTTCCTGGTCAACCGTCACCAGCAGTGGCAAACCACCCGCCGCCGTGATAGTTCTCTGGTAGGCATTAGTCAATTGGGTGACGTGCTCTGGCGTCCCGGTGTTTTCGCCGATCAGCACCACGCCGCCCGGCTGCCATTGGGTGAGGAAGTCGCGTCCGGCCTCGGTAAGCTGCCCACCGTACAGGTTGACAATGAACATCTGCGCGACCTGCTCCTCTAGCGTGAGCGTATCCACCAGGTCTGACTGTGCTGCGCCTCGCGAAGCCATCAGCAGCAGGCAGAGACAGCAAAAAAACCCTCTTCTGAGCACCAGAAAAGGGGGTTGTGTGGCCTTGACTCGAATCATGGGGACTTAATTGCCTGGATCGCTCAGCCGATAGCCAATGCCGCGCACATTCACAATCAGGTCTGCATCTTTGCCGGTCTGCTTCAGTTTGCGGCGCAGGTTACTTACATGCGGACGGATCACCTCGCGGGCTTCGCTCTCTTCCACCGTGTAGCCCCTTACCTCACGAACCAGTTCGTGGCACGATACGACCCGTCCCCGGTGCGCCGCCAGGTATAGCAGCAGGTCAAACTCGGTGGGAGTCAGGTCTACCGGCTGTTCATCTACCGAAATCTGGTAACGTCCAGGGTAAATCGTGAGCGGCCCCAGGGTCATGTTCTGCATAGGGCGATCAAAAGTGGGGATCGCCTGTTCGGGTTCATCCAGGCTGCTTGTAAATTCTTCATCATCTTCATAAAGCGAACCGAGAGACTCGATATTGGCCCGGCTTAATTCAAAAATATTGCTGCGAATCGAATCTAACAAAGTCCGCCGCCGTTTAAGATTGCGAGCGCGTTCAACACCCTGTGTCACGCTCCGCCGAATGTCCTGGCTGGAACTGGGCTTAATTAAGTAGTCGTGCGCCCCCAACCGCAAGCTCTCAACTGCTGTCCCCAGGCTGGCATAGCCGGTGAGCAGGATCACAATGGAATCGGGAGCAACATCCTTAATGCGCCGCAGCAAGTCTACCCCGCTGAGGCCTGGCGGCATCCGTATATCGGTCAGAACGACATCGAATTCCTGCTGACCAATTAAATCCAGGGCTTCTTCCCCACTTGCTGCCTCGCTAACCTGATAACCAATCCGCTGAAGTGTTTTGCTGACCGAATAGCGCACTGCGCCATCGTCATCTACCACCAGCACCCGTGCCACATCACCAAGATTATTCATTAGTCTTACCTACTGTATAGATACTATTTTACTATTTGACCAGCCTTTCTCAATCATAGCTGAATTAATAGATTCATGCAACTGATACAAGCCAATCAGTCGGCAATAATTACGGTAAAATTCATGTTTTTTCGAGATTCGTGATATAGAATGATGATTCTGTTTTCCCATGTGTTGTGAACATGGTACTCACGACCCATCCCTCGGCCAAGGCGATGGCGGCGATTTCATCATTAATTGTGAGTAAGGGAATCCGGTCACGAAGATAACTGGGCACTTTATGATCGGTAAACCAACGGTTCAATTTCTTCGTGTGTCCCCCCAACCCTGGTGGCGCGAAGCGGTCTCCAGCCCGCCGGGTACGCAGCGCGAGATTATTGCTGGCCGGTAATCCCACCCAGCGCCCTGGCACGGCCTCGGCGGGCAGGTCTGTCGCTGTCATGAGCTTCCATGCTTCGCCCGGCAGCAGGATTGTATCTGGTACAACCAGCGGGATTGCCTCCCCTGGTGGTAAAAGCGGATAGCCGGAATCCGGCCAACCAGCGGCCAACCGTTCTACCGCGATCATGGTGTAATCTACCCGCAGTCGCAAATCGCCCGGCAGCAGGACTTGCCCGTTCACCATACCTCGGCTGCCCATCTTGACTGCTGCCAGCAAGTGGTCGTAACTGATCGTTTCCTCACTGCCAAGCTGCGCTGCCGCCCATAGAACAAAGCGGCGCTGCAAAGCCGGGTGCAAGGTCACAAAATACGCCCGGCTGATGGTGATACGCTCGCGTTCCTGGTTGCTGCTGGCGATGACCGGATTGAACTGTTCCGCCAGGTAATCCAGGTCTGCTGCTGCGCTCTCCCCCAGGTGGATTAAGGCGGAAACAATCTGTGGATTAATGGTTTCTAGCTGCGGCAGAATCTTGTGCCGGATGCGGTTACGCCTCAGGGTAGTATCCTGGTTCGTTTCATCGGAACGGGGTGACAGGCCATGTTCGTGGCAATAGGCTTCAATCTCATCGCGCGATGTTTCGAGCAGCGGGCGAATCAACGTGATTTTCGGGAATCCGGGCAGGGGAGTGCGAAACGCCATGCCGCCCAGCCCACGCAGCCCCGTACCGCGCAGCAGGTGCAGCAGGATCGTCTCGGCCTGGTCATTGGCGTGATGTGCGGTTGCAACCACCGTTGCCCCGGTTTCGTGGGCAACTTGCGCCAGAAATGTAAAACGCGCCTGTCGAGCGGCAGCCTCAACGCCTTGTCCGGTTTGCGCCATCAGTGCGGGGACATCCACCCTGTCCACCGTGACCGGCAGCCCCCACCGCGTCGCAATATCCGCTACAAAGCGGACATCAACAGCGCCGGCTTCCCCGCGCAGCCCGTGATCCAGCGTGGCGACATGCAGGTGGCAGCCTAACCGTGGACGCAGTTCGTTAAGGATGCGAAGCAGCGCCAATGAGTCCGCGCCGCCAGAGACAGCGACTACCACCAGGGCATGTGCCGGAATGAGGTTGTGTTTTTGTATGGTTTGAAATGTTTTCTGATGCACCATGACCTCGCAAAACAATCGAAAATATATTATAACCGTTCGGTGAGCTATGTACGGCGGCGCTTTTAGATTCCGCAGCATCATGTTATAATGCCGCCCGCCATATATGGCCGATAGGAGAACTGTGTGCAAAGCCCTCTCGATTTTTTATTCGGCTTATTCTCTCTCGATATTGGCATAGATCTCGGCACAGCTAATACCCTGGTAGGGGTACGTGGAAAGGGCATCGTAATTAACGAACCCTCCTTTGTAGCTGTTGAGAAGAAGACGCGCCGTCCGATAGAAGTTGGGGCGCGTGCCAAAGAGATGTGGAACAAAAATCCGAAAGACATTCTGGTGGTACGCCCACTGCGTGATGGCGTAATCAGCGAATTTGAAGTGACTGAAGCTATGCTTCATCATTTAATTGCCAAAGCCCACGAGCAGACCTGGGTGCCGATTCCAAGACCGCGTGTGGTTGTTGGGATTCCCAGTGGCGTAACTGAAGTCGAAAAACGCGCTGTCTTTGAAGCCACAATTAATGCTGGAGCCAGAGAAGCCTACCTGATTGAAGAACCGGTTGCGGCGGCGATTGGTGCGGGGTTGCCGGTGCAGGAAACACGTGGCAGCATGATTGTGGACATTGGCGGCGGCACAACAGAAGTAGCGATCTTCTCGTTGGGCGGCATTGTCATCAGCCGCTCGATTCGTGTGGCAGGTGACGAGATGGATGAGGACATCGTGCAGCACATGCGTGCCAAGCATAACCTCCTGATCGGTGAACCGACCGCAGAAAAAGCCAAGCTGGAAATTGGTTCGGCTTATCCCTTGCCCCAGGAAAGAACGCATACGGTTAGAGGGCGCAACCTGGTGACAGGCCTGCCATCAACCGTTGAGGTCAGTTCGATTGAAATCCGCGAGGCGATTTCCGGTTCAGTGGATATTATCGTGGATACTGTGAAAGATGCCCTGGATGATACCCCACCTGAACTGGTCGGCGACCTGATGGAAAGTGGGATTTGCCTGGCGGGTGGGGGAAGCCTGCTGAAAGGCTTGGCGGAGCGCATGACTGATGAGGTCAAAATCCGCACTTGGGTTGCTGATGATCCGATGACTTGCGTCGCCCGTGGCGCGGTACGAGTTCTGGAAGATTACAACAATTTGCGGCGGCTGTTGGTTGGCCTGGAACGGGGCAGTACCCACCACTGATTGTCCGCCCGGCATTCGTCCTTCGCTCCCGCACTGACTATCTGCCTGATACTTCTGATATAATCCCCTTGATATACGTTCCTGATGATGATTCTATTGCTGAGTAAGGGGTTTTTAAGAAGCCCCTTGTTCAGGTGATTCTTATGTGAGGATATGCCCTGTGCGTAGATGGCGTGCTAATCCCTGGGTTTTCCTGATGGTCTCCCTGGTGGCTGTTGTTGGCCTGATTACAGCCAGCCAGCTTGGGATTCTCGGCCCACTGGAAGGGGTGGCCGTCGCGCCCCTCAATCTTGTTTCCGGTTTGGTGAACCGTCTGGCGCTCTCTGTCACCAGAGGCATTGATGACCTGACCGAACTCGAAACGCTGCGCCAACGAAATGCTGACCTGGAGGAATCCCTGGCGCGGCTTCAAAGCGAGGTGGTTGAACTGCGCGAAATCCAGAGCGACTACAACCGGTTAGCCGACCTGCTGGATTATACAACGTCCGTACAAAATCAGGAGTCCATCGCTGCAGATGTGATTCTTCAGGCGGATGTCAACAGTTTGCTACGAACGATTGTCATTAACAAAGGAGTGCGGGATGGCATCGCTGTCGGGATGCCGGTCGTTACCCGGCAGGGCCTCGTCGGGCGTATCACAGAAGTCACAGCGGATTCGTCGCGGGTTCTGCTTATCAGTGACCCATCCAGCGCGGTTAGTGGCCGGTTGCAAAAAAGCCGCGCTGAAGGAAGTGTCATTGGGCGTGCCGGTGGTCTAACCATGACGTATATTCCATTAGGCGCGGTGGTCGAGCAGGGCGACCTGGTATTGACTTCCGGGCTGGGGGGGAATCTCCCACCGGATATTGTCATTGGTGTTGTAACGAGTGTGCAAAAGTTTGAATTTGAACTTTACCAGCAAGTACAGATCCAGAGCCTGACCGATTTCAATACGCTGGAAATCGTGCTGGTGATTACCAATTTCCAACCGGCAGATTTATCTGTTTTTGAAGACGCCGGCGGCCAATAGAGTATGGGCAGTTTTCTCAGTGTCCCAGTGCTAATTGTCGTCGTCATCATCCAGGCAACTCTGGTGCCTCAGGTGGCAATTCTGGGCGGGCGACCTGATCTGATGTTTTTGACGGTTGTCGCCTGGTCTGTGTACGCACCGCTCAATGAGAGTGTAACCTGGGCATTTGTGGGTGGTATCCTGCTTGACTTGTTGTCTGCCGCCCCTACCGGTACATCTATTCCAGGCCTGGTGCTGGTGGTATTTGTCGCAAATGTGCTTAAGAATCAGCTTTACAGCTTGAATTGGCTGATGCTGTTGGGGATTATCGGTATCGGAACAATCGTACAACAGCTTGTTATCATGATAATTCTGTCTATGACCGGATTTATCGTGCCATTTGGGGATAGCCTGGGGTATGTCGTGCTGCCGACAGCGGCCTATAATCTGGTTTTCGCCCTGCCGATTTACTGGGTGACACGTCAGTTACAGCGACGCTTTGCGGTTCGGCGGCATACCATTCAGACGAATAGGGTTTCGAGCAGACAATGAGACATGGCTTACTGGGATGAGATGAGCGATGAATAGACGACTGCTTCCATTTCAAGGCTGGCGGCTGACGATGTTTCAGGCGGTGATGTTTGCCGTGTTTGCCATCTTTAGCCTGCGTATGTATGAACTGCAGGTGACACGCTTCGACGAGGCACGACAGGCGGCTGATGAGAATCGCCTCAACGAGCTGCCAATTCCGGCAGATCGTGGGGTAATTTTTGATCGTTATAATCGCGCCCTGGCAAAAAACGTACCGGCCTTTAACATCACGGTGATTCCCGCATCCCTGCCGGATAATGACACTGAGATCTTGCAGATTTACAACCGCCTGTCCGCCCTGGTGGACGTGCCGCCGACTGCGGCGATTGCCGCGGCTTCGGGGCGTAATATCCGCAGTATTGAGGAATTGGTGAACGAAGGCGAAGGTATCGCTCCCTTCCGCGCCGTGATTGTTGCCCAGGACGTGGATTTCTATGCTGCGCTGCAAATCAATGAAGAACTTATTACGATGCCGGGGGTTGGGGTTGAACCCGTAGCAGTGCGCGAATATCCCAGCGGCCAATTAACGGCACATATTATCGGCTACCTGGGGCCGATCCCGCCCGACGAGGCGGAGCGACTCATTGAGCAGGGGTATAACCCTGCTTACGATCGAATCGGCTATGATGGTATTGAATTTTTCCTGAATGACATTCTTCAGGGGCAGCGCGGGGTTCTGCTGCGCGAGGTGGATGTTGCCGGGGAAGAGCAGGGAGTCTTAACTCGTATTGAGCCGGTGCCGGGGCAAAATATCCGTCTCACACTGGATGTTGATTTACAGGAAGCGGCTGAAACCGCTTTACGCAACCGCATCACCTTGCTGAACACCGTCAATAACCGCATCGTTAGCCAGCAGGGAGTGGTCATTGCCATGAATCCCCAGACTGGTGAAATCCTGGCGATGGTGAGTTGGCCCGGCTATGATAACAGTCGTTTTGCCCGCAGCATTGACGTGCCTTACTACCTGGACTTGTTGAATGATCCGCTCAGGCCGTTGGTGAACAATGCCACCCGGTCACTGTATCCGCCGGGTTCGGTGTGGAAGCTGATTACTGCGGCAGGGGTACTGGAAGAAAACGTCATCGCTGCGACATCCAACCTGTTCGACCCCGGCAGCCTGGTGATCCAGAATAAGTACGCGCCTAACGACCCGGCGGCAGCACAAACCTTTGTGTGCTGGTTGCGCAGTGGGCATGGTTCGGTGGATATGCGACGTGGTATCGCGCAAAGCTGTGATGTCTACTTTTACCAGGTGGGGGGCGGCAATTCTGATGTGCCGACACAAACCTTGCGCACCGGTGGGCTGGGAATCAACGATCTCTTCCGTTATGCAACGGCACTTGGTATCGGCTCCGAGTTAGGGATTGAATTGCCCAGTGAGAACCCCGGCAGAATGCCCGACCAGGACTGGAAACGTATTCGCTACGGTGAGAACTGGTCGACAGGAGATACCTACAACGCAGCTTTCGGCCAGGGCTATGTCACTGTGACGCCGCTGCAACTGATTAGCGCCGTCGCTGCTCTGGCAAATGGTGGCACACTTTACCAGCCCACCATCATTAAGGATTTCCTAGATGCCGAAGGCAATATCACCCAACCCTTTGAACCGCATGTGCTGCGGACGGTCAACCTGGAAACTGTACCGACTACTGAACCCCTGACTCTGCTGCTGCTGGAAGACATGATTATGAAAGGCGAGAACAGCCTGGCCTGCACCTGTGAACCGGATAGTGACTACTATAACCCGGTGCGCTGCGACCCGGAAAACTACCGCAATCAGGTAGACATTAACTCCGACCCGTTTGTAACCGAAATGCGCGAGTATAAGGTGCATATCCCGCTGAACTACGCTTTTAATGGGGGGGTGTGTTTGCGGCAGCGGTTCGATGCGGAATACCAGCCACCGTTCGTAAGCACCGCAAATCTGACTGAAATTGAACTCGGAATGCGCGATGCGGTGACGATTGGCACAGCGGAGAACGCCAACCTCTCGTATGTCACGGTGGCGGGCAAAACCGGCACAGCGGAATACTGCGACGACATCGCCCGTCCTCTGGGGCTGTGTGTGCCAGGCAACTGGCCCTCCCATGCCTGGTTTACGGCCTATGCGCCTTTTGAAAACCCCGAAATCCTCATCATCGGCTTTGTTTATAATGGGGGAGAAGGGTCACAGGTTGCGCTGCCTGTTGTTGTCGAAACTATGGAAGAATACTTGCGACTGCAAAATGAACGCGGCGGCCAGCGTCAGGCTTCCGTACCAACAGCCACTAGCCCGTGAGGATTTTGTGACACAATTATCTATAACGACAAGCCAGCGTCAGTGGATCGCCTATTGGCTGCCTGCTCTGGTAGCGGCAGGACTGGCGGCTGTCGCCTTCATCATGCTAGGTCACACCCCGCCGGTGCGGGCTTTAGGGTTGGCCGGTGCTGTTGCTGGGATTACCTTAACGGTGCGGCGTTTGGGTGGTGTGCTGGCTGTGATGGGTGGGTTGGCGTTGGCCTTCAGTCCGGCTTTTTGGTCGCAAACCGGCGGTTCGCCCAGTTCGACTTTGGAGACAATCGCTGTCCTGCTCGGCATTGTGGCGGTTGTCAGCATTTTCGTGGTGTTGCTTAGCAAGCGTCCAGCGGTCGCTGCCGGTTTTGGAGTTGCTCTGTTTGTCATCTTATTCTGGATCATCGTCGGCACGTCGCAAAGTCTGCGCCTGACGACATTACTCACTGCGTGGGTGCTGTACTTGCTGGTGGATGCCCTGCGTACCAGCCACCCGCGTCCCGACGGCCCGCCGCCACAGCCGCTCCGCCTGCGGCATACTGCCGGGGTGCTGCTGTTGCTGACCCTGGGTATATTGAATGACCCCCTGGTATTGCTGCTCGTCCCGGCTGTTGTTCTGGGATGGTTGCTGGTGCTGTCGCCCGTCGCCCGCTGGTATTGGCTGGCGTTGTCGCTGGTTGCCCTTGTCGGTATCTATACCCTGGCAGCCACCTATATGAATTCCGGTTGGTGGTTGTACCCGGCTGCCGGAGCCGAAGCGGTCGGCATTCGTGTTCCGTATATGTTAGCTGATGGCTGGCGTGCTGGTTCACGCTGGCTGTATCTCTTCAGGTTGGTAACGGAACAATTTACGGCGGTTGGTGTGCTGCTTGGCGTGCTGGGGATAACACGATTGGCACGCTGGTATCCGCCGTTGGGCGTCGTCACGATGCTGGCTTACGCCGCCTATGCGATGTTCGGGTTGATGTACTTTGGTAAAAACAGTGCCGTACTGCTGTTGCCGCTGCTCATGACGCAGATTATCTGGATGACCTATGCGGCCTATACTCTGGGCGAATGGCTGCGGAAAAGCCTCCACCAGGAAGCGGGATTAGTACGGTGGGTCGCGCCGGTTGCATTTACCCTGCTCCCCCTCATTTTGCTGCTGCGTATTCTGGGCTTGTAGCGCCGCTGAGAAAAATGAGTATGATGTAAAGTATCTTTAACGCAGGACTTTCTCACTTCTAACACGCTAATACTGCGAGCCGTTGGACAATGATGCAAGATCAAAAAGTGATTATTAAAGGTATTCGGGATGGTTTGCTCATTTCCTTGAGTCCGACTGAGGAGTGGCTGGCGATTACCGCTGAGCTGGCGTTGAAAATTGACCAGCAAAGCGCTTTCTATGCTGGCGCAAAGGTTACGGTAGATGTCGGTGGGCGACCGGTGCCAAAGCATGAGCTGGGGACGTTGAAGGCTTTGCTGGAGCGGCGCGGTCTGACGCTCTGGTCGGTGCTGAGTGACAGTGCGACAACCATAGATGCTGCCCAGTCACTTGACCTGAAAACCAGTACCGCGAATCCGATTCCGGGACGCGAATCCAGCGAAGGTTCGGAGACGAATCCAGAGGAAGCCGGCACGCCTGGTGTACTGGTCAAACGCACACTGCGCAATGGCCGCGTGGTTCGCAGCGATGGGCATGTGATTATTTATGGAGACGTAAATCCCGGCGCGGAAATTATCGCTGGCGGAGATGTCATCGTGTGGGGAAGACTGCGCGGCACGGTTCATGCTGGAGTAGACGGTGATGAGACAGCGGTGGTCTGTGCGCTGGACATGATGCCGACTCAGCTTCGCATTGCCAAGCATATTGTAGTCTCGCCGCCGGATAAACGCCGCAAACCTAAACCGGAAGTCGCCTATATTTATAAAGATCAAATTGTGGTTGAAGCCTGGAAGTATTGATGGATTAACCAAATTGAATGGGACTGATAGGGCAGTGCGCCTAAGTCCACTATTCGGGAAAATCAGGTAGATTCGGTTTAGTTGTTCCATGAGTTTACGGTCAATCACATAGCTTGGGGCAAACAACCATGATACATGATGTTTCGTATGCGAAAGGGTATAAATAAGATGGGGGCAAGGGTCATTACCATTACATCCGGCAAAGGGGGTGTGGGCAAAACCACTGCGACGGCGAACCTGGGCATTGCATTGGCACGGATGAATAAGCGAGTCGTGTTGATTGATGCGGATATAGGCTTGCGAAACCTGGATGTCGTCATGGGACTGGAAAACCGGATTGTGTATGACCTGGTGGATGTGGTTGAGGGGCGCTGTCATTTGCGACAGGCCATGATTAAACACAAACAGTTTCAGGACTTATTCTTAATCCCTGCCGCCCAGACTCGTGATAAAACGGCGGTTAGCCCGGCGGATATGATCCAACTAACCGATAAGATTCGCTCGGAATTCGATTTCATCATTATTGATTCGCCGGCAGGAATTGAGCGGGGTTTCCGTAATGCGGTTGCCCCCGCTGACGAAGTATTAATCGTCACTAACCCGGAGGTTTCAGCAGTCCGGGATGCAGACCGTATTATTGGATTACTGGAAGCCAATAACAAGGGGCCAGGAAAACTCATCCTCAACCGGGTGAAACCGGATATGGTGCGCAAAGGGGATATGCTTTCCGCCGCCGATGTGACCGATATTCTGGCGATTAAGCTAATCGGCGTTGTACCCGAAGATCCCACCGTGATTCCGGCCTCTAATAGTGGTGTGCCGGTCATCCTGAATGAGAATTCTCGCGCCGGTCTGGCGTTTCGCAACATTGCCCGACGTCTGAACGGTGAAAATGTACCTTTCATGCAACTGACCGAGGAAACGGGCTTTTTCCAGAAACTTGCACGTAAGATTACAGGCGGCTCGAACGGTCACTAGAGGAAAGAGTGAGTATGCCAGGGCTATTTGACCGCATACGCGGGCGTTCATCTCATAAGAGCAGTAGCGCAGTTGCGAAAGAGCGATTGCAAGTGATTCTGGTGCATGATCGTATCAGTTTGCCGCAGGAAAAGCTGCAAGCCATGAAAGAAGAAATCCTGGCCGTGATCTCGAAGTATGTTTCGGTCCGTGATGAAGACGTGGATATTGCCTTGCAGCATCGCAACCGGGGCAACCTGCTGGTGGCTGAAATCCCGTTTTCCCAGCGACCCGATGCCCAGATTCAGGATGAGGCTCGCCAGCGCATGGCACGCGAGGCCGAAGGCGACAGCCCGGACGACGACGATGCCTAGTTGAGGGGTCGCACTTCACAGGTTGTCCTGGATCGTTATAATGGGTCTGGTGTAGGGTTGTATTGGAACCGAGATCACTATGATACATACCGGGACTTTCTGGAAACAGTTTGACTTCATCCTCTTTGCCGCTATTTTGCTGCTCATTCTCTTTGGTATTTTGATGATTGCCAGCACCACACGCGGCGCGATTGACCCTGACCTTATCACCCGTGTCCCCGACCAGATCCTCTATGCGATTATTGGGATCGTGATGGTTTTTATCCTGGCAGCGGTGGATTACCGGCTGTTGGGTGGTTTGCATATGTGGTTGTATATTGTGATGGTTGCCCTGCTGGTGCTGGTGCAGTTCCTGGGGGTGGAAGGGGACGCCGGTTCGCAGCGGTGGATTAACGTCGGTATTCGCATCCAGCCCTCAGAAATTGGCAAAATCCTTATCATCATCACCCTGGGCTATCATCTGGCACAGAACTATCACAAACTCGACAGCTTGAGGGGAGTTTTCATGTCCCTGGTGCATATCGCCGTGCCGACTGGTTTGGTGTTTATCCAGCCCAACCTGGGAACGACGATTGTGTTTATGGTGATCTGGTTTACCCTCATCTGGGCTGCGGGGCTGCGGTTGCAGCACATAGGATTGTTCCTGATGATTGCCATGATCGGCGCACCCATCCTGTGGACACAGATGGAAGATTATCAGAAATCCCGTATCACCACATTCTTGTTCCCGGATGCTGAAGAAAACACGGATGCGGTCTACAATATCCGGCAGGCGCGTATCGCGATCGGCAACGGCGGCTTGTTCGGCAAAGGGTATGGTAACGGTAGCCAGACACAGCTCCGATTTTTGCGGGTACGCCACACCGACTTCATTTTTAGCGCAATTGCCGAGGAATTTGGTCTTGCCGGAGGGCTGGCGGTGTTGGGCGTCCTGGGGTTAGTTATCATGCGGATTTTGCAGGGGGCACGAATGGCTGCCGATCCGTTAGGGAGCATGATCTGTTATGGCGTGGCGGCGATTATCTTTTTCCAGACTGCTGTCTCGATTGGGATGAATCTTAATCTGCTGCCCGTGACAGGCTTGACTCTGCCGTTTATTAGTTCTGGTGGTACATCCCTGCTTTCGATGCTGACTGGAATCGGACTGGCCGAGAGTGTCATTGTTCGCCGCCGCCGCATTTAGCTTTGCCAGATTACCAGAGAACGACGAATTATTAAGGAGTAAATGTGTGACCACTGTGCGAACCCGCTTTGCGCCCAGCCCGACCGGCTCACTGCATATCGGCAACCTGCGCTCTGCCCTGTTTAGCTGGCTGTTTGCCCGGCATCATGGCGGCCAATTCATTTTGCGGGTTGAGGATACTGATCAAAAACGTTATGACCCGACAGCCTTCGCCACGCTGGTTGAGGCGCTGCGCTGGACTGGGTTGGATTGGGATGAGGGCCCGGACATCGGCGGTCCACATGGCCCCTATGTTCAGTCGGAGCGGCTCGAACATTACCAGAAGTGGGGTCACTGGTTGGTCGAAAACAGTCATGCCTACCGCTGCTACTGCACGGAAAACCGTCTGGAGCAGGTCAACAAGGAGAAAATCGCCCGCAAAGAGGCCCCGGGTTATGACCGTCACTGTCGAAATTTATCGGCGGATGAACGGGCGCAGCAGGACGCTGCCGGCCTTCCGTATGTGATCCGCTTCAAAATGCCGCTGGAAGGGCAGACGGTTGTGCCGGATGCTATTCGTGGTGATGTGGTGTTTGAGAACAATTTGATGCAGGACGCGGTGCTGCTCAAATCGGATGGCTTCCCCACCTATCATCTTGCAGTGATAGTGGATGACCACCTGATGGAGATATCGCATGTGACGCGCTCAAATGAGTGGCTGCCGTCTGCCCCGCTGCATGTGCTGCTCTATCACGCCTTTGGTTGGGAGATGCCGGTCTGGGTTCACCTCCCGCTGCTGCTCAACCCGGATGGAAAAGGCAAGATGAGCAAGCGTAAACCGCCCCGCGACAGACATGGTAATCTGATTCCTGTCATGGTGCATGACTATATGCGTGCCGGGTATTTGCCAGAGGCGCTGACAAACTTTTTGGCAAACACCGGCTGGAACTTCGGTGATGACCGTGAGGTTTTCACGATGGCAGAGGCTGTCGAACGCTTCGATCTCCCCCGCCTGAACCCGGCCAACAGCGCCTATACACAGGAAAAGCTGGATTGGCTTAATGGCGAACACATTCGCGCTCTGCCCGTAGAAGAGCTGGCACGGCGGCTGCGTAAACCGCTGGAAGATGCGGGGCTGACGGTGGAGGAATCTCGGCTGCAACAGGTTGCGCCACTGGTCCAGATTCGCCTCAAGAAGCTAAACGATGTCGTGGATATGGCCGGATTTTTCTTCCATACTGAATTCGTGCCACCCGCACTGGAAGACCTAGTTCAGAAGAAAATGGATGCTGCCAGTACCCGTAACATGCTGGTGGCGGCTTACCCGGTACTGGAAGCACTGGATAATTTCTCGCCAGCCAACCAACTCGAAGCGATGGACGCGCTCACAGGCGTGCTAGGTGTTTCACGCAGTCAGTTGTTTGGCGGATTGCGCGTGGCGGTTACCGGGCAGGCCGTCTCAACGCCGACTTTTGAGACGATGGAAATTCTGGGGAAGGCCGAGTCACTGCGTCGTATTCAAATGGCGATACAACTTCTGGATTCTAGTGCGGCTTAAGGCTTGAAATCAGGCGAAAGGCATGCTAGAATGCCTTTCATCCTTTGGGGGATAGTTCAACGGCAGAACGGCAGGTTCTGGCCCTGTTAATCTTGGTTCGAATCCAGGTCCCCCAGCTTAGAAAACCAGCGGCTTCACAAGCGCTGGTTTTTTGTTTGCGGAAGACTTATTACCAATGTAGGACTACTTATGCAGTTGAAGAAATGCTTCCCCGTAAAACAGTGAGCTTAAGCCTACTGCCTGCTCGGTTAGCTGCATGACTTCTATCAGCGATGTGAATATGTGTGCATAGAGGATGGGGCGTTGTAAAATAGGCGCAAGTTGGTTGGGGGATCGACAGGTTGCGAAAATATATCATCGCTGGTGCCATTCTTGTTGCGATTACACTGTTCGCCTGGATGCTGCGGGACATACTAACCCTGGCAAACTTCGCCATGATTTACATCCTGGTCGTACTGGTTATTGCCATGTGGCTAGGGACAGTTGCGGCGATGAGCACTGCTTTGATAAGTTTTTTGTGCATCAACTTCTTTCTGACAAAACCATATTATACGTTCATTGTCGCTGATACCCGCGACGTGATTGAACTCTTTGTCTTCATCGTGGTGGCGGCACTCTCCGGGCAGTTAGGGGCGCGGACACGTTATCAGACACATGAAGCGCAGCAGCGCGCCTATGAGCAGGAAATCCTCTACCGGTTGACGGGCCTAATGAACCAGGCAACTGATTCCGAGGCGGTCTATCAAGCGCTGACCCAGGTGATACGTGAAGACCTGAATGCGTCACATGCCTATATCCTCCCGGAACAGGCTGCTTTGCCTGTGGGAGATGAAACCACGCATTTTTTCTCGCTTCAGGCGGGTGATCGGATCTATGGGATACTCTGTGTTGTCTTGAGTGCCGTTCTCGTACCTCAGCAAATACGGTTACTGCGAACTGGCGCATCGCAGGCAGCGATGGCACTGCAACGTATCGAACTGGCCGAACGTGCTCGTACCAGTCAACAGTATGAGCAGGCCGATCTGTTGAAGACCGCACTCTTGCGGGCGGTATCACACGATCTGCGAACGCCGATCACGATTATAAAAACATCCGCGAGCAATCTCCGCACGTTAGGTGCACGGCTGCCAGCTTCCCAACAGCAGGAACTTTCTGAAACCATTGAAGCCGAAGCCGATCATCTGAACCGGTTGGTCGGCAATCTGCTCGATCTCTCCCGGTTACAAGCGGGTGCGCTCACCTTAAACAGTGAACTCAATTCCCTGGAAGAGGTCGCCGGAGACGTCGCGGCGCGTATCTGGCAGATCACCGGGCAGGAACGTATCCAGATGTGTTTCCCTGAACACCTGCCCCTGCCACGTTTTGACTATGGGCTGATCTTGCAGGCAGTGAGCAATCTGGTGGATAATGCTCTGCGCTACGAACCCTCAGAATTGCAAATCGAGATTCAGGGTAGCATTCGTGGTTCCGACGTCCTGCTCAAAGTCATTAATCATGGCGAAACCATTTCCCCGGAAGATCGAGAACATATCATGGAGCCGTTTTATCGCGGTAAGGATGGACATATCGGCCTGGGGCTGCCGATTGCCAAAGGTATTGTTGAGGCGCATCATGGTTTTTTGGAAGTGGAAGATACGCCAGGGGGTGGTACAACCTTTATTGTTGTGCTGCCCCTGGATGAAAAAGGAAAAGCTGAACTTGAAACTCAAGATACTGGTAGTTGATGACGAACCGCAGATTCGCAGGCAGCTCAAAATCGGGCTGGAAGGGTACGGTTACGAAGTCGTTGCCGCCTCGAATGGCGAAGAGGCGATCATCCAGGCTGCCCAACAGCATCCGAATATGCTGATTCTCGATATTGCGCTTGGTTCCGAACCGGATGGCATTGAAGTGTGCCGCCGCCTGCGCGAATGGTCAAAGACGCCGATCATCATGCTGTCCGTGCATGGCGACGACAGGATGAAAGTCAACGCCCTGCATACTGGTGCGGATGACTATCTGACCAAGCCCTTTAGCATGGCTGAACTAGAGGCGCGTATCCAGGCGGTACTGCGCCGGGTCACGGTGGAACCCACAACCAACGCCCAGGCCGAAATCCGAGTCGGTGATCTGTATATCAATCTGGTCAACCGTGTTGTAAAAGTCGCTGGTGAAGAGGTTCACCTGACGCCTATTGAATATAACCTGCTGCGGTTGTTGGCGACGCATCCAGGTAAGGTGCTGACTCACCGCACGATTCTCCTGGAAGTGTGGGGCAGTGAATATCGTGAGATGTCACATTATGTACGGGTTTTTGTTAACCAACTGCGGAAAAAACTGCGTGAAAACCCGTCCCGCAATATACGCTATATCCTCAATGAGCCGGGTGTTGGCTATCGCTTTATCAACCTGGAAGACGAACCCTGACACAATTTTTATGACAATTGGCTGAACCACTGTCCCAATCTTGACGCCTCAAGATATATGCTGAAGAGAGAACACAGATTATTGAGGCTGCGATTATGGAAACGGTTATGGTACAGATGTCAGATGAACGCTGGACAAAAGAGACAGTACACCTTGCCTGTGCGCTGGCACGCAAACTTAACGGCAGGGTTGTGCTGCTGCGCCTGTCGCCGGCGATACATCCTGGTTTGTTAGGTTGGGGGATCACGCCGCCATCCGCAGACGAACAGCGCCGGATTACGGAATATGCCGAGATCGCGGAAGATTATGGCGTAGAATTCTGTGTGCAGCCGATGCAGTTTGTTTCGTTGGACGAAGCATTGGCGCAGACCGTCGAACTACTTCAGGCAACGGTCCTTTTTGCGAATATTCCCCTCAGTAACATCCCCTTCTGGAGACACTTCCGCCTGTGGAACTTAAAGCGCCAGCTCGGTGGCTGCCGCCTTTACACGCTGGTTGAAGAAGCGCCCCTGAGTACAACTGGGTCGACGTTACCAACGATGCCGCTGGGGCCAGCACTAAAATGATATAACAACCCGCCAAATCCAAGGTTCATGGTGATTGGCGGGTTGTCTGTACTCTTGAGGTGCTGGTATACGCCTTCGAGTCACTTCACCGGTTAACGCTGTTTTTTTGCATCAACCAATTATTATCCCCATTCCCATCCATCAGGATCGTCAGAATCGCTCTCTGTCAGTGCAAACGAATTAGTAGGCTCTTCTGCATCAAACACCTCGGCCATTGAAACGCCGGTTTCGCCCTCGTGATGAATCTGGTACGGCACGCTCGTCACGACAACCTGTTCCATATGGCCTAAGGCCAGATTGAAGATGAATGCGCTGTTCTGGTGTAATGCTTGCTCCCAGAATGAGTCCATCACCAGATGTCCCATAATGACATGGACAAAGCATCCCTTTTCTTGCTGCTGGACTCGCTGAATGTACGTCCGAATTGGCTCTGCCAACAGCCGAAAGGGAGATGGAATGATAATAAACTCGCCTTCCCCAATCCGCTTTTCCCATTTTTCTTTGACAATCTCAGCCTTTTCAGGGTTCACACCGATGTGAATTGCCTGCCAGGGATGGTCCAGCGACTTGGCGAAATTTACCATCCGCGCTGTTTCCGCATGAACGTCATCCACGAGAATCAGGGTTCGTACCGGACTCTTCTGCAATTTGGGCGGCATCCCGCGCAGGCTCAGGTAGTGAGCCACGTTCTTGTAGTGATGATGAATGCGGAAGAAGACGAACACCAGAATCGGGATCAGGATGATGACAAACCATGCACCACTCGCAAACTTGGTGATGGCGAAAATCAGCATCACGATGAATGTCGAGAAAGCGCCAACAGCACTGATGATCATCTTCATACGCCAATTGGAATCGTACTCCAGGAAGGTTTCTAAACCCTGAACCTTTTCGCCGGGTTTCAGCTTACTGATCTTCCGCAGCCGGATAATCATCCCGGTCTGAGATATCGTAAAGCCCAGAAACACACCGATGGCGTAAAGCGGGATGAGATTGGTGGTATTCGCTCCGGCGACAATCACCAGTGCTGACGAGGTTATCGCCAGGATCATGATCCCCCACGAAAAGACCAGGCGGCTGCCACGATACGTCATCTGGCGCGGCAAGAATCCATCGCCGGCGTGCAGGGCGGCCAACCGCGGGAAGTCGGCATAGCTGGTATTGGCCGCCATGAGCAGGATCAGCGCTGTACCGGCCAGGACTAAGTACCAGAGGGCGCTCTCATTTCCGAATACCGCTCGACCAAGCTGCGAAATGATCGTCTCGACATGACTTGGCTGCGCGGCGATCTGGTGCGATAAGAAGGTGATTCCCAGAAACAGCGTAATGAGGATGCCGCTCATCCACACCAGAGTGATGGCCGCATTACGGCTGCGCGGCTCCTTGAACGCCGTGATACCGTTGGAAATCGCCTCAATCCCGGTCAGGGCAGCTGAACCGCTGGAAAATGCCCGCAAGATGAGAAACAGTGATAACTGCTCTATCACCGGATAGTGAATGGCTTCAACTCCATCTACCACCCCAAGATTGCCTGTGAAATAGCGGACAAACCCGATAATGAGGGTCATGAACATGATGCCGAGGAAAAAATAGGTCGGCACAGCGAAGATGCGCCCGCTTTCCTTGACCCCACGCAGGTTAATGACCGTCATCAGGATGATGACCGCGATGCTGATTTCCACCCGGTACGGGACAAGCCCCTGAAAACCGGACGTGATTTGCTCCACACCCGAAGAAACACTGACTGCTACCGTGAGGATGTAGTCCGTCAACAAAGCAGCGCCGGCAACCTGAGCCGGTAGTTCGCCCAGGTTGTCACGGGCGACGATATAAGCACCACCACCGTTTGGATAGGCATGGATCGTCTGCCGGTACGATACCGTGACGATGACCAGCAGTACGGAAATGGCGATTGCTAATGGGATCGAGATGCCCAGGACAGCGGCACCCCCGCCGGCCATCGCCAGGATAATCAGCATTTCCTGAGTGGCATAAGCCGTGGATGACAGCGCATCCGAAGCAAAAACAGCTAAGCCAACCGGCTTGCTGATCGATTGATGAGGAAGATCTTTCGTCTCTAGTGGTTTGCCGATGAGCAACCGTCCGAGATCAAAGCCTTGCATGTTATCCCCCCTTATCTGTGGATAACTCACGATGCACAAACGCAGCATTATCGGCAAAGAATAATCTGGGCGCAAGAAAAGAATGTGCAAGGGATTTCACGGAAGGTGTAAAGAAACCATCAATATGCGATGCCTTGAGGCGGAAGGCAGTGTTCAGGATGCCGCTAAATTATGTTGTCGCCTTACATGTGTTATTCACGGGCTGGCGATAACATGGTCAGGACCAACGCCGCTAGAATCAGCAGTGGGACAATGCCATAGGCGGTATCTATGCTCATCGCGTCCGCTATAATGCCGATTGCCTGTGGCGCAATCAGGATAGCGACGGCTGCCCCCAGTGAAGCGCGTGCGCTGACGCGATTCGCTTGCTCCGGGGCAGTGTACATTAAGGTGGCGACGCCTAAGGGGTAGGCATTTGCCAGGCCGAACCCGACCAGCGCCAACCCCAAAAAGCTAAATACCGCCTGGCGCGATATCCAGAAGATGAACGCGCCGGTGAATGCCAGAATAAGCATGTTGATGAGTAAGCGTCGTTCTGTGACATGTTTTGCCAACCGGGACGCCGCCCATCTTCCCAGAACCCCGAATGTGGTAAAAACCGCCAGTGAGGCCGCCGCGATAGAGGTTTCCAGGTTGAATAGTCTGATCAGGAAATCCGCTGTCCAGAACGTGACGCTCCATTCGGCTGCGACGCTCAGCACCAGCCCTAGCCAGATGATCCAGAACATGACTGGAAACGGTGTCTGTCGTGACGGGTCGCTGTTTGGCACGGTGGAAGGGAAATTCTGCTGCTGGTGGGTCAGACGCAGGAGCGCCCAGGCGATAACCGGCATGACGAGCGCGCCTCGCCAACCGATGCCTATCGCCACGACAAAACTGATGAACAAAGGAGCAGCGGTGCTGGCAATGTAGGCCAGCATGTTCGCTTCAGACAGCGCGATTGCGCGTAAAGACCCATGCTCATTGGATAGGCCGGCCTGAATCATAATCAGCATCACCGTGCCAAACAGTCCCATCAGCAGGGCGGAGAGCAGTGTCGCATAGATACTGGTTGCTGTCACCAGGAGCAAAGCGCCCAATGCCATGCCGCCCGACCCAATCCATAACGAGCGCCGGTCACCGATCCGCGCTGCGATGCTGTCACTGAGCAGTCCGGCTGTGAACATGCCCAGCGCGAAGGCCGTTGCATGAAACCCGCCCATCGTGTAGTTAAGGTCAAGCTCAATCCGCAGCAGGGGGACAAGCGGCCCCCAGATCGTTTGCAGATAGGCAAAGTAACCCAACAGGCCGTATGCCAGCCAGGTAAATCCCGTTCTTCGATAGTGGTGTGCCCCTGGTTTAGTCAATGTCTATCCTTGTGGAACGGCGCACAGTCAATTCTCCAGCAACTTGTCGCAGATAGTCATCTACTTCCCCGGCGGAAGGCTGCGCGAAACAGCCATAGCCGCGCATTTGTAACGCCGCCGCCGCTGCTGCCCAGCGAAGCGATTCCGTCGGGGACTTACCGCGAATTGTCTGTAACAGCCAGGCCGCCGCGAATGTATCCCCTGCGCCGATGGTGTTCACCTGTTTCGGACAGGGCGCAGCGGGGACATGATAGGCGCTGTCCCCGCATAATAACCATGCCCCTTTTGCCCCCTGGGTAATCAGCAGGGTCAGTTGTGGGTTTAGCTGCCGCAGATGGGCAACCGCTTTTTGAAAGCTGCCGAAGCCGAAATTGCTGACTTCGCCCACGTTGGAAAATATCCCGGTGAGATGCGGGACGAGTGCCGTGAGATCGGCTATGCTGTCCCGGTATTCGCCCTGCGTCGAGAGGAATAACTGTTTGGCTGATTGTGCGCTGTGCCCAGCCACCTGTTGATGAAAAGTGCGCGGCGCAGTGCCAAGCCAGAGTGTAGGGGCATCCCAGAATAGGGCGGGCAGGTCGTTGGCGGTGAAGTGTTCTCCCCCGCCTTCATCATAGTGAACGTGAGTCACATCGCCGGTTTCACTGTACGCCAGATCAAGGCGGGCGGTTGCCCCCGGTAGCGGACACAGTTCAACAGCCGCCCCCGCTGCCCGTAGCGGTTCGACCAGCGCCGGGTCAAAGTTGTCGCCATGTTCCCCAGCGTACAGGACATTCGCGCCCAGGTGTGCCAGCGCCATCGCGGCATAATAGCCACAGCTTCCCACCGTCACCCGTTCACCGGTCTTCGGCCAGGTGATGTGGTCCATTGAAAGCACGCTGGTAACGGCCAATTGTAGCGGCATATCAATAGTAAGTCGTGACAACGTTCGGTTCGAGCAGTGAACGGTACTGTTCATCTCTTGCGCCCAGGCACGCCCCCGCCAGCGGACACAGGCCGGGACAGGTGTAGCCGAATGCCGGCTGCACCGAGCAGTCACTGAAGTCGCAGGTCGTGCAGCGCGGCGGACGGGCATAGTGGCAGCAGCTCCGCCCGATTAGCCAGAACACCTCGTCCACGAAATAGACCGACAACCCGGCAGACCGGATCATCTCATCATATGCCGTCATGATCGCTGTGCGCAGCAGCGCCTCGTCTTCTGCCGAGCAGGGCTGATTGCCGCGCAGCGCATTCGCCAGGGTGGGGTCATTCACGGTGACGATGCCGTTCCGCAGCGCCAGCCGGATGACATGGTAATCCACCGGCATCTGCACATTTTCCGGGTCTTGCGGCCCCCAGCGTCCCGTGACATCCAACGCCTTCAGAAAAACAAACTGCTTTTTATACAATGGGTCATCATAACCCTTGAACGTCCGCCGCACGATTTCCAGCAGGCCACTGCCATCTTCCGTTTTGAGGTTGGGATACGCTGTCAGTAATCGGCTGGTCGAGCCGCGCCAGTGCTTGAGTAATCCCGCCGCCGCGTCACGCAGGATTGCGATGCGTTCATCCATGCGCGGCATGGTCGGACGTGCCGGGTCGCGCTCTAAAGAGAATGCCGTCCGGTAGTCGTCGTCCGTCATCGCCGCCAATCCTGCTGCTGACCAGAAATCCGGGCGAATTTCCGGTGCGTGTTTCGCCAGATGGAAAAAGACATTCGTGCCTTTGAGATAAGTGCCATCGGGCAGGATGGTTTCGATGTTCTTGAAGTCAAACAGCAGCATGGACGTGAAGAAAAAGTAGTCTATGGCCTGTTCGCCGGTACAGCCCTGCGGCAGCGCGTCATTGATGGTATCATACCCTGCGCTCTTCCAATTGAGTGCGACAAGGTGCTGCCCCATACGCCGCGCCTGTTCCATATTTACGCTGATACGTGGTGTCATGCGCTTTCCCATTCCATAGCCAGAAGCGCCCCGGCCAGTGCTTTGCCCAGTCCATCTATTCGCAATGAGCGTGTGCCGCCGCCATCCAGCGCCTCATAACACACAAAGTTCAGCGCTTCAATGTTGTCCATTTCATAGCGCACAACCTCGCCCTGTACCAGGTCGCCCAGGTGCGTTTTCACCCGTTCAGCCGTGAGGTGAGCTTTGATGTCCCGGTAAGCGGCAGGGGTGCGGGCGATCACGCTGATATTGGCGATATTGCCTTTATCGCCTGCGCGTCCATAAGCAAGATCATACAGTCGTTTTGGCATGATAGAGTGTCTCTCAAAGCGGTCAAATTGATGTACTCAGGTGAATCACACCTCGTAGTATTCCACGCATGGTGTAACTTTATCGCGTCCGACGAGTGTCGGCCAGAGTCCAATGATTGGTCTGGCATCCTGACCAATTGTTGTGCCGGAAATACCCAGTCCCGCTGGGCCGCTGAGTCCATCGTTCATCAGCCGCCGTACCGCTGTCTTGAGGGTGTCGGCATCCGGCGCGGTGAACATCACCCGCACGATCAATTCCAGCGGGTCGTCCGGTAGGTCGGCCACAGAACCGTACAGGCTGTTGACGCCCAGGAAACTATAGGCAATGCGCTGGATCGGTAGCCCTTCCCAGGCGGCGTGCATCATGCCTTTCATCTGCTCGAACTTGCGCCAGGCTTCCGGCCACCCGATGGTATAGATTAGCTCGCGGGAATAACCTTCCAGCCGGTTGAGATTGAGTTTAAGTTTTTCCGGGCGTGGCTTGCCGGTCACACCGGAGACAGCAACCCGGTCTTTGCCGATATGCGCTAACCGCAGCGTGGTGAAATTCGCCACCACATCCGGCGTGATATAGTTGCCCGGGTCGTGGACTTCATAGAGAAGCTGTTCTTTCACGGTTTCCGGTGTGACATGCCCGTTCATGCCCGGTGTTTTTGTCAGAACGAAACTGCCATCGGGCTCGACTTCCGCGATAGGATAGCCCAGGTTGTGCATGTCCGTTCCGGCAATATGATTAATAGACGCCAGGCTGTTGCCCCCCACTACCTGCCCGGTGCATTCCAGCAGATGTCCGGCCACGATGCCTGATGCCAGTTTGTCCCACTCATCCCAACCCCAACCGTAATGAGCCACCAGCGGCGCGAGATACAGACACGGGTCGGCTACACGGCCTGTAATCACCATGTCCGCGCCACTTTGCAGAGCTTCCACAATCGGCGCTGCACCCAGGTAGACATTACCTGTCACCCAGAACTGATTCTGTGCCTCCGTCACTGGCTGTCCGGTATCGAGATTCGCCAATGGCTCGCCCGCCGCTTGCAGGTCGTCCAGCCTATCCAGCACATTATCCCCGGAAACCACCGCGATTTTGCAGCCCGTTAGACCCAACTGCTCAGCAATCTGGCGCACTTTTTCCCCTGCGCCTTGTGGGTTCAGGCCGCCGCCGTTGGTAATCAGCGGAATTTTGCGGGCGAAGGCTTCGGGCAGCACTTTGCGGGCGATCAGATCAATATCGAAGGTATAGCCGCGTGAGGGGTCTTTCATCCGGTCTTTTTGCAGAATCGCCAACGTGAGTTCCGCCAAAGCCTCGAAGCAGATCGCATCGACATGCCCGCCGCGAATCATCGGCAGGGCGCTCAGTACATTGTCACCGTAAAATCCTTCCGCTGAACCGATACGAAATACCATAAAATGCTGTTCTCTCTTTCAAAAGACGTAATTATTTGTTGAAGCTGTACAGCCTACACGGTTAGCTTACCCCGGCTTGTTGGACTCCGCCATGTGTTCAAACGATGCCTTGACCAGTTCTCTCAGCACGTCCATGTCCACATCCTCAATCTTTTTGATATAAAGGCAAGCCTTCCCGGTTGTGTATTTGCCGAGTTTGCTCATCAGCGTGTCGTACTGGTCAAAACCGGCCATGATATACAGGGTCAGGCTTTGCTTGCGTGGCGAAAACCCGACCAGGGGCATGTCGCCTTCACGACCGGTGACGTACTTATAGTGATAGCTGCCAAACCCGACGATGCTGTCCCCCCACATTATCGGTTCCATACCAGTGACTTCTTGCATCAACTTGAGGACAATGAAACTATCCTCCCGGCGTTTGTCATGCTCGACACTGTTGAGGAAATCCTCAACGCCCTGGTTGGTAGGGGATGTTTTGTTAGGTTTTGCCATCATCAAACTCCTTTTCCCTGATCAATAAAACGCTTATCAAAATGCCCCCGTCACCGGAGGCATTTATCGAAATTCACAGTTCTGGTGCGCAGGCGACTCACAACATCCGTTGGAAATTGACAAATTCCAGGATTTCTTCGGCAGCCAGTTCGCGCCCCGGTGTCAGAATCAGGTAGCTATCCGCCCACAACGTCTGGGTATCAATATCGGGCATCTGGGCGCGGGCGATATCCGCAGACCGCTGTTTGAGTTCAGTCATAACCAGGTTGGGTGGGGTTTCGCCAGGGACTTCCGCCAGCAAATAGACAAAATCCTCATGTACCTGGAGCATGACAATGCGCCAGTCCTGCTCATTTAACTGTAAAGTTAAGCCGCTGATGATGGCCTGAGCTGCGGCATCGGTCAGGGACTCGGTTGGGTCGCGCAGCAGCCACACATACGAATAGGGAACGCGCACCACTGTGTCAACCAGCGCCGGAACCTGCGGCGCTGGCACGGGCTTCAGCGGGGCGGGGGGCAGCATGGCAGCAGGCGGCGGCGCAGGTACATCCGGGACAGAGCGGAGCGCATTAGCGAGGATTTGTCCCTGTTTGCGGATTACACGCAGCGGGGTTGAACCGCCGAAAATCATTGAGAGCGTCAGATCGCTTTTTGTGAGAATAGAGTACAGCATGAAGTCTTTGCCACTGCTCGGCAGCGTCACAAAGCGGATTCGCGCACCTTCTGGCTGTGCATCCCAATCATTTTCAATAGCTGTCCGTAATTCCTCAATATCCTCCGGCGATAAATGCCCGGCGTAGGCGATGATTTCGCCTGCATGGGTCAGCAGCGTCGCCTCAGCACTCAACTCAAGTGAAGCCTGCGTCAGGCTTACCGCCAGCTGCGCCACATTCGAATCGGGCGTCGCATCCGGGGCGTCCATCGTGCCGGTTTCGCGCTCATTATCCCAACGATCCACCGCTTCAATAGGCTGAGTCGAAGACCCTGCTTCCTCATGCGCGGCCACATCCCAGGCCGCGTGAATCTCACTATCCGGCTTAGCGGCAGGTATTTCCAGTGGCCGAGTGACAGTTTCGGAGTCCTCGATATCTGGCTCATCCCAGGTATCAAAAATATCCTCAGGTCTAGCCATTTCGGGTTCAGGCAGGACAGGGGCGAACGTTTCCAGGAATTCTGGATATTCCGCTTCTTCTTCCTGCTGTGCCGGTAGCGGCGCTTGTAGATATTCTGCTTCTTCTTCTGGTGCTGCCTCCGGTATTTCCAGCAGCGGTTTTAGCCAGGTATTCTCATCATAGCCTGGTGGTTGAGGGGCTTCCGCCCATGTCTCCTCTTCGGCTTCCATGCCGGTTTCACTTGGAACGTCCTCTGGCCTGGTGTATCCATCATCGTAGTCCGGGACATCATCAAAACGGCCATACCCGTCAAATACCGTATCTGCTTCACCTGCCATGTACTCGCTGTCATCCATCCATTCCGGCAGTTCTGGCGCGACATATTCCTGGCTGGGTTCATCTGCAAAAGCAGCGGTCTCTGGCTCAACCTCCATCATGGCGGTTGGTTCGGGGGCCGGAGGCTCATCATGCCATGCCGGTTCATCTTCGGCCTCAATCATATCGAACAGGTCATCTTCGGCACCGGCTGGCTCAACCTCCATCAGGACGGTTGGTTCGGGGGCCGGAGTTTCATCATGCCATACCGGTTCATCTTCAGCTTCAATCATATCGAGCAGGTCATCTTCGGCAGCTTGAGATTCATCTTCTGACACCGTTTGTGAGAGCAGCGTCTCAGCCGTGTGTTCCTCATCCATCCATTCCAACGTGGCGGACGAAAGTTCTGCCTGTTCCTCCAGTGTATGCCTGGTGACTGACGAAGGTCGCGTCGTAAACGCGCCGTCATCTTCCTCGAATGATTCATCCATGCGTAGTAAATCGGGGGTTATGATTTCGCCTGGCGGCAGGTCTGTTGGCAGGAAATCCGGTTCACGGATACCTTCTGTATCCACCGAGCGAAATGCGCCGGTATCCTGTCCCCAGGAGGGCAGCCCGCGAATTGCCAGTTTGTGGATGGAAAGCCGTGCATCAATATCGTCAATCAGACGATTTAACGAGAAATTTTCGGGCGGTGTGGATTCATCAAGCGCGGTTTCCAGAATAAGCTGGGGGACAGTCGCGTCGCCAGCTTCATCATCGAAAGAATCAACATATTCCATGCGATCAAACGCCTGGCGGAATCCAGCGGTTGATTCTTGTGTGACCTCCATGACTGGGAGTTCTTCGGGCAAAGTCGGCGGTGGGGGCGGTTGGTCTTCACCCTGCTGGTTCGGCCAGAAAACCCCGGCAAATGCTTCCTCAATTGTCGCACGTTCAGCTTCGTCGCTGCTCATAGACGGTTCTTCGCCTCGCAGCAGCGCCAGCACATTGCGGAATTGGTGGTCGGAAATACCCACCATCAAATCACCAATCGTCCCACTGTCTTCCAGCGTGGGCATGGGTGGTTCTTCTTGTGCCAACTTTTCAAACGTGTCGAGTTCCAGCTCATCTGGCGTGCCGGCATCACGTAAATTGGAATCATCCAGTGTGCCGGTTTTCGTCCGTGCAATCTCGCGCAGAACGTTATCCATGCCGGACGTATAGGTAAAGTCCATCCCTTGTTTTTGGCGTTCTGGCAGCCGTGAGCCGGGCTCTTCCCGGCTGAGGGACTTAATCATTCCTTTGAAAGGATCGTCACGAGTCGCCTCCGGCTTACCTTCAGCTTCTTCCCTGTCGTCTTCCGGTCCAATTTCGGCGTCAATTACATCCAATACATCGTCGAATAAGTTGTCAATTCCAGGTGCGCTGGATGTCACCAGGAACTGTCGTGCTGCCTCGGAATCCCGCGTTGGAACTGCGGGTGTATCGCCCTCTTCCACAGGGGGTTCATCCAGTTGGCGTGTTCGGTAGATATTGTGCTGACCGGCCTGCGGCGGGGGTGAATCTTCCAACCGCCGGGTTGCCCCATATTCCGGTGGGTAGGCCTCATCCGGTATTTCAGGCTCGAAGTTATCCAGGGTGCGGGTTTTTCCGATAGGTGTTGGAGGTATCGGTTTTGTTGCCGGACGACTCGGCTCGACGTCCTCTCCCAGCTTGCGCGTATGCCCAGACTGCGGGTCTACCGGAGGTGGCGGTGGTGCTGTATCACCCGATTGACGGGTTTTTTCTTGCGGCGGTTGGACCGGGGGATCGCTTAGCGGACGTGTCGTCGGCAGCGATAAATCGTGCTGTACTGCGTCAATCGCACCTTCCAACAGCGGGATAATGTCACGTGCCGTGAACGGCGCATTGACCATCCCCTGAATTTTGAGCGCCGCCATGATTGCTTCGGCATCAGCGGGCCGGGGGCTGGCGATGATTGCCAGATCGGGCTGTGTGCCGCGCAGCCAGTGTACAAGCTGTGCGTCGGTTATATCTGGCAGCGTGAAGTCAACCAGAGCCACGTCCTGGGGATGCTCGCGCAGGTATTCCAGGGTAGCCTGAATCGTCGTAAACGGATGCACCTCAAATGCGCCGGTTTGCTCCAGAGCCTGTTTGAGTGTGACCGCAAAAACCAGCTTTTGGTGTAGGATCAATACTCGTGTCGCCATAAGCCCCATTGTATAGTGATGTCTGTTTTCAGGCAATCTGAAGCAGATAGCAAAATGGCAACTCGACTAACCCGAAGTGTCTATTTTTGCCGGAAGTTGTCCCATACATCGAGCGCGGGGCGGGGCGTGCCGTCCACCTCGCGCAGCCCGATAGCCTGGAATATGCTCAATGTGTTGATGTCGGTTGCGCTGGTGTTCTGTGCCTGCATGGACTCGGCATACCTATCCATGTTTATATCATTGAGCAGGGTGTATGCCCAGAATACGAGTCGTGAGCCAATCTGATCGTGTACCGCGTTCAAAAACGCAGCCTGATCTTCCGGCGTGCCGCTGACCGGGCCAACGGGCCTTGCCGTATAACCCCCCTCGGATACCGCCAGCGGCTTGTCGGTTCTCTCCAGCAAAACAGAATAAAAATCACCGGGGATGTTCGTGCCGGATGGGAATGGAACGTAGGGATAAGTTGAAATCGCCCACACATCCAGGTTTGGCTCGAACATCTCGATCTGATCCCAGTTGGTATCAAATGCCATTCTGCCTTCCGCCGCAAACTGCCACAGATTGTTCAGGTCTTCCCACTGAAATGTAACAAACACCTGCGTATCGGGCGATTCGGCTTTCACTGCTGCGTAAACCTCGTTATACAGGCTCAGATAGTTGGCTGCATCGTCCGGGTAGGCGTCCACATAACTGTTGATCTCGGAGGCCAGCCCCAGGTAATCCGGCTGGAATTCCCGTGCAATCCACACCGCAAAATTGCTGAACGCGGCACGCACATCCGGGTTACTGAAGTTCGCCGTCCAGCCTGCGGGCAGCCCGCTGAACTCGCGGCGGTTCAGCCCGTTCAGCGGGTCGATCACGAAAACTACACTCAGGCCGTTGATGTGCGCCAGTTGCACCAGATTCCGGGTATCCGTCCGGGTTTGCGTGTCCATATCCACCCCATTGACGAAATCTTCCCAAGGAATATTCGGCTGCGAGAGGATGAAATTGGCGTGTTCGCCGATGTCCGTAAAGTGTTGGAGGATACTGTCAAGCGCAGGCTCCGGCGGAGAAGGGAAGAAACCGTATTGTGTGGCAGTCTCATCCTGTGCCGCAGTGGAGGTAACCGCGCCGAAAAATGGAACTGCGAGCAGCATCAGCCAGGAAATCAGTAGTCGTTTGTTCATTATCTCCCCCGGGAAGAATCATGGGAAATTAAATCAGGGCAGTCTGATTATCTTCGGACTGCCCCGATCAGGGAAAGTGTACTTATGTCCCTTACGGCCTACGGCGCGGCCTGGACGATCACATTGGTTTTGATACCAACGTTATTCACCTCACTCATTTCGCCTACCACATGCGTGCTGTCTGCTTCCGCCTGGACGATATAGGTTCCAGCGGCAGAGAATGTCAATTCAACGGTGAGCGAGATACTCTGGCCGGGGTCGAGGTTCGAGACGCCAATTTCCGCCGATTGGTCAGTTGAGACAATGGACACATTGACAATAAACTGTCCGCTGGGGCCAGAGCCAGTATTGGTCAGTGTGATGGTATATTCGGTTGTTCCATTGGGCAGCGTAATGGTGTCCGGCCCGTTGACACCGCTGACGAGAATATCCGGCTTGCCCGGCGTGGGCGTGAAGCTGGGAATCAATGTCGGTGTGAGTGTTGGGGTGGTGGTCGGCGTGGGTGTGCTCGTCGGCACATTGGATGTGGGGGAGGGCGGCGGCGCGGCAATCGGCACGGAACCACATAAACCATATTGGGTGGTATACGAGGCGCTGACCCATCCAATGCTGGTTCCGCGCTGGAGCTGCCACCAGGAATTATCCCCCAGTCGCCCTATAATCGGCACGACACTACCGGCAGGCAATACGGTAATAACGGCATAGGTTGTCCCTGGCCCGCTACGGAAGTTGAGCCCGGTGTTGGTGAGTGCCCGGCAGGTGGGGTCATTGGGGTCAATCGCCGGTAGGCCCGTCGGTTGTACCGCGGGGGATGTGACCTGCGCCTGCTGCCGTACTGAAATCGCGATTTGAGCCGGATCACTTTGTAACGCGCCGCGAAAAGCGATGACCTGAAGTGTGACCGTTCCCTCAGTGCGCGGGGTATAGTCCAGCAGGACGTTCATCTGCTGTTGCCCGGTGGCTGATTCGGACGAAACAGTCTTCACGATCTGGTTGTCTGCCAGGAGCTGCACACGGGTGACGCCTATCGCATCACTGGTGTTGGCTGTCACGAACATCTGCTGCCCGACTACCGCTTCGCCGCCATCCTGTGGCGTGACAATAGTGACAGTCGGTTTGCCGCCTGTGTCCGCCGGCGGATTATTGTTATCAAGCGGAAATTCGGTAGGCTCCTGCGAGGATAGATTGCAGGCGCTTGCGACCAGCAGGATCAGTAGTATGAGTATGGACAAACGATAGCGCATGAGAACCCCCTCATTTGAGCGAAAGTGAAGAATAAAAGAGCTAAAATGCCCGGATAGCTGGATGACATTTCCCGCTCTTTTCGCCCAGCTTTTTACTCGACATACCCTGATTCTAGCACCAGCCGCCCGAAGGGGCAACGGGCGCAAGCCCCACTATCTCCCGGCGCGTCGTCTGCGGTCTACTTGCCAGGGCCCAAAATAAAAGTAGCCCCGTAGAAGGGGCTGGTTGCCAACCACGAACACCAGCTTCTGGTGTAAGGGTCTAATCAATCGGCTCTTTGTAGATGACGTAACGACCGATGTCGTCCCCTTTGGCGGTGCAGGTGGAGA
>CALJKV010000101.1 GCA_937974245.1 uncultured Chloroflexota bacterium | reverse complement strand
TCCATTTTTACTTTGCTCAAACGCTTGCCTGCTTAATTTTCAGATGGGTTCTTAGCAATTTTAACAGTCATTGCGCCTACAATGAATACAAGGCAGGTTTTGGGCAGGAGCACCGATGGTGGAAACACTGAACGCCGAACAGATTATGAACCATTATGTAGAGGCTTATCAAAAACTCTACAATCGCAGACCCAAAGACCTGCGTCCCATAGAAAACGGGTGGGTGATTGTCAACGGTGCACGGATGCGAATCACCGAGCTGCCCTTCCTGACGGCGCAGCTTCAGCTTGAATATAAGCAGGGCATAGAAGAACGGCGCAGTGTCGTCAACCGATTATTAGGCTGGTTCAAGAAGCACTGAAATCGCTATGACGAATACGCAACAGGCGATTATTCAGCAGGCGTTACACGATAATCAAGGGCGTTTTGTTGCTGCTGCCCTGGCTGAAGTGCCGAGTGGAATGATTCTGTTTCTTCATGCTGATGAGGACCTGCCAGAAGACTTCGCTATGGCCTTGGCGAAACTGGCGGAACGTGCCGCCACCTTCACCGAAAATCACGACCAATTCGACCATGTTGATGAAGTGTTGTTTTACGACATTGAAGGCCGCCAGGTGATCCTCTATCTTATTAAGCGCCAGCCGGCAAACCAGATACTCGTCCTGGTCGCCGCCCCCCAAAAACCTTATAAGCAAGCCAGCAAGCGCCTCGCCAAAGCCCTACTACAGACATAAGCCCCGTTTCGCCTTCAAATTCCTGACTATCTCCATTTCCTGCAACCGTCTACAAGAAAGATTTGCTCACCACGACGTTCGCTCGAAATCCTATCCCCGATTATAATCAGAGTTTGTAACCTGTGACATTCTTGAGGAAAAATATGGATTCATTTCGAGAAACCTACCGGCAGATGATTATTGCGCTGATTGTGTTTCTCATCGTGCTGGCAATTGGGATACTGGGCCTCATGTGGCTGGAAGGTATCTCTTTTCTGGATGCCATCTGGATCACGGTAACGACTCTCACCACTGTGGGATACGGCGACAAGGTAGCCCAGACCGACGGGGGACGACTGTTCACCCTCGTATTGCTAGCAGCTGGATTGAGTGTGACAGCCTATGGCATTCAAGCCAGCGCTACATTCATCCTCAGCCCAGCCATGCGTGACCTGCGCCAGCGGCGACGCACACAGCGGGCAGCTGAGCGGTTGAGCCACCACTATATTATCTGTGGTGCAGGTGAACTGGTGGATAAAACAGTGAGTTTCATTACGAAGGCCGCCAGGGATCGCCAGGATTACCATCGTGAACAATTTTATCTACCGCTGGACCGCTTCCTGGATCGCGTCTTTGGGGACGATGCACACGGTCATTTCCCTCGTATTCGCCAGATCATTCGCCGCATTTTCCTTTTTTGTGTGCGCCGGTTTTATCGGGCGGAAACCCTGTTAGATGCGGTGGTCATTGTTACCCCCAGCGCCACATTCGCCGAACATCTGCGCAGCAATCGTCTGCTGGTGATCGAAGGGGATCCCAATCGGGAAGAAACGCTGCAACGCGCCGGGTTAGAGCGTGCCCAGGCCATGATGGTCATGCTGGGTAAAGATACCGAAACACTGCTGACGGTACTCACTGCTCGCAGTGCCAATCCGAACCTCTATATCACTGCCGTCACCCTGGAAGAAGCCCTCGCACCTCAGATGATCCGCGTAGGCGCTAACAGTGCCATCACACCGTTCGACGTCGCCAGTCAGTTCCTGAACAACGCCACGTTGCGCCCTGCAGTCAACGATTTTTTTGACAGCATTCTTTTTAGCCCCGCAGCCGACACCCAGACCACCCAGCTAACCCTGCCGTCAGGTTCAAACTGGATCGGACAGCGCATCGGCAACCTGCAACTCCGCGAAAGGTTTAAGGCTGCCGTGATCGGACTGGGTTCTGATGATGGCAGTTTTATGTATACGCCTGATGAAAACTATATTCTCAAAGAGAATGATATTCTGATAGTCGTTGCCCCTGGTCGTTCCACCACCGCCCTGCAGCGAGACTGCGAGCAGGGTACACGCAGCCAATCCCAATTTACAAACTGGCAGCGCCTGCCTGTTCCAGCCCCGCCGCCCCGCCAATCAGAGCAGGTATTCACGCGGGAAGAGGCCGAGATCGCGGTCCAGGCTATGTCCCAGCGCTATATCATCTGTGGCACAGGTCATGTGGTACGCAGCGCCATCAATAAACTTGACCCAAAGCGCCCGTTTGTCATCATCAGCAGCGACACGGAGTATGCCGATGAACTTCTGGCAAGAGGCTTTCGGGTGATTCATGGCAACCCCACAAAGGAGAACACACTCCGCCGCGCCGGGATTGAGCGGGCACTGGCAATTATGATTTCACTGGAAGACGAAGCGGACAGCGTATTGACGGTTCTCAACTGCCGAGCACTCAGCAAACGCCTCCTGATTACAGCCACTGCCCATATAGACGACGCCATCCACAAATTACAGCGGGCTGGGGCAGATCGCGTGGTAAGTCCGTTCCAGGTTGCCGGGCAGTTCGTCCTGTTGGCGACTACCCGCCCGGCTGTCAACGATTTCCTCCAATATGTGCTGTTTAACTACCACGTGGGAATCGAAACCACCGAACTCTACATGCAGGATGATTCCCCTTGGATTGGCAAAACCATTGAGGATTTACGGTTGACAAATCTGTTTCGTGCCGGGGTGATCGGCGTGCGCCGGGCGGATGGGCATTTTATCTATGCGCCGCCCAGAACCCATGTAATCGGGGAACATGAAGTATTAATTGTAGTCACCCCGATGGAACATTCCGATGAACTGCGCATCACTGCCAGTGGGAATGCCACCAAACGGCCTACTACACTGCGCCGGCCCGGGTAACGTTATAGCCCGGCGCGCCGTCGCTCACGGCGATAATCTTCAGGGGTATCCACATCCACAAGAATGCTGTCGTTATCCACATTCACATAGGCGATACGATCCTGGTGAGCATTAATGACATCACGCGGAGCGCCATCCGCAGGAAGCGCCAGGATTTCCGGCCAATAACGACGGTCAATGAGGATCGGATGCCCACGCCGCATCTGATAGCTGGGGGCTACTATATCCCCCGCACCCTCAGCGTAAGCCAGTAATATCTGGTTGATAATACGCGGCTGAATACGCGGTTGGTCGCCTAACACCACCAAGGCTGCGGATACATGCGGGGGCATCGCCTGCAAGCCAACCTTCAAGGATGACAGCATCTCGCCCTGAGCGTAGTCACTATTATAGGCAATATTCGCGCCCATCGGTGTGACACGGCTGGTGATTTCTCCGGCGTAATAACCAGTAACCACTGTCACATTCGTTAACCGTGCCAGATAGATTTGGTGAATAATATGCTCAATAATCGTTCGACGGCCTTCCCAGGGCAGCAGCATTTTGGGGCGTCCCATCCTCTGTGACATCCCGGCAGCCAGTGTCACGACCCCAATATGACGTTGGACTTCACACACCGGGTCTGCCGCTCGTGCCGAACCCAGCACAACACTATGTACACGTGGCACACGCAGTATCAAATGTGCGGTCAAACGGGCGCGAAGCCGCATGAACCCGTTGGGCGGTGTCTGGTTGAGAAAGGCAACCACTCGCGCCTGCGCAGGGATGCTTCGCAGGCCGAACTGATCGTCACGCAACACCTGGGCTATCCAGGGGAACTTGACCCGGTTGCCAATCCCAAAACCGTAGCGCTCATGAACAGCCTGCGCATTATAAACATGATCCTCATCCAGTGGCTGCCCTAAGACCGAAAGCCCTGCTATCGGCACGACAAGCGAAACCTCATCAGGAATGACCGGCTCGTGGCTCTTGGGTGCTTTGAGGGGTAAGCCGCGCGCCCCGTCGGCCTCAATCAACAGCACATCCGAGTCGACGGTATCCAGTAAATAAGATATCGCATCAGAACTAATGCCGTAGACTTTATCACCGCGAATCCGGTCATAGAGAAATACAAAGCGAAAATCGCTCAAGGCTGTTGAGATTTCGCTCCGGTCACGCTCTACCGGAAGCGCAGCAGGCATCAGCTCGAGTTGGTCAAGACCGACACGTGTCGTGGTCGTCGCCAGTACTCGCCAGCCGGAGTCAGCCAGTTCATGCGCCAGCGCGATCATGGTGGAAGTCTTGCCACCTGCGCCCACAAAGGCGATGACATCCCCGCGCACAATATCAAAGGCTTGTTGAAGTTTCATCCGTCTCCACCAGATACAAGCGTATCTGAGGGGCAGCCAGGACTGCCTCCAGCACGCCTCCCCCTACTGCGAGCGATTTTTCAGAAATGGAGTAACAGATTTTGACATCCCCGCGAGGGTCTAAATCTCCAATTTTCATACCGGCTTTGACCAATACCTGCTCGTGAATCAAGCCGCGCAGTACGCCAGAAAACGGCGCGATGACTGACCCGCCGTTCAGGCTGGCAATCACCGCTCCAGTTTCAAGCTGCGCCCCGATACGAACAGCAGGACGCACATGCCCGGCAGAAGACGCCCGCAGTACCCGGGAATGGGTCTGCCCTTTAACCTGTCCCGGTTCCCCTGTATCTGGCGCGGCACCACCCCGGTAAATGACCCGTCCCAGGTCATGCCCCCGATTGGTTTCGATTACGGCATGACAATCCACACCAGCGGTAAAACCCGGACCAAGCCCAATCACCAGTGGCGCATCGGTTATCCGCGTATCCAGGTTCGTCTTTGCCACCCGGCCATCCACAACAGCCACTGGCCGCACTGCCGGCCACAAGCATGATCCTGGGTCTACAACCACTGGGATGTCACCTGCCGCCAGAGTGGAAGCCACATCACGTCGGTTGTTTGCCAGGCGTGCCGTCAACCCACCCACAGTGACTACCTTGCTGTAAACGGCATCACCATAACTCACTGTCCGGCGCACCAGCAGCGGCGCCTCGAGTTCTGTCACGATTACCGGAAATCCGGCACGCCGCAGCCGGTAGATCACGCCGCTCGCGAGATCACCGCCGCCACGTACCACAACCGGAGCGCGGCTAAATAACACCGAGTCCATGTTCGCGCAACGCCACAACAACCCGCTCAGGAGTCAAGGGTATGAAATCCATCCAGATGCCCGTCGCATCATGCACCGCCGCTACAATAGCTGGTGACAATGGCAAGAATGGCATTTCGCCCATGCCTCGCGCCCCCCAGGGGCCAATCGGGTCAGCATATTCCAGAATGACAGACTTCACTTCGTCCGGGACATCCAGGATGGTCGGAATGAGATAGGTAGAAAGGTACGGGTTGAGGATACGCCCTTCTTGTGAAATGAGATTTTCCATAATCGCGTAGCCCTGTGCCTGTACTACAGCGCCCTCAATCTGCCCCTGGACAAGCTGCGGGTTCACCGCATGACCGACATCATCCGCGCAGATCACCCTTACTAGGCGAATGTGGCCGGTTTCAATATCCACTTCGACCTCAACCGCCTCAGCCACATAACCATAGGCGAAGTTCGGCTCACTCTTGCCGGTTTCTGGGTCATAGGGCGTCGTGGCGGGCGGGCGGTACTGGTATGTCGCAACAGCAGGCCGTTCTTCATTACGCCATTTTTCCAGCGCCTGCTCCGCCGCCCCTTTGATAGCATTTCCTGCCATAAACGTCATACGGGATGCCGAAACGCTGCCGGAATTCAGTGTTTCTGCCGTGTCCTGACCGATCAGTCGCACTTTTGTGAACGGCACTCCCGCCGCTTCAGCAGCCATCTGCATCATTACAGTATGTGTCCCCTGCCCGACTTCCGCTCCAGCATGGCGAACAACAACTTCCTCAATTGCAGTTTGACCGTGCAGCTCCACCGTCGCCCAACTTTGTTCGGGGGCGCCAAAGCTAAACCCAACATTCTTGAACGCAGCTGCGAACCCTACACCACGTCGCAGCGCGGGGTTGTCTGGCTGCGTGCGTTGAGAGCGTGACCAACCACGTTCGCCTTTTTCCCAGAAGCTCTCGCGGGCGCAGGCTTCGATCACCTGTGGGATACTCACCCCTGGCGGCAAGGGCGTCCCCACCGAAAGCAAACTCCCTTCTTGCAGGGCATTTTTCATGCGGATCTCTACCGGATCAATACCAAGAGCCTCTGCCAACTTGTTCATCTGACCTTCAGCGGCAAAAGCACCCTGCGGCCCGCCAAACCCACGAAACGCGCCACACGGGATGTTATTGGTGTAGACCCCATAAGTATCCACATGAATATTCGGAATTTCGTAGGGACCCGTCGCCATCAGATTCGCGTTGCCCATCACTTTGTTGGTGGTGTAGTTGTACGCCCCGGCGTCCCCGATCACAACAGCTTCGGCGGCGACTAGCGTACCATCTTGGGTCGCACCCCATTTTGCCCGAATCTTCACCGGATGGCGCTTGTGGTGATAAAGTATCGACTCTTCCCGGCTCCACTGGATTTTCACCGGGCGGCGCAACCTCCAGGCTGCCAGCGCCAGCACAATCTGGACGGACATATCCTCGCGCCCACCAAATGCCCCGCCAATCGCCGGATAAATGACTCGTACCTGATCTGCCGGCAACCCCAACGCATGGTAAATTTGTTCCTGATCCTCATGTACCCACTGCCCGGCCACAACCACCGTCACCCGGCCCGCATCATCTATATAGCCAACACCGGCCTCCGGCTGAAGATAGGCATGTTCCTGGTAGCCGGTGTGGTATTCACCTTCTACAACGACATCGGCCTGCGCCCACCCGGCGCCCAAATCCCCTTTGCGAATCCTGAAATGACACAGTACATTGTTGGGGTGATCCGCGTGGAGCTGTGGGGCACCTTCCGCCATCGCCGCTTCGGCGTCGAATACAGCGGGCAGATCCTCATAGGTGACATCCACCAACTGAACACCCTCAGCTGCTGCGGCTTCGGTTTCTGCCACCACCACCGCAACACAATCCATATAACAACGCACAACGTCCGCACCAGGAATGATACTGTTACTACCTGGGCCACACAGCACCGGCTGGTCTAACATCGTCAGGCCGTATTCGTTATTCGGCACGTCTTTCGCGGTAAACACCGCCACCACGCCCGGCAGCGCCGCCGCCTGTGTCGTATCAATCGCCACTACGCGGGCATGAACACGGTCACTGAAGCGCAGTTTCATCCACAACTGCCCTTCCATGCTAAAATCGCCGGGGTATACTGCCTCGCCAGTCACTTTGCCCACTGCGTCTATGCGTCTGACAGTATGCCCTACGGTAAAGGTTTTATCTTTTGCCACAGTTCACATCCATTTTCCATCAATGATTCCGCTAAACAATTTTGGTTGTGGACAGGTTCAATGAGACGGCGGCAGGCCATTCATGGCGTGAGTATGCTGGTAAACCCGTTGGACATCCCGGTTAAGGATACGCCGTAAGATCGCCACCGCCGTAGCATACGTGGGATCTACACCGGTATAGCTCAAGCTGCCCGCCCCCAGGTTATGCCCTTTGCTCATAGGCGTATCCGACGCATAATGCAAAAAACCGATGTCAAAAGACACGCCGTACAGGTTCACAATTTCGTTATAGGGATGACGCTTGGGGCGGAATGCCTCATAGATGGCCGAGAGATATGGCCCGGCCTCCATCTCGATATCCGTGTACCCTTCGTGGTAAAATACGCTCATATAGCGCGGATTTTGCAGGAAGGTACCCGGTGCACTGATGGCCTTCTGATTATCCAACACCATCCCAAAAGCCATGTAAGAAGCGATATCATAGGCGGAAAAACTATTATCGAACAAATAGGTATTCTGCGAATGCTCGTCATGCACAACGTTCGGAATCATGACATCCCCGACTCGCCCATTCAGAGTCGCGGCCTTGCCCATGATATATACCCCCATCAGATGGCCGACCCGTTCGGTAACCCGGCTGAGGATTTCGTAAGCGGCCATCCCTAACGGGTAGTCAATGTTCAAAATCACCGCATCACTCTGGCTGAGCTGCGCCTGAGTGAACCCATCGGCTACCCGCGAATCCAACCAATCAGCACGCAGCTTATTAACCTCAATCACCTGCGATTCGATGTCGAAACCGCTTCGGCTGGAAATCCGATGGATGCCAATACTCTTTTCATCAGCCGCCAGCATATCATGAGTGCGCTTATTGCCATCCACCAGATACTTCTTCAATACATAGTAGAGGAAGTTATCCAGATTTTTCGAGGCGCTCTCGTTTTTTATCTCGTGATACTCGGTCAGAAGCTGCTCATAGCCACAGGTTTTAATATATTCCAGCAGGTTTTCTTCCTCGCGCCGGGCAAACCCGGTGAGCAAATTTACCAGCGAATGGGTATTGCTGGAAACAAAGTAAACTGGACGTTGTTCCAGATCAACTTCGTTATTCAACTGGTCTTGCAGTTCCGCCCACCAATAAGCCGTCGCCCGGCGGTAGTCTGCCAGAGAACCCGACAAAAGTTGCAGGCTGATCTGCTTACGTCGCTGCGACATCCGATACAAGGTATCGAAAAACGCCACACCCCAGATGATCTCCAACCGGCGCAGGTCGTCTACCTCGAGGCGCAGTTCCCCCGCCAGTATAGCCGCTTCGTCATCCGTTAGTGGTGTCTGGCGGGCCTGATTGTCGCGCAAGAAGGCTTTGGTATCACCACCTTGCAACAGCCGGTAAAATTTATTCCATTCGATCTGGTAAGCCGTCAGGATCGGCACCAGGTCATCTATATCCGACCGGCTGGCGATAAACACCGCCAGTGTGCTGCCGCCATTATGATGCATCCGCCGACGGCGGCCAGGCGCAACCACACGCGGCCATTGTGAGAGATCAGTATAGCCAGCTTCAAAAAACGAACGCTCCAACTGGCCGACCAGCACCATATCCACTTCTGCCATACACGGCGGCAGGCGCAGGCTGGAATAGACCAGTGCAGAGGTATCCGGTTCAGCGCGGCGGGCATTAACATGCAGCGATGACTCCATCGCCATGTGACTTTCTTCCAGCGTTTCCACCTGCACAGTGTGCGTCGAACGCAGCAGCGAATAATAGGTCCGCATGTAGAGTTCGATTTCTTCACTTCCGGTCTTTGGGACAGTACGATCCATAAAATTTCCTATTACTGTTTGCGGGATTGCTTCTTCATATCCAGTTCACGCTTCTTCTTGGCAACACGACGTTTATTACGCAGCGCCCGCTGTTCAAGAAGTTCTTTCTCATTGATTTTATCCATCGGGTTGCGATTCTTTGGCACGGCAGCGGCGATAATCAGCACCACAATCGCTCCCAGAATCAGGAAAATGACGCCAGCAACCGCCACCACAAGTTGGTCATAGGGCATCTGGCCGTTATTAAGCTGCGGCACAACTTTTTCGATCGCCACCGGTGAAAGGACGTACGAAATGGCACCGAGTGCCAATGCCAACACAAACCCGACAACCGGCCAAAAAGCCCTATTGCTACCCCCACCCTTTTTCTCTGCCACCCAGCACCTCCCCTATTCCCACAGTTTATTCGGTTTTTTCCACCACATCTTGCAAGGCTTCTATGATCTTATAGTACCCGGTACACCGGCACAAATTCCCGGTAAAACTCTGCTGAATCTGTTCCAGAGTAGGATTGGCGTGTTCCTCCAGGAGTTTCGCCCCGGCCATCACAAAGCCCGGCGTACAATAACCACACTGCACCGCCCCATGTTTCACAAAGGCTTCCTGCACAGGATGCAGGTGGTCATCCTCAGCTAACCCTTCAATGGTCACAATCTCCGCACCATGAGCCCTGGGAGCCGGCACAAGGCACGACATTACCGCCGCGCCATCCAGAAACACGGTACAGGCACCACACTCGCCTTCCCCACAGCCCTCTTTTGTACCCGGTAACCCGCCCTCTTCACGTAAGAGGTGTAACAGAGATTTTTCCTGACCGGTGGTGAATGTTACCGACTGGCCGTTGATGGTGCTTTCAATGGGCCGTCCATCCTGATGCACAACGGACTGTGCCAATTTTTGAGGGGTCAGCGCCGCACCCCACAACATAGACGGAGATTGCGGCCAATCCGTAGCCTGCTGATTAGTCGCTAATGCCCGCAGCGCCCGCAGCACCAGCACTTTAATCATCTCAGTCCGGTACACCGCCGTCCCGCGCACATCATCAATTGGTGAGGGAGCAGCCGCTGCCAATCGGGCAGCATTCGCCATAACTTCCGGCGTCAGCACCTGCCCAACTAATGCTCGTTCCGCGACCGGAGCGTGAATAATCGTCGGGGCAACACTTCCCAGGGTGATTGTAGCACGAGTCACCCTATCACCATCAAAGGACAACACAACGGCAACATTAACAACAGAAATGGCCTGCGTTCGCCGCAACCCCAATTTAAGAAAAATACCCCGCTCCGCTCGCGATAACGCCGGGAAAGTGATCGCCGTCAGCATTTCGTCCGGGCGCATCACCGTCTGGCGCACACCTGTATAAAAGTCAGCCAGTGCCACTGTGCGTTCACCTTCCAGAGATAACAGGCTGACTTCTGCGCCCAGCGCCATCAGCGGCGCAATTGTATCGTTAGCGGGCGAAGCCGTAATCAGATTCCCGGCCACCGTCGCCCGGTTACGAATCTGCGGAGCACCAACCTGCCAGCACGCCTGCGCCAGCGGCAAAGCACGCTCCGCCAAAAGGGCGTTGGCAACCACTTGATTATGTGTAACCAGTGGCCCTAACCGCATCTGATCGCCATGCAGCGTCATGTCAGCCAGGCCAGGCACCCGAGTAATATCAACCAGTACATCCAGGCCAGGACGCTGTTGGCGCTCCAGTTCAAGCAGTATATCTGTTCCCCCAGCAATAATCCGCGCCCGTTCCCGGTACTTCGCCAACAATTCCAGGGCTTCCGCTAATGATGCAACACTATAATAGTGATTCCACATAACCTTCTTGTACCTTTTTGTTCAGTGCGTCGAATGGTCCGACAAACAGGCTCAGGCCGCTGCCGGGTAGATGCTGACATGCATATATTGTACTCACCAGTACATTACCATGTGCTCATGTCGCGCGCTACAACCAATCAAGACTTAAGCGGCTCGATTTCCATCACCGTTACCGGGTTGATGTTGATAATACAGGTTTGTTGGTACTCGGTGCGAGTCGTCACCCGGCGATCCCAGGTATGAACATGCCCATGTACCATATAACGAGGCCGGTACCACTGAAGAAAACGTAGCAAACTGCCAAATCCCTGATGCGGCCTGTCCTCTCCGTCATGGATACCCTGTGGCGGGGAATGCGTCACCAGCACATCCACCCGACCATGCTGGAAGCGATGAAGCTGCAAGTGAGGTGCGGCGCCGACGACCATACCGCGCATCTCCCCTTCCGTATATTGTATGCCACGATCATTGTAACGGATTGACCCTTCCAGGCCATAAAATGAGAGATTTTGGAACGTCAGGAGCCGCCGATGCAGGTCTTCCCCACCCGGGGGTTTTTCATCATAGCCTGTATCATGGTTGCCACGCACATAAAATAATGGCACATTCAGAATAGACGTAATAAATTCCAGATACGCGGCAGGCAAATCACCGCAGCTCACGACCAGCCCAATATCAGAATAGTAGCGCCGCAGGTTCACCGCACTTTCCATTTGCGGCATGACCGTATCACTAAGAAATAGTATTTTCACAGCATAGCTCGCATACTCTAATCGGGTATTCCTCGTACAGCAGCGCGCACTATTTGTTCGCTATCCATTCGCTCTATGAGGCGCGTTGACTTCACGCATCGGTTGACCGTCACCGCCCCGCCGTACCATAATAATCTCACCCAGAATGCTCACAGCAATTTCATGTGGTGTTTCCGCATTCAATTCCAGACCGATGGGCGCATGGATTCGCGCCAACTGCTCATCAGTTATGCCGCGTTCCGCTTTGAGCTGCTGAACTGTTAATGCCCAGCGGCGGCGACTGCCAATCAGACCGATATACGACGCCTCAGTCTCCAACAACGCCGGAATCAAATTGATGTCTACCGGCAAACCGCGAGTCACGGCTGCGACATAGGTTTGTGTGCTGATCGTCATATGTTGAGCGATCTCACCGGGTGCACAGATAAGATAACCGTCCATCCCCGGCAGGTAGTCCGGCGTGCATAAGTCGGGGCGATCATCGGAGACAACCACACGATAACCAGCCCACTTAGCCAGTTCAGCCAGCGCCTTGCCCACATGCCCACCGCCAATTACCAGCACCGTTGGTGAAAGCCCCGCTGGTTCGATAAACACCTGTACCGTACCACCACACACACCGGCGTCTCCCGCTTCCATGTCATTGAGAGAGTAGGAATGCAATCGCGTTTTTCCGTCCTGAAGCGCAGCCAGCGCCTCGCCAATGACCCGTGATTCTAACATGCCACCACCCACCGTCCCGACAATCGAACCATCAGCACGGACCAGCATTTTGCTCCCGGCGTGGCGCGGCACGGAGCCCTGGGCACTCACGACCGTCGCCAGCGCCACCGGCTCGCCCTGCCCCTGCGCCTCCAGTAATGTCTGGTATACGATTCGGTCAGCTTCCATCCCCGATAACCTCCACCTCACCCAGCAGCAGCCGCTGCTGTTCATCACCATCAATGGGAGACAATCGCGCCCCCGTCACCGGGTCGTACAATCCCATCATAACCCGGTATTGTCCCGGTGGTGCTTCTGTCAAGTTTACCACAAATGTGTCCTGAAACCCGCCAGGAAGCCAGTTGCCGGGTGGTAGTGTCCCGCCCCCTGGCCGCCCGTCATACTGCCCGCGAATCGTATCCGATTCATCCAGCAGGTGAACGAACACTTTATAGTCTCCCTGCGCCGTCCCATCCGTGTACCAATCCAGTGAAACCACTAACTGGGCGGAATCAGGTTGGTAATCCAGGGCAGCCGCCACCAGGACAATCGCGCCATCCTGCAATGTTGATAAGTTCAACGCCGGGGATTCTACCTGCACATGACTTCCGTCATATGCCATGTGGTAGTACGGCATATAGAAACCGCCGGGGACAGCCGCCACAATGCGAATCTTCAGGGGGTTGCTGAAAAGTTCCCCCGGAATCAGCGTAGGGATATCCAGCCAGCTACCCGGTAAGGCAGGAATCCAGCGGCGAGCGACAAAGACATCGTTGGCGTATACATCAAATGTGCCGGCCTGCATGGGGTGAACCCGTGTCACGAGCAAAATTGGCGTGCTGGGAGCAAGCGTATCACCAAAACGCAGATCAAACGACTCCTCACCAGTTAGCAACCGGCCACCATCCACTACGGGGCAATCACAGCCGATATAACTCATCTGGCGCACTTCAGAGGGAAAACCGGGCAGTCGCTCGGCATTAGACCAGCGGTATTGAGCGGTACGCTCATCAGCAATATCCGCCACATCCACGCTGCTCAAAACAACAGCATCCTCCGTGAGGTAATTTTGCCGTATACTCGGCTGTCCCGCTCCAGCCAGATGAGAAATCGCATCCCAATCAGGACGATATATCCCCTGGAAATCCGCCGCCAGCGCCACATTATATTGAGAATCCAGATCAACCGGGAAGCCAGCCAGCAGCTCACCATACACACCGGAATCGGCAACCATCCCCAGGCCGTAGCCATGTCCCACGCCGTAACTGGCAATATAATCGGGTTTGTGATGCAGCAAAAATTCCGCTACTGCGCCGGGGCCGGTGCGCCAGTAATCAGCCGCGCCGGGGGTCGTCAGTCCGACAATATCCAGTGTGGTGCGCCCCCCCATATAACGCATCATACCCACATCATGTACCGCGACGACCGCATCTTCTGGCGTGTTGGCTGTCAACCAACGTGCCATTTGCAGCGGCTGTTGGTAGACATAATCTACATTGAGAGCGAAATGCCCCTGGAACTGTACGCTCGTCCACAATGCGGCCAGCAATGTCAGACCAAGAATGCCATAAGTGACGAAGCGCCAACGAGTGACGAAAAGCGCCAGACCATAAACAAAAAGCGGAAAGAACAGCGCCAGTAGCGGCATCTGGTATCGCTTGAAATGCCAGAAAGCCGTATCCAGCGTAGCGACGGCCACCGTCCCCGCCAGCAACCAGCCAACCAGCATCAGCCCTAAGGCCCGCCGGTCACGCTGGACAAACAGCCGACCCAACCCAACAAAACTCAACACAGGGACAGTGAACAGCACATACATGCCCTCACGGGAACTGATCCCAGTGATAAGCTCGCGCCACATACGGACAAACTGACCGAGGATACGCCCAATGACATCATCCCAGTAAAACGGCACAATCCCCAGCACCGACTTGGCCGCATTCCCCGAAGCCACTGCCGAACCGGTCATGAGCAGATTCACGAGCGGCTGCACACCCACCGCCAACACTGGCAGTAGCAACCAGACATGGCGGCGCCGCAGCGGGCGCGTGTCCCAGAAAACAACCGGCATGACCAGCATCGCCAGCAGTCCACCCTCAGGACGAATCAAGGTCAGCAGTGCTGCCGCCAGCAGACTCCGCCGGAAATACCGCTGGCTGACCGCATACAACACCCACAGTGTCAGGAAAATAACGATGCCAGTTTCCATGCCACTCATGAAATGCCAGGACACCGGGCCAGAGAAGGCGAAGACAGCGACAAGCCCGACAGCCAGCCATTCCGGCACATTCCACGAACGAGCAAGCCGATAGACCAGCCACAACGAGCCGGCCAGCGCCAACGCCCCAAGAACCATCGCCCATAAGCTGAGATTCAATCCCTGGAAACCCAGGTTATAACCCACCGCCAGCATATAGGGATACAGGAAAGAGGTCGCGCCGGATGAAGCGGGCAGGCCAGGGTTATAGACATACGGCTCGCCGACGGCAAGCTGCCGAGCATACTGGAAGTGAATATAGACATCATCCAGCGGCAGCAGGAATTCCCCCCGCCCTGCCGCCCGGCTGGTCATGGCATACACCAGGAAGACCGCACCGGCCAGCAGCACACACACTGCCCATATAAAAAGGGAGCGTCTACGGAAGACGCTCGCCGGGGTTTGATTCGATTTGCGATCTGAGACAATCAAGATGTTTAGTCTTTGTTCAGTGTCCTGATAGATTAGTTCGAGTACCCGTCCGCAAACGTATCAATCATCAAGCGGACATCTGCCCCTAGAGGGTAGAGAATTGGACAGGTTGCGCCGTATTGGACATACTCGCGCACTTTTGCCTTGACTTCCTCGGGCGTGCCCGAGGCTGTAATCATCTGTACCACATCATCTGGCACAAGCCGCATCGCGTCCAGAATCTGTTCCTCGGTGGCCGGCCATGTCAGCACCTGCCCGATTTCATCCAGCAGTTCCTGGCTCACACCACTGGCCTTCATGATGTGCGGTTGCTGGCCGAGATACTGTGTAACGAGCTTCCGGGCGGCGTCCAGTGCCTTTTTGCGGTTGTTATCCACCGAGCAAACTACCAACTGCGGACGGTCAATCGAGTCGAGCGTGCGCCCGGCCTGCTTCGCCCCGGCTTCGAGTTGGGCCAGTGCGCCCTCGTTATATTTCGGTGAGACAAGATAGTTCAACACCGCGCCATCGGCGATTTCGCCAGTGAGCGCCATCATCTTGGGGCCAGTCGCGCCGATATAGATCGGCACGTTGCGCGGGTCTTTGCGACCATGCACGACATCCAGTTCGACATCATCCAGGTGGACAAATTCACCATGAAATGTCACCCGTTCCCGGTGCAGCAAAGCGCGCACCACTGTCACTACTTCGCGCATTGCCAGCAGCGGCTTCTGCCGGTTGATGCCGACTTTTTGCGCCAGCGGATCCCACCACGCACCAATGCCACAGATGATCCGATCTGGCGCAAGGTCATCCAGCGTCAGATAAGTAGCCGCAATCACTCCGGCATTACGAGTCCAGTTGTTAATCACCCCGGAGCCAATCTTAATCCGGCTGGTCGTGGCAGCAAAGGCAGCCATCGGCACGATAGCATCGCGCACAAGCCGGCTTTCCGCCTGCCATACCGCCTCGAAACCCCGCAACTCAGCATATTGTACGTACTTAATCGCATCCTGAAGCGAATGCGCGTCTTGCAAATAAAGAGCAACACGATCAGCCACGATAATATTCCTTATAAATCAATGAATAGGCATTTTTGTTCTGACCGGAAATGAATAAGGGGCTAACGCCCCTTATTGAGAAGGCAGAAGCCCTCAAATATTACATGATTTCGCCGATTTTTGCTAATTCCCGGTAGATTTCCAGGTCAGCAGGTAGGTCAATATCCAGCAGCAATCGGGGAGATTGATACAATTTAACATCCGCGCCCGCCTCTTGCGCCAGCTCAATATGCCGCCGGAAGCTTCCGGGGCCATAAGCGTAGTCCATTACTCCAGGGGGACGGATAAACAGTGCATTCGTGCCATCTTCATTCTGATCGGTAGCGATCACCACTGTCTGGTTGTATGGCCCTAACGCAATCATCGCGGCCAGGTCTTGTGGCGCGACTAAAGGCAGATCAGCCGGCAAAACCAGGACAGCTTCACTGTTCCAGCGTGTCACCACCTGGGTCGCTCGCATGAGCGCATTGTTTAACTCAGGAGCGCCGCTCTCCTGTACGGTGCGTGCGCCAAATTCACGAGCAATCGCCAGCGCCCGGCTGTCACGGCTGATAACCAGTGTCCCCATAATCTGAGGAACATTACGCACGGTAGCCAGCACATGACGTAACATAAGTTCGGCCAACTGTTCCCGTTCTTCGGGCGAAAGCACCTGCGCCAGACGGCTCTTAGCCCGGTTCAGTGGTTTGACTGGAATAATTGTCCATATTCCCATAAGTCTTCAGCACAAGCCCGCTTAAACCTGGGCTTATCGCTTGAACCTCCTTTCGTTAGTGGCTCTTTATCAGTAAAATGCGTCTACCTTACCACTACCTATCTTCAAACCCAGGATTGAATCCACTGTAGCATGTTTTTCGCTACGGCAATCCGGTCCGAATCTGAATTCATAATAATTTCAAAACTGGTCGCATGTTGCACTGGCAGTGGGAGTGTTTTATCAATTGTATCCACAATAAAGCCATTTATTACGTTACCATAATACTGAGCGACAATCTGAGCCGATTGTTCATATCCTAACTCTACCATCAATTTTGCAGCAGGACCCTTAACAGCCTTTCCCCCAATTATTGGGGAAATAGCTACTCGTGGCACGTCACGAGACAAGATGAGATCACGCATCCCCGGCACCGCCAGAATGGGCGCGATAGATAACCAGGGATTCGACGGGCCGATAACGATGACGTCCGCGTTTTGCAGTGCGGCCTGGGCATCAAGCGTAACGGCAGCGTCCTCTACCCCGGCAAAGCGGAGTGATTTTACCACAGGCTGCCAGCGACAGCGCACAAAATAGGTTTGAAACGCCAGTTCGCCATGTTCAACCGTATCTACCATCGTCGCCACTGGCGCATCGGTCATTGGTAGTACACAATGCTGTACCCCTAAAGCTGTATTCAGCCTCCCGGTAACGTGCGTCAGTGTCTCCCCGGCAGCCAACGCATGGGTACGCAGCAGATGGGTAGCGATATCCTGGTCACCTAGCTGGAACCAGGGTTCTTCACCGTAGCGGCGCAACGCATCTAGAACGGCGTGCGTATCGCCCTCAATCCCCCATCCGTTGGTTGTACTTACCAGGCCGGAGAGCGTATACATGATGGTATCTAAATCGGGGCAAACGCGCAGACCATAATGCCAGAAGTCATCGCCCGTATTCACAATAATGGTCAGGTTTTCCGGCGGTAGGATGTGCGCCAGGCCATACGCCAGTTTCGCGCCGCCTACCCCGCCAACCAGTACAACGACATTCAACGCCACAATACACTCGATTCTAGCGGACGGCGATCTTTGACCCGCGACTCCGCAGGAAAGCCCAGGGTAATCAAGCCCTGCGGCTGCCAATCAACCGGGAGCGACAGAGCAGTCTGTACGACATCCGGGCAAAACAAGGGCGCACACAACCAGCACGCCCCTAAACCCGCAGCATGCGCTGCGAGCAGCAAACTCTGCCCGGCCATCGCTGCACTTTGAACCGCCATCACAAACTCACTGCGGCTGCGGCGCTCATCGGGATAGCTGTCCATATCGGCCATTGTCAGGCAAACGACGATGACGACGGGCGCAGTCGTAATGCGCTCATACGAACGAGTAGTATCTGTAACGATGACGGCTTCCGGCACATCGTCAGCCTCCAGGTCGCGTCGTAACCGTTCGCCCATCGCCACAGCCAATTGTGTCTTCCGTTCCACAGTCTCCACGACCGCGAAACGCCAGGGTTGGCGGTTATGGGCGGAAGGCGACCAGATCGCCGCCGTCAGAAGCGTTTCCAAAACCGTGTGCGACACTGGGTCAGGCCGGTAACGGCGAATGGAACGCCGCCCCTGAATCGTAGCCAGTAAGCCAGATGGCGGCGTGCTGCCGGCACCGGTCAACGGTACAAGTCCTGTTCGGGGGAGCGCACCAGGTTGGCTGCCCGGCCATCCGCAGCCGGATAGTTGAGACCACGCAGATGCATCACGGGACGGCCTTCATTCGCCTCACCGCTCAGCAAGTGCGCCGACGAAGCCACCAGGTCGGCATAGCCCATCGTACTGATATGTAGTTTGCGCCCAAAAAGGTCATCCTGACCGCGTAGGTCAAGCACCGCCGGCAGCCCGGCGGCCCCAATCGCCACACCGATATTACCCATCCGAAATGGCCTGCCATGCGAGTCGCTAATGACAATCCCTACCGATGCGCCAGTTCTTGCTTTCAAGGCATCACGAATCCGGCAGGCTGAAGCATCAGGATCAACAGGCAGCAGCAGCGCCCAATCGTCACTCCCGTTGACATTCGACTGGTCAATTCCGGCATTGGCACTTATAAACCCCTGCCGGTGCTGGGTGATCAGGATTCCAGGGGCTTGCCGCGAAATCCGCAGGCTTTCCCGCAGCACCAGTTCAACGATGCGTGGGTCTTTGTTTGTCTCTTCGGCCAACTGCTGCGCGTCGGCGCTTACGTCAACCACATTCAAATCTACCATACGACCTTCGGATTTGGAGACAATTTTGGATGTTATCACCAAAGCATCACCGTCTTGCAGCACTAACCCAGCCTGCGTCACACCTTCCAGAATCATCTGAACCAGATCATCACCAGGTTGAATCAACGGAAGCCCTGGCAAAGCAGTTATCGTCAAAGCTACATTTTGCGTTGGCAAACTATTCAATACCGGTGATACGAATACCGGCCCCTTTGACACCATACGCCTTGTTAATATACAGCAGCACTGGCGTCAAAGCCTCAACAGCCACTGCGTTTGCCAGCGTCCCGGCATCCACACCCCGCATCCCGGTGGCCTCAACCAGTTTCATCACATCAGCCTTAGCCGCCGCATCATTCCCACAAACTAATACGTCGCAATCCACCACATGGTTCGGGTTACGCAAATGTTCAGCGCTCACATTCTGAAAAGCAGCCACAACACGCACGGCATCGCCTAGATAAGCCTGAGCCTCCAGTGCTGCCGAATGACCTTCCGGCACATGCACCGTGCGAACTTTTGGCGGCTGAAGCGGAACAGTCAGATCCACCAGCACCTTACCGGCCAGGCAGTCTTTGACTCCTTCCAGTGTCGGTTTATGCGCTGAATACGGCACACTCAATACCACTAGGTCAGCCTGCGTAGCTGCTGCCCCATTTTCCAGGCCGGTAAGATAATCCCCGCCCAACTCGGCGTTCATTTCAACAGCACGACTGGCAGCCCGTTCAGCATCCCGCGAACCAATAATCACGTTATAGCCATTGAGCGCCCAGCGCATCGCCAGGCCGGAGCCTTCTTTGCCTGTGCCGCCTAAAACGGCGATTGTAAGCATCTGTTTTGCATCTATCATAACGAAATTCAGTCCTTTTATGACAACAATTACAGTTGTTTTGCGGCATGAGCCGCGTAGCGTTCCCATATCTGGGGCGCTAATGCCAATGCTTCACGGGCGATTACGGCCTCATCCAGCATGAGAATCTGGCGATCTAACATCAGCGGTTTTCCAGCGACAATCGTGGCAGTCACCATAGATGACTCGAAGCCAAACAGAATATGCCAGGGGAGATTCCCATCTGTCAGTAGGGTAAACGGGTGATAGTCCACAAAGATAATGTCAGCAGCCGCACCCACCCGCAATTCCCCCAAAGTCTGGCCGGGGAAGAAGCGCTCAACAAGCCGGGCATTATTTACCGTGGCAATGCGTGCAATGTCCGACCCGTTTGCCTGACGCGGATCACGGTGGGCGACTTTATGCAGCAAATAGGCCGTTTTCCACTCTGCCCACATATTGTTGCTGAACCCATCGTTGCCCAGGGCGATGTTCATCCCGTCTCCGAGCATCGTTTCCAGTGCCATCACGCCGACCCCATTGTTCATGTTTGAGCGCGGCTGATGCGAAATCCACGTCCCGCTCTCGCACAGTACCCGGCGTTCGGACTCATCAATATGCACACAATGGGCGGCAATCGTCTTATCGCCCCATACACCATACTCATCCAGGCGATGAACCACCCGTTTGCCACTTCGCCGTAAACTGTCTTCCTCGTCGGCCTCATGTTCGGCCACATGAACGTGATAGCCAGCGCCCTCAGGCAGCGCGTCAGCACAGGCACGCAGCGCATTGTCATCAAGCGTCAGGCTGGCGTGCAGGCCAAACGTCCCAGCGATGAGCGGGGATTGGTTGTTTCTCATGAAACGAACATTTTCGGCAATCCCGGCGTACATCTTCTCTTCGCCATCACGGTCTGTCACTTCATAGCACAGCACGGCACGCAGCCCTGCCAGGCCAACCGCATCCGCAATCTCATCCAGACTACCCTCAATGAAATTTGGGCTGGCATGATGGTCAATTAGCGTGGTGGTGCCGTGTTTCACAGCATCTACCAGGGAAACCAGGGCGCTCATCCGCACCGCATCAGCATCCAGCGCCTTATCCAGCGGCCACCATAACCGTTTCAGAATCTGCGGGAAGTCCGCTGGTGGCGCACCAGGGATCGCCATACCCCGCGCATATGCTCCGTAAAAATGGGTGTGGGCACAGATATTCCCCGGCATGACCAGTTGACCACGTGCATCCAGGCGCTGAGTCTGCGGATACTGTTCAAGCAAGTCCTTCGTGGGACCTAAAGCCTGAATCAGGCCATCTTCAATATACAATCCATGATCGCGCAAAACCTGGTTATTTTCGCCCCAGGTGATGAGTGTACCGTTAATAATCAGCATCGTTCAATGCCATCCTTCCAATGGAACATTCACAAACACCGGGCCACCAGCCTCAGCAATCCGCGCCAGAATAAGCGCCAGCAACTGGTCTTCTTGCTGACCACTATCCAGATACAACCGGTCAGCGCCCGACCCGGTAGACGCCACAACGTCCCCGTGCTGGCATAAGACACGGATTTCAGGCGCGATGTTGGGATATTGGGCATCCCAGGTGCGGTACGGCTGAATCCCGCGATTACGCAGCGCGTGATAGATACGATCCACGAAGTAATCCGCCTGGCTGTACAAATCGTTGACCTGCCGGGCATGAACAAACCGATCCCATGTTGTATAAATAAAGGAAATGGGACGGTGGTCAGGATTCAGAATGGGGGGCGTTTTTTCGACCAACGCCCCCAACTGCACTTTGTAATACACGTCATCGGCACGCGCGTGGTCACCTTGTTTCGGCAGTAAGTCCCGACGGTGAACCAACTCCACCCCGGTACGACGGGCGTAATAATGGACACCCCCGTTGCGCTCTTTGAACGCCCCGCTCAAGAAAAAAGCCAGGTACTCGGCATGAACACCCTGCGTCAAACGCGCCTGCGGGATACGATACCAGTGCGCATCCCGTGCATAAGCCAGATCACGCTTGCGATTGATAACGCCAACGAGTACACGGTCTTCCGGGAACATATTCTTATGCCCCACTGCCCTCCGCTGACCGTACCGCTTCCAGGCGGGTGTCAAGCTCAGCAACCATGCGCTGGTGTGCTTCCCACCAATCCTGATGGCGCTGAGCGTCGAGTTCTTCCACCGTTTTGCCCTGCTGCTCGACCCAAGTGTAATATTTAAGGTTATGCCAGCGCTCGCGTGCTTCCGGTGTGCCCCGCATCACCCAGTCGGTACGTGCCCCCTTGAAGATGCTTTCTACCCGGCCTACCGCTACCGCCTCGTCCATTTCGCCATGCTGTGTCGGCATCTTATCCATAACTGAGTAATAGCGATCCATTGAATCAGTAGCAATCGTGACAATCGTGTCGTCCTCTCCGAGATCGTAATACCGGGCGGTTTTAATCGCACCGATGATATTGCAGATACTGCTGATTCCGAAGAGTGCGCTCATCTTCTCAACGAGCGCGGAATCCACGCCGTAACGTTCGGCTAGCACACGCTGCCCGACCGGATCAGCAAATACTTGCAGCCCTTTTTTGCTGTCCTGGTCGTCAATGCACATGAGCGCATCCATATTCATGACGTTGTGAATCCAGGTGACGTGTTTATCGCCAATACCTTCAATGTCATGTGCCCCGTAGCCATTACTGTACAGTGTACGGCACTGTACCGGCTCTAGACCGACGATTTTATGATCCGGCCACACCTGCTTCAGGCGATCACCAGCGGCAATCGTACCGCCGCTGCCCATCGCGGAGACAAACGCGGCGACCTTGCCGTTGCCTATGCCATGCTCGGCCAGTTCCGCTGCCAGTTCAACAATCGTGTTCCCTGTAACATGGTAATGAAAACGATAGTTACCCATCACTTCAAACTGGTTGAGAATACGCACGTTGCTATCGCTGGCGCGTAAACGGTGAGTCTCGTCATAAATCTCTTTTACATTGCTTTCCGAGCCAACCGTCGCAATCACTTCCGCACCATACGAGTGAATACGATCAAACCGTTCCTTGCTCATTCCCACTGGCAGCACCACGAGACAGTTATATCCCATCCGGCAGCCAATCCACGCCCCACCGATGCCATAGTTACCAGTAGACGGCCACACCAGCGTGTTCTGATTCGGGTCTACCTCACCAAATAACTGTTTTTCTAACAGTACGGAATACGCCGCACCGACCTTGTGGCTACCCGTGGGGAATTCTTTGCCATACAACACCACAATATTGGCCGCCACACCGGTGACCTCACGCGGGAGGATGACATAGTAAATCTGGTTATCCGGGTCGCGCCAACTGACGTTATACAGGTTGATGGGATCAAGTGGGTCGGCGGTTTTCGCCTCGAACGCCCGTTTACGGATTTCGGGGTCAATTTTCTCAGGATGCAGCATTTCTTCAAAAGTTGGGCCTGTTATCACAAGTACTCTCCCCTTTAGGGTTCATCATCATCAATATGTAATTCTTGCTCCAGAGTATGCATGTCGTTGAACAGCTCGTCACGCTTCTGGGCCAGTTCACGGTAACGCAGTTTTTCTTCAGGCGGCATTTGAGACGGATCGCCTCGGAATGCTGCCAATAACGCATCAATTTGTGCATTCAGGGCTTCATAAACCAGAACCATTTTGCGATACTGTTGGACTTTATGCAGTAGCTCACGGTCACTATCGGCCATCGCTGCCCACTATCCCTCCACATCCTGATCTGCTTCAGATTGTGGCACCCTGGAAGCGCGCTGTCCAGCCACCCCGTCCAGATTGGAGCGAGACGCCACAATATACAGGGGGCGCTGCCGTACTTCATCATAGATTCGGGCGATGTACTGCCCCATGATGAACAGAAAAAATAACTGGAACGCGCTCACAATCAACAGCAGCAGGATCGTTGTCACCTGCCCGCCCAGGAATTCATAACCCAGAATCACCCGCAAGATGCCAATGACAGGTATCGCGATGACGGCCAGCAGCCCCAGGATAAAGCTGACATAGACCATGATCTGCAAAGGGAAATAAGAAAAGCCCGTCACCGCATCCATCGCAAAACGCACCATTTTACGAAGAGGATACTTGGTCTCTCCCCATTCTCGCGCCTCGCGTACGTACGAAACGCCTGTCTGCTTGAAACCTGCCCAACTCGTCATACCCCGGATAAAACGGTTATGTTCGCGCATCGTCCGCAGCACATCCGCCACATTGCGGTCAATCAAGCGGAAATCGCCAGTATCCAGGGGGATATCTACGTCGGTAATGCGGTAGATCATTCGGTAGAACAGCTTGGCTGTGAGCAGTTTGAACCAACTTTCGCCTTTACGCTCCTGGCGAATAGCATACACCACTTCGTATCCGGCCTTCCACCGTTCGATCATCTCCAGAATGAGTTCCGGCGGGTCCTGCAGGTCGGCGTCAATCACCACCACCGCATCGCCCGATGCATGATCTATCCCAGCAGTGACAGCCAATTGGTGACCGAAATTGCGGGCAAAGTTAATAACCTTGATGCGGCTGTCTTTGGCCGCCAATTCGGAAAGCATCTCGAAGGAACGATCACGGCTGCCATCGTTGACCGTAACGAGTTCCCACTTTTCACCAGTGGAATCCATGACCGAAATGATACGATCATAGAGCTTTTGAATGTTGCCTTCCTCGTTATAAATAGGGGCTACAATCGAATAGCGTGGGTTTTCACTCATGTTTGCTTCACCCATCCTGTAAGGCTCGTTGAACAGCGGATAAGTCAGGTAGTACCCTGATTCCCTGTGAAACCGACTGTTGGGCGCTCTTGACGTCTTTTAACCCGTTACCTGTCACCAATAACGCAACACGTTCCTCAGGTTGAATCAAGTTCGATTGTACAGCACGTTGCGCCCCGGCGAAAACGGCTGCCGCCGCCGGTTCAGCAAAGACACCGGTCAATCGTGCTAACTGCGGAATCGCAGCCAGAATCTCGGAATCCTGCACGGCGATAAACGCGCCATTCGTCTCCCGTACCGCCCGTAGTGCCTTAGCCCGGTCACGCGGCAGACCGGCGGAAATGCTGTCTGCGATGGTATGAGCCTGTACCGGTTGTATATCTTCCGGCTTTGTATGATTTTGCCAGGCCCGCACCAACGGTGAACTGCCCACTGCTTGTACACCGATTAAGCGTGGAATCCGCTGAATCCACCCCAATTGGAATAATTCCCAGAACCCTTTATGAACACCCCCGATGATGCTCCCATCGCCCACACTGACCACCACCACATCCGGCACATCCCAGGCGGATTGTTCGGCAATCTCATAAGCAACAGTTTTCTTCCCCTCGGTGGTGAATGGGTTAATGCCCGTATTGCGACAGTACCAATCCTCTGCCATGCATATATCGTAACACAAGTCGAAGGCAACATCATAAGACGCTTCCACCAACAGTACCTTCGCCCCATAGACCAACAACTGTGCTATCTTGGCTTCCGGCGCGGTGGCAGGGACAAAAATGACAATGTTCAACCCCACCGACGCCCCCACACCCGCCAGAGCCGCCGCCGCATTGCCGGTACTGGCAGTACTGACAACCTTAACACCCTGCTCTAAGGCACGGGCGACCACCATCGCGCTGGCCCGGTCCTTGAGTGAGGCCGTCGGGTTCTGGCCGTCATCCTTCACCCAGGCCTGGCGCACACCCAAAGCCGTCGCCAACCGTCCCGCATTGTACAAGGGTGTAAACCCCACCCGCAGCGGCGGAACAACCGATCCAGCAACCAGCGGCAGCAAAGCACGATACCGCCACATGGACTGCTCTTGATTACGCAGCGTATCCCGCTCAAGTTGCATTTTGAGCAGGTCATAATCGTATAACACATCCAGTGTGCCAACCTGCCCACATGCCGGACAGAAGTATGGCACCTCCTCCGGTTGATAGGAACGGCCACATACAGTACAGCGTAGTTCTTTGATTGTTGCCACAGTATTCGCCTACCTGTCGGGCTATTTCGGCACGATGCGCGTGCCTGTTTCGCCGCGCAGCGCCCGCGCCAGATTCCAGGGATCAGTGATAATCGCCTGCGGACCGCCGTTCTCCACGAAATCTATCGCAGCTTCGATCTTGGGCAGCATACTCCCCACACCAAAATGCCCTTCCGCCATATACTGATTGGCTTCACTGAGCGTCATCGTATCAAGAAAACGTTGGTCAGGTTTATTGAAATTCAGTGCCACTTTTTCCACACCAGTGGAAATAATCAGCAGATCAGCCCGAAGTGTTTGCGCTAACAAACTGCTGGCACGGTCTTTATCAATCACCGCGTATACCCCTTGCAGGCCGCCGACCTCATTCCGCACAACCGGAATACCGCCGCCGCCACAGGCAATAACGACATAGCCGCTCAGCATAAGCGCCTGAATCGCGTTGATTTCCTGAATAGACCTTGGTTTGGGTGAGGCCACCACCCGCCGCCAACCACGCCCGGCATCTTCCATCACCTGCCAGCCCTCAGCCTCGAATTTACGCGCTTCAGCCTCGGTCATGAAACCACCGATTGGTTTGGTCGGGTTCTCAAAAGCCGGGTCATTAGCATCCACGCGTACCTGGGTGACAACGGTTGCGCACGTCCGATTCATACCCAACCGCCGCAGCGAATCGTCGAGCGCCTGTTGCAGCATGTAGCCGATGCTGCCCTGCGTGTCCGCCACAATCAAATCCAGCGGGACATCGTGAATGCCCTCTTTGGCCGCGATTTCGCCTCGCCGCAGAATAAAACCAACCTGCGGGCCGTTGCCGTGCGTCACAACTACATGCCATCCCCCAGCCACCATCGCGGCGATATGTTCACAGGTCTGCCGCACTGCGTCCCACTGCCGAGAAATGCTGGGGTCTTTCGGGTCTGAAATTAAGGAATTGCCGCCAATTGCGACGATTGCCAGTTTTTCAATCATAGTTTTCACTTTCAGATTTCAATCAGGTTATAACAACTATGTTTACAGTTATAGTTTAATTACCTTGCTTCGGTACAAAGATTCTACCATCAGTCGAGACCAAAAAGCCGCCAGCCCCCTTCCCTGAATGCTGACGGCTTATCGTTGATAGCAAGTCTAGCGCATGGTCAGTGCCATCGCTGCCTTTTGCACATGAAGCCGATTTTCAGCCTCATCATAGACCACACTCTGCGGCCCATCCAGCACACCGTCGGTCACTTCAATGTTGCGGTCAGCCGGTAGACAGTGCATGTAGATGGCGTGATCATTCGCCAGCGCCATGCGCTGTTCATCAGTGATCCAGTTGGTATACTTCTTGCCAATCTTGGCCGATTCCTCGTTATCCTCGGTGGTCATCCATGAACCCCAACTCTTGGGATACACGATATCTGCACCAGCAAACCCGGCATCAAAATCATCCAGGATTTCAAATGAACCACCGCTCCGATACGTGTTTTCCTTCGCCTGTTCCACAATATCCGGCATCAGCTTGTATTCAGCCGGATGGGTCAAGCGCACGTTCATCCCGAAGCGTGTCATCAGCAGCACCAGGCTTTGTGGCACGGAAATCGGTTTCTGGTAGCTGGCGGCATACGCCCAACTGACATTGATGGTTCTGCCGCGCAGGTCACGCCCAAATTTCTCCTGGATAGTCATCAGATCCGCCAGAATCTGGAACGGGTGATAAACATCACACTGCATGTTCAGCACCGGCACCCGGCTGGCCGCCGCCACATCACGGATGTACTGGTTGCCGAATTTCCAGTCACATTGGCGGATCGCGATACCATCATTATAGCGCCCCAGGATTTCACCAATTTCCTTAGCCGTGTCACCATGCGAAATCTGAGTTGTCGTGCTGTCAATAAACTGCGCATGGCCGCCCAACTGCGCCATACCAGCCTCGAAACTGGCACGAGTACGGGTGCTGGTGAAGAAAAACAGCATAGCTAGCACTTTGTCCCGCAGATACGCGTGGGATTCGCCCAACGCCCGTTTGCGTTTTAAGTCCCAGGCGACATCCAGCAGGGTTTCGATTTCTTCTTTTGTCCATTCCTGGGTTGTGATGAGATCACGCCCACGCAGGTCAGTCTGCATAATTCAACTCTCCTTAAACAACCTTTTCAATGATTCTTGAGGAACAAGCGGGGGCAAATACCCCCGAATGAAATGCCCCATATTGTACACGATCAAGTGTTAGAGATGCTCCACCAGATTCCACGAACGGCAGATATACCGCTCGGTATCGTAACGCTCCAGGACTACAATGCCGGTATTGTCGAGAACATTGTTCTGTTGCAGCGCTGCCGCGTTCACGCAAAGGTAAGGCGTGACCGTCCCCGTAATACCGCCGTGTGTCACCAGCAGCGCCGTTTCCTTGATGCTGTGTAAACTACGGGAGAAACGCTCAAAGCCCTGGCGATACGATTCGCCACCGGGAAATGCCGCCTCCCACTCGCCGGCTCGCCAGCGGAACGCCACCGCCATAAACTCATCCCAGGCGGCCTCATCTACCCGTCCTTCAAAATCCCCGCAGTCCATCTCACGCAGACCATCTTCAACCTCAAGCGGCAGGTTCAGCTTTTTGGCGACAATCTGCGCGGTCTGCTTCGCCCGATGAAACGGGCTGTGCAAAATCTGTGTGATGCCCTTATCCGCCAGCCATGTAGCAGCTTTGGCGGCCTGTTCGCGCCCCAGATCAGTAAGATCGCCTTCGAGACTACGGCAGGTCAGGCGGCGCTCGACATTCACCACACTCTGCCCGTGCCGCATCAGGTAGATCAAATCGGTCATAACCAATTACTTTTGCAGTAGCGCCGGCAGCAGGGCGTACCACTCCGTCGCCCGTACGACATCATCCAGCGACACCTGGTCAATCACAGTGTGGGCGTGGATTTCATCTCCCGGCCCAAAACCAATGCTTGGGATACCGGCCTTACCCATCCAGTAAATACCATTGGTCGAAAAATCCCATTTTCCCGTTGGTGTCGGGTCGCCCCACAGCAGTTTCCCAGCCTGCACCCCGGCTTGTACATATGGATTCTCTTCCGGCAGCGCCCAGGCGGGAAAGATTTTATCTACCGGGAATACGAATCCAGTATAACTGGCGTCATCATAAAACAGGATTGATGCTTCAATGTCTTTGCGATCCCCAATCAGGCGCCGGATGCGTTCGAGTTCGGCCTGAGGTTCTTCACCAAATGTCACACGGCGGTCAATATAGATCAGGGCTTCATCCGGCACGGCATTGATGCTTGGCGTCTTAACGTGCAAGTCCGTCACCGTGATGCGCCCATGCCCCAGAAACGGGTCGTCGCCCAATTCCGGCTCAAGTTTGCTGATTCCTTCAATCACCGGCAGCAGCTTGTAGATGGCATTATCGCCCAGGAAGTTACTGGCAGCATGGGCACTCTTGCCCTTCGCAACCACCTGCATCTCAACCCGGCCTTTATGCCCCCGGTAAACTTGCATTTTCGTCGGCTCGCCAATCACCACGAAATCAGGGCGCAGCCCTTCCGCTTCAACCAGCGCGTGCGGCGCGATGCCGTCGCACCATTCCTCCATGTTGCCAAAGTAATAGCCGGTCACACCTTCCAGCAGGCCAAGTTCCTTCGCCAGTGCCAGCCCGTAGATCATGCCGGGCGTGCTGCCCTTCTCGTCACACGCGCCCCGTGCGAAGAAGATGCCATTTTCAATCTTACCTTGGAAGGGGTCCCACTCCCAGCTATCCGGGTCGCCAATCCCTACCGTATCAATGTGGCTGTCGTAAAGCAGCTTGACCGGGCCATCCCCGATTTTGCCGACGACGTTGCCCATCTGGTCGAACCATACGTCGTCAAAGCCAAGTTTCTTCATTTCTGCTTCGGCGCGTTCCCCTACTGCTCGAATCTGGCTGTCATAGCTGGGGATGGCGCACAACTCCTTTAAAAAGGTGATGATATCCTCGCGCTGCGTCACCACACGGGATTTAATTTTTTCTATACTTTGCGGACTAACCATCTTCAATCTCTTTCTCTCTATCTAATTACACCGGGGCATTATATATCACATCACTGTGCCGAGTGTAGGCCACACACAGCCACTTACTTACACAAACAATTCAACCATCTTGAACTGCTCAACATCCACCAACCCCATATCAGTCAGCTTAAGCTTAGGGATCACCTCCAGCGCCATGAAGCTCATCGCCATAAACGGGTCGTGCATGGTGCTGCCTAACGCCTGTGCCTGCCGCGTGAGTGCGTCATAATCATGCCTCACATCTTCCAGCGGGCGTTCGCTCATCAACCCGGCCACCGGCAATGGCAGTTGTCCCAACACCTGCTCACCATCCACTGCCACCAACCCGCCACGAATATCCACGACAGCCTGTACTGCCCGGCGCATACTGGCATCATCCACACCGATAACCACGAGGTTATGGTGGTCATGGGCCACCGTTCCGGCAATCGCGCCGCGTTTGAGACCAAAACCCTTGATAAAACCTTTGCCGACTCCACCCGTTGCCCGGTGGCGCTCGACCACTGCCATTTTAAGAATATCGCGTTTCAGGTCGGATACAGCCAGGCCATCCACAACCCGCGCATCTTCGACGAAGTGGCCGGTCACAACCTGGTCGCCCACCGCACCAATCACCCGAATCCGATTGCCCTGGGCAGGAATCGTGAAGTCCAGCGAATCAAGGCGGACATTCATCGAACTGCGCAGGTCTATCGGACGGAGGGGAGCTTTTTCAGTGAGCATTTTGCCGTTTTCAGCCACCAGTTTACCGCCCCGGAAGACCATCTCAGGTCGCAGGTCAAGCAGATCACTGAATACCACGATATCGGCTCGTTTCCCCGGCGCAATCACACCATGCTCGTGCAATCCGAAATACTGCGCCGTGTTGAGTGTCCCCATGCGAATTGCCATCACGGGGTCAATCCCCTCCGCGATAGCCGTCCGCACCATATAGTCAATCGAACCATCATCAATCAGGCTGGCTGGCACGCGGTCATCGGTACAGAAGCACAGGCGGGTATGATTTTCCGGCGTCACCAGCGGCAGCAGCGGGCGCAGATTGCGTGTGGTCGTCCCTTCGCGAATGAATATCGTCAGCCCCAGGCGCAGCTTTTCCAACGCCTCTTCGACCGTAGTACACTCATGTTCGCTGCCGATACCGGTGGAGACATACGCGTTGAGTTCTTTGCCGGACAAGGCCGGACAGTGGCCGTCCAATACCATTTTTCCAAACAGGGTAATCTTATCCAGCATCCCTTCATCGCCATAGACGACGCCAGGATAATTCATCACCTCAGCCAGTCCCAACACCCAATTGTGGTTGACAAGCTGGGCCAGATCCTCAGCCTCCAGACGCGCCCCACTGGTTTCCATGTGTGTCGCCGGCACGCAGCTCGATGCCATCACATACATGCTCATCGGGCCATTCTTGGCTCGTTCGAGCATGAAACGAATCCCTTCCAACCCCAGTACATTCGCAATTTCATGGGGATCGGTAATCACGGTTGTGACGCCATGTGTCAGCACCGCACGGGAAAATTCCGGCGGGGTACACAGACTGCTTTCGATATGCACATGGGCATCAATAAAGCCCGGGCACACATATCGCCCACCCAGATCAACTTCCTGATGGGCGCTGTAGCCCGCTCCTATAGCGGCAATATGCGAACCCTGTACTAAGATGTCTGTCGGGTAGATCTCGCCCGTCCACACATTCACCAGGCGAGCATTCCGTAGTACCAGCGTAGCTCGCTGTTCACCGCGTGCGACGACCAACCGGTCAACCAACGTCATGTTCACTATCCCTTTCAATTACCAGCATGTCCACTTCTGCTATTTGGTTCTCTATAACCCACACCGGGTCCTGCGCGTAGCTTTTTCGCACCCGGTTTACATACCGCGAGTCTAACTCGACCAATGGGGCATTTCGGGCAGTAATCCATTCCGCTTGATCCGACGGCTCGACTTCCTCAATTGAAGCCGCAAAAACAAGTTCAAGCTCCCCTTGTTCGACATCTTGCCACACACCAACCCACTGCAAATCAGGTCGCAACCCGCACAAATCATCAATCCGCTGTGACAACTCGTCCCAGGGAGATCGTACGCCAGCACAATGTATACGCGGCAGCACGCACTGGCGCCCGATAGGCAGCGTCAGAATGCGGCGGTGGTCTTCATCCCACAAGACCCCAACCGCCCGCACAGAGAAGCGCGGGTAGCGCGGCTCTGGATGTCCGGAAAGCAGGTTCTTCACCCAGCGCCAACGCAGCCTCGATTTCATTTGTCGCAGTTCGTCAGGTGGCGTTTCGATGATACGCGGAGCGGGGCGCACATCGGAGATGGCATCAAACAGCATCCATTCCCACGACAGATCATCCGGTAAAGCACGCAGGTCAAAAAACGTATTTTCATGTGTTTCGTGGGTCGCCTGTTGCAGTTCCCCCCCCAACACCCAACCGGAATACAACACGTTTAGTCGCCCCCAACCGGCCCAGTAATACAGACCAACCGGCTGTTCGAGATGGGCGACGACGCCGGTTTCCTCGCGGACTTCGCGCACGGCTGCCGCTGCCAGTGTCTCACCCCTATCCAGCCGGCCACCGGGCAAATTCCAGATATTGAGATCACCCCGACGAGAGAGCAGGATACGACCATCGTCATCTAATACAGCGCAGTTGACTCCCAGGCGCAGAAACGTCACTGTACTGCCCCACTACGCCGTTCCGTCAATCAGACTGCGCGATAGGCGGTTATGTCGCTCGACCAGAACCGGCAGATCATCGGTGAGCAACACACCATCCCGCACGGTCACCCGGCCATTGATAATAGACAAATCCACAGTGGGTGACTGGCCGAATACCAGCCCGGCCACCGGATCATGCAGCGCCCCGGCAAACCCCACCGTATCCAGCCTGAAGGCCACCACGTCGGCAGCCATGCCGGGGGCCAGCACGCCTGCATCATCGCGTCCCAGGACAGCCGCGCCACCCACTGTGGCAATATCCAGGGCTTCGCGGGCGGAAAGCCCGGCGGGATTACCCATCACCCGCTGCAAGAGCATCGCCTGACGCGCCTCATTAAGCAGGTGTCCGGCATCATTGGAAGCTGTACCATCCACACCCAGACCAACCGGCACCCGCGCATCTAGCATTTTGCGTACCGGGGCAATACCGGAGGCCAACCGCATATTCGAGTTTGGGCAGTGGCAGACACCAGTATGGGTGCGGGCGAACAGGCCAATCTCGTTATCATCCAACTGGACACAGTGCGCATGCCAGACATCTTCGCCCACCCAACCGACATCCTGAGCATAATCACCGGGACGGTAGCCGAAAGTTTCCAGGCTGTAGGCTACATCATTCGCGTTTTCCGCCAGATGTGTATGCAGATGGACGCCATAACCGCGGGCGAGAGTTGCTGCTTCCCGCATCAGATCCTGGGTCACGCTGAATGGTGAACACGGCGCGACCACGACTCGGAGCATGGCATACCGACCGGCGTCGTGATACTGTTCAATCACGCGCCGCGTATCGCGCAGAATCTCGGCCTCGCTCTCAACAACGCTATCCGGCGGTAGACCACCCTGGCTTTCGCCCAGACTCATCGAACCACGCGCTGCATGAAAACGCATCCCCATTTCCTGAGCGGCGCGAATCTCATCATCCAGCTTGACATCATTGGGAAAAATATAGAGGTGGTCGCTGGAGGTTGTGCAGCCGGAAAGCATCAGCTCCGCCATCGCGAGTTTAGCGGAAACATACACCATCTCGCCCGTCAGGCGACTCCAGACCGGATAGAGTGTTTTGAGCCAGCCGAACAACTCGACATCCTGCGCCAGCACACGGGTCAGACTCTGATACATATGGTGATGCGTATTGATGAGACCAGGCAAGACAATATGCCGCGACAGATCAAAAATGTCGTCAGGCGCTTCGGCGGGCATATCCCCCAATAGCCCCACCGCTTCAATAACGTTATCACGGATAAACACCGCACCGTTTGCGAGTTCACGGCGGGCAGAGTCCATCGTAACAAGGGTATGAATGTTTTTCAGCAGGATTGTGTGCATCAGAACAGAACTCCTTTGGTGGCAGAGGGAGTGTAGCACGCCGGGAAAATGTTCACAAGCAGGCCAACGGGCAAACCGCACAATGCTCTGCCCGCCCTTTTGTTTCGTCCTGATTTGGTGTAGATTAGGTGTACCAGGAGTCGTAACGGAGCGTAAATTGGCCGTAAAAACCACGCCAGAAACCACGCTACAACCGGAAAAGCGGAAACGTACCACCGGCCAGCTTTCCGGTTTGCAGATTATGTTTGCTGCTATCCTGGCAATCGGGCTGATTCTGGCGATTAACTTCAGTTCACGTATTACCGCCGCCCAGCCCCTTCAGCAGCTTTACGCTCAGGTATCCGGCGAAATCGAACGTCTCAAGCAGGAACAGGGCGACCTGATTGCCGAGCGCGATTATGTGCAGAGCGATGCCTACGTGGAGTCCTGGGCGCGGGACGCCGGAAAAATGGTCCGTCCCGGCGAAATCCTGGTCATCCCCAAGCCCGCTGAGGTCGGCACCGAGCCGACACCAGTACCAGCGCCGGACATTCCTCTGGAAACTACGCCGCCCGAACCGGACACTTGGCAGGTATGGTGGGCGCTGTTCTTCGATAGTCCCCCGCCGAAGTTTTAGCACCTTACCGGAAAACAAAAAACCTGCCGCAAAGACAGGTTTCCGCACGTTGAGTATGATTCCTGGTAACTATTCAGTGGGCAGTACAGGACTCGAACCTGTAACCCCCTCGGTGTAAACGAGGTGCTCTGCCAATTGAGCTAACCACCCTTACTCGCTATATTCTACATGAGCCACTCCGGTTTATCAATACCAGTGTACTCCCCTGAATCGCGCCGAATACGTGCTGCATGAGGCGCGTTCTGTATCTTCCGGTGTCAAACCAGTCTACATGCGCGGCAGGGTGACACCGGTCTGTCCCTGATACTTGCCTTTCTTGTCGGCGTAGGATGTTTCGCACTCTTCGTCTCCCTCGAAAAATAACACCTGCGCGATCCCTTCGTTCGCATAAACCTTTGCGGGCAGTGGTGTCGTGTTGCTGATTTCCAGTGTCACATACCCTTCCCACTGCGGCTCAAAGGGAGTCACATTTACGATCAACCCGCAGCGAGCATAGGTGGACTTACCCAGGCAGACTGTCAACACGCTGCGCGGAATGCGGAAATACTCCATCGAGCGCGCCAGGGCAAACGAATTAGGCGGAATCACGCACACATCACCTTTGAAATCCACAAATGAATCGGGAGCGAACTCCTTCGGGTCAACAATCGCGTTATACACATTGGTGAACACTTTGAATTCGTCCGCCACACGCATATCATACCCATAACTGGATACACCGTAGCTAATCACCCCCTGGCGCACCTGGTTTTCCACAAACGGCTCAATCATGCCGTGTTCCAATGCCATCTTGCGAATCCAATGATCGGGTTTAAGTCCCATGCCCGCACTCCTGTTCGTAGGATCAATCAACACGACCATTGTACACAGATTCAGAAATTAAAAAGAGCCGTCACCGGCCCTCTCTGCGCAAAGAAACATGCGACTATACGTGCTCAATCGGCATCCGGTAGCCCTGCCCCGGCACCGTGACGATATACGTCGGGTGGCGCGGGTTTTTCTCAAGTTTCTGGCGTAACCGGGAGATATTCACGCGCAGTACCGAGTAATCTCCCTGGTACTGTTCGCCCCACACACCCCGTAGCAAATCATCGTGCGTGACGATTTTCCCTGCGCTGCGCATCAGCGTCACGAGCAGCCCATACTCAATCGGCGTCAGGTGCAACCGCTGCCCACGTATATAGGCCTGGCGGCGGGGAATATCCAGTTCAAGCTGGCGCACCACCAGCTTCGTCTCCGGCTGCGGGGTCCAGTCAATCCTTCGCAGTAGTGCCCCTATTCGGGCAACCAGCTCTTCTGGCGAGAACGGTTTCGCCATATAGTCATCGGCGCCGGCTTCTAACGCCACCACCTTGTCGCGTTCTTTGGTAAACCCACTGAGTACAATCATCGGCAGAAATGAATGGCTGCGTACCTGACGCAGCACTTCCAACCCGTTAATATCTGGCAAGTTGATGTCCAGAAGCACCAAGTCAGGCATCATCGCCGCAATCTCTTGCAGTGCTTGCGTGCCGCGCTCGACAGCAATGGCATTATACCCAGCCTCTTCAAGCACCGCACAAACCACCTCAGCCGTATCATCATCGTCTTCTACGACTAGAACATGCCGGTTAGGGGTATCCAACATTACCATGTAAACTTCCCCAGGGTATGATCGATTTCACGACAAGAATCTGTCAGGATGACAGTTCGTATACATTCGGACAAACACCACCCGCCTGACCTAAATTGAAAGATAATTACGCAAAGGAAACAATTACCAGACCAATTTGTAACAATCATAACGTATCTTGCCCTCTCTGCGCAACATACGGCCAGGGCATTTCGTTATATTGCAGGCCCAAATGGGAAAAATCACGAACAAGCGGGATGGGAATTACATTTTTCTGTGGTGAAAGTGGCTACAAAGACTGGACACCCGGTAAGGCAAGGATCTGCACAACACATCCATCCGCCATGAGTGATTGGCCCGGAATAGCCAGCGGGAGTTTGACAACACCGATCCCCAGGGTTTCCCCCAACGGTGTTACGACACTGCTGGTAAGCATTCCGGCGGGCTTACCCTCGTAAGTCAGTTCTACAGGGGCTTCAACCATCGCATCCAGCCGCAACGTGACAATCGTTTTGGCAAGTCGCTGGCGGCTTTCCATACGGGCGAGAATCTCCTGCCCGGTATAACACCCCTTGCCAAAGCTCACCTCATCCCACAATCCCAACTCAAGCGGTATATAGTTGGCCGTCAGCTCATGACCGGCAGCAGGACGCCCGGCACGAATACGGATCGTGTTATAGGTTAGCGACCCGGCAGGAATTAAATTGTACTCTGCCCCAACCTGGAGCAGCGCTACCCACACTTGGTCCGCCGTCTCGGAAGGAGTTACCAGTAACCAGTGCGCTCCGCTAACCGGTTTTCGCCGGGCCATAAAAACCGGCACACCGGCTACCGTAATTTCCGCCCCTTGACCCGTCGCGAAAGCCGCAGCGCCGGGCAGCAGCGCATTCGCTACCTGGTCAGACTCAGGGCCGTGCAGGACAAACTGGCGAGTCATAGCGGTGAGATCAACAAAATGCACCCGGTCATTATAAAAAACCTGGCGTTGAAGACTGGTCTGGAACATCCCCCCCTGCCCCGGTTCGGTCACCGCCAGCAGCCAACCGCCCCGGTTATAGATAACCGCACGATGAATGACGCGCCCGTTCGCATTCGTGAACAGTGTCGGGCGACCAGTGTGCGCTGGCAAATTCATCAGGTCATTGGTGGCAATCCGCTGCAACCAATCCACCCGGTTGTCTCCAGCAACATGCAGCCGCCCCTCATGAGAGCGATCCATCACAACTGCCTGTTCCAGCGCGGCGTGATATTCCGCTGTCATATCACCGTAATGCAGCGGAATGCCATCTTCGGCGAGAACTGCGCCATACGTGACGTGGAATCCTGTCATCTTTTCGCGCCCCGCTCAAAACTGCTGACGGAATGCTAGGAGTGTCTCACGGAAGCCCTCGGGCAGTGTGGCCTGCGTCACCGGCAGCCACTCCCATCCGGGCGGCGTGATATGGTGGGACAGTGGGTAGAAGTAATATAATGTCGTATGCTGGAAAAACTCGGGTGGCAAGCTGTCCATCGTTTCCGGCAGCGTGGCCGGACTGGTAGACCAACTCGCATACCGCAGATTGGCGCGATCCACGTCAATTCCCAGGTTATCCACCAGGGCGCTGCGGGCCGCATCCACCACCAACTGCCCATCAGTCACACTGCCCGTTGGGAAACGAGCATCACCCTGGAACTGCAACACCTCGTCATTATAGACCGGGATAACCGTCACAACCGCTGTTTGTCTGTGGCGCGGCAGGTGCCGCTGCAAACGCAGCCTTTCCAGGTCGCGGCGGCTGTATGCGGAGAGGATAATCGCGTGCAGTTGGTCAGCCGCCTGATTGATGTCATCATTCGTGATGAGATAGTCGCACAATGGCGCATACTGCATCTCCAACTCAACCCGGCGCAGCCGCTTTTCAATCTCTTCCGGGGGTTCGCCCCGCGCCTGCATCCGAGTCCGCAGCACGTCCAGCTCAGGCGGCTTAATAAAAATCAGAATGGTGTTATTCGGGTAACAGGAACGGGTATACGTCGCCCCGAACACCTCGACATCCGCGATCAGGTCTTCACCAGCGCCCATAGCACCTTCAACAGTCATACGCGGAATGCCATAAAGATGCCCATGGACAACCTGGTGTTCCAGGAGTGCGTCGCGGGCAATCATCATTTCAAACTCATCACGAGTGACAAACAGGTGTTCCCGCCCCTGTTTTTCGCCCGGGCGGATTGGGCGGGTAGTGGCGGTCGGAAGTTGGCGGATTTGATGACCAGATCGTGCCAGCACTGCTTTCATCAAGGAATTTTTACCGACCCCTGGTGGGCCAACCAGTAAAAAAAGCAGTCCCAGAGAATGTTGTGGAATCACTGTCACGACTTGCATCCTTATTACCCGGGTACAGGTAGTGTATTATATCAGGTAGTGTATCAGGATGGCCTGTCAGGGACTATAGGAACTTTGTTAGAAAATACAAAGCCTGTCCGATAGCAAACAAGGGGCCGAAGCCCCCTGTTCACCGTTCGTATCAGAGATGATGGCGGAGCACGGCGAACCGCACTCCGACCTGAGCTTAGTTGTTCACCTGGATTTCCGTAATCCACCAACCATCGTTCACAGAACTGGTTGTGTATAGCCGGAAGCGCAGGCCGATGTATTTGTTCACATACGACGCCAGGTTATGCCGCCGCAGCATCCAGTCTCGCGTTGGTGGCAGCCACTGCGCCCAACCTGAGATAGTCGGACTGTCGCAGCCCGGCGTACACCCATTCGACAGATTGTTCTGTGTCCAGGTAAAGCCACCGCTATCGGTCACTTCCACATAGGCACGATTGCCGCTGTCCAGGTCATAGTAGGTATAGAATTGCAGCTGCGGTGCCCAGACAAAGCCTGGTGTCCCAGGGCTGGGGTTATACAGATTCAGCAACCCATTCAGCATGAGTGACGAGTCACCATACCGCACCGACTCGATAACCGGGCTGGTCTGCGTAAGACGCGGGCTATCGCTGAAGGAGAAGGTGTTATTCCCGACAGCCAATTGGATCACCGCACTACCGGTTGCCTCAAACCATTCCAGGATCATACGGTAGTTACCCGCCGTCAGGGAAACATTTGCCATGTAAACCGTCGCGCCCTGAGTCTTCCACTGCTCAATCAGATTCCATCCGGGCGGTTCTCCACCCGCTGGGTACGTTTCGTATCGGAGGCGCACCCCGTCATCGGAACGGACGATAAACGTATAGTCACCGGCCTGAACCTGGATGTCGCGCACCCACCGCCCCACGAAGTGATCCGACCAGGTATTGTCAAACTCACCACCTGGTGGCCTGCCAGAAGAACCGAAGTCGTAGTCAATTTCACTGCTATAGGCTCGCAGCACCAGACCCGGATTGGCGACATCGAAGGCTTCCATAGCGGCCACATACGTCCCGGTATCAGGATAATCCTGCGGCCTCGGCACGCCATTCAGAGTCGAATTCGCGCGTGACGTGCTGCACGAAGCCGGACAGTCAATGAAATAACCGTACCAGGGATTCGGGCCTAGCGCCGCCGGACCACCACCAGAACCTTTCCACATATCCGGTGCCAGCCCCCAGATACCTTCCGCAACCCAGTTGCCCGTATTCTGAGCGCCATCAAAGAAAGGCAAGCCGTAGATGGTGGGATTGTTCAGCACAAACCGCACATCATCCACCCAGAACCCATCCCGCAGGCTGCCGCTTCCGCTGTAAGAGTACACCAGGAACCGCACACGGATTCGCGTCCCAATGAACGACGACAGATCAATCTGTTCGCGTCCCCAGGTATCCCGCCGCGCCCATTCACTTTGTATCCAGACCGTTTGCCAGGCATCCCAACCGTACAGGCGTTCATACTGCTGCACCGTCTGGGATGTATTTTCCGGCGCGAACTGCACCATAACATAGTCGTTATCGCCAACGTTAAAGTGGGTCCAGAAGTACATGATCGGGTTGTCGCTGGCCTGAGTCCCGCGCAGGTCAATGACAGTACTCATTTCCAGGACGCCGTAGGTATTATGCCGGTAGTTGGTGTTTTCCGGCGGGCTGTCATGGAATGACCGCAACAAACTGCGACGATCCCAGTCAATCCCGAACCAGTCGCCACCAGCATACCACCGAGTCCACCAGGCGGATGGTTGGTCAATATTGTCGATAAAGTTGCCACCGCCCAAACCCAGGCCACCGGGATTATCCATCTGACTCCACAACTTGTGGACGACTTCCTGTTTTTCGTAGACATTCACATTGTCCACATAGATACCATCGTCAACAGACGAATTCGAGCGGGCATCCAACCGGATACGGAAGTAGAAGTCATCATCATGCGTATCGGCATTGCTCTTCAGTGCCGCCCAACTCAACCCGGTAGCCTGCTGGATAGCCGCCACCATGTCAATTTCGACTCGTTCCCAGGCGAGCTGGTCGCGGGTCGTGCTGTTGTAGGTATAGCTCCACACTGGCGTCCAGGCGATAGATGCCGTACCCGTATCTGTGTTGGCTGGACGGAAGATGTCCACGTATATCGCTTCATTGGGGTTCAGGTTCCGCCAATGCCAGAAGGACAGCATCGGATGTACTGCCGGGCCGGACGGGTTGTTGTTACAGTCCTTATTGCCGCCCCAAACCGTCAGATTTTCCGGCGTGTCATTGTTGTAGTCAATCGGGTAGCGCAGTTCAAGCGAGTTGTTTGAACCATGTGCATAGTTGCCCAATGGACTGTCGGTGAAGGAATGCCCGGCACCACCATAGCCGCTGCTGGAGGTCATCCCCCACGACCCGGTGAAGAACCAGTTATCAATCCCGCGTTCAGCATCATCGCAGAAAGGATACTGGCTGTAGCGCGGCAGCCCTTCGCGTTCGAGGGTGATGTCATCAATGTACCAACCATCGCGGCTGTTGCTGTTTTTGTCAACAATCAGGGCGAAACGCAACCTAAATGGCTGGCTGTACCAGTTCGGGACTGCATTCAACAGGAACTCAACAAACTCATATCCTGCTGTGGACTGCCCGGTCGCCAGCACGTTACCAGCCCGTGTCCAGGTATCCGGCACATTGTCCCGCGCATCCCGCGTCCACTGAATTTCGATGCGATCTCCCGAGTCAAGATCATAGGCACTCCAGAAGGAGAGCATCGGCATACCATCATCACCCTGCCAGTCCGGTTGTCCGCCGGAACCATCGGGGAGGATGTCCGTCAGGTTGATGTCGCCGTTGAACTCAACATAGTGGATACGAACATCATTGGTCGCGTCCTGCTGCCAGCCAAAGTCGTCATAGTTCCCGGTGGGGCTGGAATCCCAGCTCATGGCGGCTGTATCGCCCAAATGAGCATTATTAGTCGTCAATTCGAAGCGACCAGACGAGATGAAGTCGCTCTTCTGATTCTGCGAGTCGAGGTTCCACGCCATCCCGCAGGTGAACTTATCGTCGTGACACACTGTAAACGTTCGGGTATTCCGGTTCGTGATATTGACATCATCAATGAACCAGCGGCGAATACCCGCCCCGGCGGTGCTGCGTACCCGGAAGCGATACGCCACCTGCGTGTATCCCAGGCCGGAGAGGTCTACCACATTCCGTGTCCAGTTATAGTTCGACCCACTCGCATGCAAAGGAATCGTCAGCCCGGCTGCCCAGTTAGGGCCGCCACTGGCGAAATCAGCACCATAGGGTGCGTATTGTGCGATTTGCAGGTCAGCCGTCGCGCCCGCCTGGAAATCCCAGACATCCCAGAAGTTGAGTTCCGGGCTGACGAGGCCGCCAATATCCACATAGCCGCGCAGTTCCAGGTGGCAAAGCATATTGGGTTCAATGCCATTCGTATCGGTAGCATTGTCAAACCAGGCCCAGGCCAGTGTATTCGGTTGTGTTCCGGTAATACGGCCCCAGGCACAACGCGGATCGCCGCCGCCCAGATTTTGGTCAGCCGGCGTGCTGCGTTTCGGCAGGGTGATATCAAGGAATGCACGCGCATTACCACTGTTTTCCCGGAACTCAAAGATCAGTGTATGTGTCCCGGCGGTCAGTGTCTGGTTCGTGCTGCGGCTGCCACTCGTCCACTGGCTCCATACCGTCGTGGAATCAATCTTGAAGCTGTAGTAGTCGTCAGCTTCAACACTGAAGTTGAGCGTAATATCACTCAAAACCTGGATTGTCCGCGTCCACCGTATCGAGAAATTGTCGTTTGCCCAACCCGGTAACGGTGAACCACCGCCCCAGTCAAAATTGATATTCCGCTTGTGGTTATTGTGAATGCCAGGTCCCCAGAGGCTCTGAAGCTCATAATTCCAGATGAAATTACGGCCCAGGTATTCAACCGGCGTACCACTCAGACTGGTGTTGGGGAAGTATTCGCCCTTCCAATCCTCACCGCCCAACCAGGCGCTGGTATCCGTCCGCCACCAATCGGGGTGGTCAATCGGATCAATATGCGGCGCGATAAATTCCGCATCTGTCGCGGTTGGGGTGATTGTATCCGTCTTAGTCGGCGTCGGCGTCGGCGAGGGCACTGTCGGAGACGGTGTCGGGGACGGTCCTTCTGTCGGCTCAACCGTGTCTGGTGGCGGCAGGTTCGTCGGGAACGGGGTTTCCTGCGGGGGATTCAGTGCCACTGCGGTGACGGTCTGCCAGAAGGCAACCGGCCCCGCACCGGATAAGTCCGAAGGCGTCGTATCCTGTCCCAGCAGGTTATACACCGTGTTACTGAAAACGTTCCCCAGAGCCGGGCCAGTCGCGATCAAGGCCGCGGCCAGGGCGATGACGACCAGAATCAGGATCAGCGCATATTCAATTAATGCCTGACCCGATGATCGCCGCCGTGCTGCTTTAGGGCTGGCGTGCTGTGCATTCATAAGTGCTTGACCTCTCATCCCAATCATGGAAGTCGGATTTGATATGGAAAATCAGACCAGCCAGGGGCTTGCCGATTCCTACCTCTTATTTATGGTACTCTAATCTGTCAAAATATCGGCTTAGGTTTTGTCGGCAAGTTGTTCAAATGCGTTTACAATTTGTCCGGCAAAAATCATAACCTTCCTCACTCGTTTCCCTACATCTCTCATGTTATGCTGTTGGTATCCGAACTTCAATAGCACGGAAGGACTGTATTGCACCCATGACAGCGACAATTATTAATGGAACCGCAGTAGCGGAACGGATGCGCAACGAGTTGACGGCAGAAGTCACCCGTTTCAAAAAGCGGCACGGGTACGCGCCCGGGTTGGGCGCCGTGCTGGCGGGGGATGATCCGGCATCGGCCCAATACGTTCGCATGAAGCGGCGGGCTTGTGAGCAGATTGGCATTGAATCAACTGCGCATGTGATGGATTCCAGCAGCACCCAGGCCGAGGTCGAAGCGGCAGTGCGCCAGCTCAACAACGACCCGAAAGTGCATGGGATTCTCGTGCAGCTCCCGCTCCCCAAACAGATTGATGAGGAAAAGATACTCCAGCTCGTCAGCCTGGATAAAGACGTGGACGGTTTCCATCCCATCAATATCGGCAAACTCGCCATGAAGGGACGTGAACCAACATTCACCCCGGCGACCCCCACCGGCTGTATGGTGCTGCTGGAAGAGGTCGGTGCGAAGATTTCCGGCGCGAATGCGGTGGTCATCGGGCGCAGCAACATTGTCGGGCTTCCAGCGGCCATGATGCTCCTCAAAGCCAACGCCACCGTCACCATCTGCCACAGCCGCACTAAGGATATACCCGGCATCGTCAAGCAGGCGGACATCGTGATCGCCGCTATCGGCCAACCGGAATTCGTGAAAGCCGAGTGGCTCAAGCCCGGCGCGGTGGTGATTGATGTCGGCACCAACCAGGTGGATGATCCAGCCAGCAGCAAGGGCTATCGCTTCGTCGGGGATGTGGACTTTGAAGCGGCCAAAGAAGTTGCCGGGGCGATCAGCAAAGTGCCGGGTGGCGTCGGCCCCATGACCATCACTATGTTGCTCTACAACACGGTCAAAGCCGCCTGGCGTATCGCCGGGCAATAATAACTGATACAGGATTCGTAGGGGCGACCCGGTGTGGCCGCCCTCGTTGACACCACACGATTATCTGCTTGAACCAATAGGTCAAAAGTAGGGGCGAGCCATGGCTCGCCCGTGAAATCTCACTCACGTGAGAGCTAAACACCTGCTTATCTAGAGATGGCGGGTGCTTATGTTTTGAGCAACATAATAGCACCTTGTGCCGTACCATCACCGCATACAATAGATGAAATCGCCTTCGTCCCTCTATGCGGAGTACACAAACGCCAGAGGTGATTGCTTCGGAGATTGTTTTCTCTCATTACATCTCTACAAGCTACAAATAATATGCTTAACCAAGCAGGAAAATGCTACTTGCTTTGAGTTTGGGTTACGCTGGCTTGCTGTGTCTCAGCGGTAAATGTAAATACATCCTTAATTTCAGGAAAAGTATCCCTATATGTAATGATTTCCAAAGTCACTGCTATTATTAAGATCAAAAGCATCAAACCGATTATGAGCTTTAACCTCAAAGATAACCTATTTATTTTCATGGCATAATGGCCTTGCCTCAACTAATGGAGGATAAATAGGCGGCTTCAAAGTCCGTCAGAAGCCATTTGAAAAGTAGCGGCAGCCAGAATAAACTGAGGGAATGGACAGA
>CALJKV010000100.1 GCA_937974245.1 uncultured Chloroflexota bacterium | reverse complement strand
CCATGCCTTCACACTCAGTATTGCCGAGTTCTCGTTATGACTTGCACCATTGGTTTCTAACGTGTCCGCCAACGCCAGCCACGCCGCCGTATCACGCCGGGCAACCTCTCCATCCAGCCAGAAGCGCGCCTGTATGCGCTGGCGCACCATCAATCCGGTTTCCGAGTCTACTTCATCCCCGTGCTGACGCTGGTCTTCCCAGGCGGCGGGATGCTGCCCATACCAGTAAGCCGCCAGCTCTGCCAGGAGAATGTTGACGAGAGCATTCGCCACAAAACGAATCCGATTTTCCAGCAGCGTTTTGCGTTCCACACTCCGCACCAGTTCCATCACCGCCGTGATAAAGTTGGACGCGCCAGGGCTGGGATACGAGTCGTAGGCCGCCGGCGGGAGCATCTCCGGCGCTGTACCATACGATACGATCCCAACCAGGAGCTGCCGCGCCCAGACCGCTTCGGGATGTTGCGCCTCAAACAGAGGCAAATGCGTGTGCGCGCGTGCCAGGCCAATTTCCAAGCCAGCATAGAAATCCAGTCCCAGGAGTAACCGGGTGAGAATCACCTGTGATTCCCCCCACTCCCGCGCCTGGGCGGTCTCGCGCAAATGGTTCAAGTCAGATGGGTTGTACATCGCGCCCTAGTTCCATACCCCTATAACAAAAACGCCCCTTTGGCAGTGAAGGAGCGTGATCATGTCCCATTGGGTATCCGCTCATCTGCCAGGTTATAACACCCTGCCGGAGTTAGCACCTTCCCGACGCTTCGGGGGTTGCCGCGAGTTCATAGGGCCGTTCCCTCCCTCGCTCTTGATGAGAGTATGTGATTTTCTACCACGCATCGTAGCAGGTTTGTTCGGGAGTGTCAAGACAGGCACGCAGCGTGGGTGCATTTCACTATCTGGGCAGTATATCAGGCAAGCCGTGCCGGAGGTTTTGCCGCTTAGTGAGACGGATGTGCCGCATTTTACTACCAGGAAATGGTATTCAGACCAGGCAAACAGGGGAAGAGGCCGGGTGTTTTTGCTACAAAACGGATTTGTGCTGCAATTGCTACGATTGCCGCAATCCTCCCGTGAGTGGTGGTGTACCTGTGCTGCAAAATGCACGATTTTGCTGCAAAAATGGTGGGAAACCGGGTTCTGGGGGTCGCGTGTCGAGGTGTTGGTGGTATCAGCATAGCACGAGCATAGCACAAAACGGGTTGTGAATGGTGATCATTTGTTAGAACATTTGTATCGAGTTGAAAGTGGAAAGTTTTCAACTGACGAGGCCTGCCTCGTCGCTACGAATCCGATCCATTTGGGTGGATTTCTTTCGGTTACGCGCTTGAGCGGAATGTGAAAGGCAGGCATGAGGCTTGCGTATGGGATTGGTGTGGTTATTACCGTCATCACGCCGTCAATAATCTGAAATGCACCCACACAGCGTTCACGGCTGGCACAAGCACACATCTATTTTTACCAGTATACTAATCATACTATTTAATTTAATCGAATATATATCATCTTAAAGAAAAGGCAGACACAGGATGAATCCGGGCGATATACTCAAATACGGACACAAAACGATATTGGATGTCATCGAAGGTTTTCCAGAAGCGGAGTGGGAAACCGGGGGTGTTTGTGGTGTGTGGTCAACCAAAGACATCATCAGCCACCTGGCTTCCTATGAAGGCTGGCTGGCAGAGGTATTGATGCCTTTCATCGGAATCAGTGGGGCGATGCCTTATATGAAGAGGCTAGCCGATTTGGGGCCGCACGGATTCAATGATGCCGAAGTTGAAGCCCGCAAGCAAAAAACTCCGGCGGCGATATGGGCTGAATACAATGCCACCTATGACCAGATTCGAGACATGGTTACCCGCGTTCCTGCCGAAAAATGGCCGGAGACCGGCACACTGCCCTGGTATGGTGCAGCGTACTCGCTGGACGATTACATCGTCTACACCTTTTACGGCCATAAGCGAGAACACGCTGCCCAGATCGCGGTATTCCGTGACAAGTTCAAAGAATAGGCGTGAACGATGTAACAATCCCTTATGCCGCCAGCGAACGAACAACAAGTCCCTGCCAGGTCGTACTTTATAAAGATGTTTTGGCCTGCTTGTTGCCAAGCGTATTTTAGAGAGACCTGTCACTTTGAAGTCAAATCCATCCGTCTTCAATATAAGGAGGTTCACATGAGTTCTTTGTCGATTCAATGGCCGTCGGCGGCCCGACCAGCCACGATCACCACCCCATTCGACCCGAAAGTGGGTATGGTTGGTATCCACGCGCCACAAGGGACGATGATTTCTGCCGGAACAGATGGTGTCGTGGAGGCCGCCGGAGACAACTACGTTCAAATTACCTCCGGCAGCTACATTCTGACATACGCCAACCTCGCCAGTGTGGCAGTTGAAGCCGGGCAGGAGGTCATGGCGGGTGATACCCTCGGCACCTGCGCCGGGCCGGAAGTACGTCTGACACTTTACGAGATACTTAACGTGTCTGACCTACTGGTCGAACCGGAAGTCAAGGAAACCAAAGATGACATCGAAAAACCTGTTATCACCTATGTCGTCCCCAATGTCCGCAGCGCCCTCAACGTGCGCACGACCGCCGACTCATCTATTGACAACGTGGTAGGGACTGTCACCCCGCTGGATGTCCTCGAATCGCTAGAAGACGCGGAGGCAACCGCCGCCAAACTGGGGAAGAAGGACCAATGGCTGAAGGTCAGGAACCTAACCGGAGATATCGAAGGATTTACAGCGGCCTGGCTGCTGCTGCCGTATGACGGCCCAATCCCGCCGGAAATTCCCAAACCGCCGGAAGCCGGACTGAACGGCATGAATGTTGATTTTTATAACGAACGCGGCAACCCTGGCCCGTCTCCAATGAAAGGCATCGGCTGGATACGGGTGAAGTTCAACGTCTCACTCGACCCGACCAAGCCGCACGCCGATGACGACCCGCATCACCGGTACGGCAACACCGACATTGAGGGCAAGTTTAATTATTACAGGCAGCAGCTTAAACCGTATGTGGATGCCGGCATGAAAGTGCTGATGGTCTTCACACACCAGCTTTATGGCGAGGCAGCCCGTAAACCGGATGGCGGGTTCAAATATAATTTTGCCGGGATGTATAACGAACCGAAGGCCTGGGAAGAATTTATCCCCATTTACGCCGATTTCGCCCAACGTTCCGCAAAATTGTTCGCCGGGACTGGCCTGGTTCACGCCTACCAGATCTGGAACGAGCAGGATACCGCGCCTGAAAATGCACGCGCAGCCGTCCCGATCAAAGACAAGGACTATGGCCGGATGCTGGGACAAGCAATCCAGGCGATCCGGGCCGTGGATAAAACTACGCCGATAATCACCGGCGGGCATGTCGGTGGGCCGGTAACTGGTAAGAAATACGCTGAAGCTGCCATCAGCGAGATGAAAAAACTCTTCCCGAATGTCCCACTCCCGGATGGCATCGCCTGTCATTCGTACGGGCGGGCGGGCGTGCTGGATCAGAAAGCCAAGACATTCGGGTATGGCCGGTTTGGGTTGATTGATGATGACGTCGTAGCCTACAGCCAGGTGATCCCCGGAAAGCCCATCTGGATTACTGAGTGGGGTGTACTTGACCAGAGCAGGCCGGAACATGACAAACGTATCGCACCGCCAGAAGAAGTTGAGGACTATGCTGAGAACTTCATCAACCGGCTCAAAGATCGCTTCCCCGGCAAAGTCACGGCCACCATGTGGTACGCATGGTCACACTATATGGATAATGGGTACGGTATGGTGGATGGCAATGGCAATCCCAATGGCAAGCTGTTAGAGAAGTTCGCCAAGCTGTAGAAATTAAGGCAATCTGATACCAAGAAACTGCGAATGTATTCGTCCTCACAGCGGATGGTTCGCAGCTCCCACTTTTGCGTATTTACCGGAAAGAATGCAGGGTGCAGGGGAGAGTCTGAGACTTTCCCCTTTTGCCAGACACCAGCATTTCAAGAGGCCGCTGACCGTTGGCCGAAGATGTTCCGGTATCGCTCTGCCGCCAATCAGGTGAATACCTTATTTCACCTCTCCTCCACCTCTTAAACCCGTGCCTAGCCTGTCAATGAGACAATCCTCAAAAGAATTGTGCATACTGTATATATAAACTAGTTTACATTATAAACCTGTTTATAGTACGATGTATAGAGAGTTCTTCAATCTAACTTGGGAGGATAATCATGAACACACAACCTGACGTGAAAAAGTTGATCCAACAAACGCAGCAGTATGAATTTGTAGACGGGCTGCGTGAGATGCAGCTGGCGGTTATGATGGCAGCCATCGGATTAACGGCCTGGTTCGTTTTTGATCTGATTGGCATCTGGATGCCGGTTCTGGCCGGGTGGATGCGAACGATTGGGGCCTGGACGGGGCTGTCTATTCAACTGGTCGTGCTGCTGCCGGCACTGCTGGCATTGGTCGCACTGCTGGCGATGCGGTTCGCCCGGCGGCGCTGGCTGTGGCGGGAAAGCGGGCTGGTCAAACCCAACCGTCAGATTGTCCCCTTACGCGTGACGCTTATCTCAGTTGGGGTCCTTTTGGCTGGAATCGCGCTCGGCGTCCTATTACAAGTCATTTTCCCAGTGGGTGATTTATTCCTAATGAAAATGATCTATATCGCCAGCGGTTGGTCATTCGGCTACACATTGATCACAATGGGGAACATACTGGGCTTGTCGCGTTTGCGCCGAGTCGGACTGTTCGGCGCGGTTGTGCCGACACTGCTGATTGTCCTGCCACTGACTATCGGTCAAATGGTGCTGATATGGGGCTTAATCTGGGGTGCAGCCCTGGGCATCAGTGGAATGGGGCCGCTGCGCCAGAAAATTCAGGCGGCACGGGAGGAACCATTGTGAGCGATGAAATCAAGGAACTGACACAAATTGACCGGCTGATTCATGAACCGGCGCGACTGGCGATAATGGCGGTACTTTCGGCTTGCCAGAGTGCGGACTTCAAGTATTTGCTTAACGCCACAGGGTTAACCAAAGGCAATCTATCGGCTCAGTTAAGCAAACTGGAGGAAGGCGGCTATGTGACTATCCGCAAGGGGTTTAAGGGAAAGTATACTCATACTGAGTGTATGTTGACCAAAGAGGGTCGGCGCATGTTCAAGAGCTACCTGGAACAATATGAAGCGCTTGTGCAGCGGTTGAATGGCGAGAGCGCCGAATAAATTCCCTACGGGTGATAGCGGTGAACATCGTGGGCAGTCATGCACGACTGCCCCACTCATGTGCCAGGATACTCATGATGATCTCATCATGATAATTACCATCATAGTATAGGGCATCGCGCAGTATCCCTTCCCGTTTGAACCCCAGTTTTTCGTAGACATGAATGGCACGCGGGTTAAAGGCGTAGACTCCCAATGAAATCCGGTGCAAGTTGAGTGTCTCGAAGCCGTAATTGAGCATCAGGCGCAACGCTTCCGTCCCCAGCCCTTGGCCGAAATACTGTTCAGTGAACAGCGCGATACGGATATTGGCGCTGTGGTTGTCGGTGTCTATCTGGTTAATCACGACTTCGCCCGTCACCGTCCCATCCAGCAGACAGATAACAAACCCGGCGCGGCTGTCATCAATACCTATTTGGCTGTTCTCGATATATGCGACTACCTGCTCCATCGTGAAAGTCATTTGTGTGCCGGTTAGCTTGCGGCCTACTGGCTCATTCGCTCCGGCCAGTACGGCCTCGGCATCGTCCAAAATATAAGGACGCAAGTACAGCCCGTTTCCCTGGATCATCGTCATAGGAACTCATCCTTCAGGTTATCATGTCACAAAAAGCGCCGCATGGTGTCTCACACGCAGCACTTCGTCTCCAGGCTCAGACTACTACCTCAACAAAATGAGAATGATAGCGCTTCCGCCGGGAAACCACATCGGGCTGCCCCTATGTCTGACAGATTAACCTTGCTGGCGAACTACTCGCACACCCACTCTTTGAGCATAGCTGCTAATAGGGTCGCCCGACGCGGCAGACTGTTGACCACCACGTGCTCGTGCAGTGCGTGCAGGCCATCTCCTTGCGGGCCGAGACCATCTAAGGTCGGGATGCCCATGTGCGCCGTGAAGTTACCGTCCGAGCCGCCACCACTACCGTCCTCATGGATGCTCAGGCCGTAGCGTTCGCCAATCGCCTTGCACTGCGCGAAGGAGCGCACCATCTGTTCGTTATGCTCCATCGGGCCGCGAGCATGATGCGCCTCAATATGCAGTTTTGTACCGGGGACGAACGAGTGCAGGGCCTGAAGTTTCTCCTGAATATTTGACCAGGCCTGGTCGGTCATCGTCCGCACATCAATCTGCGCTTCGGCGTGGTCGGGAATCACATTGCTGGCGATACCCCCTTTGACCACCGTCACTGAAACCGATGTGCCATTCCGCAGGTCGTTCAGCGCGTTGATCGCCATGATCTGCTGCGCCAATTCGACCACCGCATTAATCCCCTGCTCCGGCGCGTTCCCGGCGTGCGAGGCGCGGCCTTCAATCGAAAGATGGTAGGTACCGACTCCCTTGCGCCAGGTCTTGAGGGCTTCTTCTTTCGTGGCCGGCTCCATCACGAGTACGAGGCCGCATTGGGCAGCAACCTCGCGGATAACCGGCTCAGAATAGATGCTGCCCACTTCTTCGTCGCTCGTCACCAGAACCCAGATCGGACGGCTCGGCAGTTCACCGCGCTCGACCAATCCGCGAATACTCCAGGTGGCTAACGTGATGCCGCCCTTCATATCCACCGCACCCGGCCCGAAAAGCTTGCCGTCAGCATCAATCGTTGGCGGGCGTTTCGCCAGCGTCCCCAGCGGCCACACCGTATCGAGATGAATGAGGAACATGATTGGCTTGCCGGGAGCGCCCGCATTCCACTTCGCCAGCAGGAAATCGCCCACCTCAGTTTGCGGGTAACGAGTCACGGACGCACCCAGACGTTCAAACTCCGTCGCCAAAAAATTGCCCATCTTGTCTACATGGGCTTTGTCGGTGGTGGGAGTCTCATAATTAATCAACGTGTTGAGAAAATCCACCATCTGGTCGCGCTGGTTCTGAAAAAAAGTAAGCAGTTCTGACATGGTCATACCCTCTAAGGTTACAAACAACAACAAACGGCAAATCACATGAGCCTCATACCGGAGGACATGATTGTGCCACTCGTCACAAAATGAAGCCGCTATTGTAGCGCTTTTGGGCGCCGCCTCAAAGATACAGGGGCATTTGGAAATTCTTAAGCGCACTATGAGCATCAGTTGTATTGAAAGCGGCGGCAGATGGTGGTCTTGTAGCTGATTTATATCGTGGGGCAGCCACGTCCCCCGTGTCCATTCCATGACCACTGCGTACCGGAAAACACCGAGCATGTGTGCGAGAACAATGTATTTGCCCAATCAGTTGCCTTCTTAATCTTCGATTGCTATAATTTTCACAATCACGCTGGCTATAGAACGAATTCTATCCAGCCAGCGTATAACCCCACGGCAGCGCGAGTGGAAGATGGTTGCAGGAGAGGCGCATTTTTGCGGGACCTAAATGCAGCCATATACCTTCACCCTGTACCGCCCAATCCCATTCCACCAACGCTCACCGGCTGTTTATCCCAGTTCGGTGGGATTGTTGGGTCTGCTGCTGGATCGCAACCGAGATCGTCATAGTAGTCGAAAGGAATACCATGCAACATAAACCTGCACCAGAGATAGGAGATGATGCCGCCTCGATGTACAAAACGCGAGTCGGTCTTATATTGTTTGCCATATACGCCATGGCCTATGCCACTTTTGTACTCATCAACACATTCACCCCCGGGTTGATGGGGCAGGTTTTTTTGGCAGGGCTGAATCTGGCAGTTGTTTATGGACTCGGATTGATCATCCTCGCAATCGTGATGGGACTGATTTACAACATCATGTGCAGCCGCGCCGAAGATCGTATGAATCATACTGAGGATAAGTAAATCATGATCTATGAAGCCTCGCCAATTGCGATTGGTGTGTTCGTTGCATTCGTTGTGATGGTCTTATGGATTTCTTTTTATTTTGCCAAACGCACAAAAAATGCCAAAGACTACTTTGCTGCTGGAGGCCACATTCACTGGGTTGTGAATGGGATCGCTTTTGCCGGAGACTATCTTTCAGCGGCATCCTTCCTGGGTATTGCCGGGATGATTGCCTTTTACGGCTATGACGGCTTTCTCTACTCGATTGGTTTTCTGGCGGGGTGGGTGGTGGCGCTGTTTGTCGTTGCCGAACCCCTGAAACGGTTGGGGAAATACACGCTTTCAGATGCGTTGGATTCTGCGTTTAATTCCAAAGGTATTCAGCTTATGGCGGGTATCAGCGCGCTGGTCGTCTCGGTGTGCTATCTGATCCCGCAGATGGTAGGCGCTGGGGCGCTGGTCATGCCCTTGATGGGTTTGCCGCATTACGTAGGTGTAGTGATCGTCGGCATGATCGTCATTTTCATCGTGGCAACAGCGGGAATGACATCCACCACCTATGTTCAGTTTCTAAAGGGTGGCTTGCTCATTTTCTTCTCAACTTTACTAGTGATTGCCATGCTCAATAACGGCATGTCGTCCACGCCCAGCGCGGATTTTCACCAACCAGTGACACTTGACGCCACACTGGGAGATGATGGTGCGGTTGTTGCGGTCAGCGACGCCCGGTACGAAATCGTCGCTCAGCGCCAGGAAGGTAGTGTCCAACTCGTTCTGCTGGAGCAGGACTCTGTTCAAACGTGGTGGAGCGTGACAGGGGAAGGCGCGGCAGTTCAGCTACAGGAGACACTTTCCCGTACAATGAGAACCGATGGTACGGTGCTCTACAACGGAGCTCCTCAGGAAGACCGGGAATTTTTCCAGATAGGGTCATTCTCCAGGATCATAGTTAACGGCGAAGAAGTGGGCAGCATCGATCGTGTCGGTCCGTTTCAATTCCTGGCAACGATTCAGGAAAGCGATGTTATCCGATTTATTCCTGTCAAATTTAATCATGTGGGTGACAGCGTGACGGTCTGGTATCAAACGATTACGCCGGGCGAAGACCTCATGCGTCCGGGAGTCCGCTTCAAGATCGATGAAGGTTCAACTCTGCTATCCAAGCTGGATTTTGTGTCGTTAATGCTCGCCTTGTTCCTGGGGACTGCGGCGCTGCCCCATATTCTTATTCGCTACTACACGGTACACAGCCAGCGTGATGCTCGTAAATCAACCGTTGTCGCCATTACGGCCATCGGTTTCTTCTATATCCTGACCCTGTTTCTGGGCATGGGCGCGATGGTCAGCGGCGTGCTGGATGTCGAAAGCAGCAATATGTCAGCCCCGCTGTTAGCTCAGAACTTCGGCATCATCCTGTTCGCGTGTATTTCAGCGTTGGCCTTTGCGACTGTGCTGGGCACGGTCAGCGGCTTGATCGTCGCTTCGTCTGGCGCGGTTGTCCATGACCTGATGCATCATTTCCTGGGGATGAGGTTGACCGAAAAGGCGCAGGTCCGTGCCGGGAAGAGTGTAGCAATCATAGTTGGCGGTATTGCGATCCTGTGTGGGATACTCTTCAAAGACAGTAACGTGTCTTTTCTGGTGGGGCTGGCGTTTGCGGTGGCCGCCTCGGCAAATCTACCATCAATTCTGATGCTGCTGTTCTGGAAGAAGACGACGGCCAAGGGAATTACTGCTTCTATCCTGGCCGGAATAGTCGGGTCGCTGGGGTTGATCCTCTTTTCACCGATGATGTGGGATATTTACGGGTTAGGTGCGGCCAACGCTCCGGTTCCACTTGAAAACCCTGGGATTATCTCGATTCCGTTCAGCTTCGGTGTATTGGTGGTCGTTTCTCTTATGACACAACCAAAGCTGGTCACTGAACAAGCCCCGGTTATGCAGGTATAAGGTAAGGGCGATACTCACCTAATCGGGGATGAACAGACGGATGTCCCTATCCCATACCGAGAGCCGGTAGTCTGGACTGCTCTTCCACAATATAAAGGGTGAGCATCCACTGATTAATGCTTCACTCTGTTGTCCTGGCTTCAGAGGACGACACTTTTGAAAACCGGCGTTTTGTTTTCCCGTAGGGGCATGATATATGATGCCCCTATGCGCCCTTTAGAGACCGTTTGAAAGGCTATGTTTCTCCCTCAGAACAGTGGGCTTAAGCTCACTATTCTTCGTGAAAATAATGAGTTTTCAAACGACTGCATGGTTCTGAAAAATGCCCTGCCGTGATTGTCTTGGCGAAGAGGTCCATCATACAACATTAATGAGTTCCGGCATGAAGTTCTCAGGAATCCTCATGGATAATGGAGACAGTAACAAGCCCATCGCCGAATTGAAACGCCATTACTGATCGCCCGACTGGTCGCCCAGCAGACGACGGCGGCGCTCCTCCAATGCGGCGGTAGGGTCATATTCTGTGTTACGCTTGGAGATTTCCTCTTCCAGGCGACGCGATTCCTTCAGCACATCTTCCACCGTTTTGACCTTGAAATCCACATCATCCGCTTCGGGTTGCACCAGTACCTCAACCACTTTCGGTTTTTCGGCGGGCCCAGCTTCAGCACTGGCGGGTTTCGCAGCGGGCTTTGTTGCCGGTTTTGGGGTAGATTTGATGGCCGATTGCCGCCCCCGGCGTACCAGGTCAAGCAGGTTCGTGTTGACCGACATGCGCCCCAAGATAAAAGCCACCACTGCCGTGATAAGAACAGGTACAACCGATGTGACAAACGCACTGACAAGACTCAGGCCGATAATCACCAGCGCCACGACGCCGACAAGTATCGCCCCATTCCGTATCGTTTTTCTATCCATACCCCCTACCCTTTCGCCACCAGCTACCACGACTTATTATACGGTAATCAGGCCTGAACGTTGCGCTACCCGGGCGGAAACGGCTCGACATAATAGCTGGTCAGGTCTCCCTCAGCAATCCAGCCCTCAAACCCGTTATACTCCACAAAATACCAAGCATACTCCTCGCCGCATTCCGGCCCCTGCAGCACATAAAACACACCCAGCGAGGGTATCTGTGTCAGGCGGCGGCTCTCCGTGTTCGGTTCACGGCGCAGGTTGAGCGGGCGAGGGTCATCATCCATCACCCGGCCCCGTTCGTGCAAAATCAGGCGCTCAGGAAGCGTGCCGGGGCAGGCAGCGCCGGGTGACGGGGGCGCTGTCGGCATCACAAACGGCGTGGGGGAAGGCAGCACCTGCGTTGCCGTCGCGGTGGCCGTTGAAGGGGCTGTGGGAGGAGGCATAGTCGCCGTCGCATCTGCCGCCGAGTTCGCCGCACTTGGACTACACGCGACCAGGGCCAACGCCAATAAAAGGCCGCAACTTGCGGCCAGCAAAGTATGTTTCAACGCATTCACAATCCGTATCAGCACCAGAACACCGTATTTAAGAAACAGTTTGCACTTTATAGGGACAAGGGTATGCCTCGTCCCCCGCACCTAAAGGTTGTTCAGGGGTTACTCCCCATTCTGCGGCAGGGGGATGCCGACCAGCGTGCGCTCGCCATCAGCGCGTTCCACCGACCAGCCCTCTACGCCATCTTCGGCGCGAATCTTCCACCAGGTAAAGTCACCGCCAAACTGAGGACCTTCGAGCACTGTCACCACCGCGCCTTGCGCTAACTGTGCCACCACATCGAAATCCACACCAGGCCCGGATCGCAGATTGAGCGTATCGCCCACCGTATTCACAATCGCCTGCTCACCCAGTTCCAGCGCCGGTTGCAGCGTCTGCTCCGTTTCTACCCGCTCCACCGACCATCCTACCGTGCCGTCAGTCGTCTGGATACGCCACCAGGCATAGCCATCCGCTTTATGCGGGCCTTCCAGCAGGATGACCACTTCCGCCTTTTCCAACCGGTCAACAATTTCGAAGCTCAGCCCCGGCCCAGAACGCAGATTCAGGCGATCCCTGCCGGTAGTAAAGACCGAAGCGCGGTTACCCACATACAGATTATAGATTTCCGGCGCATCGGCAGCCGCACCACCCACCACGAGGGTGAGATTGATCTCACCATTGCTACCGCCGTCCCCATGCGCGACCAGAAGCGTATAGGTATCTGTGACCGAAGGTGTGAAATTGCGGATCACGGCATCCAGGTTGAGACCACTATCATCGTCCCCGGCAACTGCATTGCCGCCTGAGTCGAGAATGACCAGCAGCGGATCAAGTTCGGCATTTCCGATCACCTTTGCCGCTACGCTGATATTCTGCCCGGCCTGGGCATTAAAGGCCATCTCATAAACCAAACCGGTCTCCATCGAAAGCTGCGCCCCGCCCGTCACCATTACCTCGTCCGCCGACCAATCCAGCGTCTGTGTGCGCACCAGTTCAACATAGGTAGCGAAGTCGGCGTAGCCCGCCGGGTCTTCCAGCGTCTGGTAGACGTTACCACGCAGCAGATACGCCCGGTCATAGGAATCATTGTAGGTGAGTGCCTGGTTGAGGTTGCTCAACGCCTGATCGTAGTCGCCCAGGTTATTATAGGCCAATCCCAGGTTAAAATATGGGACGTCCATACCGGAATTCCGGTACTGAATCGAAAGATTGTAGTCAACAATCGCCTGCTCGTAATCCCCCATCGAATAGTAGGTATTCCCTCGGTTGTTATAGGCGTAGGCATATTCCGGGTTGTCCTCCAGCGCTGTATTAAAATCGGCCAGTGCCTGATCGTAGTCTTTAAGCTGATAGTACATACTGCCACGATTATAGTAAGGAATATAGGGACTGTCGCCACCCAGGTCAATCGCACGGGTATAGTCGGTAATGGCTGTCGGAATATCACCCATCAATTCATAGATGATGCCCCGGCGGTTATAAGCACTCCAATCGAAACGATCCTGGTCAATTGCAATATTGAGGTCTTCCAGCGCCTGATCGTATTCTCCAATCCAGCCATAGGCCGAACCCCGCAGCCGCCGGGACGAGACATCATTCGGGTCAGCCCCCAGGGCACAGGTGTAGTGTTCAATCGCCAGTTCATATTCCCCGTTATCGTAATAATCATGCCCCTGGCTACGGTGGGCCGACGGACTCAGGTCGCACGTTACCCCCTGGGCATAGGCCGGAAACCCGACGGGCAGCAGCCCGACAATCAGCACCAGCACCAAGAGGCGCAATAGTGATAATTTGGACATCAGAAACTCCTCTACAGCGGTTTTTGTGCATCTATTCTAACCTACTTCGGCTCCATGTCTGCAAAAATCGCGCTGCTATAGCGTTGGTGGCGGGCAGCGGGCCAGCAGCCCGAGGAAGCGTTCAACATCGTACAAGGCAGCCTGGAATACCGGGGCGCTGCGCGGGAAGAACAGATCAAAGCCATGATCGGTATCGGCGAAAGACACATTCAGACAGGGAACACCGGCAGACTGGAGTGCCCCTTGCAGCCGGGTCATCGTGACCGGCTTCATCACCACATCATGCGCCCCACTCAGCAGTAATGTGGGCGGGCAGTGCGGCCCAACATGCGTCATCGGGGAAGCCAGCCGGTACACACCGGGAATCTCGTCTGGCGTGCCGCCCAGGAAGCGGGACATCATCTCAGCGGGGGTTGTTAAGGCGCGGCCAACTGGGACGACTATGTCAGGCCGCCCGACCTTCTGGCAGTAATCAGCTAACCAGCGCATACTCTCCTCGATGAGCGAGCGAAACAGTTCCGGCATCTCATCGCTGTTACTCCACATCTTCCCGAACTGTTCATAGGCATGGCGGTAATAGTATTCAGTATCGGGAGCCGGGTAATAACCCACTACGCCACACACCGAAAGGTCGGCATCGCCCACATCCACGGGGCGCAGTTCGGCGTTATCCGGCGTATAGCCCGCCAGCAGCGAGAGGTGCCCACCCGCCGAACCGCCCATCAGGACGATACGTGCCGGGTCAACCCCATACTCCCCCGCCTGGGCTTTCAACCAGGCGATAGCACGCTTTACATCGCCCACCATACCAGGCAAGCCGACGTGCGGCGCGAGGCTGTAAGCTACATCCATGATGACGTGCCCCTGCCCCGACAAATAACGGAAAAAGGTAGAAGTACCACAATCCTTATCCAGGTAATGCCAGCCGCTACCGTGAAGATAAATCACCGCAAGGCCAGTCTGAGTTACTTCTGGTGCGGGCATCCACAGGTCACAGAGGAGTGCTTTGCCGGTTTCGGGCGATGTGGCAAATGCCACGTTGGTTTCCCGGCGGGCAGCAGGCGGCTCTGGCATCCGGAACTGCCAGCGCTGGATGAGCATCTGCGCCCGGCGCTCCAACGGGATACGCTGCTCCCAGCCTGGGCCGAAAGCCCGTTCAAATTCATTATGCGGAGCTGTCACCCGCGCGATATGGCGGGCAGCCAGACCTGCCCCGACCACACCGCTAACCAGCGCCACCCGGTCACGCCGCCTCAATCCAAACAGAGCAACGATGGTACCGATCACAGTCATCCAGGGCGCAAAAGCCCCGGCGAAGACTTTCGGAAACAGGAGTACAACCTGTGCCGGGCGTTTAACCTCAATCAGGTTGGTGAATGCCGTCAGTGCCGTCAACACACCGGTCAAACGGATCAGGAATCGCATGTTGAACCTCCAAAGGGTTCCAAGGGTACCTCCCCTTTATTATAGCGGTTTTTGACACGTACTGATGCCGTTTTGGCGAACATCTATCTACTGGATAAGAAGGATATTAGAGTGCGGAAATAGTGACAAACCACAGTTGCCAAGAATCATAAACCTGTGTTAAAATAAAAGTATTGGATACGGAATATCGTTTTACACAGGTGAAAACTACATGGGTGCAGTCATCAGCACAGTGGAACAAACTCAAACGGAAGAAATACAACCTTCAGTGAATTGGCTGTCGCAAGAGTGGCTAGAACCGCGCCTGGTGGTCATCACCCTGGCCGCGATTCTGTTGAGTCTCGCCGGCGGGCATTTCGGTTGGTCGGAGCCGCTGATCCTCGTCTTCAACGTCACATCGTATGTCGCGGGCGGGCTTTTTGGCGCAAAAACCGCCCTCCAGAGCCTGATGGAACGCAAGTTGGATGTGGACTTGTTGATGATTCTGGCGGCGCTGGGCGCAGCACTCGTCAACCAGTGGCACGAAGGTGCGATCCTGCTCTTCCTGTTCTCATTGAGCAATGTGCTGCAAGATTACGCCATTGGCCGCAGCCGACAGGCAATTAAGGGTCTGCTCAAGCTCTACCCGGCGGATGCAAAAGTGCGGCGCGATGGCGCGGTGCAGGTCGTCAAGCTGGCCGCCATAAAACCGGGCGACATCGTGCTGATCCAACCCGCCGAACGCATCCCGGTGGATGGTATCATCGTCAATGGGCGCTCGGCGATTGACCAATCCCCCATCACAGGCGAATCGCTTCCGGTTGAAAAAGGCGTAGGCGACAAGGTGTTCGCTGGGACGCTTAACCAGCAAGGGGCGCTGGATGTTGAGGCCACTGGCAGTGCGTCGGATACGACGCTGGCTCGCATTATCAAAATGGTGGAAGAAGCACAGGACAGCAAAGCGCCCACCGAACGTTTCCTGGAAAAATTCGAGCAGTATTACGCCGGAGCGATCATTATCGGCGTGCTGCTGTTTATCATTGTGCCACCACTGCTGGGACTGGTGGATAATTTCAACGCCCACTTCTATACAGCAATGGTGCTGATGACGGTGGCTTCGCCGTGCGCATTGGTGATTAGCGTGCCGGCGGCATTCATCTCGGCAATTGCGGCCTCGGCGCGGGGTGGCGTATTGTTCAAGGGTGGCGCATACCTGGAACAGATGGCAAATATCAAAGTCGTGGCGTTCGATAAGACTGGCACATTGACAATGGCAAAACCCCAGGTTACAGACGTGGTTTCCTGCTGTGAGCTGCATGAAACCGAGCTGCTCTCGGTGGCCGGGGCAGTGGAGGCCCGTTCGGAGCATCCTTTAGCGAAAGCGGTTGTCCTGGCGGCGCATGAACGCGGCATTGCCCTGGGCGAAGTGCAGGATTTCGAGGCTGTCACCGGGATGGGCGTTGTTTCGAAGGTGGATAACCGTATCGTGCGGCTGGGCAGCATCAAGTACCTGGAACAGAAAAACCCGATGCCGGCGCACATGGCAGAAACAAAAGACCACCTGGAACAACAAGGCAAAACAGTCATTGGTGTGGTGCGCGAGGGCGAATGCGAAGACTGCGGCGCGTGCGAGTATGGCGACCACCGCTGTGACTGGATGGGTATCCTGGCGATTGCCGACCAACTGCGCCCGGAGGCCAAAAAAGTGGTGGCTGACCTGCGTGCGAAAGGGATTGAGGTTGTCATGCTCACCGGGGATAACCCCACCGTTGCCCGCAGTATCGCCAATCAGGTAGGCGTAGACCGGGTTCACGCCGAACTGATGCCCGATGAAAAAGTGGCCGTCGTCAAAGAATTGCAGGAGACAATTGGCGCGGTAGCGATGATCGGCGATGGCATTAATGATGCCCCGGCGCTGGCAACCGCTGAAGTCGGGATTGCGATGGGCGCGGCGGGAACGGATGTCGCATTGGAAACCGCCGACCTCGTGCTGATGGGCGACAAGCTCGAACTGATTGACTACGCCATTAATCTGAGCCGCAAGGCGCGGCGTGTCGTCTGGCAGAATATCACCTTCTCTATCGGGGTGATTATCCTCCTCATCATCAGTGTATTCGCGGTCAACCTGCCGCTGCCCCTGGGCGTGATGGGGCACGAAGGCAGTACGGTGATTGTCGTCCTCAACGGGTTAATTTCCCTGCTGCTCTGGCCGGAAATCCAGCGGAGGCGGGCTGGGCGAGTCTAACGGCTAATCGTACCTCGAGCTAACAAAACAACCCCTGACAAAGGGGCTGTGTCATCTCCGATAGGCACTGCTTTTCTTATGGAATCACGCGATTATTGAGCATGTTATTGACCGATTTTACCAGCCGCCGCAGTTCGGACTCCAGGTCATCGGTGATACCGTCCTGAATGGCGGCCTCGCGGAACAGATCACGCGCCTCGTGGATCAACTCCTGCCCCTCACGCAGGCGGGATAACCCGGCCCGCATCTGAGTGCGAGCATCCCGGCTGATCGGGCTGGTGTAATGGTGCGGAAAATCCCACCCATGCAGTGCAGCCACCCGGCTGAGTTCCACCATAAATTCCTCAATCGTATCCACCTGCATGGCGGCTCCAGCCTGGAGCAGGTCTTGTAGCGGGCGGCTCAGGCTCGGCTCAACGCCAAAATCGAGGTTGGTGATGTCCTGGTAACGCGATTCGGCTTGTTCAGCGTTACCCGGCTGCGGACGCAGCGTGCTTTTCTGCGGCGAAAGCCCGGTAAAAATCGGGTAGAGGATACCCACGCACAGGTTATGAATATCGTTGCGAAAAAACTGGGCGTTGTTATTGGTATGCAGGTCTAACTGACGAGAACTGTTCAGGTCAATGATCCGCAGTTGTACGCCATCCCAATATACATGCTCCAGCTTGTGGTCCAGGTAGACGATGCCTCGCTGGTGCGCCAGACGCAAGACTTCCGCAAACTGCAACGTCAGAGCAAGACCTTCTTCGCTGGGCAGTCGCCAGCGACTGCCAGGCTGATTCGTTTTCATCAGGTAAAGCAGGTTGTCGGTACGCGGCAGATTTTGCAGCGTCAGGTAAGGCCGCCAACCCTGCGCCGCGAAGTCTGGCATAGCCTGGGTAAAGCCCATCACGTCCTGGCGGAACGACTCGATCTCGCCGCTGGTGGGGGTTTCGCTCTCATTGGCAATATAGCCACAGTCAAGCAGGTCAACCACATGTGGATTATCGGCCAGCTTCATAAGCAGGTCGGCTTCGTTGGCGAACGCCCGGTATTCCCAGCGAATTTCGCCACCAGGGGAAAGATGTTCGGGGCGCATCACCTTAAAGGCTACCATTTGCCCGCTGCGTCGTTCCAGGGCATCCATCACCCGGGCATAATGGCCTAATGCGAACGTGTCGTTAAAATTACCAATGCGATAAAGGTCGTTTAAGTTCGTCATGTCCTGGTATCCCAAATATATATCCCAAATTATCTGGCTAAATTTGGGATATGCAGTCAAATCTACCACGATCAGCCATAAACGGGTAGGGGCGGTTTGCGATAAACACAAAAGTCCGGTCAATACTGAAATCCGGGTGTAACCTGCCTAATCCGGTGTGCGGGATGCATCGTGCAAAGTACCCAGGGCGAAAAGTGCCAGGCACAAGCGGGGAAACACGGTCGTGCATTATGACCTAATCAGTACAAACAACGGATGCTACATCGGGGAGAAAATTGAGTATACTGAGTGTTAGTCAAGCATCTTGCATACCGACTTGTCTTGAAGGAGACAGAATGAGCCGTCGTATTTCGCTTTTGACACTGTGCCTGCTGTTCGCTGTGCTGGCCGCCCCAGTATGGGCGCAGGTCGAGGACGGATTCAACCTGCCCACCGAGTTATACGTGCTGACCAACCAGGGTGCAGTGCAGCAATATGGCCTGGGCAGTGCCGGAATCGCTACCATCACACCCGAATCCGACTTTGTGCTGGATTTTGGCATCGGGCCGGATGGTAGCTGGCTGGCCTACCGCACCGAAGAAGCATTGAAGATGGTCAATATCTATCAACCGGACAGCGCCATGGAAGTGGACAGTAACGCCAATGTGCCACCAATACGCGGTCAGGGAGAATCATTGGTCTGGTCGCCCGACGGCGGTGCGATTGCCTATACCACTCAATTCGGGGCGCGGGTGGTCTTCAATACCGGCGGAGAGCCAGTATTCACCACCATGAACCAGGGACCGCTGGTGAACCTAAGCTGGTCGCCTGCCGGTAGTTATCTGGCCGCAGAGGTAGAGGGCAATATCTGGTGGGTGTATCGGCGCGACGCCACAGCGATGACTCTCATCAGCGCAATCCCTTCTTCTTTTGGATTGGCCTGGATTGGCGACAGCGAGCTGATCTTTGCACCAGGTGATGGTGGGCTGTTCCGCATGAATCTGGCTGATGCAAACCGGCAGTCCACCCTGCTGGATGATACCTGGACCTATCGCCTGCCATACGAACGCCCTAGCGGCGATCTGGTCGTCTTTGGGCGCCAGAAAGGGAGCGACTCCGCGCCGGAGTTCGGACGGCTGATCGGGCTGGCTTCCAATACACCCCAGGTCAGCAACCTGAGTGAAATTAATGTGGATACAAGCGGGTTGCGCTGGGCGCCGGGTGGTGAGATGCTGGTCGCGCTACGCGGCGGTGTGCTGCTGCTGATTGTGCCGACTGCGCCGCAGGGTCTTCCGCTGCCAATCAGTGACGCAGTTACCTATAGCTGGGGGCCTTCGCCGGTAGAACGGGCATCGGCTGTCCCGACTGCGGCGGGACTTTTCTTCCGTGCCCCAGGGCTGGATGACCTGGTACAGGTGTGGCAGGTGAGCAGTGATGGCACGGCACTCCCCCTCACTGGGTCAGAGGCAGATGTCACCGTCTACGCCGTCTCCCCGGATAACCGTCGGTTGGCGTATACCAGCGCCGGAGAAATCCGCCTGCAACCGCTCAATGCAGCGGAAGAGCCGCTGGTGCTGGCGCAGACCGGAACACAGCCGGTGAGCAGCCTCAGCTTCAGCCCGGATGGCGGGCGTGTCGCCTACGCGCTTAATACCGACGCGCAGCACCCCGAAGGCGGTGTATACATCGTCCAAGCCAACGGCGGAGAGCCGGAGCAACTGTTCCAGAATGGCCCGGGGGGCGCCCCGCCGTTTTACCGAAATCCACAGTTCGCGCCGAACGTGAACGCACTGCTCGTCACAGAAAGTGGTTCGGAAACCACTTCGTTCCTGCTGCTTGATCTGAACACCGGAGACCAGCTGAGAGTCGGTAGTTATGACGCGGCCTTCTGGTTAAGTGATGGACGCATTGCCGCTTATGGCAACGGAATTGGCATTGGTGACCCACCGCCGACAATCAATGTGTATGTGATTGCGACGGACGCCCTGGATCGCCCAGTACAGATAGGGGTGCTGCCCGCCCCACAGATCATCCGATCAATTCGTGAAACAACCGCCGGACGACTGCGAATCGCTTCCTCCGATAATGTCCTGGGTCCAGCGCCACTGCGGGTGCTGGACATCACCATCGCCACTGGGGAACAGACCAACATCACAAATGCAGGGTTTGTCGCCCAGCCGATCTTTTCTCGTAACGGGCAAGTGCTTGCGGGCATCCTGAATCCGGGGCCGCTGCTCACGATTTACGATGTATTCAGCGGGGAACAGCTCACGCTGGAAACACCCCAGGGCGTGGAGGACGTGCGCTGGCCGTCACGTTAATCCACTATTAACCAAATCTGTGTAAGATGAGCGTGTTTAGGATGCGACTCTATCAGCAAATAATCATTGCGCTAAGTGGATGTTCCAACCAGGTAACGTGTCTATCTGTTCATGATTCCCGTTTCATCAGGACGATGGATCCAAGTCCGCGCCGGGAAAACCGTGTATACAACAAGTAGATAGAAACCGCGATACTGGAGAACATTACCAGTAAGCTGATAGCCATAAAGGTGAAGGTAATTCGATGACAGGTGAACGTGTACTCATTATTGAAGATGAAGCGCGAATTGCGCAGCTAATCGAACGCGGACTGATCTACGAAGGCTACCGCGTGAACGTGGCGCGGGATGGGCAGTCCGGGCTGTCCGCTGCCCGCGATAACCCGCCCGACCTGGTGATTCTGGACTGGATGCTGCCCGGCCTGGACGGGCTGGAAGTCTGCAAGCGCCTGCGGACAGCGGGTGATATGCCTATTCTGATGCTGACCGCCAAAGACGACATCAAAGACCGTGTGACTGGCCTGGATGCCGGGGCCGACGATTACCTCGTCAAACCTTTTCAGATGGATGAGTTAATGGCACGGGTGCGTGCGCTCTTCCGCCGCTCAACGCCGACATCTCGCCCGGAAATCCTGCGGTTTGCCGACCTTGCGCTGGATACCGGCACGCATCGTGCTTACCGTGACGAACATCCGATTGACCTGACCGCCAAAGAGTATGAATTGCTGGAACTTTTCATGCGCAACCCGCGCCAGGTACTAACCCGTGATGTGATTTTTGACCGGGTATGGGGCTACGACTTCGGCGGTGAAAGCAATATCATTGAGGTGTACGTCCGCTATCTGCGGCAAAAAACCGAGCTGGAAGGCGTCCCCCGCCTGATTCATACGGTACGGGGCGTGGGGTATGTGCTGCGCGAGGAAGAATGAAGTGGAATAGGTTTGCGGCATGACCCTGCGGCTTAAGCTCATTTTGTTATATGCGGCACTGTTGGCAATTATCATCCTCATTTTTGGCGCGATAACCTTCGGAGTTATCAACTCAATCTGGATTGAATCGGTTGACCAGACCTTGCGCGAAACGGCCACCCTGGTTATCAACAACACCAACAGTGCACTCGTGGGTAATTTTGGTGGGCCGCGTAGTATTGAGGTGATGCTGCCTTCCTTAGACATATTTCGCGCTTCCGGTGTGATGGTACAGGCCTGGCAGGTTGACCGAGGTATACCGCAGTACGTCATCGGCTCAGCCAACATACGCGGCTACACAGACCCACTGGACCCGGCGGCTCTGGGTTCATCCGAACCAGTATTTTCCAATGTTGTCACCCCTAATGGGGTCGAACTGCGTGTGCTGACCGCGCCGGTCAGCCTGAGTGGACGCAGCACAATATTCGGCTACGTCCAGGCCGCCGTTTCACTCCAGACAGTAAACCAGGCCACTGGCAAACTGGCGATCATGATGCTGATTGGCGGCATTTTCGGTGTGTGGATTTCGATTCTGCTGGGCGCATGGCTCTCACACCAGGCGCTCAAGCCAATTGGCGCACTCACCCAGGCCGCCGACAGCATCGCGACCGCTGAAGACCTGCGAACCCGCCTACCACAGCAGCGTCACAAAGATGAACTGGGGCGGCTGACGGCGGTACTCAACCGAATGCTGGATCGCATTGAGGACTTGTTCAGCGTTGAGCAACGCTTTGTGGCCGATGTTTCGCACGAACTCCGCACACCACTTACTGTGATTCAGGGTAATCTCGAAATGATCGAGCGTTACGGCCTGGACCCAGACTCGCTGGAAGCTGTCAAAGACGAGGCAGCCCGCATGTCTCGTCTGGTGAGCGACCTGCTACTGTTGGCGCGAGCGGATTATGGAGGGATGAAGCTTGACCTGATCCCGGTAGACGTGGATACGATTTTGACCGACATTTACCATGAAGGCCGCATTCTGATACAGAGCCGCGATCTCAAGTTGAAGATTGGGCAAATCGAACCGGCACGCATCATGGGCAACCCGGACCGGTTGAAACAGCTGCTGCTCAACCTTGTGAGCAACGCCATCAAATTCACGCCGGACGGCGGCACGATTACGCTATCGCTTCAGGTTTCACGTCACAATGCCTATCTCCACGTATGTGATACCGGCATCGGCATTAACACCGAAGATCAGAAGCGCATTTTTGACCGCTTCTACCAGACGGATACTTCGCGCACCCGCGTGACCGGGCATGAGGGCAGCGGGCTGGGGCTGTCTATCGCGCAGTGGATTGCCCATGCGCACGGGGGCAGAATCACCGTAAAAAGTGCCATTGGCGAAGGCACAACCTTTACCACACAGCTGCCGCTCATGCAGCCGGAGAACGCCGACGACTCCATCACCACCGATGAACAATCACTCTCATTCCCACGCCTGCCGCTGCCTCGTCGCAGAAAAAATGGCACACCAAGTTCGGAGCGGGTAATTGGCAACTGAGGTTGCGCCCCAGGTCATGATTTCTCTTGTGAACGCGGGAGATATTCACTTTCTCATACGAGAAAGGTACGCAAAACCAGTTGGTAACTGAGGCTAATCCTGGTAGAATCGAACCTGGTACCTATCTCCGCAGCGAAAGAAAGGTGACCGGGATTCCCTGCCCTGCCTGGGGGATACCCGGTAGACGTTTTTATGGATGACAATCGCTACCAACCGGATGACCCCTCAGCGAATGACCCCTCAGAAGAATCCGAGGTGGCTGCTTCAGTCACCTTTATGGAGATCATGCGACAGGCTGCGGCCAAGTCCACACCTGCCTCCCAGGATGAGCCACCCCACCGGAAATTCACGCCCACAGTACCGAATGTGTCCGAACAACCTCCTATCTCCCCTGATGCCATGCAGCAGCAGCGCGAAAACACCCTGGAAGCCCACCGCATCCAACGCGTGCGGCGGCGACGGGTGCGCCGGCGGCGGCAGGCGGCCAGTATGCTGGGCGGGATTGTGCGCTCATTTCTAGTTGTCATTATCGCTGCCGGATTAGTGGCAACCATTTTTACCTGGTGGACGCCATCGCAGTTTCTGGCGGAAGATGTTAAAGCCGAGTTGAGCGTTGCGCTGGCGACCAGCCAGGCGACTCCGCTGCCTACTGTACTGCCGACCCCGAACTGGCTGCGGCGGGTAGGCATAGTCTCCGGCCATCGCGGGCCAGAAGTCCCGGCAGACCCTGGTGCGGTCTGCCCTGACGGGCTGACCGAAGCGGAAATTAATTTCGCCGTTGCCCAGAAAGTTGTATTGGGGCTTCGTCAGCGTGGTTATTCGGTTGACCTGCTGGACGAATTCGATACCCGATTGGACGGCTACCAGGCGGCTGCGCTGGTTTCAATCCATTCCAATACATGCCAGGACTTCGGCGAGGTCGTCTCCGGTTACCTGGTGGCAGCGGCTTCGGCGCGGGTTTCGGCACGGGGCAACGATCAAATTCTGGTGGACTGTATTTCCCGCTTCTATAATCAGTATAGTGGGCTGCAACGGCGCGATGGGCTGACGGTGGATATGACCGATTACCACACCTTCCGCGAGATTCACCAACTCACCCCGGCGGCCATTATCGAACTGGGGTTCCTCCTCAGTGACCGTGAGCGGCTTACACAACAGCAGGACGCCCTGGCCGAAGGCATCACCCAGGGTATTCTGTGCTTCCTGGAACCGGGGTCAATTCCAATCAGCGCCTCACCCATCCCCGATACGCCCACACCCCTGCCAGCCGGGTAGCAGGACACCAAACGTATGCATAAAGAGTTGGTGATGTACTCACGCACCTGGGGCTGCCCGTTTATCACTGTGGCGAAACACATCCTGGGCGATTATGGCGTGATCTATCGCGAAATCATGATTGATATTGATAGCGCGGCACGGGAACGAGTCTTGCAGTGGACCGGTTTTCTCTCTGTCCCGACGCTCATTGTGGCGAATCCGGATGAGATTCTGCCCTATGCAGTACCAGCACCACTGGAAGCCGGATGCAGCCCACGCGGTATCCACCGTGGATCAATGATTACAGAACCGAACGCTGATCAGTTAGTGGGCTGGTTGACTGAGCACGGGTTCATAGACAGGGTTTAATGGGGGGACAATGGCACTTCAAAAAAAAGAGGTTCTGCTGGATGGTTTGAAGGTGAGCTACCTGGAAGCGGGCGAAAAGCAGGTCAAAGCTCTGCTGCTGCTGCACGGCGAAACCGGGGATGCGCGCTGGCATTGGGGGACGGCGATAACCATATTGGCGGAAAACTACCATGTGCTGGCACCCGACTTGCCAGGATACGGTGAAAGCCGGAAACTGCCTCACATGCGTACCGAAGCCATGTTGCACTGGATCAAAACCTTTATGGATGCCAAAGGCGTTGAACAGGCGGTGGTGGTGGGTAATTCGTTTGGTGGACTGCTGGCGCGGTTGTTCGCGGCGGCTAACCCGTCTTATGTCCCGGCATTGGTGATGGTGAACGGCGGCGGCGTGCCGGATGTGCCGCCCACACTGGCACTGCTGGCAAAAATCCCCGGCCTCTTCGGCATTCTGGGCCGGATGTCCACTTCGCCAAAAACGCTGGACCGCATGATTCATATCAAGACACTGCTGACTCCTGAATTTATGGAAACCGCACGAGCGGCAGCGTCGGGATTTTCCGGGTTGATGCGGATGCTGTTGAACAGCCCGCTGCCCAAAAAGAACACGCCTTTGATGCCAACCTTGATTCTGTGGGGGGCAGAAGATAAATATGCAACACTTGAAGATGCCAAAGGCATCCAGGCAAGCGTCCCCGGGTCGCATATCGTAGAGATTGCCGACTGCGGTCACCTGCCCCAATTAGAAGCGCAAGATGTCTTCGTCTGGCAGATCAATCAATTTGTTGCGAATCTAACCCGGCCAACCCGTCAGAATTTGAGCGGCCCGCAAATTCTAAAGAAAGATTAACACTGCAGGACTTACGCAGTTGGGCGATGGAGAAAACAACCCGAACTACGTAAGCCCTGGCAATGGAATTGGCTTGAGTCAGCATACGTGATGTCACTGCAACTACCCGGTGCGGTGCTTTCTGTCAGTCTTTACCCCGCGGCCAGTGACTCATGTTCTTTGCCGCAGCGTTCGAGTGCCCGCTGGGCAACGCGCACATTGAGCTTGGGGGCGACATCAGCGTAAAAACGCGCCGCAACCACTTCAACGGCCTGCTTCCCGCCCGCCGATGTATCCGCCAGATTGAGGGCATAATCGGCTTCGCTCAACCCCTCAATCGCCTCCAGAGTGATCTCAAGCACATTTTCTCGCCGTACCCGTTCCATTTTGACCCGGCGTTTGTCCGCATCTTCAGCGCGTCTGCCTTCGCCTGCGGCCTGGTAATAATCACGGAGCTGTGTTTCCAAGTCAATTGCAAAAGTCAGAATTGCCCCAAATGTATTCAGTGATGCCATGTGATTTCCTCAAGTCGCCGGGCAGCGTTGGCGACCCGGCTCCGGTTTGTTCTCTAATTCGCTTATATCCAGCGTTCGATGATAATCTTGCGCTCGGTGAAAAATTCGATCGAGTCCGAACCCTGACCGTGCAGATCGCCAAAGAACGAGTCCTTCTGTCCCCCAAAGGGGAACGAGGCCGAGGGCGCGGCAACACCGATATTGATGCCAATGTTCCCGGCATTCACCCGATACTTGAACTCGCGTGCATACTTGCCATTGCTGGTGAAGATGCTGGAAGCATTACCGAAGTGACTGCCATTGATGATGTCCACCGCTTCATCGAAGTTGTCCGCCCGCATAATCGCCAGCACCGGCCCGAAGATTTCTTCACGGGCTACGCCCATTTTTACCGTCACATCATCGAGGATAGTTGGCCCGACAAATGTCCCCTGCTCATACCCGGACACCTGCAATTTCCGACCATCCAGAATAACCTTCGCGCCTTCTTTTTCGCCCTGGGCAATCATACGTTCAATGCGCTCTTTGGCGGCGCCGGAAATGACTGTGCCAATCTGGGTGGTTTCGTCCAGGCCGTAACCCACGCGCAAATCCTTTGACTGGCGCACGAGTTCATCGCGCAGTTTCTCATACGAGTCGCCCACTGCGACGACGACAGCCGCCGCCAGGCAGCGCTGCCCGGCACACCCATAGGCCGCACCCATGATATTCTTGACCGAGGCGGTCATATCGGCATCGGGCATCACGGCGATATAGTTCTTCGCCCCACCCTGCGCCTGGACACGCTTGCCGTTGCGAGTGCAGGTTTCATAGATAATTTTGGCAACCGGAGTCGAGCCGACAAATGAGACACCAGTAATACCTGGATGCTCCATCACGGCCAGCGCCGCATCTTTACCACCATGCACCAGATTCACGACACCTTCCGGCAGATCAAGTTCATCCAGCAGTTCATAAACCAGTTCCATACTGAGCGGAGTCTGTGGGGAGGGTTTCACCACATATGTGTTGCCACAGGTGATGGCCGTCGGCAAAAACCAGAGCGGCACCATCATCGGGAAGTTGAAGGGGGTAATCGCCGCAAAGACCCCAGCAGGCTGGCGGATCGTTGTCTCGTCAATGCCGGAACTGATGTCCTCTGTGCCGTCATTCCGCATCAGGAAGGGGATACCGGCGGCATAGTCCACGCTTTCGATGCCGCGCCGCACTTCACCCCGTGCCTCGTCAATCGTCTTACCATTTTCCTCAACCACCACGCGGGAAATATCTTCAAACCGTTCTTCCAGCAGTGCCTTAAAACGATACATATACTGGGCACGATTCAAACCAGGCGTTTGCCGCCACTCCACAAAGCCTTCCTGGGCAGCCTGCACCGCCTTGTCCACGTCCTTGCGGGTCGATTCCGGGCATTCCGCCAGCGTCTCACAGGTGGCTGGGTTGACCACCGGAGTGTATTCCGTCGCAGTGGATTCGACCCATTCTCCACCAACATAATTTTTCAATCTTTTGACCATTATCGCGCTCCTAAAATTTGTCTTTTTTACAAGATATGAAATGGTAACGCCCTTCACCCTGGTTTTCAATAGCAGCCCATTATACCGATTGCCTGGCATTATTCATTAGCGTTATACAGCCTGAGGGTGTTTTCCTTTCAGACAATAGGTTATCCAGTGTGTTATTCACTGGCTGGGCGGATGATGGCCGGACGGATACGCGGCCAGGCATGAACCGCGAAGAGCAGCACGGCGGCAGCCTGTAGAAGCACACCTACGCCAAGCAGATTAGCGGCGTCCGGCCACCAGATCTGCAGCAGCGACCCGGCGATAAACACCAGCCCGGACTGCATCACGATGAAGGAAGCCGCCGCCCACCGGGTGCGCCCGCGTACTGTCAGGATAATGCGGGGAAATATCCAGTAGGCCACACCCAGCGCAAGCTGAATCAGCCAACCGGTGAGCAGCAGGGCAATATGGGCAGGAAACCACAGCCAGACCAGCGGCGAGACGACCCCAGCCTTTGCAGTGAGAATCAGCCCGCCAATCGTGAACCCCGCCAGGAGGCATAGGAGCGACGAACGCACAAAATAGCGACTCAAGAGAGGCATGATTACCGCCCCGCACGTTCGCGCACACGCGGCCAAACGGTTATCACCAGCAAAATCCCAGCGACCACCTGACACACCGACGACAACACCAGGAGCGCCTGGTTGACCACATTTGGCTCTATTGCCCGCCAGGGTTCGCCAATGGCACGCAGCAGCAAGCCCGTGTTGAGGGAAACATAAGTTCCCCATGCCAGGTACACACTACCACGCATGTTCCTTTTGTTGATAATTGGGAACATCCAGTACATCACACCGTAGATGAGCTGTGTCACCCAGCCCACTACGAGCAGGTGAATGTAAATCGGGTTGAACGCCCGCAACGGCGGCCAAATCTCCCAAAACGTATTCGCCCAATACAGCGCCCCGGTTATGACACCGGCCACCAGGTATAATAGCGCTGTCCGAATCACCCAACGTGTGAGTAATGGCATTGGCTATACCCCCAGCCTGGCGGCGAACGCTTGCAGTTCCTGTGCCGCGCCACCGACGATCGGGATACCATGTCCCATACATAGGATGTCCACTTCCATTTCGGCGATTTTGCGAATCGAACGTTTCGCCGCGACCATATCGGGCGTGAACGCTGCGATTGGTGTTACCAACCCCCAGGGGAGATGCATCACGACATCGCCACAGAACATGATGCGCTGCTCCGGCCACCAGTACCCGACATGTCCAGGGCTGTGACCGAAGGTTTCCACGACTTCCAAGCCGGGCAGAATATCATCCAGTCTGTCACCGCCCTTGAACTCAACATCCACCCGTGCCGGAGGAGGTGGTGTCATCGTCGGTGTGAGCAGCATCAAACGCGACAGGCCGCGCAGTTGGTGGCGTTGGGGGCGCGGCGCGAGCATTTCGCCCCGCACCACCGCCGCATCCCGGTGATGCACACCCGTGCGAGCATTCGTCACCTGCTGGAATGCTGCTAGCCCGCCAAGATGGTCGGGATGGGCATGCGTGATTAAAATGTGGTGGATGTCGCTCAACTGATACCCCATAGACAGAAGCTGTGGTTCCAGCTTTTGCGGAGTCTGAGAGGAAAAGCTGGTATCAATCAGGGCGAGTCCATCACCACCGACGATAATATAAATCCGCCCTACCGACATCCCTGGCACAGCGTAGATATTCTCGGCAATCTGTTTCATCAGCAATACAGCCTTGCCCTCAATAGCACTCTGATGCGATGGACATTATTCTAACGCATTCTGCCACATCAATCGAAATCACCGCCTATCCAGGGCACGTTCAGGATTATTGTAATTAATTGTAAAAAATACTTGATACATCCATCAGCTATTTTGACCGTATCATAGAGATATAAAGGGTAAGGGAACATTTGAATGGTTAAATGGTTAAAAAGATTACAGGAACTACCCTCTTTTGAGAATGAAGAAACCGCCCGAATTGCGGCGTTATTGCGAATGGGTTTACCACTAGGATTCGGTCTCAACCTTGCGTTCTTCCTGGCTATCATCGTCTTCGTTCCACATCAAACTGTATTTCAGCTTACCCTGTTGGGCGGGCTGGTCCTGGAAATCACGGGGTTTTTGCTGCTCAAGCGCGGCTATGCCCGGATTTCCGCATGGTTCGTCATCATGTTCGCCTCTGGCATGACAACAGCGGTGTTATTCGTGCTTGGCCCAAATTACGAATCCAACTTCATCACGCATCTGGTCATTGTCTTATTTGCCGGGCTGATATTGGGTGCGCGTTCAATACCGCTGACCGGTGGCATCGCCCTGGTCTCCTGGGTGATTGGGTTAATCGGCTATAACGCCGGTTGGCTGCAGGGACAGAATTACCCCATGGATTTTGCGTATCGTCTGATTTCCGATATCGCCATCTTTCTTTTCTCGTGCGTGTTTATCTTCTGGGCAGCCCACAAAACAGAGCAGGCGTTAATTCAGTCCCGGAACACCGCCCAGGCTTTACAACAGGCTATGGATGACTTGCAGCATACGACTATCTCACGAGCATTTCTGGATAACATACTGCAATCTATGGCTGAAATGCTGGTCGTTCTGGATATGGAGGGCCGAATTGTGATGGTCAATGAATCGCTGCTGAGATGCCTGGGTTATACGCAGGCAGAGTTGATTGGGCAGCCCTTCCGCCGAATCAGTGTGGTGGGGATATCCGACACCGTTACTATCGAAACCCTGCTCGCCGCCTCCCCAGTCCAGCATTCTGAAAGCACTTACCGTGCGCAAGACGGCAGCGAGGTGGCCGTTCTCTTTTCCAGCCATCCCTTAGCCTTAGCTGGTGAGGACGGCCAGGTACAGGGCGTTGTCTGTGTGGCACAGGATATTACGGAACAGAAACGCAACCGACAGGCCATGTTGGACAGTGAAAATCGTTTCCTGGCTGTCGCCGAGGCCAGTCAAACGGCGGTAATTATGATGAGCAAAACGGATATTTTGTATACCAACGCTGCTGCCGAACGGATTCTCGGATGTTCTAAAGAAGATATTCAGCACATTAATCCGGCACTGTTGTTCCCAGAAGAAGAACGGGAACAATTGATGACATTATTTCAAGGCATGATTGAGGATGGTGGCGACCCCATTCAACTCGAACTTCAAATTATAGACTGTAATCATCAGGAAAAGTGGGTGTATTGTTCGGCGGCCTCCACCAACTTAGACAACGAGCAAACGCTGGTGCTTACCGCGCTTGATGTTTCTGAGCGAAAGCGGGATGAAGTCGAACTGATCCGCAGTCAGGCCCTTAAAAGCGCCTTCCTAGAGGCCTCACTAGATGCACTGATCCTAATCGAGCAGGATGGTACCATCCTGGAATACAACCCATCTGCCGAAAGAATCTTCGGCTACTCCCGGTCAGAGGCTGTCGGGAGTAATATCAACACCTTGCTTGTACCAGAGAAAGACCAACAGACGGACGCCACGCAAATGAGCAACTACTACCTGGAGAAGAGCAGCCAGGTCGTCAACCAGCGATTTGAGATTATGGCAATGCGTAAGGATAAAATCATTATCCCAGTTGAACTTACGGTTTCTTCCGTCCATCTTGAAGGTAAAACCCTTTTTGCAGCCTATATGCGCGACATCAGTGAGCAGATCAAAGCGAAGGAAGTCGAGCGGACCGCCGACGCTGAAAAGGAGCGAGTCCGCGTCTTAACCGAGTTTGTACGCAATTCCTCTCACGACTTTCGCACGCCGCTCGCCTCCATCAACACCAGTCTTTACCTCTTGCAGCGTAGTGAGGATCAGCAAAAGCGCACACAGCACGCGACCACGATTGCCCAGCAAACAGACCGCCTGGAAAAGCTGATTGAAGGCATGATTAAGATGGTACAGCTAGACAGTGAAACTGAATTCGAACGCCAATCCATTGATCTTAACGGGCTGATTCGAGACGTATCCGTGCGTATCCAGTCACTGGCAGCAGGAAAAAGCCAGAACATCACGATGAATCTCGCCGGCAATCTGCCACATATTCGTGTCTCCGGGCAAGAGATAGGGCGGGTGCTGGTCGAAATCCTGGAAAACGCGGTTATTTTTACCGGGGACGGTGGCGAAATCAACATCGAGACAACCATCGTGAATAACGAGGAAGCTGTTGAGATCAGTATTCGGGACAATGGCATCGGCATTAGTCCGCAAGACTTGCCACTCATCTTCAACCGCTTTTACCGGGCGGATCCATCACGCTCAACAGAAACGGGCGGTATAGGGCTGGGGCTGTCCATCGCGCAGAAAATTACCCAGCGCCACGGTGGACACATCACAGTCGAGAGTGTTCTGGGGGAAGGCAGCACTTTCCGCGTTACGTTGCCCGTCCAGCAGGATTCACTTACAACCATTTCCTGATGCCTAATGCACCCAATGTACCGACAGATGAACCCGACCGATCAAGCAAGACGCATTCTACGATGGCGGGTTTACCAGTCGTTCCAGTACCGGGATGATCTGGCGAACAGCCTGTCCCCGGTGGCTGATGCGGTGCTTCTCCTCTGGTGCGACACGGCTCCAGGGGACATCACGCCCGACGGGGATAAAAACCGCGTCGTAGCCAAAACCGCCTGCACCATCGTCCTCCGCCAGGGCGATGTGCCCTTCACAAATCCCCTTAACGGTGGTCACGGCATCCGATTTCGGTTGTGCCAGGGCGATTACGCAGGCAAAATACGCCGTCCGCTCTGCCGGGAGTGTATGTCCCAGTTCGCCCAGGAGCTTTTGACGACGCTGTGCCATCGTCAGGCCAGGGCCGCCATATCGAGCCGGATATATACCCGGTTCGCCGCCCAATGCCGCCACAAACAAGCCGGTATCATCCGCCAGAGTCAGTACACCACTGGCCTGAGCGTAGGCGGCAGCTTTCGCACTGGCGTTGGCCTCCAGCGTCGTACCATCTTCCGCAACATCCATATCAGCCAGACCGACATCCTGCAAGCTCAAACAGCGCACCGGCAGTCCCACCAGTAATTCCTGGTATTCGCGTAGTTTTCCGGCATTGCCGGTCCCGATCAGAATATCCATACCCTTATCCCGTAACTGCGTCTAAACCTACTCCAAGATTGTCGCTTTATGATAACAGATGGACGCTGGAGAAAGCAGGGCATTACAGGGAGCGACTCGCGTTGAGCGGCTGTATTCCATTCTCATGCCTAATTCGTGTGCGATTCGTGTGCATCACAAGCCGGTTTGTGTTATGCTACACGCAATATCCTGCCCTTCACCTGATCAAACAACCGACATCATCTGGAATGCGATATGATTGGACGCAAATTACGTAACCGTTATGAAATAGTAGAACATATCGGGGACGGCTCAACGGCCACCGTGTATAAAGCCATTGACACCCGTCTGGGGCGTGACGTGGCGCTCAAAATCCTGTTACCTCATGTGCGGGATACAACACGACTGCGATTCTTCCAGGAAGCCAGGGCTGCCGCACAGCTTAATCACGGCAATATCATGGCGATTTTCGATATGGACGACGAAGATGACTACCATTTCCTGGTTGTCGAATATGTGCAGGGCAAATCCCTGACTGACTTCATCCCGTCTTCTCCTCAAATGGTGGTTGACCTGGGCAAGCAGATTTCGCAGGCGCTGCAATATGCTCACGATAACTCGATCATCCACCGAGACATCAAGCCAGCCAATATCAAGGTGACACCTACCAACCAGGTCAAGATCATGGATTTGGGGTTGGCGCTACCCAAAGAAGCCACCCGTGTGACGGCGGAAGGCATGGTGATTGGCACACCAGCTTACCTTTCCCCGGAACAGGCCCAGGGGCATTCTCTTGACAACCGCACCGACATTTACTCGTTGGGCGTCGTCCTGTTTGAAATGGCAACCGGGCACCTGCCGTTCGATGCCGATGAAATCCCAGCGCTACTGCTGCAACAGGTCAAACAACCACCACCACCGCCGCGTCTGCTCGTGCCGGATCTACCTGTTGAGCTGGAGCGAATCATCCTGCGCTGCCTGGAGAAAAATCCGGGACGGCGCTATCAATCGTGTGGCGTGCTGGTAGAGGCGCTGAATGCCGCCCTGACACCTGCAGGCAAAACGCATTCCAGTGTCCCGTCCACCCCGCCCACCAGCGAAACCTTCACGGCTTCCGGTGGCAAAATCATCAAACGAAGCAAGCCGACCTTACGGGTGGTGCTGGCCGACGACCATACGATTCTCCGTAAAACCCTGGCATCTTTTCTGGAATCGCGGGATGATTTCATCGTGGTAGGCGAGGCCGCCGATGGCGAAGCTGCCTTAAGTCTCGCCACATCCATCCTGCCTGATGTACTGCTGCTTGACCTCAACATGCCGGTTAAGGGTGGCCTGGAAGTGCTGCCGACTATCCGCGCCGAAGCCCCTAACGTGAAAGTAATCGTCCTGACCGGACGGGAAGAAGAATGGTACATCATGCGGGCGCTGCGGGCCGGGGCGCACGGTTACATCCTCAAAGCCACTGATGAAGAGGAACTGGTGGACAGCATTTTCAAAGTGGTACAAGGGCAGCTGGTACTCGGCAAAGGGGTCGCTGAAAGGATTGTCACCGGACTGTTAGGTGATGACAAAAGCAAGGCGATAGATGAAACCGAAAAACTCATCCTGCTGCATGTGGCCGCAGGTTACGAAAACCCAGAAATTGCCCGCCAACTCAATCTCTCGATGTCAGTGGTGATTGAAACCCTGGCGCAGATCATGAATAAACTCAGGGCCAACGACCGCAATGCAGCGGCTTTGCAGGCTCTCAGAGAAGAGATCATCAGCCTGGACGATTTGCATGATTTGAATGTCTAAACCGGCGAATTGTGCGTCCCCGGCACAGTGAGTTTCGGCAACGTTTCGTCAATCTCCTGGAGGAAGGCAACGGCTTCCGTCAGCGTTTCGAACTGGCGCATTCGCTGGCCGACAAGTTGGACGATCACCGAACTGACGAAACGCAGCAGTGGATTGGGTGTCACTGTCACGATCCAACCGACGCGTGCATCGGTATTGGTGTGGATAATTTTGCGCAGTTGGCCGAGATTCGTGGGCATCTTGGAAACGCGAGTCGTATCCACCAGGATATGAACCAACGGAAGCCCTTTGCCCAATTCTGGCATGGCTTGCTCCAGATAACGGGTGTTAGCAGCTTCCGATTCAGCCAGTTCTTTCGGGGTGATTTCCCCATTGTACTCCAGAAACGTAATCCGTTTTTCCACGAACCAGGAAAGGCGATATGGCATGTTTCGCTCCTCATGAATTGGCGTATCAGGAATAAGAACGTTCCATCACCCGGCTGACAATACGGATAGCTAATGAGCGAGAGAGTAAACCCATCAAGGCATAACTCAGCCGGTTACTGAGTCCAGTGATACGACTGGGGTAACGCCCAAGAGCATGAAGCGCTTCCCGCACAACCTCATCGCTGGATAGTATCTTGCCTGGCGGGTTGATCTTCGGTTGCGACTGTTCCCATCCAGGTGTGCGCGTCGTCCCAACAAGCAGGCTGAGAACATCCACACCGGACTGCTGCATTTCGTACCATAGGCTTTCACCGAGGATATGATTGTAGGCTTTAGTCGCAGCATAATTAGCGACAAAGGCCGTCCCCATGACTGCTGAAGCCGATGACAGCATGATGATGCCACCACGCTTACGGGCGACCATTCCCCCGCCGAGGTGGTGTGTTAAAATCATCGGAGCACGGACATTCGTCTGTATCTGGTCTATAAGCTGCGCCCTATCGGTTTGAATGAAGGGCGCCACAGTCGAAATCCCGGCATTATTCACCAATAGACCAACATTGAGCGAGTCAGTCACGGGCGTCAATTCATCGAGAAAATCGTCACGCCGCAGATCGAGCGTAATGGGTTTAACAGTAACACCATACTGCTGCGCAATCGTGCGGGCGTGTTCTTGCAGCAGATTGTCTGCGAGATCAACCATGACAATGTTCAGCCCCAGAGCTGCGCACTGTTGGGCGAATGCCAGTCCGATCCCCTGGGCGGCGCCGGTAATCACGGCCCAATCCCCATACTGCAACCGAAAGCGCTGTGAGAATGCTTCTGTCATATTCTGTTATCTTCTGTGTATCTTGGTCAGTGACTAGCCAGCTTGTGTATATTGTGCCAGGTAGTCGTTAAACTCAATGAGGTCATACAGAGCGAATTGGGACATCTCCCACAGGTCGCCGCTTGGCACCCGGGTCACATCAGGATGCGGGCGCACAACTTCGTTCAGAATTACATACAGGTCATGCAGCCGCGACTCGTGATGCGTGTGCATCCGGCTGAAGCGAGACAATGCCCGGTTAATAGATCGATTCTGCTGGACCATACGTTTGGTTTCGGGCGACTCGTAATAATAGTCACGTCGCCAGTCCCGGTGTTCTTCAACGAGAACTTCAATCTGCTCACGGACATAATGGATGGCGTGCAGGGTGTGTTGGTGTTGACCGCCGCTACCAGCCAGCACCATTTGTTCCAGCAAGTCCAAGAAAGTCTGGGCTTGGGCCAGCCGCTTGCGATACTCATTGTTGACCCGCCACAGCAGGTCGCCAGCCGTTTGCATAATGTGTCCTGGCATCTACCAGATTGATATCATTATCTTCGCACAAATTGAAAGGTTTGCCAAGTCTGCCAAACGCAACTCTAATATAGAATATATGTTCGCAAACCGCGCAAATGTGATAAAATTATGTTATGATGGCTAGTATGGTGATTTGTCGGTACACACTGGCAGATGTTGTTTAACGTTTGTATCCACCACTGCCCGTAGGCCATTTAGTAGTAGGTATTTCCCTATGAGCAACTACCGCAAAGATAATGAAGACGACGAAATTGAAGACGATGTGTACTATGAAGACGATGATGTCGCGGACGAGTACGAGGATGATGAAGACGACTCGATAGCATCGCGCGTTGGAGGCCGGGTTAATCCCTACTCCGGGGGTAAGCCCACGTCGAATTTGCCGGGGCGATCCAACGTGGTTGGCAGTTCCGGCTCGCGTTATGGCAGTTCATCGCCATCATCCGCCCCGACAGCGGGCAGCGGCAGTTCGGGCACACGTTATGGCAGTTCGTCGCCATCATCGGCCCCAGCAGCGGGC
>CALJKV010000099.1 GCA_937974245.1 uncultured Chloroflexota bacterium | reverse complement strand
GCACTTACAAACTGGCGAGCGAGGCGTTGAAAATCATCCCACTGCTGCTGCGACATGCCACGCGGGACCGGATTATCCTCGTGTTGTAAGGTGCGGTCTGAATCCCCAAATGGCCTTCCATTATTGCTATTGCCACCTTCCCCCACAATATCCTCAGATAGTGCTTCACTGTCCTCATCACCAGACCCAATACCCAGCGACATTGGTGGCAGATCGTCGCCCCCATCGCCACCCTCTCGGGCAACGACGCTTATCTGCGCGTATCCATCGTGTGTGTGTGTTATCTGCTGTGTATAGCTAGCACTGCCCCCGATAGTATTGTTATTATTGCTACTTCCCAACTCGATTAGTTGTGGAATGCCAACGCTTGCACCTGGGGGAGAGTATAATGGCGAACTGGAGGCAAAACCGCTCCGCATGGAATTGTTATAATAACTACCCGGAGGAAGGAGGAGCCGATTACCGCCTGGTGAGAAAGTATTGGTGTTAGGGAAACCAAGCGCTCTGCCATCGTATTGGGTTATTGCATTACCTGGCGAGCTTGGAATGTAACCGCCGAGAAACATTTGTGCATATGCCCGTACTATACCGGCTTCATATGGGGTTAAATTAGATGGTGCATTAACCGGAAAGTATGCCTGCATCCATCTCCCAAGCTCATCTTGAGCAACGAATGGGACAGTAGATCCAGGGCTCCAATTGAGGTTAATAGAGATTGTTGGAACAATCTGTTGCTGTCTTGCGGCGACAAGACCCATGCCCGCCATTGCGATAGTATCGATGACATAGTTGATCCAGGCTGCTGTCCCCACAGGCTTCAAATCGGTATTTCCAGTAATCATCAAGCCTGCTCTATTATCGACAACATTTCGGGCACTGGCAGCAGTGAAAATGTTATAACTTTCATTCCAGGCCATATCCCCGGCAACACTTCTAACATTCCTAACCCACTCCAGGACATCCTCAGTTGGGGGTAAATACGTAATCAAATCCGCTGGTTGAACATGATATTCATCTAACAGATTCTGTATTCGCTCTTGCATAGAGACTTCGGAATCTGCCCAATTCCCCGACAAATCAAAGGATTCACGAACAACAGTGCCGACTCGCCACCTATCCCATTCTTCTTGTTTTTCTCGATCGAGGAAGGGTCTTGGTGAACAATCTTCGAAGCTTGCCGACAAGTAAAATTCTGAACCTTCGCAAGGCGCTGGTTGAGACATTAGAGCCGCGCCCGGATGATTCCGGAGATATTCTAAATACGCCAAATAATCCTGAGGAAGGGGGTTCATTTCAGCAACAGGAGCGTCTTCGTTCTCACTCGAATTGATCAGGTCATTGTGATTAAACGGAACCACAAAATCACAGGATGCGCCGGTATATCCAGATGCCTCCAACAGCGTGGGATCGGATAAGGGAAGCAGTGTTGGCGGCACCCAATTGATATCATCTTTTGTCAGGTTGCCAATATGCGGCTTTATACTGCCGCTGTTCCCGGTATCCCCCGTCGATATAACAGGGAAAAGATTGACCTCACCGCTACGCGCCAATGTCGGCTGGGGAAACGGAATTGGCTGTGAGTCAGCAACTTGCTCGTTGGAAGCAATCTGCGCCAGCCGGTTCACTGTATTGACAACAAGCCAAGTCACTGCCTTCTTTACAAGATTGCCCCAAAACCCCATACTGTTACCTGCCTAATCTCATCCATCAATCGGTAAATATCTCGTCCAAAATGAAAGGGGATGCTCTTTGAATGAGCAAAGATGGCCGCCGCCGGTAATCGCGACGGCCTCACAAAATTCTTTTGATCTTTTTCCCGGCTAGGCCACCGCGCCCCACGCGGGGGTTGTCCCGGTCGCCGGTTTGAGCGTCGCCACGAACTGGATCGCCTTGCCGGTCTCCAGCATCGGGCGGTAACTCTCGATATAGAACTCGCCACTGTATTCCGGGTCGCCGGTCGTCGGTGTGGTGTTGTTGCCTACGGCCACCTTGAGCGTCACCTGGCTGCCCGCCTGGTACGCGCCCTTGATGACGGTATGCGTCCCGACGGATGCGGTCGTGGTCAGATACCCCCGGATGGTCACCGGCGCCTGCGCCTGCCCGTTGACAAACTTATGCACCGCGTCTCCGAAGCCGGTCACATCGTGCTGATCGTTGGTCAGCGGCACATCCACACTGACGATGTCGCCATCGTCGAACGTCCGCAGTGTGCCGCCGCTGTCGTCCAGCTGTACCCGGACATGATCTCCTGCTAAAGCCATACCTGTTTCTCCTTCTCTGTCTCTTCACTCACATTGATTTAGAATCGAACTAATGAAACGGCAATTTCGACGGTGTCCCCGGCGCTGCCGCTGCGCACCGCTTTCCAGCGGGTATAACGCGGGATACTTCCGGTGAGGCTGACGCGCTCCGACCCCAACGCTGAACCGTCGCGGCTGAAGGTCGCCAGGGTGCTTTCCTCGCCGCTGAACGCGCCGGTGGCTGATCCTTCCACCGTGAAGGTGTAGGTATCGCTGGCCGCCGCCTGGAGGATGTGCAGGAAAGCCGCGCCGCCATTGCTGCTGGCGGCAGCCTCATCCACTGCACTCCCGGCGCTGCTGGTGGTGAAACTCACCGGTACCGCCAGCGCCACTCCCCAGCCGCCCAGATCGCCCTTATTGCCGAACAGGGCGGTAAACGGGACGTAACGGTTGACTTCCGGCAGCACCCCATACTTGCTCTGCAAGGTATGCAGGCTGTACACCGGGTCGCCGACCGCCGGGTCAGCATTCTGTCCCAGCAGCAGGGAAATCACGCCATCCAGGGCATTGCCCTTCAGCACCGGATGTGACCGAGCGGCTGCACTGTTGAGATACCCGGTATGATCCAGCGCCATCTGCCGCTGGCCGAGGACGATGTGATGGACACCATCACTGAAGGCGGTCACGTCGTGCGCCAGCTTGCCGTCGGCTATCGCGATCCGGTTCATATCGCCGGTCAGCTGATACCCATCCACCAGAACTTGTACATGGTCACCTGCTAAAGCCATCGCTCTCCTCCTCTCTACTGGGTGTTCTCGTAGCGATGCACGAACCCGTGCAGCACGATCACATCGGCGGTCGCGGCGAAGGCTCGCACTTCCTGGGCATTGTTGAGGACGTGGCCGGGGATCACCTCAGTGAACCCTTCCTCCGCCGGGATCGTCACCTCAACCAGGTCGTCGGGCGAGGTCGTCCCGCCCCATTCGATGGTCAGCTTCACCGGTGAGCCGGACGTGTTGACCGCCCGCACCCAGATTTCATCCCATTCATTGGCGGCGATATTCGATAACGCCGTGTGAATCAGGGTCCCTGGGGTGCTGCTGGCCGCCACTTTGATGCCGCGCCCATCGGTGCTGCCGCTCAGTTTCCGTTTGCGATAATCGCGATATTCGTGTTCTTTACACATGACTCTGCTCCTGTCGGGCCTCTCCTGCCTCGGGTTGCTCCTCTCCCAATTCTTCGATCAGTTCAATCAGGAGTTGTTTGACCAGCTCGCGCAGATCATCTGAACTATCACCATTGCGCTCGCGTGCCAGCCGGGCGGCATCGCGCAGGCTGTAGCCGCCGATCAGCGCCAGCGCCAGCGAGATCACCAGGGTCAACAGCTCCCCGCGCACCGCCGCCAGTTCAGGCAGGGCCATCACCAGCAGTCCGACCACAACGGCGGATAGGGCGATCAGCACCTGGCGGGTTTTGAGCGCCCGCAGCAGTGGATCCAGGATCAGCCGACGCAACACAACAATCACACTCATGGCTACCCCTTCGCTCGCAAATCGAGCACTTCCTGTTCCAGCCAGGCGATCTTCTCGGCCAGTCGTTGCACCGTCGCCTTTTCGGCGCCGTATCCGCTCACATCCAGATCATCCCCTTGGTAATCCACCCGCGCCTGCCCTAGCTTGGCCTGCCGATCCAATTCAGCTTGTTGTGCGGGCGTCAGGATGGTCAATTCGTAGCAAAAAGACGAAAACGCACGGTAAGAGGCTTCATCTTTTAAATCTACTGTGAAGCGAACTGAAGTCCTCCATTTAAGTCACCCCGACTAAAGGGCGCAATCCTCCATTGCTCAACGGCACAGAAATATCAAAGGAATATTTGCCATGGATATTGATGTGCTCAAAGCGGGCTGGAGAGAGATGTACCAGATCCTCGTCTGTAATTTCCTGCCCCCGTCCTCGTAAGTGATCGATAGCGACCTGCATGTAAACCGTATTCCAAACGGTGATGGCATTGGTGATCAAGTTCAGACAGTTGGCTTGATCGAGGTGTTCATCAGGATACTTTTTGCGGATACGCCCGCGATTAGCGGAATGAAGATAGGCACGAAGCGTGTGTAACTTTTCGCCTTTGTTGAGCTGGGTTCCAATCCGTCGCCGGTAGGCTTCACTGTGGAAATACCGCAGGATGAAAATTGTTTTGACCAAGCGCCCATATTCCTGCAAGGCGCGGGTGAGAACGTGTTGACGCGGAAATGCCTGAAGTTTACGGATGAGTAGGGAAGCAGTCACCCACTTCAACTTAAGCGATCCAGCCACACGCAGTAGGTCATCCCAGTGCTGCCGGATCAATTGCAGGTTGATCTTGCGGGTGATAATGGGTTGGATGTGATGATAAGTCTTTTTTGAATCAAGGCAGTAAAGACGGGTATCACTGATGTCTTTCAAGCGCGGCGCAAACTGCATTCCCAGCAAATCGAAAAGGGCAAAGATCAGGTCGGTATAACCGCCGGTATCGGTGGTATGTTCCTTGATATCGAGTTCAGTCTCGTTATCAAGAATTTTATCGAGGGTGTAGGCGGCTTCGCCATGAGTAGGCGGAGTCACTAAGGTTGCGTACTGTGAATACTGGTTGGAAGTCCATGTCAGAAAAGTTAAGCCGCGTCCGAACCCGAAATAGCGGGGCAGCGGTGTGGCATTTTGCGTGCGAACAGCAACGGCAAAACGCTGCCCATCGGATGAGGAAAAACGTCCATCTCCCCAGTAATGACTGAGTGGACGGCTGTACTGGTAATTGACCAGATCGTTGGCTGCCGCTTGCATTGTTTCTTCACGAACATACCAATTATTCGTCCAGAGCAGTTGGCTGTAGGAAATATCGACGACATCCGCCATCTGGTGAAAATCGATGTTGCGCGCCTGTGAAAGCAAAACGGCGTAAAGATGGTGGTTCAGATTTTTGATGCGGGGTGTACTACCCGCCGCGTGTTCGAAACGATCCGAGAACTTCGTCCAGGAATCAACTTCGTGCAGCAGTTCAGCCAATTGCAGATGTGGCAGCATCGATTGGATCTGATGGGATAAAGACGATTCTTCTGCTTCCCCTTCAAACTGGGTCAGGACGATGCGATCCCCTTCCATACGAAGGGCAGCATCATCGGGGATCTGCTCGTCAAGCTGCTGAAAGGCTTGTTCAAGCTGGGTCTGAAGTTGAGAAAGGCGTTGGTCAACATCCTGTGTGCCGTTCACCAAATCAAGGTAGACAGCCCGCAGTTCTTCCCATCGGTCTTTGGGGATGAGATAATTTTCGAGGTTGGTATAGCGCTGGCTGCTCTCGACCCAGACCCTACCTGAACGCAGTGCGTCGCGCAGTTCGGTCATCACGCACAACTCGTACCAGCGACGGTTGATGGTGCGATCCCGGTTAAAAACCCTCCAACGCCAGTCGTCGGGGATAAAATCCTTCGGCGCGTCTTCGAGCAATTTATCCGGCTCAGCAGCCTCATTCATTTGACGCAGAACACCGAGCGCGTCCACCAAACTATCCGGTGCTTGTAGCCGATGGAACTTCATCGTCTCGATTAACTTGGGAAAGAACCGCCGGAAGTAACGGTAACGATTGCCGAAGAAATGCCGTTCATCCAGCGTTTGTTTCTGTGCCTCGATTGCGGCAAATAACTGCTCCAACTGGGATCGAGGGATGATATCGAAGATCTGTGTACGGAGCAGGGCATCCGTGACTTCACCATCCAGAATAACACTGGCAATACGGCTGAAGTACCAGACCTGCTGCTCCAAAGCCTCACTACGCTGTAACCGGTAATCGCGGAAATCAATTTTGGCATCCCGTTGCCCCTGCGCGATGCGGTGATCGTACAGATCAAGAATTTCATCAGTCAACTTTTCGCGGGCATCCGCCAGAAAAGCCATCAGCACCGGATAACGTTGATAAGCTGCGCGACGCTGCAACGCTTGATTACTGGAATGGCGGGCAATCTGAGCAAGGTGTTGAAGTCGCGCACGGGGGATATGGGTCAGCTGCCACGAATCGATTTCCCATGTTTGCGTCATAACCAGTTTGGCAATCGACTCCAGAATATCATCGGCACTGTAACCACGCGCTGGACGACGCAGCCAGACGAGTGGGGTTTCGCCGCTGGTGGGATCGGGTTGCAGCAGCGCATCCAGCTTCTGCCGGGACGCTTTATTGAGTGAGGTGGATAATCGTCGATAGGTTTCTTTATCGGCTTGTTGGCGTGCTGTAGTCACCATCTCTTCAAGGGTTGTGATACCGGGGCGGACAATCCGCTGCTTATAGAGACGTTCGGTGGCTTGTTGTAGCAGAACCGATGGACGCTCATTTTCCATTGCACGCTGAGTTAACCACGCAGCAAGCACCTCTTCATCATGTTCTTGTAACCAGCGAAATTCCAGGTGATCCATCACCCACTGTTGGTGTTCACGCCGGGTCTGAGAACGTTTACCATATTCCTTTACTGTCGCTGGGTCACAGTCTAGCTGAACAGCGAGATAAGACAGAACATGAGGGGGTGTTGTTTGCAAATCTAACGGGAAAAAGCCCATGTACCGCAGGGCACACAACAGCAACGCAAAGCCAAGACGATTGGCATCGCCCCGCTGGAAGGCAATTTGCTCATGATCGGTTGGACTGAGAAAGAAGTGGGTGATGAGTTCGTTCTCTTCAACCGTCAGCGGAAAATTGTTGAGCTGCTCCCGATCTTTGTCAGTAAGAAAACGTGACGGCATGGCTAAAATTCTTCGATATAAGCGGCAGCAACATCTTCCGGCGGATTGGTATAACGCTGGATATAACGCTGTGAACGGTGACCAAGGCGGCGTTCGAGTTCGTAAGCATCAGCACCGGTGACCTTAGAGAGATGGAAGGCAAACGTGTGGCGCAGATCGTGAGGACGCAGCGGTGAAATGTGCCGGTCTTCATCGGCAATCTCGGCATCATGCCAGCGTCCGATTTGTTCCAGAATATGATTCACCGAACGGGGTGTGAGGCGACCATCGGGCTGGCGAGGCAAAACATTGGCTGCACTCAGAAACAACGGAGGCTGTTCGAGTCCTACCGCGTCCTGGGAATGCTCTTTTTCCAGATAATCCGCCAATGACTGCCGCGCATCCTGTGAGAGAAAAACGTCGCGCTGGGTTTTGCCTTTGCCCTGCACACCGCTGATCCGGGCGCGGCGCGCGCGGCGCAGTTCATCAGGAGCGTGGGGGCTAAGTTGTTCTAAATTCAGGTTGATGAGTTCTTCACGGCGCAAACCGGTTGAGAGCAGCACAAACACGATGGCACGGTCCCGCCACGGGCGGGCATTCGCGCGGAGGGGAGCTTTTTCCCCGGATTTCGACCCTCTTCGACTTTTAGTACGGTAGAAGGGAAGCAGACGATCACACAGGTTTTTCAAGGACTGTACTTGGGCTTCATTCAAACTGCGCGGTTCGAGCGGGGCGAGGCTGAGCTCTCCGATGCCTTTCGTCGGATCACCCATACTGAAGACGTATTCGTTTTGAGCATGAACCCAGGTTGCAAACCCCGAAAGCGAAGCCAGATGGTTGTTAATGGTTGCTGGCGCTAATCCTTGCGCTTCCATCGAGTGCTGCCAAGCCAGCACATCCCGTTTGACGCATGAGCTAATGCGTTCCTGTCCATAACGCTGCTCGAAAAATTGCTGAAAGCGTTGAAGGTGCAGTTGGATTTTTCCGGCGACCTCTTCTGATCGGACTCCCTGAACTGCCACTTCCAGATAATAATCCATCCACGCCATTAAACTATCTGGTAGTTTCTGAACCATCCCGATTACCTTTCGTGAAGCGTTTTGATCGGGATAATCTTAGATCGGGAATGGTTTTTTACCATCGATCTGTTCAATTTGCTTCACAGAAGGGACGTTCTGTGAAGCCTCTTAGCGTGCGTTTTCGTCCTTTTGCTACGAATTGACCAGGATGGCTGGATCATGCATTTCAACTAACGTTCGCGCTTGTTTTTCCTGATCGGCGCTCACACTGTCGACCAGGTGGACGATCACGATGCCTTTCTGATAACTCAGCCCGGTCGTGCCGTTCCCCAGCGCCGTCCGTAAAGTCGCGTCCAACGCTTCGATATTGATGTTGCTCCGTTCTACCTGGATTGTTTTCATTTCGCTTCGCTCCTAGATTTCCCGTACACCGAACTGAGGATGCACATCCGCGTTACTCGTCCCTGCACCGGCATACAAGGTGGCTGTTCCTGTATTGGTTTTCCAGCGCAGTTTGAAGGTGTGGGTACCTGCGGCCAAACCTTGAATCAGGCGAATGAAGGTCGTGGGTAACCCGGGCTGTGCACCTGTTACTGGAGTGCCGATGATGCCATCATCAGCCACATTATCTGAACCATCCACCGATACATTCAGATGAATCGTTTGTCCCGCACTATTTGTCCGGACATTCCCTGAAAACCACACCAGGACATCGCCCCCTTCGGTATCGAGTGAAAGACTGAAATTGGTTCCATCCACATCCGTGAAGGATGTCGAGGTTGTCGTGTAATCACTCGCTTCGTTGGCGTCATAAATGTCGGTGGGCGGGTCTTTCAGAAACTCCTGATTGTCTCGCAGCTGCTCGTTCAAATCGGCTGCCGCCACCAGGTCGTTGTCGGCCCAGGTGCGCGGCGCTGTCCATGTTGCTGTCATGTGCTCTCCTTCTGCTCCTCGCAAACTCGAAGGTTGATGCGCTCCCCCATCCCAGGTCATTCCTCGTGTGTGTCGGATGTTGGGGAGCATCGGCATCAACCGCTTCACTTGAGATCACAATAGCACACTTGTTCGATTAAATGGTGAACTTTTGTTCGAACATTTGTGCGACCATTTGCTCGAACACCAGGTTTGATTTCGGTTAGTCTTGTTCGGGGGGATTGGGGGGTGTTTCCGGCTCCAGCAGGATGATGCCACGCGCTTTTCCAGGCTCGCGGCTAATGCGCCCCTGGGCTTCTAAGCGGTCAAGGCAGCGCAGTGTGGTTGAGGTGCCGATGTAGCACCCTTCGGCAATTTCGCGCAGGGTCGGGGGCAGATGATGCTGCTGGATGTACTCGCGGAGAAAGGTATACACGTTGTCGGTCAGTTCATCGGTCATGGGGAGTCCTCGGTGTAACAAGAATCAAACGGACTCTCAGCATACTATAGAACATAGGTTCTGTATGTTACCCGCAGCATTCGAGTTTGATTGGAAATCGGTTAAGGGACAGAAAAGATCAGATTGGCGAATATGGGGATTGAGGTACGGCGAAATCTTAAGCGAAAAGGTTCCTTTTTCTGCCCACTCTTCTCAACCAAAAACCACTGACAAATTGATGGCATTCATGATACCCACAAGGGTTTTTGATTAATTGAACATCAAACGGATTGCCTTTTCTGGCGGCTTGATCTCACGAAGTATACTTCGTGAGACCTCCACAATCCGTGTCTCTTTTTATGTCTCGTGTTATAC
>CALJKV010000098.1 GCA_937974245.1 uncultured Chloroflexota bacterium | reverse complement strand
ACGCGCTCATTGATGGCAACCTGGGCACTCAGGAAGGTCGCAACCGCGCCGATTGCCACCGCAGCGACCACCAGCAGGATCGCCCAGGGCGCAGACTCTGTCGGGACGAGGATCGCCAATTGCAGCCCGGCGGAGGACATCAATGCCACACCCAACGCGCTCAGCCCAATACCCAGCACCCCACCAAGCAAACTCACGAGCACGTTTTCCAGCAGCATTAACCCCAGCACACGCCGTCCCTTCAAGCCAACCGCCTTGAGAATGCCAATCTGCCGCCGCCGTTCGAGCGTCGCCAGCGCCACCGTATTCGCCATGATAACCGCCGCCGCCAGCAGTGAGAGCAAGCCCACCAGAATCGGCAGGGCACTGAACTGGTCAATGAAACGCCGCAGCAGCCCATCAATAAATGCGATGTCAATCGAGTAGACCAGCGGCAGCGACGAGAGCTCCAGCAACCCTTCATCCAGGTATTCCGGCTCGATCTCCGCCAGCGTCATCTGGAAGTTCTGCGGCCCGGTGGTGGGCAGCACGCCCGGTGGCACGCTCAGGCTACCGAACTGGAAGCCGGCCTGCATCCCGTTGCTTTCAATTGATTGCGTCACACCAATGATTTCCAGGTCATACGGTTGGCCGTCCACATTGATGGTGATGGTCGAACCCAGCGTAACACCAATATTGCCCAACCCGTTTGAGAGGTCGGCAATCGCAACCGCCTTACCCCGGTCTTCAGAGGTGAATTCACGCCCGGCGGCGAGGTTGGTCGGCCCCAGGACGGTACCAGTAGTTTCACGCACAGCGATACTGGGATTATAGGCCGCCAGGGTATCCATCCGCTCGCCAAGCTCAGCCATTTTGCCGAAATCACCAGCCCGACTGGCCTGCCGCATCTCCTGAGTCAGGGCAGACACCTGAGCATCAATATTCTGCTCGCTGACGGACTGGCCGTTAATCGCTGTGATCTCGCCGCTGTAATTGAGGTAACGGGTGCGGGAAACTACACCTTCCAGTTGGTTGAGCTTATTATCAATCATTGGGTTGGAGATAACCGTTGGCAGCACCGAGAAGATCATCACATTACCGCCCAGGTTCTCGGTCAGCGTCATCTGGAGAATCTGCCGCGCCCCTGCCCCAAAAAAGGTAATGCTGCTCAAGGCGAACATTCCGGCACTTAAGGCCAGCAAGGTGGTTGCTGTGCGCAGCCGCCGCGCCCGCAGATTCCGCATCGTCAGCCGCAGGTCAACACTACCGAACGTTGGGAAGCGCCCCATTACCCATACAACCAGCCATAACACCCCGATGAGTAAACCCAGAATACCAAGGGTAACAGCCACGCCGACGATACCGATTAAAAAGGGATTCGGGCCGTTGTACGAGTTAAAGGTGGCGAAAGCTGGGAGGAGCATCTGCCCGGCGATTAACCCCACCACTACCGTCACCAGGACAATCATGCCCAGCGATTGCAGACAGCCGGCGCGAGGGATGTGTGTTTCGTTGGGGCGCAGGATGATGGCCGGACGGATTTTGACCGCCGTCACCACCGGCAGCACACCAAACACGCCTGAAATCACCACGCCCAACGCACCGCCAAACAGAAGCGCCTGCGGATACACCCGAAACGCCAGCGGTTGCTGGATCAGCGTTTGTCCATAGGCATTGGCTAACCCGCTCAGGAATATACCGAAAATCATGCCGGTGATGCTGCCAACTAGTCCTAGCAGCACTGCCTCGGCCATGAACATCCAGCCGATTTGCCGCCCCTTAAGACCAAAGGTCTTGAGCGACGCGATTTCCTCAGTGCGTCGGTTCACCATCACCAGCATCGTGTTGATAATGCCAACGCCACCGATGAGCAGAGCACCCAGCCCCATTACCACAATAAAACTTCCGGCAATATCCGCGATTTGCTGATTCTGCTCCAGCAAGTCGGGCACAGTGCGAATCAATACGCGCCCTGAGTTACTACTGCTACCAACCAAGCGCCCCACTTCCCTCCCGGCACTGTCAATATCATCTAGGGAAGCACCTTCGGGCAGGGTGATGCTGATGGTATTCGACCCTTCGGCCACCGGCAGCAGCGACTTGAGTTCATCGCTGAAATAGGCAAAACCAAAGAATGCCGAAAATAGGTCACGGAAACCGGCCTGGACTTCGGTGGCGACGATGCCACGCACGACAAATTCTTCGGTTGTGCCGCTAGCTCGCACCCTATCTCCCACCTTGATCCTCTGGGATTCGGCCAGGTTGCGGCTTATTACAACCTCATTGCCGCCCTGGAACAGGTCGCCCAGGGGGACGCCCTCCGGGTCAATCGCAGTTATGTCTTGGGTAGGCGGGAAGGTCGCCGGGTTGATGAAAATTGTCGTGATAAACTGCGGACGCCCGGCGCTGGTGTAATCCAACGCCGTAATCTGCACATTACTGTTAATCGAATACGCCGCCATCTGCCCGCCGCGTTCCGCCACCCACGATTCCACCCGATTCAACTGCGCATCGGTAAATACCGGTTGGTCACCCGGCTGTTCAAACCCCATGAAGCGAAAGCCGCCGCCGCTACCCCCGAATTCAATGGTAATATCGCCATGATTACTGGTTCGCACATTGCTAGTGAGCGAATCGCCAATTGCCAGCCCGAGGCTGCGCAAAGCGACCACCGCCGCCACGCCCGCCGCAATCGAAAACACGGCAAAGGTTGACCAGCGCCGGTTGCGCCACAAATTGCGGGCAGCATATTGCAAATAAAAAACGATCTGGTTCATTGAAACCCCCAGGAAAGATAGCAACAGTCAAAAACAACCTGAAACAATCCGATTGTACACTACTGAGTACGCAAATGGCCCTACCGAGTTGCAATCTCACAGCGCAACTCTATTCCTTGCCCTCAAGCGATTTGCTCATTACAATGTGGATAGACTCTCTCTTTTCCACACATCCTGGGTTAATGCATGAGCAATCTACAAGATGTTACAGTGAAGCTGTTTGATCCTATCCGCCTCATGTCGGCGGTACTGGCTGCCACCGATTGGCCGCTGAAATCGCAAGAGCGACAGCCGCATGGCACCCATGCTCATGCTCGCGCTACAAGGAAATTTCTGGAAAACTTCACCAGTCACCCGGCAGTACAAGGTATGCAGAGCCTGCTTGACCAGGGCGCACCGCTGGAGGCTATGTACACCCTCATCCTGCACCTGCCCTGGCCGGAATTAGAAACCGAGTCGCTACCACACTGGGTGCCACCTAAATGGAATGAACATCTGCGCGATTTCTACCGGGGCACCAACCTGCCCAAACTGTGGAAGGATGAAGGGGCACTCTGGAAAAGCAGCCTGACCGAATCGCAAAAAATGTTCAATGGTGTGGGATTTAAGAAATTCCTGCTGCCATTCCTGGGTGAGATCAGCGAAGACCTGATATTTGTCCCCAACATTTCGTATCCTTCTGACCAGGAGATCGGGGTACGCATTGGGAATCAACTCTTGTGTATCGCCCCGCCCCGCCTGGCATGGGGAGACAGCCCTCCCTGGCCGTTCGATGAAGACCCCACCCACATCTACCGTGCGGCGCTTTCCCAGTACGGGAGGATGCTGCTCATGGCGTACCTGCGCGAACATTCGGATAAAATCACAGAAGTTGCAGAAATACCGCTGCCCGTCAGTGACCAGTTCCGTTCCCGGTATCCCACCTGGCAGGAGCAGTTTGTCGCCCTGTTTGTCGCAGCGGCAGTAGCACTCTACCTGGAAGATGCCGTCAACGTCGCCGAAGCGAATGCCTATGTTCTAATGGAACGCAAGGCGCATGGCATGGTGATTTTGCCCGGCATGACGAGCGTACTGCGACGTTACCTGAGCGAATTGGAAAGCGGGCGGTACACGAACCTGCTGGATTTCCTGCCTGTGTTCCCTAAGCAGTTACGAGTAGCTAAAAAGATTGTATCGCTATGAACCCCAAAGCCCTGCTGGATGATTTCGGCATCGCCCCTAAGAAAAGTCTGGGACAGAACTTCCTTCACGACCCGAATGCATTGGAAAAGATTGTCACTACCGCTGACCTGATGCCGGATGATTTCGTGCTGGAGATCGGCCCCGGCACCGGGACGCTCACCGAGAAACTGGCGCGGGCCTGCCGCCGGGTGATCGCTTTCGAAGTAGATGACCGGCTCAAACCCGTTCTGGACGAGATGCTGGTCGCTTTCCCCAATGCCATTGTCTTCTATAACGACATCCTGGAAGTCAACGTCGCCAAACTGTTCCACGCCCAACCGTATGTCGTGGTGGCGAACGTGCCGTATTACATCACCAGCGCGATTCTACGCCACCTGCTGGAAAGCGCTCACCGCCCCAAGCGGTTAATTCTCACCGTGCAGCAGGAAGTCGCGGAACGGTTAGTCGCTACCCCCGACGATATGAGCATCCTCACCGTGAGTGTGCAGTTTTACGGCAAGCCGCAGATCGTCACCCGTTTGAATCCGGCAGCGTTCTGGCCGCGACCAGACGTAGACAGCGCAGTGGTGCGAATAGATATCTTTGATGAGCCGCCGGTAACAGTCCCCGACGAAAAAACCTTCTTCCGAGTAGTGCGGGCCGGTTTTGGGCAAAAGCGCAAACAACTCAAAAACTCCCTGAGCGGGGGGCTGCATCTGGATAGCACAGAGGCGGCGCAGCTTTTTGAGGAAACCGGGATTGACCCGCGCCGCCGCGCCGAAACCCTCACTCTGGCCGAGTGGGCACTCTTAACCCAGGCCTTCGTCGCGCTGGAGGGTTAGGAAATCGGGCGGAATGGTACTTGTTTACCACGCTGTGTTGACAAAATTCTATCATTTCCTTATCACAACCTGTACCGCGCCTTCCCCAGCTTATGATATGATCTAAGTGCTGACAATGCATCAACCAGTTTAACTAAGGGCGTGCGATGCGGAGACTACTCAAAACCATACTTGAAATTCTGGATGGCACACCGGCTGTCTATGGCGACCGGCGGCGCGGCCAGAGTGTTGCGGAACTGGCACTGGTTACGCCCCTGTTGATTATCTTATTGATGGGATTGGCGGAAGTCGGGTGGTTCGCCAGTAATTATATTTCTCTCCTGGAAGTCACCCGTACCGGCGCACGGTATGGCACGGTGCAAACGGGCTACTTCAGCCCGTTGGAGTGGAACAACAACTATACGGAGTTTCCACCGCTGCAACCGCAGCCACCGGCCCCGCCGATTGTCTATACACCGGAAGAGCTAATCCGTGCCCAGGCGCGTAGTTGCGACGACATACAGCGTGATGAGCTGTTCCAGGGGTTCTTTAACCTGTTGAGTTGCGTCATGCTGCAATCTATGGACCCGCTGCAACTGCGGACGAACGGGGCAGACGATATTGTCGTTTCCGCCTTCGCGCTCCAAGCGATTGACCGGGATGAAATGGTGGCCGTGGATTCCTCCCACAACCCACAGACCAACTGGACAACGAACCTGGACAAATCGCTGTTCCCCATCACGCAAATCCCCAAAGATCAGCGGCAGGTGCTGGTAGTCGGGCGTTGGCCGGTGAACGCCAACGAGTGCAACTACGATGGAACCGGCGCTCCGGCACAGGGCGAACGCGACCCCTTCGACTATATCCAGAGTAACCAGCGCGAATTCTGGCTGCGGAATACCGCACTGCCTGACACCGAAAATAACCGCGCTTATTACGAACTGCTTGGCATGGATGTGTTTGACGTTGGCAATCCCGAAGATCAAGTCGGGTTTGTGTACTACGGGCAGCACGTAATTTCCGACAGCAACGGTAGATGCACCGGGTCGGAATGGTCAATTCGTGAGGTTGAAACCCTCATGAATGGCATCGGTTTTAGCCTGAATGACCCCCAGCGCGACATGCTGCCGAACCAGGGTATGGTGCTGGTCGAGTTGTTCTGGCAGCACGAACTACTGCTCAAGAATCCGGTATTCAACCCGGTATTCACCATTTTAGGCGATAGCACCATCATCTACGTGTGGTCGGCTTTCCCCGTTCCGGCGGTAGAGCCACACATTCAGTTTAATTAGCTGGCAGGGATAACACCATGAAACGAGGCTTCTCGCAAGCAGCCAAACACTTCATCACACGCGGCGAACGCGGCCAGACCATTGTTATCCTGGCGTTCGGGATCGTCGTCCTGCTCGCTTTTGTCGGCATCGTCACGGACGTTTCGTTGATGTTCGTCCGCTTCAGCACATTGCGCCGGGCCGTCGACTCGGCGGCGGTCGCTGCGGCTGGGCAAGTGCGCCGCCTCGTGCCGGAACGCTCTGAATGGGAGAAGGCCGGGGGCAGCTATGCAGGTGCGGTGGCCGTCGCCAGCAATTTTGGCCGGAGTGAACCCATTGAATCCGATTGGACTGCGTCGGGTGCGGATCGTAACGTCGCTAACGGGCTGGCCTTCGCCCGCAATATCGCCCAGGTGAAACTGGCGGCAGAGTCCTTTATCGAGTTCTATGGCTTGAATCCTACCGGCGTACTGGTGGAAACCTGCGCGACGAGTCCGGGTGACAGCGACCTGTGTACCGACGATCAGCGTAAACTCATCCGGGTGACGGCGCAGATCGCCTCGCCCACCGTGTTCCTGCGGCTGATCGGCTGGGGCAACATCACCCTGGAATCCGAATCGCTTTCCGAAACCGCCGTGTTGGATGTCGTGTTGATTATGGACGTCTCCGAGTCGATGCTGAGTGAAACGACTTATGATAACTGGGAACGTGTGCCGGATGGCAGCGGCGGCATCACCAACATGGGCTGGCGTTATGTTCCCCCGCTTGCCAATGGCGGTTACACGGTAGCTGGCGGCACAACCAAAGGTCTCCTGACCCAATCTTCCTGGCCCGGCGGCTACACGGAACTCTGGACATACATGCTCAATCATTCCCAGAGCGACTTAAACAACGATGCACGTTTTAACTATCCGCGTTTCGTGCCGGCGGGCAGCGGTACGCCGGATGATGAACCCCGCCCCGAGTGCCGGGTACGTTTCTATCCGAATGCACAGGCCAATAAAGTGAATCTCGTGCCGGGCGACACCCTGGAAGCCGATATTGAGGCCTATCTCACGGGTGTTGAAGGGGGGGCGGTGAATTATCCATCCTATTGGGATGGCTTTATGCCGGCCTATAACTTCTATGGCTGCTGCAATGACCCCAACGGTGATTTTTGGTTTGACGACCTGATTTGCCAGCCGTTCCGCCAGGCGCGGGATGCGACGGCGCAGTTCCTGCAGCGTATAGACTTCGTGCGTGGCGATCGTGTGGCATTTGTCACCTTTGACCGCAGCGCCTACCTGATGCTGCCGGAACATACGCCAGGCGACGGCGCGGCAGTCTCGCACATGATTGACAATGAAGTGGATGCCACCATTCTTCTGAATAAAGCGGTGGGCGTGCGTGCCGAACCAAACTTCTACGCCGACACGAACGACGACGGCCTGTGGGATCATTATGTGACCGGCGGGGAATACGGTATAGATCCGGCGGCGCGAGCAATCCAATATGATACGGCGACTTGGGGATTCGATGCCGCGCCTCTGGGCCAGGTACAGGATTACCCGGTCTATAATGCTTGCCCCTTCACGAATGCCTCCCTGCTGTATCCGTTCAGCATCTGGAGTGTGCCGGGGGCCGGTGGCGCCCTGCCAACCGCGGTTGAACAACCCGACTATTACTACTCGCCGCTGAATAACATCATGAACCCCAATGGCGCAGCCTGGGTGAATTACCTGGCGGCCAAACCTACCGGTATACCCTATATATCGTTTTACAGTTATGAACTGCGGGCAAGCTGCCGGGGGACGAACATGGGCGCTGCGCTCCGCACGGCGAACAATGCGCTGGCCGACCCGAATACCATCCGGGATACCGGCTCGGTCTGGGTGATGGTGCTGCTCAGCGATGGCGCTGCCGGTGCCAGCGACCCGGCCACCCGCGCTGGACAACCGGTCAACCGTGCTGACCCTTACCGCGACCCCGCCTATGATCCCCCCAATTATCCGAACGACCCGCAGCCGGGGCAATATGGTGCGTATGGCGTTTGCCCGTACGGTTACCCGGATAATCCGGGGGAATTAGTGCAAGACCTGGGCTTCCCGTACTGTTCGGATAAACTGCCGGAAACCCGCCACTTCTGCATCAGCCCGGATGTCAACTTCGTCGTCGGGCCGCAGGGCGCGGACTTCTACATTGACCTTGACCACCCAGACGCGCAGCTTCAAGAGTCATGCCGCTATGCTTACGACGTGGATGACTACGCACGCGATTGGGCGGATTATGTCGGCCTGAATCAACCGTTCCCCTGGGCGCTTGTCAGCGACCAGACTGTCCAATACCAGCGTCCGACGATCTTCACCATCGGTTTCGGCTTACAGTTCAGCTCAGGAAGCGGGAGCTGCGCTGATAATGTGGCGGACTGCCTGGGCGAAGAGCTGCTGCGCTATATCGCCGATGTGGGCGATAATCAGCAGATTGATACCGACTATCAGCAGGATGTGCTAAACGATAAAGTGGCGGACTTCACTGTCAGTGACACCTTTGGCGGGCGCGGCCCGTGTGAGGGCCCGATTCTTTCCGGTGAATTGACGGCGGATGAAGCCAAAGCCAACGGCAGACCATTGAGCGACATCATCAACCCGCTGCCGCCCGGGCAAAGCTGTGGCAACTACTACAATGCACCCAGCGGGCGCGAACTGGAAGTCGTGTTCGATGATATCGCGTCGCGGATGTTCACACAGTTGGCACGTTAATTTTCTCATCAGTGAGCAAGTTGTGGCCTGGCAGTTCCGCCGGGCCACGTAAGAGGGGGTGTTGTATATGCACACACTGGATACCACCGAGCGAGCCCGGCGCAAGCGTAAAGGCCAGACATTGGCTGAATTCGCGCTGACCCTGCCGATTCTGCTCATCCTCATGTTTGGGATTGTCGAGTTTGCCCGCATCTTCCAGGCCTGGGTGACACTTCAAAACGCGGCGCGTGCGGCTGCCCGTTACGCCAGTGTCGGCCAATATGACGAAGCCCGCTACCCGATGATTCTCGAATTTAATACCCAGGTTGGATTCTCCGACCCGGATGGTTTTATACCGTGCGTGGATGACGGGCCAGAGGCTATCCGCACCTGGACAGGCGCACCCGACGAGCGCGGCACGAAACGCGATTACTACCCGAACAACAACCTCAACCCCAATGATCTGATTACGGTCTATGACAACGGATTGGAAAGTCTGTTCGCCACCTGGTACCAAGGCAAAAACTGCGACCCCCGCGAACCCCGTGACCAGGATCAGCGCAAGGACATCGCCCGTATCCTTTCGATCATGGATGAAGCGCGGCGCGGCGCGGCCGGTCTGTTGCTTGAGGAAAGCCACCTGAGTCTGCCGGCTGACCCAACCCATATTGACGGTTGGCCGTTCTTTGAAGTGTGGAAACGACCTCTGGAACGTTCCGACCAGCGCAGTTGGTTTAACGTCATGGTGTGCAGTTCACGCGGCAAACTGGATGGCGATTTCTCAAACAACTACTTCATGCGGCAGGCGGACGGCGGTGTGCCAATTGAAGTGGAAAGCCGCTTTGTGACCTATAATGGGGAAGACACGCTGATACGAACGTCGGACAATCAGGTTATTGCAGACCCGCCGACCCCGGCGTGCTTCCTGAACGAAATTCCCTCAACCGAGTCGATGAACGCGGGCGGTTTGAATAACGCTGGAAAGCCCTGGTTGGACGCGGGCGGCCCTGGCGACACGGTGACCGTCGTCATCACCTTCAACCACCCGTTAATTACCCCGCTCGGACTGACGAATTATATCACGATGCAGGCACGGCGCTCGGCCATCGTTGAATCGTTCCGCGCAGCCCAGGCGGCAAACGTGCTGCAAGGTGGGGGCAACCCCAGCACGGCGATCCCAACCAAGACACCGCTCCCGACCCTGACTCCGACAGAGACGTTTACGGCGTCACCAACGGCAACCGCGACACTGCCGGCTTCCTCCACTCCCACTGAGACGACGGTTCCGCCGTTTGATTGCGGGCTGCTGAGTGCGGGCAATCTGCGCGTCCAGTCAAGCCAGGTATTCTTCGATATTGACAATGCCAACGCCAAACCCACCGTCATGACGCGCCTGATCTTCGGCTGGGCCAAGATTTCGGCCTTCCCCAACATGCACGTTTACGAGATGGCCTTTGATGGCAATCCGTTCTGGCGCGGCACGGACTACGACCCAACCACCGATACCAATGCGGACCCATCCAACCCGCCGAACTATTTCATCGGCACTGATCCAGTGGAGCGAACTGTTGGCGGGAATGACAACAGCACGATTGCCAGCAAATTCACTAATGGACCAGGAAACCTGCTGACATACCTCGGACTTTATGACTTCGCCAACACCCAGGTATACCTGGAAAACCCGGATGACGGCTCCATCTGCGTGATTCCGATTGAAGTACCGCCACCGCCCATTATTCCCACCGACGACCCCAATGCGCCGACGGATACGCCGACTTTCACGCCGGACTGTGCTTCGGACTTGATGACCGTGCGTTTCTCCCGGTTCGAGAACTTCGGTGTTGTACGAATGGAAGTGGTGAATAACCGCTATGCCGTTGGCCCGTGGACAGGCTTTGAGATCGCCTGGCGCAAGTGGTCCAGCAGTATCACACTGGCACGTGTGACTGCCGGGGCACCTTACGGCCAACCGGGTTCCGTCACCGTCTGGGAATCGGGCAGTCCATTGCAAGACGCGAATCCGCCGACCACCAGCGCAAGTGAAGGCAACTGGGTACAGACCTTCGTCTTTGATGCGCGTTCGATCACGCCCATTTACCTGGACTTTGATGGAATCGCCACCTCACTGACAACTGTTGGCGCGGGACCAGCTGATTTCAACGGCTCATGGTTTGAAATTGGCTGCGGCGCACAAGATACCGGCGGCCCTGGTGGCCCGGGTACGCCACCTACTGGCCGTATCCCGTTCGCGGCAGCACCAACACCGCGCCCAACCAATACAACGGGTCCGACCAATACGCCGCGCCCGACCTTCACACCGTCGAAGACCTTTACACCGGCACCGCCGACTAATACACCGACGATTGGCCCAAGCCGGACACCGACCAATACACAACCGCCAACGCCGACCTATACCCCAACGACGCCGCCACCGCCGCCCACCATACCTGGCGGGGGCTGTAACGACGGGTGCTGACGGTAGAACGCAACCAGTGGTAGGGGTAACCTCGCGGGAATACCCCTACCGCGCAAGCAATTAGCTGAATGACCCGGACAAGGGGCTGAGTCCTCTTGTCCGTTTTTTGAGGGTGGGTTGCTGCTCATGCAAAGCTGTCATCAATTATTAACCTCGGCGGTTATGCAGTGTGGTAATTTGTGATATAATGCCCACAATAGTGAAAAAAACATTTCTTACAAGGCCTTTAATTAAGCGAGTTGGGAAAAATCACTCGTCAAATCTGGAGTAGAAAGGATCATATTCCTGGCGCACAGGATGTGTGCCGGGTTATTTTGTTATGGCGAAACCAAAACTGAGAATTGTCCCCTTGGGTGGCCTGGGGGAAATCGGCAAGAACATGACCGCTTTTGAGTTAGGTAATGACGCGATCATCATTGATACCGGCATTATGTTCCCTGCGAATGACATGCTGGGGGTAGATTACATCATCCCTGACTTCCGCTACCTGGTCGAACGCAAAGACCTGACCATTCACGGTATTGTCTATACACACGGGCATGAAGATCACACCGGGGCTACCGCGCATGTCGTCGAAGCCTTTAAGGGCGTGCCAATCTATGCCACGCCGCTCACCGCCGGACTCCTGGAAGTCAAGCTGCGCGAAGCACGCCTGCTGGATCATACGACGATTAACGTCTTCAATGCCGGGGATATACTGCAGGTTGGCCCATTCAAACTTGAAAGTTTTCATGTATGCCACAGCATCCCGGATTGCGTGGGATTCGGCATCAACACACCTTATGGCATCGTGGTGCATACCGGCGACTATAAGTTCGATAACACGCCGGTAGACGGCAAAAAACCGGATTATGCCCGTTTAGCCGAGTTTTCACGGCGGGGTGTACTACTGCTCATGGCGGACAGCACCAACGCTGACCAGGCCGGTTGGACACCTTCGGAAAGCGTGATTGACGGGGCATTTGATACAGTTTTCCGCCAGGCAAAAGGTCGGATTATGGTAGCGACTTTCGCCTCACTGATCTCGCGTATCCAACAGGTAGCGAATGCGGCGGAGCGCTATGGGCGCAAGCTGGCAATCGCCGGTTACAGCATGGGCGAGAATATCAAGATGGCTCGTAAGTTGGGCATTCTCAAGGTGCCTGATGAGTTGTTCCTGGACTTGAATGACCTGGGACGCACCCCGCCGAGCAAAGTCGTCATCATGGTGACTGGCTCGCAGGGTGAGCCTTCCGCTGTGCTGGGGCGGTTGGCAACCGGGCGTCACCGTAACCTGGATGTCGAAGTCGGCGATACGATCATTGTCTCCGCGCACCCGATCCCTGGTAACGAGGAAACGGTCTTCCGCACCATCAACCGCTTATTTCAGCGCGGTGCCAACGTAATCTACGATCCCATCGCACCAGTGCACGTCTCCGGTCACGCCAAACGCGAGGAAATGCGTCTGATGATGAATCTCGTGAGACCGCAGTATTTCTTGCCGGTTCATGGTGAGCTGCGTCACCTGCGGGCGCACGCGGCTCTAGCGGTGGAATCCGGCATCCCGCAGGACCAGGTATTCGTTGCTGAAAACGGCATGGTACTGGAAGCCGACAAATATGGTGTTCGTATGGGTGAGCGCGTACCGGGCGGTTATGTGTTCGTGGATGGCAGCGGAGTCGGGGATATTGGCCGCACGGTGATCCGTGACCGGGAAATCCTGGCAAAAGATGGCTTCATGATTGTCGTGCTGGATGTAGATAAAAAGACCGGCAAGATGAGCGGCGAACCGGAGATCATTTCGCGGGGATTCGTGTATCTGCGTGATGCCGATGAGTTGATGGATAATGTGAAAAACACGATTGCCGATGTCCTGGCAAACACGACGAGCAGTAAAAACGGCAAGCGCCGTGACCGAATACAGGAAAGCATCAGCCGGATGCTCTACAATGAGACCAAGCGCCGCCCGATGGTCTTCAGCATCATCAACGAGCGCTAAACGGAAATTGTCTTAAGTCAACAGTCGAAAGCGGCGAGCAGAAAGTACCTATAGGGCGAGGCGTGCCTCGCCCTCGTGAATCCCCTTAAACACAATATGACAAGAGGTTAAAGTGTATGCACGCAATCGGCACGGTCAAATTCGTACAGATTCAACGGAATCCACTAAAAATCGGAGAGAAACCGGACCGACGATATGATCCGGACGGTTTACAGGTCGTAGACAGCCTGTTGGTGACACAGGACGGGGTGATCGGGCTGCTGACCGGCGGGGAGCGGTTGGTGGATGTGCATCATACAACACACCCGCACACCCGCAACCGGGGAGATAACGGCATTTCTATCGGTCTGACGGCCTATTACGGGGAGATGCGCACCCGCTTCGGTGACCACATGACGGATGGTATCGCCGGGGAGAACATCCTCATCGAAAGCGACCATACCTACACCCTGGCCGACCTGGGGACTCATCTCATTTTCGAGAATCCGGCAACGGGGGCGCAAATTCGGCTAAATGTAGTCGAACCGGCTACGCCCTGCGTACCGTTTAGCCAGTTCGCAGCAAGGCGTAAGCTGGAAGGCAGTGACCAGAAAACGGTGCTGCAATTCCTGGATAACGGGATGCGCGGCTTTTTGCTGGCGGCTGCCCCCGGTACGAGCGATTTCACCATTCAGGCTGGCGATCACGTTTATGCTTGACCTGCTGGATTACCGCCGCCGGGTCACAGCCATGTACACCGCCGTGCGTGAAAACGAAGATTACGAGGCAACCTGTACTCGCTTTCGCGAAGCACGCGATGAGCTGTTTCGCCAGCACTCGCAGTCAGCATTGAGTCCCAGCCAGAAGGCGGCATTTACCGGCCTGCGTTATTACGCCTATAATCCGGCGTATCGGGTCGTAGCTCAAATTGATCGGGATGTTGAACCGGAAATCTTACAGGTTGATTTGGGCAAGGACGGGCGATTCGCTTATGAACGGTTCGGACAGGTACAGTTCACTTTACCCAACGGCAGCGGTCGCTTGAGCCTGTTCTGGATTAAAGGATATGGGGGTGGCGCATTTCTTCCGTTTGGCGATACCACCAATAGGGACACGACCTATGGCGCGGGGCGCTACCTGTATGACACGATAAAAGGCGCTGACCTGGGGACAGCAGGGACCAGCATCATACTGGACTTCAATTACGCTTATAATCCATCCTGTTCCTATAACGCTCGCTGGGTATGCCCGCTAGCACCGGCGGAAAACCGATTATCTTTTCCCGTTTTCGCGGGGGAGATGCTGCCGGACATACCCCTCAAGTAATCATCCGACTACCCGGCTAACACCGCCGCGACCATATCATCCAGTGTGCGCTCATTAGCCGTCGTGCGGGCGTCTACTAGTACACGCGGACAAACTTCCGCTTCCAGTTGCAGGTAGAGTTCCTCGGCGCGGGCGCGTGTCCGTCCAAAAAGTGGGTATTCGAGCACAAAGACGATCAGTTCAGCAGCGGAATCTTTGTCACCACTATCATCCAACCACTCAGCAATCCGCACCAGAATAGTCAGCACCAATGATTGGTTATTACTGCGGTGACTGATTTCCAGTACCCGCCGCAGATGATTGGGATCATTTGTAGAATCCATGCTGCCTGACCTCTCCAGAACATAACGCTTTATCACTTCAACAACTTAATCGCTAAAGCACAATCACTTCACACCTAATCGAGTTCTTTGCCGAGAATCCAGTTCTTGACAAACTGTTGACCTTCTTTGGTTATTTCATAGATATCATAGTTAGGAAATTCTGCTTCGGAATGTCCTTCACTATGCCCAATGTGTTTCAAATACCCATCTTCAAGAAGATACATTAAAAAAATCAGGTTGCCACCAGGAATTTTCACCAGAGTATTATTAGGTTGCTGTGCAAATTGCTTCAAGACCCGTTGTTCCAGATCACCATAGCGACTATCAATAATAGATAGGTTCGCTTTGTACAATTTCATTGATTCTCGATCAATCTCTCCTTTATCATAGCGGGCATGACAATTCGGACATAGAGCAATCAAGTTCTCAAATTCATGTTTCTTTACTTTACTCCAGGGAATAATGTGCGCTATTTCGGTGGTAGGATACTTGCATGTCGGAATAGCACAACGATGGCCTGCTTCTAGTAAGACCCGTCGTCTAATATCTCGTGGAATTGTAGATCGACTCATAATTGAAGCTTTCGTCTTTAAGTCCCCCTCTACAAACATAGTATTCATAGAGGGGAACAAAGCAAGACTCATATTTACCGCGCCGGCGCGACGCGCAGGATATCTATCACTTCCGCAGCCAGTTCAAAACGATTGAAGGCCGGAATGACATACGCCCCCTGCACCAGGCCACGCATCGTTAGCAGGAGTTCCTGGGCAATCTTAATCCCTTCCTGCGGCGCATCTTCACCAGCATCTTCCATCCGTTTTAGCAGCGGGTCAGGCACGGTGATTCCCGGAATCTCGTTATTCAGGAATTGCGCGTGACGCAGGCTATACAGCGGCAGCACTCCCATCAGAACAGGGAGCGTAAACGGCTTCCCTTCGATTTCCTCGTACCGCGTGTGGAAGTACTCGATCACCGGCGGGTCATAAACGGGCTGCCCCAGTACGAAATCTGCTCCGGCGTCAATTTTCTTCCGCAATACGCCGATTTCCCGGTCTAGGTCAAGCGCGTTCATATTCAACGCGCCGCCAACCGTAAAGGTGGTTGGCTGGCCGATTGAGTTCCCGGCCTGGTCAACGCCGCTGTTCATACGCTGCTTGATGATACCAATCAACCCCGATGGTGTCACGTCATAATTATCCATCGCTTCGGGATAATCCCCGATTTTGGTGGGATCACCCATCGCCACAAAGAGATTGCGCAGCCCCAGGGCGTGCGCCGCCAGCAGGTCTCCCTGCACCCGCAGCAGGTTGCGCCCTCGCGTGGGGAAGTGCAGCACCGTCTCGATCCCCAACCGGGACTGCAAAAAGTGACACACCGCCCAGGGACTCATCCGCATCCGGGCTGTTGGGCTGTCAGCCACGTTCACCATGTCCGCGCCTGACTCCTGGAGCAGTTGGGCGGCGGCCAGCATCTTCTGGGGTACGAAACTGCGCGGTGGTGTAATTTCCACTGTGACGACAAATCGGCCAACCGCGAGCTTCCGCGCCAGTTCCGTTGGGCGTTCCACCACGTCGGATCTTTCGTCGCCGTTGACTTCAAGCAGGTCAATTTTAGGCAGCGGCAGGCTGGTATCGTCCAACGCGTGGCGCATTGCGGCGATATGCGCCGGGGTCGTACCACAGCAACCGCCGATAATTGCGGCACCCTGCACCTTGAAGGTCAGCGCATAATCGCCCATATAGGACTCAGTGGCCGGGTACATCATGCGCTCCCCGACCTGCGCCGGGAACCCGGCATTAGCAAAAACCGAGCAGATGGCATCCGGCACGGCCTGGCGCATGGCTTGTAAAACCTGGGAAACCAACTCCGGGCCGCCACCGCAGTTGACGCCAATCACGTCCGCTCCGGCGTGATACAGATCGCGAGCAACCGTTGCAGGCAGATCGCCAAGTAGTGTGCGGTTATCCTGGGCAAAAGTCATCTGGCAGATGACCGGCATATCGGGCGCGGCTTCTCTGGCAGCAGCCAGTGCTTCAAGCAGTTCCATGCGGTCACTAAATGTCTCGAAGAGAATGACATCCACCCCAGCAGCGGCTAGTGCAGAAATCTGTTCGGCAAAGGCCGCCCGCGCTTCTTCCGGCTTGATACGGCCAAACGGTTTGAGGCGCACCCCCAGCGGCCCAACCGACCCGGCCAGGTAGACATTATCCCGAAAACTTGCCTGGATGACACGACGCGCCAGGTCAACGCCTGCGGCATTGATAGCCGCTACCTGGTCTTCCAACCCATGCTTTTCCAACTTATAACGATTGGAGCCAAAGGTATTGGTTTCAATCAATTCCGCGCCAGCCTCAATATACTCCCGGTGAATCTGGGCAACAACCTGAGGGCGAGTCAGGTTCAGCTCGTCAAAGCAGGTGTTCAATGGGATACCAAGCTGGTGCAGAGCCGTCCCCATCGCGCCATCCCCCAGAATCGGTCTATCCTGTCGGATACGATCCTTAAATGTCATTTTTGCCATTCCCATTACTCCCTCTCACTAACCTGCTGATCGCCTGCGACACCCCGCCAAACTTTCGATTCCTTTCTGTTTTGACCCAAGACCCCGGACTTTGCCTTTATTTACGAATTGGCACAGGCGCTCGACAGCGTGATTACACTACCTTCTCCATTTGGGTTTCGGCGGATTTGATAGTCGGTATCGGCCAACCCCCGTCCGGTGTACTTCTTAGCGATTTCCTCCATTGCGTTGGCATACCAGGTGTTTACGGTAATCCGGTCATCGGGAGAAACCAGAATCATCTCGGTTTCACCAATTCCCCATGCGCGGAAATAGTCATACTCTACCGATTGCACCGTCGCGTCAGGGTACACTGGCAACCAGGCCGTACTGTCGTCGTAGCAGCGGTTATCAATAAATGTCACCGTCAACACTGATAAAATCACCACACCAACGATAATCAATACCACGCCCGCAAGGACATTGCGCGGGTTGTGCCGCCGAATATCCGGGTCGTTATACATACCTGCACTCCTTATAACAGCCGGGGCTGAATCTCTGGCTCACCTGCCGACTGTTCGATTCGATACAGAAAGTCCCCTGCCGGGTCGTGCTCTCGGTAGTGTGACAGTGCCAACGCCCGTTCGCGCACGGCGTAACAGTAAACGCAGCCATGCGGGCAGGTGTCATACGCGCCGATGTCCCGCGAAAGGTGACAGACACAATCGGGACGGTTCCCTTTCACCAGGATATTGATGGACTGGCCGGCGACATCCGACAAACGCGCCGCGTCAATACAGCGGGCTGCCGTTGCGCCGGGAACAACATACTGGCGCTGCGAACACACTGTCAACTGCATCCCATGTTGGCGGGCGATAGCCGTCAATTCAGCGGCGAGTTCCTGTTTCACCGCGTCGGACGGGTCATCCCAGGCGAAATCAAACTCCCGCGCCGCCCAGGACAGGTTACGGCGGGTTTTCTGGTAAATCTGCGCGAACGAAATCACGGCCTCGTCGGTAGAACCGTCCAACGCAGACGCCAACCGGGAGAAGTTCTCTCGGTGAAAGGCGGGCGGGGTGAGCGATGTGAACACAATTGGATCGTAGCGCCACACTGGGACGCGCATGCCAATCGTCGCTGCCAACAGCCGTACTTGCCCCACCGCCCGCACCGAGTCCACTACCGAAAATTCGAGTTGACGGGGGTAGCCGGTGATGCTGTACTGCACGACGAACGGAAATCCGCGCCCCTGTAGCGCCACCAGCGCCCGCATGAACGGTGTCAGGTTCTTCGTCCAGAACACGAAGCCATTCACATCTTCCCGGCGTAGACTGACGCGATAGGGCTGGCCGCTGTAAGGATTTTCGACCAAACAGTACCCGGCATCCAGGCGATTCATAAACCACTCGCCATAGAAGGCTGGTATATCAGTGCGGTAGCTGGCGGAAATTATCATGGATTTTTCGCAAGACTCTATCCCGAAGCTATTCTCGGCCTGCGTTATTCTGGCTGTGCAAATCGCGGATCATATCCTGCAATTCGACAATCATCTGATTCTGCACATCCAGACGCTCCAGTATGACGCGGACTTCGGTTTCAGCCTTCAGGTTCACCTGGTAATCGTTGTGACTTTCCAGCCGGTCTCGAGCTGCCTGCCGATTCTGACTCATCATAATGATCGGCGTGGCGAAGGCCGCCTGGGTCGAAAGCACCAGATTCATGAGAATAAACGGGTACGGGTCCCAATGCTCAATCAAGGCAAGTGAGTTCAGAATGATCCAGATAAACAAGAGAACCGATTGAGCGATGATAAACCGCCACGAACCGACATTCTTTGCCACCCATTCGGCGGTTTTTTGCCCAACAGTGAGCCGTTCATCAAATATCTCATTCACGTTTTGCGTGACCGGATTCCTGTGCCTGATGATCTCCGGGATGTGCCATTCCGTCATGGTCGAGACTCCTTCATCCTCCGCAAACCAGCGCTTAATGTGTTACTCGTTTGTCGCCTCACGAAACGGCCATCCCATCAGATCACGGCGCAGGTTCTGAAATTCGGCACGAAAGCGCGTGGATAAACTGGCTTTGACATACTCCGGCAACCGCGCTGCCCACAGCGCATTCAGTGACAATTTTTCCAGCGTGTCTGCGTCAAAACCGAAGTGCGCCACCGCCAACAGATACTCATCAGTCAGAGTCGTATTGAACATAGGTGGGTCGTCGGAGTTCAGCGTCACATACAGCCCTTCTTCAATCAGGCGGGGCAGCGGGTGTTCGGCAAAGCTCGGCACAACTCCCAGACGGACATTACTGGAGGGACAGACTTCCAGTGGAATCTGCCGTTCACGCAGTTCGGCCACCAGCGCCAAGTCTTCCAGGCAGCGCACTCCATGCCCGATACGAACACTGTTACCAACATTAAGTGCCCCCCAGATACTCTCCGCACCGGCAAATTCGCCGGCGTGCAGGATGCAGGTCACCCCGGCCTCGTGTGCCCGACGGAAGGCCTCAGCGTGTTTTTCCGGCGGGTGGCCGTTTTCCATCCCACCCAGTCCGAGCGCAATTACGCCATTCTCATAGTGCTGAATCGCCCATTCCGCTGTAACAAGGCCGTCTTCTGGTGTGATGCTGCGGGCAATATCAATAATCAGTCCCATCGTCACGCCCAACTCGGCCTCCGCCCAGGCTCGCGCCCGGTTAATCGCCGCTAGCTGATCCTCAAACGGCAGTCCTTTTTGGACGTAGTGGGTATAGGGCGTGTACGTCACTTCACTATGAAGGATGCGCTGCCCCGCCTGCCCTTGCAGGAACTCCCGTGTGAGCAGTTCGATGTCATCGGGCGTGCGGATACACTCGGAAATCTTGAGATAAATCTCGATGAAATGCCTGAAATCACGAAAGATAAACCACTCACGCAGGCCTTCTGCCGTGTCAGCAGGCAGGGCGATTTGATGCCGCTGTGCCAGTTTGAGCAGGGTTTCCGGCTGAGTTGCTCCTTCCAGGTGAACATGGAGTTCGACCTTCGGCATGGCTTTGATGTATTCGGTCAGTGACACAGTATTCCCTCTGATTTTTCGTAACCAGTAAATTCACGTCCCCTACCGCGCCGCCTAGTATACTGCCGGTTCGCCCCAGCGAAGTAAGTACCCGTAGGCGACGGCGCCATCGCCACATACGCCAGCGTCTTGGGGATCATCAACATGCCAATCCGCTTGTTTCCTCCGTGTTCTGCAACGCATTCGAAAACCCATGACCTTATCGGCTAGGTAAGGGTCAGGTGATGGATGAAAGCGTCGGGAAACTACTCACACTCCCCCGCTAATGTTACTCCTCCCCCAGAATCTGCGTGGAACGATCCAGATTGCCCACGCTGAAATACTTGGCGTCAGGGTGATGCACCACAATTGCTGCCGTGCTTTGTTCAGGCACCAATTGGTACGCCGCTGTCAGAGTCAGGCCAAGTTCGCTTGTCGCTCCCGGCAGCAGGCGGAATACGGTTTCATGGTCGTCCAGGTCGGGGCACGCCGGATAGCCCCAGCTATAACGCTTACCCTGCCCAGATGGGATACTCAATTCCCGCGCTACCACCACTTTATTTACATAGTTCGCCACCGCCTCAGCAGTCTGCACCGCCAGCCCATGAAAGAAGTAGGCTTCGGTGTAGTTATTGTCGGCATCCAGCACGTCAAAGGTCTGGGACGCCACCGCGCCAACCGTCACCACTTGCAGCGCCACTACATCCACCTGCCCGTTCCCCACCGGAGCAAAATAGTCGCTCAGGCACAGGAATTCTCCACCCGGCTGGCGGGGGAACTTGAAGCGGGCAACTTCGACTAACTCCGGTGTATGACCGTTGGCGTTTGCGAACTTCTGCCAATCCCAGATAATCAGGTCGTCGCCATCGCTATTGGCCGGAAAATAACCATAGACCGCCTGCGGCTTGAGTGATTTTTCTTGAATGGCAACCTTCGTCATGCGAGCCAGGCGTGCCTCGAACTCGGCTTCAAGCTTCTTCCAGGCGTCGCCGTGCGTGTTTGTTCCGCCCCATGACAACCGGAATAACTCTGGCTTGTGAATGTGCTGGAACACGACTTCAAGCGGCATCTCGCGGATCGTCTTCGGCCCCCAGAAGGGTGGAACCGGAATGCGGGCTGCCGGTTGCACGGTGCTTTCGCCCTGTTTGCGTTCCCGGCGCGGCGGACGTGGCTTTTCCAGTTCGTCATAGGCCTCGGTGATAATTTCCGATAGGAAGACACTACGATCAGCGCCATTCACCAACCGATCTACAACAGACAATCCCTCAAAGGCGTCCTTGCAGTAGAAGACACCCGGCTCATACGGTGCGCCGCCTTCATCCAGAAACAGGATGCGCCGTCCAAACTTGCGGTTGATGGCCGCGCCGCCGACCAGCACCGGGAAGTCCAGCCCGCGCCGCGCCAGCTCATTGACGATCAGCGGCATCTGCTTGGAGGTACTCACCAGCAGGGCGCTCAGGCCGATGGCGTCTGCCTTGTATTCGACAGCCTTCTCAATTATCGTGTTGGCCGGAATCTGCTTACCCAGATCATGCACAGTGTAGCCATTATTACTCAGGATCGTCTTGACAAGGTTTTTGCCGATGTCATGCACATCGCCATAAACCGTCGCCAGCACCACCACGCCTTTTGACGCGCCATCCACCCGATCCATAAATTGTTCAAGGTATGCGACGGACTTCTTCATCACCTCGGCACTTTGCAGTACGAACGGCAAAATCAGTTCACCCGCACCGAATTTGTCCCCTACCTCTTTCATGGCGGGCAGCATCACGTTGTTCAGTACGCCCACCGGGTCCTGGCGCGACAGGCAGTCATCAATCAGCGCCTCAACACCATCTTTTTTACGGTGGACGATCTGCCAGTGCAGTGCGTCTTCACTACCCATATCGGCTGTCGGGTCAACCACTTCCTGCCCGGCGACCTGGACTTCGTTCTGCTCGAAATACTGGATAAAGCGCGGCAGTGCATCGGGATCGCTGTTGAAAATCAGGTCATTGGCAATCTTGCGCTGGTCTTCGGGAATCTCGGCATAGGGTGTGATGTGCGCCGGATTGACAATCGCCATATCCAGCCCAGCCTGTACCGCATGATACAGAAACACACTGTTCAGTACACCCCGCGCCGCCAGCCCCACACCAAAACTGACATTACTCACGCCCAATGATGTCATCACGCCGGGAATCCGTTCCTTAATCAAACGGATGGCCTCAATCGTCTCTACAGCATCATTGCGCAGTTCCGCCTGCCCAGTGGTCAGCGGGAAGGTGAGGGTATCGTAGATCAGGTCTTCCGGCGACATCCCGAAGTCATTCACAGCAATCTCGGTAATGCGATGGGCAATCTCGAATTTCTTCTCACGGGTATGCGCCATGCCGTCTTCGTCAATCGTCATGGACATGACCGCCGCACCATGTTTGTGAGCGATGGGCATGATTGTATCAATTCGTTCGCGTCCATTTTCCAGGTTGTTGCCGTTAATCACGCCGCGCCCTGGGAACAACGCCAAAGCTGCTTCTGCGACTTCGGCCTCGGTGGTGTCAAAAATAAGCGGCACTTCAACGGCCAATGAGAGTTTCTTGACTACGGCTTCCATCTGCGCCTTTTCATCGTCGCGTTCGGTCATCGCCACACACACATCCAGCATGTGCGCCCCGCTTTCTACCTGGCCGACGGCGATCTGCACAATACTGTCGTAATCCTCTTCCAGCAGGAGTTTCTTTACTTTTCGGCTGCCCTGGCTATTGACCCGCTCCCCGATGAGCGTCGGGCCAGGGTTCTGCACCATGCGGGTCGCCGTCATACCGCTGGAGACCTGGGCCTCATGCTGCGGGCTGCGCGGCGTGGGGGCGCGGCGTGCCTTGTCCTCCGCCAACACATCCTGGTAACTCTTGCCATGCACCTTGCGGTAGAGCGCGGCCAGGTGTTCCGGTCGCGTGCCACAGCAGCCACCGACGACATTCACACCCCACCGGGCAAACTCACTCACCATGTCACTGAATGGTTCCGGCTCCATCGGGTAGACCGCCTCGCCATCCACATTGATCGGCAGCCCGGCATTGGGCAACACGCTGATCGGCAAGGTACTGCGTTCGACCAGGTATTGAATCGGCTGGCGCATGTACTCCGGCCCGGTTGAGCAGTTCATCCCGATAATGTCAATCGGCAGGCTCTCAAGTGTCGTCAGGGCGCTGGCGATATCTGTCCCGAAGAGCATCCGCCCACTGACATCCAGCGTGATCTGAACTTGCAGCGGCACGCACACACCAGCATCGGCAAAATAACGGTTGATACCGACCACCGCTGCCTTGACTTCCAGAATATCCTGGCTGGTTTCTACCAGCAGGAGATCCGCACCGCCTTCGACCAGCCCTTGCGCCTGCTCGTAGAAGATGTCCGATAGTTCATCAAAAGTGATATTACTCAGGTCGGGATCGGTGCCGCTGGGCAGCTTGCCCGACGGCCCGATGCTCCCGGCCACAAAACGCGGGATTCCAGTTTCCGCCGCGAAACGGTCACAGACACGGCGCGCCAGACTCGCCGCCGCCCGGTTGATCTCCAACGTGCGATCCTGCAGGCCGTACTCGGTCAGAGTCAGACGGTTGCTACGGAAGGTGTCCGTTTCCACCGCCTCACTTCCCACCGAAAGGAACGATGCATGAATTTCTTCAATCACGTCCGGGCGGGTGACAGCGAGGAAGTCGTTACAGCCATCGTACTGCTCGCCGCCGAAGTCAGCGGCGGTCAGGTTGTATCGCTGGATACTCGTCCCCATCGCGCCGTCAAAAATCATGATATGGTCTTCGATGGCGTCCAGGTAACGCCGATTGGTGAAAGTTCGGTTGTTACGTTTGGTCATGGGTGCTACACTCCATCTATCTTTAAATTGTAATTTTCGGAATACCTGTATACGGTATCCGATTTGTCCAATGTTGCTCATCTTTATAAGGCCCTCGAATTACATGGGCAGTTGGATTCCATCCTGATACTGCTATGTAACAGTCCTTATTAAAATCCACTGGATCATCGGGCGCATTGCCGAAATAACGGTATACCGCCCACAATAACTCCTAATCCATACCGGGGATCAAAATATGGCATTCCAGTAGCAGAACTACCGCTTGCATAAACACTGTGTAGTATTCCTTGAGGGATATTCCGCATCCAACTGAAAAGAGTGGTTGGATCAATTTGTACAGGCTGCCAGTTGTATGACTGGACTGCCGTAAATTCAGGATAAGACATAACCTTGTCGCGCATTTGTGTTTCCTCGGAATCATTTTCGTACTTGAACATAAGGGGAATAGATACAAATAATCGAAAAATCTATTTTAATGTTCGGGCGTAAGCCTGTGAATCGCCGCGGCCAGTTTTTGCTCAATGGATACTCCCGCCATCATTCCATCCTCTATATCTGCCAGCCCTCGACAGAGAGGCCAAAGGCTGGCTAATAGCTAATCCGCTAACGCCCTACTCCGCTGCGCCGCGCACCTGGCGCACCATAACCGTCGCCCCGGCGGATTCGAGGGCGTCTTTCACATCATTGGCCGCGCCCCGCGTGATATTGCCTAACACCGTATTGGGCAGTTCGTCGGCCAGGGCTTTGACATCGCCCGCTTCTTTGCCGGTCACATTCTTGATGATATCCAGTATCGCCGTCCGGTCTTTGTAGCCTACCAATACAACATCCCACAGTGGTTTACTCATCATGAATCTCCTTTTATGTGTACATCTCGTTCAATCGCTCTGACGGCACCTTGAGCTACTATCTGGCCGTCCCTTATCACCTCTCGACACGTTTACCCAAATCCTGGGACGCGACCTGCCGACTCTATTTTACGACAGACAAGACCTCATCAACCAGAATACCAGTCCAATATCACCGGGGTTCATGCCGATGGTAGCAGCTTCGCTTCTAACCAGTGGTGCAAGTTGAAATCGTCATGAAGAAGACGCACACTTAAGGTGAC
>CALJKV010000097.1 GCA_937974245.1 uncultured Chloroflexota bacterium | reverse complement strand
AATTTCTACGTGTTCCAGTATGCCACCGGGATTTCCGCCGCGCACGCTCTGGCTGACCGGGTGCTGAACGGGGGCGACTCTGCCGCCCAGGATTACCGGAGTTTCCTCAAGGCCGGGAACGCGCTCTACCCGATGGACGCGCTCAAACTGGCCGGGGTGGATATGACGACGCCGGAAGCCGTCGAAAAGACCTTCGCGGTGATGGCCGGTTATATTGACCGCCTGGGCGAACTCACGGGGTAGAGATTACGCATTAGACCGCATGTAGGGTCGGGGCAGGTGCCTCGACCCTATGATAAAACGGCGCGACCTGTTTAAGTGGTATTAAGATTCGCACAGTGCGAGACCGAACTCAAATGGCGATTGTGACAAGCGCTCCGGCGTGGTCGCGCAATACGGGGAAGTTGGTTCGGCATAGACCTCAAACGCGGTTTCCGGGCAGCCCGCGATGAATATGTTCAGTGCTGCCGTCCCGGTTTCATCGGTCACATCGGAAGCTACCCGGACGATGTTGTTACGCGTATCGTCGGCATAGACAGTCACATTTGGCAGTGGTGCCTCTCCCTCACCTTGCAAACCATCGCGGTTGGCATCTTCCCAGACGACCACCGTAGCATTCCAAGCGCAATCCGCCATTCTGATATTGGCAAACACTTCCTCAACAGCCCGGTTGATCAGCGCACACGCTACGACAATGAGTACACAAATCACCGCCAATATAATCAATCCTGTTCGGCGGGAAATACGGATTCTCATGAGCGTTATTCTCCTGTGCCTGGTGGTGTAACCACCCATACAAATGGCGAACCTGTACTGCCTTCCAGAACATAGCCTGCACGCGCGTTCTGGTAGTTAGTTGCGGATAAACACTCATAACGGACGGACTGTTCTGCAAGAGGTGCGGGCTGGCAGGTGCCGCTGGTGTAATTCAACGCCGTTCCCAGGATCACCAATCCAATAACAGTGATTACCACACCAAGTGCAACCAGCAGCAGCAGTGGTTTGCGACTGCTGTGTGGCCGCATGAGCAGACCGATGATAAAGACAGGCAGCCAGAGCAGCAGATAAATGAGGACAGTGTAAGGCAGCAGCGGCGGCGCGAACAACCCGAATCTACCAATAACGAACCAGCCACTCACGATTCCAACGAGCATGACGATGAGGGTGATGGCGACCAGCCTGCCCCAGGTGAGCCACCTGACGGGTTGGGGCGGAACTACGGATACGTTCATAATACCACCTCTCTACACTATCGACATTTCTGATGGAACTTACGCATTTACCTGGCAGGACAAAGGGCTTCAGTCCCTCGCTCAAGTTGCATTTATCTTACAACTGCGTAAATTTCTTATCATTGTATGAGGATTAAATTGAGAATATATACCCCCTTAAATAGGGGTTTGTTCCAACAGGGTATGTTTGATGGGGTGCTGTGCCTTTTCTGGCGAGTGGCTGCCCTGGCATGACATCCGGCCTGTCCCGGTGGATTATGAGTGTACTGGATTTTGCGCGGCAGATCAGTGCATTCTATGGGGAGTGAGTGACCCTTTACCGCATTCAATCAGCGCCCTATATGCTTCCTGCTCTCTCCTGACCGCCCTATACCGCCCTATCCAGGTTATCATCCCTCTATGCCTACCTACGCCCTTACACAGCCATGCTGAACTCCGCGCTTTCCTGCCAGGGAGACAGACCTGCCGGGGCAGGGGGAAAGCAGCGCGTAGCTCAATGGGGGCCCGGTGAGGGCTATTCTGACTCGCGCAGGTCGCCCCATCCGGCGGCGGCCATCCAGTCGCAGATGATGAGGTCGCCAGAGGTATCCGGCTGCGGGATGCCGTCGGCCTGCGGCAGGCCGTCGTAGCCGCGCAGATACCCGAAGTCCCCGTCAATCTGGGCGCGGGCGGCCTCGGAGAGTTCGGCGTCGCCCACCGCAATCGCGTGGATATGGATGGGTGTGTCTGGCCCAAGCTGGCCGGCTTCCCGCAGCCAGGCCGCGAATCCCGCCAACCGTAAGGCACGCAGCATAATCGGAATGTCGTCCTCCAGCACGCTGAAGTCCTTTGGGCTGCGTACTGAGAGGTCTACCGCGCCGCCGCCATCATGGGTGCCGAAGCTGGCCGTCACGTACCCGTTGTTATAGCCCCCCTGGGTGATCGCCAGCCGGAAATTGACGATTTCCCCGCCCAACGCCCGATAAATCGCCTCGGCGTGGTCGAGCATCGCCAGTGTGCGGTTATTCATGGTGGCGTACCCCTGGGTGACGCGGGTGTAATCCTCCGGCGGCGCGGCACAGACCGGCGGGACGCGGCCATCATCCGGCAGAACGGGCGCAGCCAACGGTTCAACCCAGTAATCGGCGGCGTCGCCCTCAGCCGTCCACCCGGAGAGCGCCCCGGATTCCACCTGCCACCACACGTAACCATCGGCGCAGCGCGGGCCATCCACCACCGCGAAGACCTGCCCGGCAGTCAGTTGGCCGACTCGCATCCCGGCGATCCCCGGCTCGGCGCGGACGTTATTGGGCAGACGGGGATCGGGCGGAATCCGCGCCCACATCCCGGCGACCAGTCGTGCCGGCATATTGGCGGGGATGGGACACTCCGACTGCGCTGAGGCAGCCAGCGGCATGTTCAGGTACAGCGCAAACAACAGAATCAACAGGCGTCGCATATTCAGGCCACTCCTAAACCCTGGACGATGAGTGAGAGCGCGAAAAACACCGGCACCGCGATAGTGCCGAGCAGCAGCAGCCGGGTTACACGCGGGCCGAGCGTCCGCATCCGGTCAAAGACCAGCACCAGCGCCGCCAGCACCCCCAGAAACGTACCATAAAACGCCAGCATGAAGGCCACGCCATGCCACACTGACTGCGCCAGACCCTCGACCAGCAGCGGCCCGGTGATCGTCCCCCAGAAGATATACGGGCCGGGACTGAGCCAGTTCATCATCATGCTTTTGAGCAGGGTGCTGCGCTGCGCCGGGGTTTCTGCCGCCGCGCCAATCGTCACATTGGCACGGTACTGCCGCCACGCGCCATAGGCGATCCACAGCAGGTATGCGCCACCCACAAGCTGCACCAGCCGGATAGCTTCCGGCGGGAACTGCTTGAGCAGCACGACCATCAGCACGATGATCGGGCCGTCGGTGAGCAGCGGCGTGAAAATCACCACGATGCTGCGCCGCCATCCTTGTGCCAGTGTCGTGTTGATGAGGTAGCCCTGGAACGGGCCGGGCATCACGCCGGCAGACCACCCCAGCGTACTGCCCCGCAGGATCAGTTCGAGCATAGCCGCGCTTTCTATTCCTATTCGCAAACAACCGGCTCAGGCCACCCCGGTCAACCCCAGTCCCTGGGCGATGAGCGAGAGGGCGAAGACCACCAGCAGAATAATCGTGCCGAGCATCAGCAGCCGGGTCACACGCGGGTTAATTGTCCGCATCCGGTCAAAGATCAGGATCAGCACCGCCCATATCGCCAGGAATGTGCCGTAAAAGGCAGCCAGGAATCCCAGTCCATGCCAGACCGACTGTGCCAGCCCTTCCACCAGCACCGGGCCGGTGATCGTCCCCCAGAAGATATAGGGAACGGGGCTGAGGGCGTTAATCATCATGCTTTTGAGCAGCACGCTGCGCCGGGCGGGTACGGCCTGCCCCCCTGGGCCGATGGTTACGTTGGCGCGGAACTGCCGCCATGCGCCATAGGCGATCCACAGCAGAAAAGCGCCGCCGACAAGCTGTACCAGCCGTATAGCCTCTGGCGGGAACTGCTTGAGCAGCACGACCATCACCAAAACAATCGGTAAATCGGACAGCAGCAGCCCCAGGATAATCAGAAAGCTGCGTCGCCGGCCTTGTGCCAGCGTTGTGTTAATCAGGTAGCCCTGGAGCGGGCTGGGGATAAACCCGGCAGACCAGCCCAGCGTACT
>CALJKV010000096.1 GCA_937974245.1 uncultured Chloroflexota bacterium | reverse complement strand
TTTGCTCATGCCCCCATTTTAACCTGATGTTGGTCGACTTTCGACCTCTGGCTTAAATAGCATACTAATTACCTCAGATCCAACATCTAGATCCTGATGGTATTACGACGTATAGGTGTCGTTCGACCAAGTTCCAATCGTTAATTCTGAATGATTGATCGACATAAACAGCCTTCAATCTGTAAGGGTAATTGAAGCCAGAGGATGAATCTCCCGACTGGGCAAAGCGCTAAGTCGGCTTAGATGTGGTTACCCAGGCCATTATTAAGTATAGCGTTTTTGAGCGCATAACGGTCATATTGTTGTTTGTACCCGTTTCCCATGTTTCGAGCTTCGCACATCTTCACGATTCACACAGGCCGAAAGCGGGTTATAATAGACAGGTTTTTGAAGGTAAGGTAACCAGGAGCGACTATGTTCACTCGTTATTTGTTCGTGGCTGTATTGTTGCTGGTGTGCATCGGCGGCACCGCCAGCGCCCAGGACACGATGATCGGGCCGGACACCTACCCCACCGGAATCAACCCCCTCACCGGCCTGCCCGTCTCCAACCCCGACCTGCTCAACCGCCGCCCCCTCGTCATCAAAATCTCAAATAACCCGGCCATCGTCCGCCCGCAGTCCGGCCTGAACGAAGCGGACATTGTGTGGGAGCACCTGCTCTCCGGCGGTGTCACCCGCTTCAGCGCCATCTTCCTGAGTACCGACCTGGAGCATATCGGGCCGGTGCGCAGCGCCCGCCTGATAGACTTTGAACTCACCCGTATCTACCGGGGACTGTTCACCTATTCCGGCATGGCGCAAGGCACAATTGATGTCCTGCGGGGCGATGCGCTGATGGCCTCTCGTGTCGTCGGAGGCAGCGGCCCCTGCCCGCCGCTGTGCCGTTTCCCCCGTGATGGCGTGGCGCTCGAACACACGCTCTTCGCCAATGCCGCCGAACTGCGTGATATGGCGGTGACGCTGGGGCGCGATGTAACGCCCGAACCGATTTATGGCATGGCCTTCAGCCAGACTCCGCCCGATGGCGGCGTGGCTACCGATAGCATCAGCGTTGACTACCGCGAAACCGCCATAGACTGGGTATACGACCCCGGCAGCCAGCACTGGTTCCGCTCCCAGGATGGCGAACCGCACTTTGATGCCTATTCCAACACACGGGTGAATGCCGCCAATGTCCTGGTGCTGGAAGAAGACCACACCGAACAACCTTTTGTCAGTGAGGGCTACTGGGGGCCAGGCAACTTCGCCTTTTCGGTCAATTTCATCGGCAGCGGGCGCATCTTCCTGTTCCGCGATGGCCGCTACTACGAGGGTGAATGGCGGCGTGCCACCCGTGACGACCCGCTCACCTACTACGACCTGGAAGGCAATGTGCTGCCCTTCAAGCCGGGGAATACCTTTGTCAACCTCGTGCCGCGCTGGGTAGACGGCTATCAACTCACCTTCCAGCTTTCCGACCCGCCCATCGCTACCGTGACCGGTACTGTAGGCATCAACATGCGTAAAGGCCCCGGCACGGCCTACCGAGAACTCGACGTAGCCTATCCCGGCGATACCTTTGAAGTCGTGGGACGCAACCGGGAAGGTAATTGGCTGCAAGTTGAACGAAATGGCGATGGCGTCGTGTGGATTCGACGCGACATCCTGGAGATCAACGTCTCAGACGAAGTCCTGGCCGCGTTGCCCATCCCGCGCCCAACTATCGAACGATAAGCAGGACATCCTAACGTAACCAACAGGCGTACTGTGGTGCGTCTGTCTTGTTACGGCATACACGAACAGCCTGAAACAGGGTAAACTGTGGGCTAAATACCATGTCAAAAAGGACACCATCATGAGCGAACGAGTTGGATTTATCGGGTTAGGGATTATGGGGCGCGGCATGACACGCAACCTGCTCAAAGCGGGGTTTGCGGTATGCGTGTGGAATCGTACTCCCAGCCGCATGGACGAACTGGTGGCCGAAGGTGCGACACGGGGCGAGTCCCCGGCGGACGTGGCTGCCCGCAGCGACATCATTATCACCTGCGTGAGCGACACGCCCGATGTTGAGGCCGTCATCCTGAGCGAGCAAGGTGTGATTCACGGCGCGAAACCGGGGTCACTGGTGATTGACATGAGCACCATCAGCCCACAGGCCACCCGCGCGATAGCTGAAAAACTCGCTCTTCGTGATGTCCACATGCTGGATGCCCCCATCAGCGGCGGCAGCGAAGGCGCGGCACGCGGCACACTCAGCATCATGGTCGGTGGAGACGCCGCCCAGGTCGAACGGGCGCAGCCTTACTTCCAGGCGATGGGCAAGGCCATCACCCACGTCGGGCCAATTGGCAGCGGGCAGATGGTCAAACTCGCCAACCAGATTCTGGTCGTCGTCAACATGCTGGCGGTAAGCGAGGCGCTGGTCTTCGCCCAGGCCGGTGGGCTTGACCTCGAAAAGACACTCGAAGCCGTTGTCCCTGGCGCGGCGGGTAGCTGGATGCTGGCGAACCGAGGGCCGCAAGTCATCAACAACGACTGGCGTCCGGGCTTCACAGTAGACTTACAGCAGAAAGACCTGCGCCTGGCGCTGGAAGCCGCCGAACAGCTCGGCGTGCCGCTCATCGCCACCAGCCTGGTCTCCAACCTGTACCGCACGCTCCAGGCAAAAGGGCTAGGCGCGGAAGGCAACCATGCCCTGGTGAAGGCGCTGGAAGGACTGGCCGGGGTGGAGGCACGCAAAGCATAAACAAACCCTGCCCCGTACCTTTAGCGAATAGCCGTCTCATGGCTGGCAAGGTACAATAATGGCAAAGGGATTACACAGCTCATTTCATTTTTCCGGTCGGGGGACATGATCCCCTACCCCCGGTCAACTGCGTTGTGCGTGTATAACGATAAACATGATTGGTTTGTGCCACATTCAGGCACCGTGCGAACGGCTATTCCAGAGGTTGGCAGTAATGGGTTTAGATGCGAGTGTGATGTGCAATTGCTACAAGCAGGGCAAGACCTCCCCTTGTCCATTTCCCGACAATTTTCAGATTGACGCTGAGGGTTTCCCGGCACTGAATCTCCCTTATGAAAGTCATCAAACCGAATCAGATACCTTTGACCAGTGGCTAGCATCCTGCTGCGAACATGCCTATATGGAGCATACTGCGCTCTACATCTCTAACTGGAAAGGGTATCGCTCGTTCAAAGAGGCGCTGGAGCAAGTGGGCTGGACGCATTTCCCCACACTGCGCCGCTACCTGCCGGAAAACAACCAGGGTCTTGTACCAGCGGAGGCTTCCGCCAACGCGCTCAAGGAACTGGATGTTTTTCGGGCACAGGGCAACGCGGTACGGAAAACCTTCCTCATCAACAGCGAAACCGACGAGGCTATCGGCACGAGTACGGCGGCGTATGGGGGAAAGTTTGGCTGGAATGGTCGCACCGGGATGAATATCGGCTTTGATGAAAGAGGCTTTTTCATCCAGGATGCCTGGGAATTCAACCGCGAGATTTTCCGCGCCATGCGTTTTGAACAGCGCATTGTTGAGCCGGAAACGCTGGACAGGCCGCGCCAGTTTGAATACATTGATCTTGAATCGCAACGGGGTTTCCTGTGCAGCACGCCGGTGCGCGTGTTTGTCGAGGATATTGACGGCCAGCTTCACCAGCAGTACCCGCGCCTGATGCACGTCGAGCAGCGCGTCGTCGGCACGGATTACTATGCCTACATCCTGGAGCCGCTAACCAAAATTTTCCAGGCATCGGTGGAAACCGGCAATCCAGTACGCTGGAGTTAGCCCAGGGCAGTCCGTATTAACCCGGCGGTGAGTTCCGGCGCTTCCCACTGCGGATAATGCCCGACCCCATCCAGCGGAAAATAAGTCGCGTCCGGGCGGCGTTCCAGAACGGCCTGGGCGATTTGCGGCACGGATACCGGGTCGCGCTGCCCCCAGATCACCGTGAGCATTGTCGTGTGGTTTACAAGCGCGTCTAACCATTCGTATTCGTGAACCCTGCGCTCGTTCAGGTAACGAATCAGCCGGTGGTAGATGCCCATCCCGTCGTTATAACCGATCAGCGACCAGAAGGCGTCAATTTCCGCCGCGTCCGGTGGGTGCGCAAAGACGCTGCCAAACTGCCGGGCGAATGCCCGTTTACTCACCAACCGTAGCCCGGCAATCAGTGGCCCTGTAATCGGGTTGAGCAGCAACCGCTGCGTGATGAGCGGGCGGTAATACTTGAGCAGCACGCTCCCATTGAGCATCACCAGTTTATCCACCTGGAACGCCCGGCGTTTCAACAGTTCCAGCGCCACCGAATTACCCATGTCGTGTGTCAGGATCGCGCACTGCTCCCCATTACATTGAGCGGCGACAGCGGCGGCGATGTCGGCCTGCTCGAACAATGAATAGTTGTGCGGGCGCGGCTTATCGGAAAAGCCGAATCCCAGGAAATCGAACAGGATGCAACGATAGCGATCCGCCAATAGCGGCACGAGGCGGGCATAGTCGTAGCTGGCAGTAGGGAAACCATGCAGCATGAGGAGCGGCTTGCCTTGCCCCTCCATGCGGGTAAAGATGTTATAATCACCGATACGCAGCCACGTACCCGATTCACGCCAGGTATCTACGGAAGTCGTCATAGCAGCCCCTTGTGTTGGATCGTGTTGTGAGCGTATCACGATTAGGAAAAGTGGGCAAACAGTACACAGGGCTATCAACCATGTTTTTCGTTCGTCTCATCTTCACCGCGACAGGGGTTGCGCTGGTACTGGCCGGGGTATTGGTCGGCTGGGCGCTGCTGCTTGGGGCGGCGCAGGAAAGCGAACTGCTGGCCTTCCAATCCATGCGCGATGGCAACCCGGAAATCTACCTGCTGGACACAGACCGCAATATCCAGGAAAACCTGACGCGCAACCCCCATATTGATACCGACCCGGTGTGGTCGCCGGATGGCACGCGGCTGGCTTTTACCACTGGGCGCGACGGGGCACGGGAAATCCTGGTGGTGGATATTGGCGGGCGCAACCTGGTGAATATCAGCCGTTCGCCTGGCTATGACTGGTCGCCAGTCTGGTCGCCGGATAGCAGCAAGCTCGCGTATATTTCGTGGCGCGATGGCAATAACGAGATTTACGTGGCAGATGCCGCTGGCGAACAGCTTTATAACGTCTCGGCCAGCCCCGCGGATGATGGCACCCCCTCTTGGTCGCCGGATAGCACCCGCATTGCGTTTCGATCGCAGCGCAACGGGAACGGCGAGATATATATCGTCAATGCCGATGGCAGCGGCCTGGTTAATCTGACCAACCATCCTGATGAAGACGAGTCGCCGGTCTGGTCGCCGGACGGCCTGCACCTCGCCTTTGTTTCACGCCGGGCGGAACCAGGGCTGGAACGCTTCGAGCCGCTGCCTAACTTCTTTCTGCGCGATGTCTTTGTTGCTGATGTTGTATCAGGCAGTATTCGCAATATCTCGCGCCATTCACTGGACGATTGGCAGCCAATGTGGTCGCCGGACGGCCAGTACCTCGCCTTTTTGTCCACTCGTACCGGCCTGCGTAAAGCCTATATTACAGATATTCACGGGGAGACGCTGTCCCGGTTGTCCTATAATCCCTATACCAGTGAAACGATGATCTGGTCGCCAGACAGCCAGCATCTGGTCTACGTTGAGTATCATCTCGATGGCTCGGAAGTCTATCTGGCGAATATCGCCGGGGAGAGCTTCCAGCGGCTTGGCCGGGATTATCGGGTGGATGATGCCCCGCTGGTCTGGTCGCCGGGTGGGGATAGACTGGCGCTCGTATCGTGGCGCGATAGCAACCGGGAAATCTACCTGCTGAACGTGACGGACGGTCAGACATGGAACGTCACCAACAGCCCGAATTCCGATAGCAGCCCGGTGTGGCGGCCTGCGGGCTGAAGGTATCACTGCATTTTTCCCCAACTTTGGATATGATAGACTTAATATCTATCCGTAAAATCATGTTGACGCTTTACCTCACCCCTTCCGAACCTTCGGTTCTCCCTCCTCTCTCCGTCAACTGAGAGGGGAAAACGAACGAAGCGAGTAGGGGGTGTGACGAATTTACGGATAGATTCCTATTTGAAAACAGGCATATTGGAATAAACTTGATGGTTGCTACGATAGATAACGAAAAACCCCCGGAACTCACGCCGGAAAACTATATCAACCGGGAATTAAGCTGGTTGGAATTTAACCGGCGCGTGCTGGCCCAGGCGCAAGACCCGTCCTTGCCCCTGTTGGAGCGCGTCAAATTCCTGGCGATTTTCGGCACGAACCTCGATGAATTCTATATGGTGCGCGTCGCCAGCACGCATAACCGGAAAAAAGTCGGGGTGAGCAGCCGCCGCCCCGATGGCTACCAACCGGCGCAGCTGCTGGCGGAAATCCGGCGTATCGCCACCGAAACGGTGAATCTGCAGCGAACGACCATGCGCGAAGTCTTCGGCCTGCTCCAGGAACAGGGCATCTGCATCACGACGGTGCAGGACCTTGAGCCGGAAGAACGCCGGGCAATCCGCGAGTTCTTTCACGAGCAGATTTTCCCGGTGCTGACTCCGCTGGCGGTGGATCATGCCCGGCCTTTCCCTTTTATCTCGAACCTGAGTCTTAATCTGGCTGTCTGGCTGCATCGCGGAAGTGATGACGAAGAGGCCGATGAGTTCGTCCGCCTCAAGATTCCCGATGACGTGCTGCCGCGCCTGATCGCCCTTGACCAGGTGATGCGCCAGTATGCCGGTAAAGAGGAAGGCGGTGGGGTATACCTGTGGCTGGAAGATATTATCGCCGCGAACCTCGACCTGTTGTTCCCCGGCATGAAGGTGATGGAAGCCTCGCCCTTCCGCGTGACCCGGAATGCCGATATTGACTACGAATACGAAGAGGACAACCTGCTTGACATCAGCACCTTTATTGAAACCAGCGTGCGCGAGCGGCGCTTCGGGTCGGTGGTGCGCCTGAGCGTGCCGGAAGGTATCCACGAACGCACCCTGCGACACCTGATTAAACGGTTGGAAGTCAACCCCGATCAGGATGTCTACCCGGTGGATGGGGCGCTGGGGGCGGGCAGTCTGTTTCAATTGGCAGGAATTGATAGACCCGAACTCAAAGACCCGGTGTATACGCCGCGTGTGCCGGTGGTATTACAACTGGATCGGGACATCTTCTCTGCCATCCGCCAGGGTGACATCCTGCTGCATCATCCGTATGACTCATTCCTGCCGGTGGAGGACTTTTTCCGCCAGGCCGCCCGCGACCCGGATGTGCTGGCGATCAAGACCACACTCTACCGCGTCGGCAAAATGTCACCGGTTGTCCAGGCGCTGCTGGAAGCCCGCGACCACGACAAACAGGTAGCGGTGCTGGTCGAACTCAAGGCGCGTTTCGACGAAGAGAACAACCTGGAATGGGCGCGTGCCCTGGAGCATAACGGCGTGCATGTTACTTACGGCGTAGAGGAACTGCCGGTCAAGACTCATGCAAAAGTCGCACTGGTCGTGCGGCGTGAAGGCGGTGGGGTACGACGCTACCTCCACCTGGGAACAGGCAACTACAACGCGACGACAGCCCGCATCTATGGCGATCTGGGGCTGTTGACGTGCAACCCCGACCTGGCCGATGATGTCACCCGCCTGTTTAACCGGCTGACCGGGTACGCCCCTTCGACGGCCTATAAGCGACTGCTCGTCGCCCCGGAATATTTGCAGAAAAATCTCATTGCGCTGATTGATAATGAGATTGTCGCCGCTCATTCCGGGAAACCGGCGCGGCTGATCCTTAAAATGAACGGCCTGGAAGAAGACGAGGTGATTCAGAAACTGTATCAGGCGTCACAGGCGGGCGTGCAGGTTGACCTGATCGTGCGCGGGCTGTGCTGCCTGCGCCCCGGCGTCCCCGGTTTCAGCGAGAATATCCGCGTGGTAAGCATTATCGGGCGCTTCCTGGAGCATTCACGCATTTACTACTTCCAGAATGCCCCGATGGATAAACGGATTTACCTGGGCAGTGCCGACCTGATGCGGCGTAACCTGCTCAACCGGGTCGAAGTGGTGTTCCCCATACTGGATGCGCGGATTCAGAATCAGATTTTGCGTATCCTGGAAACCAACCTGGCCGATAACTACCTGGCGTGGGAACTTCACCCGGATGACGCCTACTACCGGCAGCGGCCCGGCGAAGGCGAACCGGTCATCAACAGCCAGGCGATTTTCATGGAGGACAGCGCCGGGCTTGACCGTTTGCCGTAAGTGACTATCTGCAAAATCCCTTTTGTGCTTTACCTCACCCCTTTCGAACCTCCGGTTCTCCCTCCCCCCTCCAAATTGGCTGAGGGGAAACGAGTGTAGCGAGTAGGGGTGAGGTCAGCGAAATGAATTTACGGATAGATATTAAGCAACTATCCGCGAATTTATCGTGCCCCTTTCCCGTAGAGGCGCACGGCGGTGCGCCCTACCGCCGCAAGGGGAGTCTCCCCGCGCCATCCGACTCGAAAACCGTTTATACTCAAAGAAAATCCATACGCAACAGGTGGGCAGATGGAAAACGAGACTGAAGGCCAAACCACTCTACAAGAGATCGCCGCTTTGTTAGAAAAGTTGGAACTCAAGCCGATCCGCGACTGGCAGATGTTATACAGCCACGTCCACGGCGAGCTCCAGAAATTGCAGGAAGACCGGGAAATCTGCTGCCAGATTCAGGATGACTATACCAACTCCGGGGATATATTGAGTCGCATCAAGGATAAGGCAGGAGATGGGCAAGTCTACAAGGATGCCGAACTCTATATCTGCTGCCAGATTGTCAAAAGTTACGATCTGAAGATTCATCCCCTGGTGGCTGCCGGTCAGGTCACGTCAATAGAAACCGGCGAAAATCTTCCTTCGATGGAGACACTGCTGGCGCAGGTTGAAGAACGGCTCGGCCTGGCGTAGCCGAGCGTCCTTTTCTCTGAAAACCGGCCTGTAGTCGTCAGGCTTGACCGCCTACCGTAAACTCACTCCGCCAGGTCTTCCCATTCTTCCAACGCGGCGTGCAGGTCGGCTTCGGCCTGCGTATAGGCTGCCCCTAACGCATTAATACGGGCGGTATCCCCGCTGGTGCTGGCGGCGGCTATCGCGTCCGTCAAATCGGCGAGCTGCGTCTCCAGGGCGTGGATGGTCGCTTCCACCTTCGCTAATCGCTGTTTGGCCTGATACGGGTTCAGGCCGTGCTTCTTGCGGGCTTCCGGCGCGGCATCCCCATTGCGTGTCTCCCGTTCGCTCCCTCCAGCGCGGGCGTTTTCTATAGCCGCCTGCTGCGAGTCGCGTGCTGCCGCGAACTCATGATAACTCCCGTTGAATACCGTCAGTTTACCCGGTTCCGCAGCCCAGATCTGCGTCGCCAGTGCGTCTATCAGGTAGCGGTCATGGCTGACCAGCAGCACAGTGCCGTCAAAATCAGCCAGGACATTCTGCAATATTTCCTGGCTTTCGATGTCGAGGTGATTCGTCGGCTCGTCCAGCAGCAGGAAATTCGCGCCGGAAAGCGCCAGCTTCGCCAGCGCCACCCGCCCCCGTTCGCCACCGGAAAGTGTGCTGACCGGGCGGAAAACGTCATCCCCGGTGAACAGGAACTTGCCCAGGTAATTCCGCGCCTCACTGATCGGCATCGGCTTCACTATCTGGATTTCATCCATCACGCTGTTTTTCGGGTTGAGCCGTTCGTGCGCCTGGGCGAAGTAGCCAATTTCCACCGCCGCCCCGATGCGCGACGACCCGGCCAGCGGCCTCAACTGCCCCAGCACCGTTTTGAGAAAGGTGCTTTTGCCCACGCCATTTGGCCCGATGAGCGCCGCCACCTCGCCCCGGTAGAGCGTGATGTCCGGGGAATAGAACAGAGGCGCTTTGGCATCCGGGTAGCCCACCGCCAGCCCATAAGTCATCAGGACTTTATCGCCGCTGCGCATCGTGCGCCCCATCCAGAGATACATGCTGCGGCGTGTCTTTGGCCTGCTCAGGATTTTGCCGCGCTTCTGCATGGTTTCCAGGCGGCGCAGCTTGCCTTTGGCCTGGCGCGTATTCTGCCCGGCGATATTGCGGCGGATATAGTCTTCTTCTTTGGCGAGGAATTCCTGCTGGGCTTCGTATTCCTTCAAGCGCCGTTCGTGGCGGTCTTCGCGCTGCTGCACATAGTGGCTGTAGTTCCCCCGGTAGACTTCGATTTCGCCAAAATCCATCTCCCAGATTGTACCGGCGAACACATCCATGAAGTAGCGGTCATGGCTTACGGCCAGCACCGCGCCGGGGAAGTCCCGCAAAAAGTGTTCCAGCCACTCGACGGCGGCGATGTCGAGGTGATTCGTCGGTTCGTCCAGCACCAGCAGGTCGGGGCTATCGAGCAGCAGCCGCCCCAGCAGCGCCCGTGTTTTCTGCCCACCGGAAAGCTGCGTCAGCGGCCTGTCATAGTCCTCCGGCGCAAAGCTCAACCCCTGCAAAATCATGCGGATGCGCGTTTCGTAGGTGTAGCCGCCCGCTTCCTCGAAGCGGTGTTGCAGGTCGCCGTAACGGTGTAGCAGGCCATCATCTTCCGGGGCCTCGGCCAGGCGGTGTTCCAGGTCACCCAACTGCGTTTCCATTTGCAGGAGGTCAGCGAACGCGCCCAGCATTTCTTCCCATACCGAGTGTGTCCCTGCCAGTTCCGGGCGCTGCGGCAGAAAGCCGATGCGCAGCCCTCTGGCAGCGGTGACGTGACCTTCGGTGGGGGCGTCCGCGCCGATCAGGATGTTGAGCAGCGTAGTCTTGCCGGCACCATTCGGCCCAACCAGGGCGATTCGGGCTTTATGCGGAATTTCAACCGTAATGCCCTCGAAAATATCGTCCGCACCGTAATATTTGCCGAGGTTCGTCGCTGTGAGAATAGACATGGTTAGATTCTGCCAGGAAAGATGCTAAATGATAATCAATGCCGATTAGAGATTACGCAGTTGAATGATGTTTAGGGGCAATCGCATTAGATTTGTTATGCACGAAGTGGCTTTTCTAACCCCTCCCCAACCCTCCCCGCAAACAGGGAGGGAGTCGGTCAAGCAGAACCAACAAGTCTCCCCTGCTGGCGGGGGAGATTTAGAGGGGGTTTAAAAATACAAGGTCTTCGTTCTAATGCAACCGCCCTGATGCTTCAAGATGAAAAATCACACGAACTGCATATATCCTAACCGATTATATCATGCGGCAGGCGATATGTTAAAGAGGGTGTTTTACGGGCTATAACGGGTCATTCTCCCCGTAAGCAGGCTGGGATTAAACCCGGATGTATTCAATCTCTGCCCAATTTTCTACGGCCTTACCCATCTCAAAAAGAAGCCTGTCAATACGCTCGATGATAAATTGAGCGATACACTCGGAAGCAAGTTGATCTGCACATTCCACAAAGAAGGTCTTTAAGCGACGAAGTTCATCCATTACGCCGGGCAGTGTTTCTAAATTAAGGTGTATCACCGGATAGCCGGTTTCAAAGTGGGGTATCCGGGTTAATTCAAGTTCTCTACAGGCAGGAATCCAACATGTAAAAAAGATATGATGAGTAGCGATAGGTATTCGATACCGCTTCTTTTCTTGATCTCTGTACTCAATAGCTAAACTGATGGTCATGTTCTGCCCCTATTTTCTTGTGGCTTGAGGTGGAAATATATGAAAATGTCCATTTTGCGAAGGGAATGCGGGTTATAACGGGTCACTCTCCCCGTGTGCAGGGCAGCGGCATCTCCGGCGTGAAGTCATAGTACACCTGGAAACTCCCGATCTGGGTGTGCTGGTAGCTCAAGCCCCGATCCGCGAAGGCCGTTTGCAGTCGCGTGTCCAATTCTGGCAGGTTGGTGGTGATATAGGCGATGTTAGCCGCGTTATTGGTAGCTTCAACATACGGGGTATAGCGGTTGTCGGCGGCGTTGTAGCTCAGGCTGATTTTGTAGGGCAGCGCCGAACTGTATTGCAGCGTCTCATCCGACAAAAACGCCAGCCGGAAGGCCACCCAGTAATTGGTGCAGCCGTGATAGAGTTCGTGTTCCGTCAGAAAGGTGATGAGTTCCGCGTCGTGGTCGTTGGGGATATGCGATACCGGGTCGAACTGCGTCGTGAATCCCGGCGGCGTGCTGGCGGCGCTCCACTGCCCGGCGGCCTGGTAGCCGATCACCAGCGCGACCAGCACAACCGGCAGCGCCCGCCACTTGCCGGCTAGCTGCGTCCACAGTCCCGCCGCGAATGTTCCTAATAGGATGCCCATTGGCAGCGCCAGCGGCACGAAGTAACGCCCGGTGGGGTCAGCGCCGAAGGTTGAGGCGACAAACACCACCATGAACAGGCCGAGCATTCCCAGGACAAGACCACGTCCGTCCGGGCGGAGCGGGTTATGGCCGCGCAGCAGCCGGAAGACTGCCACGCCGTAGATGACCAGGGCGATAACACCTACCGGCAGAACAAAGAAATCCGCCGACCAGGGCGAGCGCATCCCGACCAGTGCCGGAATCCCGGCGATCACCAACCCCAATGCCCGCTGTCCCGGCGGCACGTATGGCAGGCCAATCCCGCTGAATTCTCCGGTTTGCGTACTGCTGAGGAAGGTCTGCAAGGCGGCGTGATTGTGGGTAAAATCGAACACCCACCAGGGAGCACTGCCCATCACGAACCCCGCCAACGCCAGCAACAGGGGCGCAGAACGGCGCACAAGGCCGGATGGGGTGTTCCCCAGCGGGCGCAGCACCCGGGAGAGCACCAGCAGTCCGGCAGGCATGGCAAAGACGACGATCAGGCCGTTGGCCCACCAGCCCAGGCCGGCGACCAGCCCCAGCAGCAGCCAGAGGATTATATGATCTGTTCGTTTGCCCGTAGGGGAGGGTCTTAGACCCTCCTCTACATTTTGTGTTTTGGGGGATGTTCGGGAGGGAGGAGGTTGGCTGACGCTGTACCCCAGCAGGAGCAGCAGGCCGCCCAGCAGCAGCGTTTCGTTATAGCCGCCCAGGGTGGCCGTCGTATACAGCACGACGTTCACGGTTGGCACGGCCAGCGCCAGACCAGCCACGCTCGCAACGATACGACTCCCGGAAATCCGCCACGCAACCAGCCAGCCCAGCGCGACGACGAGCAGATACAGAACACTCTGCACGATGCGAATCGTCAATACTGACTCGCCTAACACACCGAAGCCCAGCGCAACGGCCCAGGCATCCAGGCTGCCCATATAAGCCTGCCCGTAGAAAAACGTAGGGCGTTCCCCCTGGAGGATGTGCCGTGCCATCAGGCCGACAACGGCTTCATCGGCATGAAACGACACCGTGCCGCTCGCCAGCAACAGCAACCGGGCCGCAGCAGCCACCGCCAGTACCACCGCGAGGTCAAACCAGCGGCGGAGGTTCCCGCGCTCACTGGCATCTCGTGGGTTTACACGGTTCTCTGCCTGCAAAATTCAGCACCTGTTTGCCGGGCGCTTTCATCCGGCACTATTGACATAGGACTGGGAACGCTGCATCAGAATGCGCGTGATCTGTTCCAGGTGGTTGACATCATGACTGACCACCTGCATAACAGCGTTGGTCAGCGTGAAGTGGCCGCTTTCCGGGTGGATACCAGCCCGCTCCCACTGCTCCGGCGTCAACGACTTGAAGAATGCCCGTGTGCGTTCGCGGGATGCCCGGAATTCCTCACATACCTGACGCAAATCCTGTTCATTATACTTCCGTTCAATCGCAATCGCCTCGTGATCGTAAGCCGGCAGGCGCGGGTAATCCTGCTCGACTATCATCACCGCCCGCAGGTAGAAAATCGTATCGAAATCCCGCAGGTGACACAGGACTTCCAACGCCGTCCACCCCTTATCACCGTCGTTCTGGTCACGGTAGGTCGTAATATCCTCCTGGCAGGCATTCTGGAAGAGGTGTTCCAGTGTATCGCAGGTCAGGCGCATCATGTGGACATAGGATTTACGCACTTGCTCGAAAGTTGCCATCAGTCCTGTTCCTTATAGTAGACGGTTCTCAATATGAGGAAAAACTACCCGAAAGAGAGCCGGAATCATAGTGCCGTCTGGCGGGAAAAAGTGTGTCAATTTTCATATTAAGGCGGAAATAGGCTACGACTCGTGGCGGAATACGCTGGCCCACAGGGCTTTTTCTGCGGCAGGGCCTAACCGTTCCCATGTCCCCGGTGTGAGACCTTCCAGCGTGATCGGGCCGACAGCCCAGCGTACCAGACGTAAGGTCGGGTGGCCGACAGCGGCGGTCATGCGGCGTACCTGGCGGTTACGGCCTTCAGTCAGGGTCAGTTGCAGCCAGCAGTCAGGGACGTTTTCACGGTAACGGATCGGCACAGGGCGTTCCGGCAGGTCGGGCGGCTCCGGCAGCAGCGCGGCCTGCGTGGGACGGGTGCGCCCGCCTTTGATCTCCACGCCATCACGCAGCCGTTGTAATGCCGCCGCATCGGGGATGCGCTCGACCTGTACCAGATAGGTGCGCGGGTGCGCGTACTTCGGGTCGGTCAGCCGGGTGCTGAGTCTGCCAGAATCAGTCAGGAGCAGCAGCCCTTCGCTGTCCATATCCAGCCGTCCCGCCGCATAGATACCCGGAATCGGGATATAGTCTGCCAGGGTTGGGCGGCCTTCGCTATCGGTGAACTTGGTCAGCACGCCGTAAGGTTTCCAGAAGCGAATCATCTGTGTCATACATAAATTGTACTGAGTCGCGAGTCAAAAGTAAAAAGTGCCAGATACAAGTAACCCCACCCCGCCGGGAAACGCGCGTTCATCGGGTTTTGCTTTACTGTGCGTGCAGTCTGCGGTAGACTCCGCTGAAGTTCGTTAAGAAGGATATAAGCATTGACAAAGCCTATTGGCAGTGATGAATTTGAGAATATCCCGGATGCCACCCTGGATGCGGATGGCTGCATTGAATGTCCGGTGATCCCTTTACGCGGGACAGTGATTTACCCGCAGGTCGTCAATCCAGTGATGATTCTGACGACTGAAACACTGGCTGTCGCCCAGTCGGCGCTCATCGCCCAGAAAACGGTGATCGGTCTTTCGCAGCGCGATCCCATCTTTTTTGGCGGTAACACCGACGAACTCTATACCGTTGGCACCGAACTCGCGCTGGGCGGGATGCTGCGGATGCCGGACGATACACGCACAGTGCTGGCCCAGGGACGACGGCGGGTCAAAGTCGTGGCCTTTGTGCAGACAACGCCTTTTTTCATTGCACGGGCGCAGGTGCTGGATGAAATCCCGGCGAAGTCGGATGAAGCCCAAGGCATCATGCAGATCATCACCAACACCTTCCAGCAGGTCGCCAGCCTGAACCCCAACCTGGCGAATGACCTCGTGCTGCACATTCTGAATATTGAAGACCCTGGCCGCCTGACGGATATGGTAGCGGCGACCCTGGGGCTGCCCTTGCAGGAACGCCAGCGCCTCCTGGAGATGGTGGATGCCGACGAGCGGTTGCGTCGGATCAGTATCCTGCTTCAGCAGGAATTGAACATGCTGGAACTCAAAGATGACATCAGTTCCCAGGTGCAGCAGGAAATAGACCGCAGCCAGCGCGAAGTGTATTTGCGGGAACAGATGCGCATTATCCAGACCGAACTGGGCGAAACCGATATTTTCCAGCAGGAGATTGATGAGGTTCATACCCAGATCGTGGCGGCGAACCTGCCAGAAGAAGTTCACGACAAGGCGATTAAGGAACTGGGACGCCTCGTCATGATGCAGCCCATGTCGCCCGAAGGCGGTGTGATCCGCACCTATATTGACTGGTTGACAGCCATCCCCTGGCACGAGGCGACCAAGGACAAGCTGGATGTCATCCATGCCCGCCGCGTACTCGACCAGGACCACTACGGCCTGCAAAAGGTGAAAGATCGCATCCTGGAGTATATCGCGGTGCGTAAGCTGGCCGGGAACAAGATGAAAACCCCAATTCTGTGTTTTGTCGGCCCGCCGGGGGTGGGCAAAACCTCGCTGGGGCGCAGTATCGCGCGGGCATTAGATCGCAAGTTTGTGCGCGTCAGCCTGGGCGGTGTGCGCGACGAAGCTGAGATTCGCGGCCACCGCCGGACTTATGTGGGCGCGATGCCGGGGCGAATTGTCCAGACGATGCGGCGGGCGGGGACGGTCAACCCGGTATTCATCCTGGATGAAATTGACAAGCTCGGCGCTGATCTGCGCGGCGACCCGGCGGCGGCGCTGCTGGAAGCACTCGACCCGGAGCAGAATACCTCCTTTTTCGACCATTATCTTGATGTCCCTTACGACCTCTCGCAGATTCTGTTTATCACCACCGCCAACGACCTGTATCCGCTGCCCGCCGCCCTGCTGGACCGGCTGGAAGTCATCGAGTTCCCCGGTTATATCGAGGAGGAAAAACTGGCGATTGCGCGGAAGTTCCTGGTTCCTCGCCAGATGGAATCACACGGCCTGGAGAATGTCCGACTGACATTTGATGTGCGGGCGCTGCGTATCCTGGTGCGGGAGTACACCTATGAGGCCGGGGTACGCAACCTCGAACGGGAGATCGCCAACGTGTGCCGGAAGGTCGCCCGCATCGTGGCTGAGGGCAAAACGCCGCCCAGGCGTATCACACCGACGATGCTGGCCGAACTGCTGGGGCCGCCGCTCTATGGTTTCCGTCTGACCAACAAAGAGGACTCGGTAGGTGTTGTCACCGGGTTGGTGTGGACGTATGATGGCGGGGATATTTCGCTGATTGAGGTTTCGGTGCTGCCGGGCAAAGGTTCGCTGATGCTGACCGGGCAGTTAGGCGACGTGATGCAGGAATCGGCCCAGACGGCCATGAGCTACATGCGGTCACGGGCGGCGGATTTCGACGTGCCACACGACGATTTCGAGAATTACGACGTGCATATTCACCTGCCGGAAGGCGCAGTCCCCAAAGACGGCCCTTCCGCCGGAATCACGCTGGCGATAGCGATTATCTCGGCCTTTGCCGAGCGCCCGGTACGGAGCAACTTCGCCATGACCGGGGAAATCACACTGCGGGGGCGGGTACTGCCAGTGGGTGCGGTCAAGGAGAAAGTGCTGGCGGCGCGGCGGGCGGGCATTATCAATGTGATTCTGCCGCGTGCCAACAAAAAAGACCTGATGGATGTGCCACCCGAAGCCCTGAAAGACATGAACATCGTTTTTGTAGATGATATGCATCAAGTGTGTAACCGCGTCCTGCTGCCCGCGCCGGTTGAGCGGCAGCGTGACCAGGAACGCCATGAGCGTGAAAACATCGAGAAGGATCAGCCAGAGGTGCTGGAACCATGAGCATGACGGCGAATGAATTATCCCGATTACTGAAGGCTGATCGAGGCAGCGAGACCGATTGGCTGGGGGATGGCTGCTCACCCCTGCAAGTGGCCCAGGTTGTCGCGGCGATGGCAAACAGCCAGGGTGGGACGCTGCTCCTGGGCGTATCAGGCGAGTCAGGGACAATTACCGGCGTGCGCCACCCGGCGGAGATGGTGGACTGTGTGTTACAGGCTGCGCTCTCGACTGAACCGCCCCTCATTATCCCGCTGCCGGAAGTGGTACGCACCAGCGGTAAGGCCATAATTGTGGTTTCGGTGCCACCGGGGATGCCCCATGTGTACACGCTGGAAGGGCGTTACCTCGCCCGCGATGGCGCGAAAAATGTTCCCCTCAAAACGCCGGCCCTGCGCCGCCTTATCATGGAACGTGGGGACATGAGCTTCGAGACGGAAACCGTTCACCGGGCGACGCGGGATGACCTTGACTGGGATCGGGCGCGAGCGTATGTCGCCGGGTTGAGCGGGATGGGCGAGACGAGCGTCGAGAAGGCGCTGGTCAAGCGCGGCTGTCTGGCCGAGGAAAACGGCAAGTTCGTGCCGACCCATGCCGGGCTGCTCTTATTCGGCAAAGACCCGCAGCAGTTCATGCGCGGCGCGGACATCACGGCGGTGCGCTTCGCCGGGGAGACAATGAGCGACACCTTCACCCGCCAGGACATCAGCGGTTCGCTTCCCGACCAGATTCGCCGGGCTGAGACCTTCCTGGTAGATCACCTGCGCAAGGGCGTCCAGTTGGGCGCGACAATGGCCCGCAGCGAGAGTTTTGAATACCCGATGGAAGCCGCCCGCGAATTGGTGGTGAACGCCGTCGCCCACCGTGATTACCAGATCAGCGGGGATGGTATCCGGCTGTTCATTTTCAGCAACCGTATGGAAGTCATCAGCCCCGGCAAACTGCCCGGCCCGGTGACGGTCTCCAATATCAAAGATGAGCGTTTTTCCCGCAATCCGGCCATAGTGCAGGCGCTTTCCGACATGGGATTCATCGAGCGGCTGGGCTATGGCGTAGACCGGGTGATTGACCTGATGGCGCAGCAACAGCTCCGCGCCCCGGAATTCGAGGAGACCAGCGGCGGTTTCCGGGTCATCCTGCATAACCAGGTGGTAGAACCGGAAGAGAGCAAGCCCGCCCCCCCGGCGATTCAGTTCAGGGGGCAGTACGAGGGTATGGAGATCAACCCGCGCCAGGAGACGGCGCTGGTATTTTTGCATACCGAGGGCAACAACAGCCGCATCACCAACAGCGACTTACAGCAGCTTCACCCCGATGTCCACCCGGAAACCATCCGGCGCGACCTGGCTGACCTCGTGACCAAAAGCATCCTCAAGAAGATCGGGCAGAAGCGCGGCTCCTACTATATTTTAGACCGGGACTGACGCGCCATTCGCCCCCCGCCCTGGCTTCTGCTATGCTTTATTTACACGGGAGATAGTGGGAGTTGGCATGATGCACAAACGAATCGGTTTTTTCCTGATCGGGATTTTCGTGCTGGCCGGGTGTAATCTGTCGTCGCAACCGCCGGTCAATACGCCAGACTCACTGCCGACCCTGCAAACCATTATGACCTGCGATGAACTGGTGACTTCGGCGCTGAGTACCGTCGGCGCGGCCTGTGATGGACTCGACCGCAACCAGGCCTGCTACGGACATTACCTGGTGAACGCCGAACTGAATGCCGGGGTGACAATACCCTTTCAGCGCGGTGGTGACATCGCCAGTCTGACCGACTTACAGAGCATCAGCACCACGCCGCTGGATGACATCCAGCAGACCTGGGGCATCGCCCTGCTGAAAGCGCAGGCCAATCTACCGGATACCATGCCGGGGCAGAACGTGACCTTCCTGCTGATTGGTGACGCCGAACTGCGCAACCCCTCGCCGCGCATGGAGGCCGTGACGCTGCGCACCGGAGTGGGTGGGACAACCTGCACCGCCGCGCCCCCGGCGGCGCTCCTGTTACAGACTCCATCGGACGTACAGGCGACCCTGTTCTTTAACGGCGCGAGCGTGACGCTGGGTTCAACACTCTACCTGACGGCCTTCGCCAACGGGGAACTGACGATTGCTACACTGGAAGGCACGGCGATTGTCGGGGCGTTTGATAGTGTCCGCGTGGTACAAACCGGGACACAGGTGCGGCTGCCATTGGGACAGGGTGACGGCTTACAGGTCGTCGGGCCGCCGTCCGAGCCGGAGTCGATCAACATGACGGGCCTGCAAAATCTCCCGCTGACGCTGCTGGAACGCCCGATTACGCTGCCTCAGTCCCTCGTGGCTCCGGTGATTGCGACAGCGCCGCCGGTGGGCGCGACACTGGCGACAGCCATTTTGCCGCCGGTCACGCTGCCGCCTGGGCCTACGGCGACTCCCTGCCTGCCACGCCAGGACTGGACGAACACTTACACGATACAGCGGGGCGACACGCTGTTCAATATCGCCATCCAGTTTGGTGTGACGATGCCGGTGTTACAGCAGGCCAACTGCATCACCAACCCGGACGTCATCAGCGTGGGGGAGACTCTGCGCGTGCCATTCCCCCCGGCGACTAACACGCCTTCGCCCACCGCGACCCTGCCAGTGACACCCACCCCAACCAACCCCAATCTGCGGGCGGATAAAAGTGTGGTGACCGTCGAAACCTGCACGACCATCCGCTGGGATGTGGACAATATCCAGGCGGTATACTTCCAGGGCGATCCGGTCACGGGCCACGACTCGCGGGAAGTGTGTCCGCTGCGTGTGACCACGTATACGCTGATGGTGGTCTGGCCGGGCGGGGAACAGGTGCCGTATACGATTACGATTGATGTGGCCGAGGCGACGATAGACCCGCGCAGCCAGTAGGTAACGTGCGATTTGCGCAGAACAACGAGAATCGCTGGAACGAATTCTGACCAAAATCTACCAATCGCTTGACAAATCCTAAAATCTTGGTAGAATTACGTAGAATTTAGTGAATTTGTTGCGATGTTTCATAGATTTACCCCATAAACCCTTCCCGATGCAAAAGGACTTCACCAGCCGTGAAGTTCTTTTGTTTTAAACCCCTGCCTTATAAAAACAGGAGCGCAGTCCCGGCAAACGCGACAATCGTCCCCAGTACGGCCCGGAGCGTGGGCTTCTCCCGAAACACCGCATAGGCGATGGGGATCAGGAAAACCGGCGTCAGGCTCATCAGTGTGGAGGCGATGCCCACCGGGGCGTTCTGGACGGCGATGAGTGACAGCCATACGCCAAAGACCGGGCCGGTCAGGGTCGCAATCGAGATTTTGACCATCGCACGCGGATGCGCCCGCAGCCGGAGGAAACCGGCGGCAGCCTGCCCGCGCACCAGCGTGAAGACCCAGATAATCAGGGTGGCGGTCAACATGCGAATCACATTGCCGGAAAGCGCCGGGAAGTCCCCGGTCAGCCCCAGCTTGGCGGTCACCATACCGCCGGCCTGCCCGGCAGCGCCGCCCAGCCCGAACAGGATGCCAAGCAGATAAGCGCGCGGGTTGGCCTCATGCCCGTTGTGGTTGCTCCGGTCAGAGACGACCCAGAACACGCCAGCCACCGTGATGGCAATACCGGCCAATTCCTGAGCGTTCAGCACTTCCCCCAGGAATATCCAGGCCAGAACGGTAGCAATCACCGGGGCGAGTGCCATCATCAGCATGGAAAGGCGCGGCCCGATCATCACGAACGCCTGGAACAGGAAAGCATCCCCCAGCGCCAGACCGATCAGGCCGGAAAGCGCCAGCCAGAACCAATGCGAGGCATCCGCCCCAAACGGCCCCAGGGTGCCGAACGTCAGCCAGTGCAGCGCCATGAGCAGGATCACCGCCAGCAGCAGGCGGGTCCGGTTGACCACCGCCGACGAGCCGAGTTCACGGCCTGCCAGTGTGAAGAGTGTCGAGCCAAAACTGAACAGGATGGCCGTTCCCAGCGCGGCCAGTTCGCCCGTAAATAGCAGGTTGCTTTCCAAGAAATAATCCCTCTCTGATCCGGTTACAGCTCTACAATACGCCTAACCCCCGGCGCGTGGCTATCCGTTTCTTGCGCGTGCATCAATATCCGGCGTCCAGGTCAACCCGGTTGGGTGGTGATTCTCCCCTGGCAAGGGTGTTGAGCAGGTCGGCCAGCGCCATCATCCGCAGGGTTTCCACATCATCTGCCCCGCCCCCGCCGGCGCGATGGGGACTCATCACCACATTATCCAGTTCGTGAAAAGGGAAGCTGGCCGGGTAAGTTTGCGCCCGTTCAGCTTCCTCAGCCGGGTAGATATACCAGACATCCAGCCCGGCGCTGTGCAGATGCCCGGAACGCAGGGCATGGTACAGCGCGGACTCGTCCACAATCGCGGCCCGCCCCACATTGACCACAATCGCACCCGGTGGCAACAGCCCTAATTCACGTTCACCGATCAATCCGCCGGTTTCGCTGGTCAGCGGCAGGGTAATTACCAGCACGTCCGCCTTTGGCAGCAGTTCCGGCAGCGACTCAGGTGGATAGACCGTGGCGAGCGAATCGCGTGCCTCCCCGCCGCGCCGCCGTGTGGCGATGATGTTCATCCCCAGGCCGTAACACATGGCCGCGACCCACTGCCCAACCGCGCCGTAACCCAGGATGAGGGCGGTTTTGCCCGCTAGCTGGACCGATGTAACCGGCTGGTAACGTGGACGCCAGTCGCCGCTTCGGAACAAGCGGTCAACCGGGATTACCGACTTGGCACAGGCCATGAGCAGCGCCAACGCCATTTCCGCCGTTGAGCCGGCATTGTGGTGCAGGTTGTAGATGGCAACCTGCGGGAACGCCCGCATCAGTTGGGCGGTGACTTCCGGCAGTCCGGCGAATGGAATCACCAATGCCCGCAGGTCAGGGCTGGCCGTGATCTGCTCGTGCGTCGGGCGGCCCGCGACCAGAACCTGATACCGGGCCGGGCTGGGCAGTTCGCCGGTGGTGACCTCCATCCGGCTGTCCAGCCTGGAAAGTAACAGCGCCAGCGCATCCGGTTCAGGGGGATGCTGGATATGGACAGAGAAACTCATAAGCATCTCGTTTTATGGTGACAGCGTCCTCATTGTAGGTGGTTTTGCATGGGGGGTTTAGAGCCAAGTGCAGCCATGTCTGCTCTTTGGGAGCAGCGGGATAATTGGGCAGAATAGATGTGATTTAAATCGCTCTTTTGTGCAACAAATGTTATAGAGAAAACGTGCCACCTATGGCATGATGGTTACGGTAACGAACATCACGCATTTGTTTGTAGTTCCCTCCCCCTGTGAACCGGGGCTGACGCCCATGATACAACCGGGGAAAATGCGTACGATGTGTTACGGCAAACGAAATGTAAGGAGATCATGCACAGCTATGCAAAAAACAGACAGTGAGCAAACAGCCGAACGGGCTGGTATGAGTCAGGGTAAATATGGGTCGCTGGAAGCGCTGTTCACCCCGCAAAATGTCGCCGTTATCGGCGCGACGGAAACGATGGGCAGTGTCGGGCGTACCATCATGTGGAATCTCATCACCAATCCCTTTGGCGGGACCGTTTTCCCGGTAAATCCCAAGCGCCCCAGCGTACTGGGCGTCAAGGCTTATCCAACAATTTTCGATGTGCCGGAGCAGGTAGACCTGGCGGTTATCGTCACGCCCGCCCGCAGCGTGCCAGGCGTGATTGCCGACTGCGCCAGCCTGAATATCCCTGCCGCCATCATTATCTCCGCCGGGTTCAAGGAAATCGGCGAAGAAGGCGCGGAACTTGAACGCCAGATTCTTGAAAAAGCCGGGGGCAAGATGCGTATCATCGGCCCGAACTGCCTGGGTGTGATGATGCCCCTCACCGGCCTGAACGCCACCTTCGCCGGGGCAATGGCACAGCCCGGTAACGTCGGCTTTATCAGCCAGAGCGGTGCCTTGTGTACATCGGTGCTGGACTGGAGCTTCGCGGAAAACGTCGGCTTCAGTGCCTTCATCTCCATCGGCTCCATGCTCGATGTGGACTGGGGCGACCTGATCTACTACCTGGGCGACGACCCGAATACCACCAGCATCGTGATTTATATGGAATCCATCGGCAACGCCCGTTCATTCCTTTCCGCCGCCCGCGAAGTCGCGCTCACCAAGCCGATTATCGTCATCAAGGCCGGGCGCACCGAAGAGGCCGCCCACGCTGCCGCCTCGCATACCGGCGCACTGGCCGGGAGTGACCAGGTGTTGGACGCCGCTTTCCGACGTACCGGGGTGCTGCGCGTGGATAAGATCGCGGATATTTTCTACACGGTGGAAGTACTTGCCAAACAGCCGCGCCCCAAAGGCAACCGCCTGACCATCCTGACAAATGCCGGTGGCCCTGGCGTGCTGGCGACGGATGCCCTGATTAGCGAAGGCGGCGAACTGGCGGAAATCGCGCCGGAGACGATGGCCGCGCTCAATGAACTGCTGCCCGGCCCCTGGAGTCATGGCAATCCGATTGATATTCTGGGGGATGCCAGCCCGGAACGCTACGCCAAAGCCCTCGAAATCGCGGCGGAAGACCCCAACAGCGATGGCCTGCTCGTTATTCTCACCCCCCAGGCCATGACCGACCCGACCCGCACCGCCGAGCATCTGCGCCCGTATGCACACGTCACCGACAAGCCGGTAATTGCCAGTTGGATGGGCGGCGCGGAAATCGCCGAAGGGGAACAGATTCTCAACCAGGCCGACATCCCCACCTTCCCCTACCCGGATACCGCGACCCGCTTGTTTAACTATATGTGGCGTTATACCTATAACCTGCGCGGCCTGTACGAGACGCCGGTGCTACCCAAAGACACCGATGAAAACGCCAGCCGTATCCAGGTTGAGAAGATTCTCAGCGATGCCCGTGCCGAGGGGCGCACCATCCTGACCGAAACCGAGTCGAAGCAGATTCTCGCCGCTTATGGTATCCCCACCACCGAAATGCGGATTGCGACGACTGCCGATGGCGCAGTGGATGCGGCGGAGCGTATGGGCTACCCGGTGGTGCTGAAGCTGCATTCCGAGACAATCACGCACAAGACCGATATTGGCGGCGTGAAACTCAATCTGCGCGATGAAGCAGCGGTACGTAAAGCCTTCAATGACATTGAATCCGCCGTGCTGGAAAAAGCCAACCGGAATGATTTCCTCGGCGTTTCGGTGCAACCGATGGTGAAGCTCGATGGCTATGAACTCATCCTGGGAAGCAGTCTGGATGTGCAGTTTGGGCCGGTGCTGCTGTTCGGCACAGGGGGGACGCTCGTTGAGGTCTTCAAAGACCGGGCGCTGGCGCTGCCGCCCCTGACGACGACCCTCGCCCGCCGCATGATGGAGCAGACTAAGATTTACAAGGCGCTCAAAGGCGTGCGCGGGCGCGAGGCGGTGGATATTGCCGGCCTGGAACAGATCATGGTGCGTTTTAGCCAGTTGGTGGCCGAGCAGCCCTGGATTAAAGAGCTTGACATCAACCCGCTGCTGGCTTCACCGGAACGCCTGCTGGCGCTGGATGCCCGCGTCGTGCTGCACGATCCCGCTATACCGGAAGAAGAGCTGCCGCAGCTGGCGATCCGCCCATATCCGTCGCAGTATATGAAGGACTGGACGCTGCGTACCGGAGAAAAAGTCACCATACGCCCGATCCGCCCTGAAGACGAACCGTTGATGGTGCAGTTCCACGAGTCGCTTTCCGAGCGCACGGTATATATGAGCTACTTCTACCCCATGAAGCTCAGCCAGCGAGTGGAGCATGAACGGTTAGCACGTATCTGCTACATTGACTATGATCGGGAGATCACGCTGGTGGCCGAAGCCGAAACCCCGGACGGCCCGCAGATTATCGCTGCCGGGCGTATTGTTAAACGTCATCGCAGCCATGATGGGGAATACTTCATCATTGTTTCCGACGACTACCAACGCGGTGGCCTGGGGACAGAAATGATGAACTGCCTCATCAGCGCCGGGCGACAGGAAGGCATCAAGAAGATATACGGCACGATCCTGACCGATAACCCCGAAATGAAGTCCGTCGTGACCCGGCTGGGCTTTGAGGTCGTCGCCGGGCCGGAGGATGGCAGAATGCAGGTCGCGCTGACCCTGTGAGAAGCCGTCTGGTAATCTGTGAACCAATGTCGGAGAAGCATGATGCTTCATGCTCCCTGGACTATGGATAGTTTGAAGAGAGCCGTTGTCAAAAGACAGCGGCTCTTTGATTGCTCAGGCGTTGGCGCCGGGTGTATATTGTGGACGGCAGAACGCTGTATACGGGACAAAACCGCTACAGCTTCCCTAACCGGCTTGCCATCGAGGAGGGCTTGCCGATCTTTTGCCGGATAACCTGTACCAGGGAGTCGCCGCGATAGCCCATAGTCACTTTTATTGTCTGCGGCTTGGACTTGGCCGGGTTGTTCCAGCTGATGCTGACCAGACGATCATTCACATGCTCGGCATTGAGGACAGCGCTCCAATCCACATTGACTTTGCCCTGGATGATGCCCGCCATGTGCAGGGTGACGTTCGCGAATTCAACATTCTGACCGTGTTCCAGGTCTCGCAGTGCGGCCGCCGTCCACGCAGCCCTGGCCGCATCCGAAACCGCCCGTGCCGCCAACTCTGGTTCTTTGTAGTTCGTATCAATCTTGATATTCTTTTTGCCAATATGAATCACAATATCACGATCATCGCCAGGCCCGGAGTCCGTCATTGCAGATGCGATTATCCCGCCAATGATGCCAAAGAGCACCTGCCCAACAGCCACTGAATTAGACTTCTTCTTGGTTTCGGAGAATGTGATGTCCGTGACTTCTGTCCACAGGGCAGATTCAAGAACATCATCCGTCACCGAATCGCGCAGAATAAATCCCTCCTGATAGACTTCCAGTTTACGGGGACTGCGAAAGGCACTTCTGCCCAGGAAGAATAATCCAATGAAGGGTACTACCGCACAAAACAGGCTGGTATACACCGACCCTGACTCTTTACTGCTGGCAGCAACAGCCAGAAACAGCAACCCCAGGAGGACACCTAAAACAGTTAATATCCAGAAAAATCGTTTGGCACTACGTTTTGATTGGGTAATCGTTGAAATAACTGCGCCAGTTGGGCTAGACATGATGCACTCTCTTCTGAAAAATAGCCTCTAATTATACGATAGATTATTTTATTTTCTTTAATGTTATATCCAATTAAATGACATAAACGCATTATAATCTCAATGTTCTTAATATTGCAAGAAAATGTAGAATATTGACCTTTTTATCGTACAGCTTGCAACGGATAATTTTGAACCGTCATGCTGGGGTACGAATCATCGGGGATTTCACAAGAGCCAGTGCGTAACCGACTGACACCCGGCAAATGGGCGGATAGGGTCATCCACAGCGGCAACCCGCTGACAACGCCACCGGACACCTTGCTTGATTTGTAACATTGGGGGGAGGCAAAAACAGCGTATGCGGGGAAGTATCCCTGGTACACCAACAGGGTTAATGTGCTGGGGGTGGTTGCCTGACGGGAACACATATTGGCGCTTCCTTACAGCTTTCTACCCGCTATTTTTCCTTCCAGGGCATGACTTAGCGTTCGAGATGCAGTACCTTTTGCTCACCCCGCCTCCCCCCAATCTTTGGGTGAATGTTATAAAATGGTTTGCCAGAGACGTTAATCCTGGCAGAATGGTTTATAATACGGTTTAAGGAGGTCGTGGCTGGCTTTATTTTATATTTGTTTACACCCCTTCAGCCACAAGTACTATGCCCTTAACTGCCTTATTGATTGAAGATAGTCAAACCCAGGCGGCGCAGATAAAGGAAACACTGGAGAGCGTGGGCTTAGAAGTCCGGGTCGTCTATGATGGTCCCGATGGCCTGCGGGCGGTGATGGAAAACCCGCCCGATCTGATCGTGCTGGATGTCAAACTCCCCACGATGGACGGTTTCCAGGTCTGCCGCCGTCTCAAGCGCACCCCGGCCACCAAAGATATTCCGGTGATTATGCTCACCGACCGGGCCAGCGCTCAGGATACCCTCTCCGGCTTACAGGCCGGCGCGGATGACTATATCCCCAAAGATATTTTCGCTACCGAACACCTGGTCACGACCTTACAGGAACTCGGCATTCTTAAAGGTTGATACGCCACCCGTGCGTTCAGCAGGTACAGGATTTTATGACACGACCAACCAGCCCCTATCAGATGCAGCCACCCGTACTTTCGGCGCGGGTTGAAACCACAATGGATGTGATGATCGTCCGCAATACCGCCCGGCGGGCAGGCGGGCTACTGGGGTTCACACCAGCGCACCAGGCACAGCTTGCCAGCGCGGCGGCGACTCTGGCCGAACTCACGCTCAAGACCAATGCCCCTCACACGATTCACTTTAATGGCGTGACCAATGACAATAAATCCGGCCTTCAGATTTCGACCAGCGCCGCATGGCTCGCCGGGGTCGCTTCCGGCAATGTGCTGATCGCGTTGCGCTCAAAAATGGGGGAATTGGTGGACGAAATTCTGGTTGAAGGCGACAAATCACCTATGATAATGATGATCGTATGGCGCGGCGGACAGGATGCCAGCGATGACAGTGAAGAATTCACCTCTTGATACCACACCGATCCTGACCTTCCGCATGAACGATCAGTTCTACGGGTTGCTCGTTGAAGATGTGCTGGAAGTCATGGCGATGGTATCCCTTATCCAGACACCGGACTTGCAACCTGAAGTCCTGGGGTTTGCCAACCGTCACGGCCAGATGATCCCGATCATTGATTTACGCCAGGTTTTTGGCTACCCGCAGGCTGAAATCGGCGTAGAAACGCTATTTATTGTGGTTCAACACATGGGGCGGCGGGCAGGACTCATCGTAGATGAAATTCACCAGGTGCAGTATGTAAACCCGCAAAGAATTGAGACTCCAATGGGGGCGGGGCGCTATATTCATGGTATGATGAATTATGAGGAACATTTGCTCCAACTCATCTCCGTCCCCCCGCTTCTGACCGCATTCACGCCAGAAGAGATAGGACATAAAGGCGAGCAGCATGGCACGTAACAATGGTCGTTACCCGGCACGTATCTTGATCGTTGCGAAAGACCAGTCGCTTCGCAATGCAATCAGCGACACCCTCGAGTCGGCTGGTGGGTATACGGTAAACCAGGCCGTCAATTTTGAAGAAGCACTCAGTGAAATCCTGCTGACCGAATTCGATTTGATTGTAACCGAAGCCGAACTGCCCGATCTGAGCGGCATGGATCTCCTGGCCGTCGTGGGCGGGCTGCGTCCTGCGTCCCGCGTCATCGTCATTGACGACGATTTATCGGCCAAAAGCGCGATTGCCGTGTACCGCCTGGGGGCAGTGGACTACCTGTATAAACCGTTGAATATGTCCTTTGTGCTCATGCAAATTGAACGCCAGTTGGAAATGATCTATCCCTCGACCAGTGGCGAACCAGCAGAAGCGCAGCCGGCAGCTTCCGCAGACATGACCCAGGAACGCGCCCGGCGGCTTGACCCCCACACCCGCCCGGCGGCACTCATGCTGGGCCGCGCGCAGTTCAAGCGGATTAACTGGGAACTCAGCCGCTTATTGGGGCATGTGAAGGCAAACTTCGTCGGCCTGATGGATAATGACGGCAACATGATCGGCGCGGCAGGCACGCTGGAAGATTACGATCTGCAACTTCTGACTCAGGCGCTCAGTATTGACCACAGCGCCCAGCAGTCACTGGCGACCATCCTTGATGAAACCAAGTTCAACTCGACCTATTTTGAAGGGGAAACAACCGGTGTTTATATGATTGAGTTTGGCTCGCCCTATGCCGTCTCACTGGCCGTGATCTGCAGCACCGATGTGAAACCCGGCATGATCTGGTTGTATAGCAAACGGGCGGCGGCGATTATCGAAGACATCCTCAAGACTATCCCCCAACCCCGGCGTTTGCCACAATTAGAAAGCTGACCCGCTTCACGATAGAGTCTGGTAGTATCCGGCCAGGTCATCCATACTGACCGCTTCATTTCCTGCTGTATCTGCCGCCAGCGTCATCAGCCGGTTGACAGTTTCTTTGGAGATAACCCCCTTGCTGATCGTCTGGTCAAGGTAAACCGCGCCAAACCCCGCTACCGGAATCACGATCACCAGCCGCAGGTTACGAAACTGAGTATTGGTGATGGGCGCCTGGTTGGGGTCAATCACGGCATTATTGGTAATCAGAGGCTCACCGCTGTTTAATGCCCGTCTCACGCAGTCCATCGCGTTGAAATCTTTCGCCTGCATGGCCTCATCGTCTAAATTAACCATCCCTAACACATTCATCCCGGTGTCTACTGCCAGCGCCCGCTCCGCCCCGGTTTTCTGAAGCGCGAATTCCATTAACGTGGTTAGAAAATTGTCACTCATGTTGGATTGCCCTGATTAGCTTAATTTAAGGCTGCACTCTAATGCTGATTGTAGCGCATAGTGCCATTCTTTGCAGCGATTGGCTACAATACATAGTAAAAGAATGGTAAATGCTGCGTCCAGCAAGTCAATAAACGAAAAAACGTGGTGTCAGGCTTCTGCCTGTTCGACGGACGGCGAGAATGCTGTCCTTACAATCAGCGTGCTGTGTTGCTTGACTTATTTGCCCGACACAGCACTAAACGAGGAGAATTCATTTTGACTCAGACTCCTATCTTGCTCATCCTCGCGGGCGGTGCGTCCTCACGCATGTGGCCGCTGCGTGAGAAGTCGTTAATCCGGTTTGGCACCGAGCCGCTGCTGGTCAACCAGCTTCAGCGTTACCATGCCCTCGGATTCAACGATGTGATTATTGTGGCGAACCCGGATAACCTGGCGGACATCCAATCACTCACCGCACGTCTGGGCGGCCTGAACATTCAATTCGCCGTGCAGGAAGCGCCAAAAGGCATGGGCGACGCGATTCTACAGGCCGCTCCGCTGCTGGCGAATCGTCCCGACTCGGCGCTCTACATCAACCAGGTGCATGACGTGGTGGACGATGCGCTGCACCAGGCGATGCTGGACGCCTACCACGCCGCGCCCGGCACAACCTACCTGGCGGGGTACGAGATGGAGGACTACTTCCCAGGCGGCTATATGGTCGTGGATGGCGCAGACCGTATCAGCGGCATTGTTGAGAAGCCCGGCCCGGAAAACCGCCCCAGCAACCTGGTGAGCATCGTCGCGCATGTCCACAGCCACGCCGGGCGGTTGCTGGATGCCATCCGCGCCGAGTATGCCAGCGATAAACCGGGCGACGACCATTACGAACGGGCAATGGACGCCCTGATGAAGTCGCAGCCTTTCCAGGCGATACGGTACAGCGGACACTGGAGCGCCCTCAAGTTCCCCTGGCATGTACTGGACATTATGGACTATTTCCTGAGCCGGATTCAGGGGCAGATTGTGGCTGAGAGCGCGTATATCGCCCCTACCGCGACGCTGATCGGGAACGTGTTCATTGGCGAAGGCGCGAAGGTCTTCCCAGGCGCGGCGGTGGTCGGCCCGGCCTATATTGGCGCGGGGACGATTGTTGGCAATAATGCCCTGGTGCGTGGCTCAATGGTGCTGAATGGCTGTAATGTGGGTTTCACCACCGAGGTCGCCCGTAGTTACGTGGCCGATGGCTGCCAGATGCACGCCTGCCGGGTGCTGGACAGCGTGTTCGCGCCCAACGTGAATTTCTCGGCGGGCTGCACGACGGCCAATCTCCGCATGGACAAAGGGAATGTTCCCAGCACGGTGAAAGGGCAGAAGCTCGATACCGGGCGCGACAAGCTGGGCGCGATCATTGGGCAGGATGCTTTCCTCTCGGTGGATGTGATGACCATGCCCGGCGTGAAAGTGGGTGAACGGGCGCAGGTTGGCCCCGGCACGCACGTGCGCCATGATGTCAAAGATGACCAGCGCGTGTACGTCAAGCAGGAAATTGTGGTGGTGGAAGCGTGACATGACCGAAATTACGCCGAAAATCTTCAAGAAATACGATATTCGCGGCCAGGCAATGGGCGATGGCGCAGTGATCACCCCGGCGGTTGCCCGGCAGATCGGCCACGCTTTCGGAACATTTGTGCAGCGGGTTGAAGAAAAGCAGCAGGTCGTCGTTGGGCGCGACAACCGCCTGACTTCATTTGAACTGGCCGAAGCCGCTATTGAGGGTATCCTTGCGAGTGGCTGCGACGCGGTGGACATCGGACTGGTTTCGACGCCGCTGGTCTACTGGCACGCCATCCACCGAGGCGACGCCGGCGGGCTGATGATTACCGGCAGCCACCTGCCCCCCGAACAAAATGGCTTCAAGTTAAGTATAGGCAAGCGCAACCTGTATGGCGGCCAGCTCACGCTGCTGCGGACGATGATCGAACGCGATCAACTGGCGTATGGCACAGGCGAGGCTGAAGCCGACGAGAAGGCCTACAGCGCCTATATGAACGATCTTGCCGGGCGCTTGACGATGGCGCGTCCCCTGAAAGTGGTGGTGGACGCGGGCAACGGGACGGGCGGCCTGTTCGCGCCGATGCTGCTGCGCAAGTGGGGGCATGAGGTGGTCGAGTGCCTGTACTGCGAACCGGACGGCCACTATCCCAACCACCAGCCCGACCCGCAAACGCCGGAAAACATGGCGATGCTGGGGGAACGGGTGCGGGCGCTGGGCGCGGACGCGGGGATCGCCTTCGATGGGGACGCCGACCGGATGGGGGCGGTAGATGAGCAGGGACGGATGATCGTCGCGGATCGTATCCTGGCGCTGCTGGCCCAGGACATGCTCAAACGGCATCCCGGCGAAATCGTGGTGGCCGACGTGTTGAGCAGTCAGGCGCTGTTCGATGCCATCGCCCAGGCCGGGGGGCAGCCGGAGATGTGGATCAGCGGGCATTCCCTGATTAAGGCACGAATGGCCGAACGCGGGGCACTGCTGGGCGGCGAGATGAGCGGGCACATCTTCCTGGGTGAAGACTACTTCGGCTTCGATGACGGGTACTTCGCTGCCGGGCGGCTGCTGCAACTACTGGCGGCGGGCGCTGCACCCCTCTCCGCGCTGGATGCCGCGCTGCCACACTATTACAGCACGCCGGAATATCGTCCGCACTGCCCCGACGACGCCAAAGAGACGGTGATTGGCGGCGTGAAGGCCGCCCTGGGAGACAAAGGGACGGTGATAGACGTGGACGGTGTGCGGATTCAGTTCGAGAAGGGCTGGGGCATCCTGCGCGCCAGCAACACCGAGCCAGTTTTAAGCCTGCGCTTTGAGGGGCAAACCGAGGCCGACGCGCTGGCCTACCGTGACCTGTTCCTGGCGGCGTTGCGCCAGTACCCCCAGGTGGCGGAGATAGCGGTGTAGATCAACTCCCTTCACTTCAACACTCAAGCAGACGGACGGCCAGCAGACCGTCCGTTGTGTTTCGTTATGGTTCTGGCGTGCTCGTCGGCGTTGGTTTGGAAGTTGGGGCGACATATCCCGGCACGAACTGCGGGCAGGTCGGCCCCTCATCAAGGATGCCGTACTGTCGGCGTTCTTCGCCGGTGAAATCACGGAACACACGGGCACACGTGTACTCCACCAGTTCATCCGGCGTACCAACAAACCACAACCGGGCCGTGCCATCCCAGCTTCCGGTGAGAACGTAGCGCCCATCGGGACTAAACACTCCATTTACCACCGAATTCAGATGTCCGGCAAAGATGTGTACTTCCTGGCCGCTCGCCAAATCCCATAACCGGGCCGTGCCATCCATACTGCTGGTGAGGGCATAATATCCGTTCGGGCTGAAACTCACACTTGTCACAACCCCTGTGTGGCCGGACAGGATATGGAGTGTTTCACCACTGGTCACATCCCACACCCGCGCAGTCGTGTCATTACTCCCGGTTAGGGCATAGCGCCCATCGGGGCTGAAGGCAACACTTGTCAGCCAGAAGGTATGACCGGATAAGATGTGGATTGCTTCACCGCTGCTCACATCCCACAGCCGCGCAGTCCCATCCCAGCTTCCGGTGAGGGCATAGCGCCCATCAGGACTAAACACTTCATCTACCACCGAATCCAGATGTCCGGCAAAGATGTGTACTTCCTGGCCGCTCGCCACATCCCATAACCGGACCGTGGTGTCAAAGCCACCGATGAGGACATACCGTAAGTCCGGGCTGAAGGCCATGCTTCTGACGCCACCCGAATTCGGGGTCAAAGTATGGAGAGTCACGCCACTGCTCACATCCCACAGCCGGACGGCGCCACCACTGCTCCCGGTGAGTACGGTGCGGCCATCCGGGCTGAAAGCCACCTCCCACACCTCTCCAGTGTGGCCGGTGAACGTCTGGAGGACTTCACCGCTGGTCGCATCCCACAGCAGGGCGGTCTTGTCACGGCTTCCGGTGAGGACATAGTGACCGTCGGGGCTGAAGGCCACGTCCAAGACCTCCCCCGTGTGACCTGTGAACGTCTGGAGGGCATCGCCACTGGTCACATCCCATAGCCGGGCGGCGCTGTCGCTGCTCTCGGTGAGGGCATAACGACTGTCGGGGCTAAAGGCCACACTCCGCACCACAAACGTATGGCTATCGTAAATGTGGACCGCGTCACCCCCTTTCGCATCCCACAACCGGGCGGTGCCGTCAGAGCTGCCGGTCAGAGCATACTGTCCATCCGGGCTGAATGCCACGCTCCACACCATGTCCATGTGGCCGGTGAAGACAGCCAGTTCCGTCCCGCCCTCCACATCCCACAACCGGGCAGTGCCGTCCTGTCCACCGGAGAGAGCATACTGTCCGTCAGGGCTGAAGGCTACACTTTCCACACTGCCCATATGTCCGGTGAATACATGAATTTCTACGCCGTCCTCTACATCCCACAGCCGGGCCGTCTTGTCACTGCCAGCGGTGAGGGCATAATGTCCATCCGGGCTGAAAGCAACGCTCTTCACACTGCCCACATGCCCGGCGAATACATGGATTTCTGCGCCCCCCTCTACATCCCACAGCCGGGCAGCGCCATCCTCACCGCCCGTGAGAAAATAACGCCCATCGGGACTAAAGGCCACGTCCCATACAGCACCTCTATGGCCGAAAAAGGTCAGGACATTATCCCCGCTGTCCACATCCCACACCTTGGCGCTTACGTCATCGCTGCTGGTGAGTACATAGCGTCCATCCGGGCTGAAGGCTACACCTGTTACCCATCCGGTATGCCCGATGAAGATGCGAATCATTTCCCCACTCGCCACATCCCAGAGCCGAGCCGTGTTATCGTAGCTGCCGGTAAGAATGGTGCGACCATCTGGGCTGAAAGCCACATCTGCTACATTATCCATGTGGCCGGAGAAGGTGTGGAGTTCCTCTCCGTTCGCCACATCCCACAGCCGGGCAGTGCCATCCTGACCGCCCGTGAGGGCATACTTTCCATCCGGGCTGAAGGCCACACTGGATACCGTCTCTGAATGACCGGTAAAACGCCGGATGGAGTGCAGTCGGGGAAGCGTTTCCCGCAGCGCAGCATCAGCCTGGGGGGAATAGGATGCATTCAGAGCGCGAATGCCGAGCAGGGCAGCGACTTCAGCGTTGCCATTCGCATCCTGCAAAATAACATCCGCCACCGCTGCCAGCCGCAGGGATTCAATCAGGGTCTCGCCCTCATGAACCCTGGTCGAGACCGAATCAAGTGTTTGTTGGGCCGTATTGACCTGAAACGCGGCATATCCGGTTGCCATTACGGCTAAGACAGTGACGACTGCCAGTATCGCGCTGGTGATCTGGCTGATCCACTGGTTTCGCCGGTCCCAGCCTTCAGCGCGGCGGCTGGACTGAATAAAAGTGATTTGCTGCGGTGTGGGCTGCGGGTCTTTCCCCTTCGCTGCCACCAGCCAGGTTTCCGCGAAGGCCAATTCATCTCCCTTGAGCAGAAAACTAGGGTTGTGGCTGCTCCGCTCCCATTCCAGGGCGCGGTTCTGGTAGCGGGTGTGGGCCTTGATATGCGGCTGGTCGGCTTCCAGCGCGGTAAGCAGTGCCGGGAATTCGGTGCTAAAACGAGCGTCCTCGTCAAAGAATACCCAGTTCAGGTGTCTGATGCTGTCCCAGTTGTCGCGGGCGTCCTGTTCCCAGGGTAGATCCATCCAGGTGCCCTTGACCTGCTTCTCGATGTCATCTTCGATCCGCTGGCGGATGACCGGGAGGATACGCTTATGCTGGTAGCGTGCGTACAGCAGTTCTTTATGGCAGATTTCGCTCGTCAGCCAGTGTTCGCTGACTACGCAGATAAAAGCATTGGCGCTTTCAATACCGGACTCGATCTCGCGCCACCAGTCTTCGCCACGCGGGATGCTCTGCCAGTCCACCCAGACCACCCGGTTGGAACTGACAAAGGCGTTGTTCAACCGCTGGACAAATTCACTATCTCGGCGAGAATAGGAGATAAATACATCCGCCATAACTGCTCCTGCGGGGTTCATGCTTTAGGAACAGTATAGCGCGGATAACGCAGGTTGTCGCTAAAACTCGACTTCGGCGCGGCGCAGTTTGCGCTCGATCTGACGGCGGGTATCACGCATCGAAAGCTCCAGGTACGGCAGCCCCAGCCAGGCGTTCATGAAGCCAAAGACCAGGCCGGTGGCGACGCGGAATCCTGGCAAGGTCTCACGGGGCGGCCACAGATTGAACGGCGGGTAGCCCAGCATCTGGCTGAACCCATCCAACCCAATCGGGAGCAGGCCGACAAACACGTACAACCAGATTGGCACCGGGCGCAGGTGGCGGCGCACCGTGGGGATACTGTAGAGCAGGGCGCCGATGAAAATGGCGATGTAAATCGAAATATCGCGCTCGCACAGCGTCAGCTTGTAGCCCATCTGCTCGTTCCCCACGAAATCGCGGGCGGTGAACTGGAATCCGGGCGTGAACGCCATCAGGTCGCCCACCGGCCCGCCAATCGGGTGCATACTGGTTGGCGCGAACTGCGGGAGGTCGGCAACAACGGTTTCAAACGGAATGAGGTCTGTCCCGGTGTTGGCACGGGGGTAGACCGGCTGCTCACCGTACAGGAAAAACGAGCGAAACGCGAACTGGTGACACATCGGGCTGTAGAGCGTATACAGCACCTGCGCCGGGCCGGTTGCGCCCAGCTTCATCAGGGTCGGGGCGGCGAACGGCAGCGTTACATACAGGCCAACAATCACGGTGGCAATCCGCAGCCAATTGCGGGTCATCCGCAGCACAAACAGGTTCAGTCTGATGGCAGTCCGGCGGTTTCTGGTCATCCGTCTCTATCGCTCGTCATGGTCACTTCACAATACGGGCAAGCATACACCCCGCCCCGCCAGCCCGCAATGTGCAGTTGGGGGGAGTTCAGCCCAGACCCATTACAAGCCCGCTATCGGCTGCAAAAACCACTTTCTTTGACAATAATTGTTGAATGTGCTAATAATTCGAATATCACTCATCACACCTCTATAGATCGGCGTCGCACCCGCCATGAGTGAAAATGCTAATCAGTTATTTAGTTAAAGGAGCATTGTGATGAAGAAATTCTTTTCCCTCGCGCTCGTTTTAGGTATCGTGGTGGTCACTTTTGCCGCCATCCCCGCCGCCGCGCAGGACTGCGCGACTACCTACCGTATTGTGGTCGTCACGCACGGTCAGGCCAGCGATCCGTTCTGGTCAGTCGTTAGCAATGGCGTTGCCGATGCTGACGCCGAATACGACTGTGTCACAACCGAATACCAGGCGCCGGAGACCTTCGACATGGTCGCCATGTCCCAGTTAATTGATGCCGCCGTCGCCTCCAACCCGGATGGCCTGATCGTCTCCAACCCGGATCCTTCCGCGCTGGAAGAATCAATTAAGGCCGCCATCGCAGCGGGCATTCCCGTCATCAGCATCAACTCCGGTAGTGATGTCGCGGCAGAACTGGGTGTCATTGCCCACGTCGGGCAGACCGAATATGAAGCCGGTTTTGGCGGCGGCCAGCGATTCGCAGCAGCCGGCGTCACCAACGCGCTGTGTGTCAACCAGGAAGTCGGCAACGTCGCGCTTGACCTGCGCTGCCAGGGCTTTGCCGATGCGATGGGCGAGGCGGGCGGCACATCCAAAGTGCTGGAAGTTGACCTCAACGACCCCACCGACACTCAGAACCGTGTGATTGCAGCCCTCGGCGCAGACGAAAGCATCAACGGTGTGTTCACACTGGGGCCAACAGGCGCAGTACCCGTGCTGGAAGCCCTGCGCGATGAAGGGCTGATCGGCGTCGTTGCGCTGGCGACCTTCGACCTCTCACCGGAAGTCCTGAGCGCGATCCAGACAGGCGACATGCTGTTTGCGATTGACCAGCAGCAGTATACCCAGGGGTATCTCGGCGTCGTCTATATGTATCTCTACCTGAGCAACCTCAACACACCAGGAAGCATCGTCGTCCAGACCGGCCCCGGCTTTGTGACAGCGGATACTGCCGGCGCGGTGATCGAATACAGCGCACGCGGCACACGCTAATGCGTGCTGCTTGTTCCACACAGCTATAGCGTGTGAATAGTGCTTCACAGGGCGGCTCAGTGGAGTCGCCCTCTCTCTCTATTGATATCCAAAAATATTTTGACAATATTTTGTTTAAGAGGGTTACGCAATGGCATCTACAACAACTTCGGTTGATGACAGCCCTTCAGGAGATGAGCGTGTTAAACGCACCGGGATGTTACGGCGCACCCTGCGACGACCAGAAGCCGGAGCATTAGCCGGGGCGATTGTCATCTGGCTGTACTTTGCCTTCGCCGCTGGTACGGATTTCGCCAGCACGAACGGTACTTCCTTGTTCTTGGAAACTGCATCCGAACTCGGCATCCTGACCGTCGCGGTGACACTCCTGATGATCGCCGGTGAGTTCGACCTCTCGGTGGGGTCAACGATGGGTGCTGCAACTATGGCAACCGGCATACTGGCGACTGCTTTCCGCCTGCCCCTGCCCATCGCCATGATTTTCTCCCTGCTGATCGCCCTGGGTATCGGCTTCTTTAACGGCCTGCTGGTTGTGCGTACTAAACTCCCCTCCTTCATTATTACACTCGGTTCACTGTTCGCCGTGCGTGGCGCGACGATCGCACTCTCCCTGGCCGCGTCCGGGACTTCCAATGTGGACGCGCTGGCGCAAAAAATCCCTGACTGGACGAACATTCGCCCTATCTTTCACTCCGCGTTTTTCAGCCTGGAACGCATCACCGAGCGCACATCCTTCACCGGAGAAGTCACCCAGGTGGTTTCCAGCACGAATTTTGATGTGTCAATTCTGTGGTGGCTGGCGCTCATCGCGCTGGCGACCTGGCTCTTACTCCGTACCAAGTTCGGCAACTGGGTTTTCGCAGTCGGCGGCGATGAAAACGCAGCGCGGAATACGGGCGTCCCGGTGGATCGTGTCAAGATCACCCTGTTTATGGGGACAGCGGCGGCGGCCTGGCTGCTCAGCCAGATACAGCTTTTCGGCATTCAAAGCGCGGCAGCCCTGCGCGGCGACTTGCAGGAACTCTACGCGATTTCCGCAGCCGTGATCGGCGGCACACTCCTGACCGGCGGCTACGGGTCGGTGATTGGCGGGGCGCTGGGCGCGTTAATTTATGGCATGGTACGGCTGGGCGTTCCGGCAGCAGGCATTGACTCCGAATTATTCCGGGTGGTGCTGGGCGCGCTTATCATCATCGCCGTTCTCGTCAACAACTTCGTCCGCAAACAAGCGCTGGGAGAGAAATGACGATGAACATGAGAGTCCCCGCGATTGAGGTAAAAGACGTTTCCAAATATTTCGGCAGCGTCATCGCCCTGAGCAATGTCAGCATGACCGTATATCCCGGAGAGGTGATGTGCCTGTTGGGGGATAACGGCGCAGGCAAATCCACGCTGATTAAGACCCTCTCCGGCGTGCACAAACCGAGCAAAGGCCAATACCTGGTCGAAGGCCAGCCGGTAGACTTCAATTCGCCGCGTGACGCGCTTGACAGAGGTATCGCAACAGTGTATCAGGACCTGGCGATGGTCTCACTCATGAGCATTTCGCGCAACTTCTTCCTGGGCAGCGAACCCACTAAAGGCTGGGGGCCATTCAAGCGATTTAACTTACAGGCGGCCAGCCATATCGCCCGTGAAGAAATGGCAAAAATGGGCATTGATATTCGTGACCCGGAACAACCGGTAGGGACGCTGTCCGGCGGGGAAAGGCAGTCCATCGCTATTGCGCGGGCGGTATACTTCGGCGCGAAGGTGTTGATTCTGGACGAGCCGACCTCGGCATTAGGCGTCAAACAGGCCGGCACCGTGCTGCGCTATGTCGCCCAGGCCCGCGCACGCGGCATCGCTGTGATTTTCATCACCCACAATCCCCACCACGCTTACCCGATTGGTGATCGCTTCACCATCCTCAAGCGCGGTAAAACGCTGGGGACGTTCACCAAAGCCGAGTTATCACGCGATGAGATGATTCGCATGATGTCGGGCGGCGATGAACTGGAAAAACTCGAACATGAACTGCGTGGATTCAGTGCGGATAGCGCGATTGCCGAACTGGTGGAAGAGGTGCAGGAAGAAAAAGCTGATATTGACCGAGTCACCCCGCTCAAACCGGAAGTCATGCAGCGCAGTGCTGAAATCGAAGAGTCTGATTAAGCACCAACGTTACGCACGTTGAGACCGGGTGGGCCAAAGGTTGATAGATGGAAACAGTACGTCGTCCGCCCGCTTTCCGGTAGGAAATCAGGCCGATTCATTGAGGTTCGCCACTAACGCCCACACCGGAAATGTGTGTAACATGAGTTAAAACCTTCTCCGCAGCACTATTCTGCGGAGTGGCATTCAAGCACACATTTGGAGCCGTATATGACACTCAATTTTGCTTTGATCGGCGCAGGTCGCATTGGGAAAGTCCATGCACAGGCGGTGATGACCGCTATTCCAGAGGCCCGGATCGTATCGGTGGCGGACAACGACTTGCCCGCCGCGCAGTCCCTGGCGCAAACCTATGGTATCCCAGTGTTCACACGGAATCACCTGGAGGCCATCCAGCAGGCAGACGTCAATGCCGTGATTATCGCCTCATCCACCGATACCCACGCGCCCTTTATCATTGATGCGGCGCAAGCGGGCAAGCACATCTTCTGCGAAAAACCGATTTCCGCCCAACTTCAGATCATTGATGAAGCGCTGGCGGCAGTCCAGCAGGCGGGCGTTAAGTTGCAAATTGGCTTCAACCGCCGGTTTGACCCGTCATTTGCCCGCATCAAGCAGGCGATTGAGGCCGGCGAAATCGGCATCCCCCATCTGCTGCACATCATCAGCCGTGACCCCGGGCCGCCGCCGGTAGCCTATATCAGGGTATCGGGCGGCATTTTCTTCGATATGACGATTCATGACTTCGATATGGCCCGTTTCCTGTTTGGCGATGTCGAAGAAATCTACGCCGCCGGGGGTGTGCTGGTGGACCCGGCTATTGGCGAGGCAGGCGATATTGATACCACACTCATCACGCTCAAGTTCGCCAACGGCGCGATTGGCACCATTGATAACAGCCGCAAAGCCGTCTACGGCTACGACCAGCGCGTGGAGGTTTTCGGCAGCCGGGGCAGCGCCAGCAATGCCAATCTGTACCCAGATACCGTCACCCTCAGCACTGCCACCCGTGTCCAGCGGGCCAGCCTGCCACTGAATTTCTTCCTGGAACGATACCTGGAGTCCTACCGCATCGAACTTCAGGCGTTTGTCCGTGCAGTGGTGGAGGACGCCCCCGTGCCCGTCAGCGGCCAGGATGGGCGTGTGCCGGTGGTGATGGCAATGGCGGCGAAACAGTCCTACCTGCATAATCGCCCTGTCAGGTTGAATGAGATATAGTGGCTTTTACCGATGACCAAAACCTATGATTCGCTCCACATGGGGCGCAGTTCAATTGATCTGTATTCCAACGATATTGGCGCGCCATTTTCGCAGATCAGCAGTTTCGCGGCCTACGTGGGCGGCTCGCCCACCAATATCAGCGTAGGGGCGCGGCGGCTGGGGCTGAGGTCGGCGCTGCTCACGGCGGTTGGGCAAGACCCGGTGGGGACATTCATTGTGGACTTCCTGAAAAATGAGGGCGTGGAAACCCGCTTCATCCCAGTCAAACCGGCGCACCGCACCAGCGCCGTCGTGCTTGGCATCGAACCGCCCGACAAGTTCCCGCTGGTCTACTACCGTGATAACTGCGCTGACATCAACCTGACGATTGATGATGTGCTCAACGCTCCGCTGACGGACTGCAAAGTTTTCCAATTCGCCGGGACAAACCTGAGCAAAGAGCCGAGCCGCAGCGCGACCATGTTCGCCGCCGAACTCGCCCGGAAATCCGGCGCGAAAGTCGTACTGGACGTGGACTTCCGCCCTGACCAGTGGCACGACGTGCGGGCGTTTGGTGTGCAGATTCGGGCAGTGCTGCCGTTGGTGGATGTGGTGATCGGCACGGAAGACGAGATTAATGCTGCCATGCTCGATGACCCCAGCAAGATGTCGCTGACCCATTCGCAGGTCTCCGATACGAAAGTCACGGGCGATAGCCAGGCCAACATCCGGCAGATGCTCGATAATGACCTGGAAGCGGTGGTCGAAAAAGTCGGGGCGGAAGGGGCGAAGATTCACCTGCCCGGTGGCAATGTTGTGAACGCGCCCGGTTATCCGGTGGAAGTTACCAATATCCTCGGCGCGGGGGATGCCTTTGGCGGCGGATTCATCTACGGCTATGTCAACGGGTGGGGCTGGTTCAAGTCGGCGCGGTTGGGGAATGCCTGCGGCGCGATTGTCGTCATGGCGCACGGTTGTGCCAACTTCATGCCCACGCTGGACGAGGTACTCAAGTTCGTTGAACCCTACGGAGGACTGGGATAGTGCAAACCGGATATTTTCAGCGGGATGCTAAAGGTCGCCACTCTGTACGATCATGGTCGGGCGGATGGACGACTGGATGGCGGCGATGTTCCTGACGTATGCAGTAGACGGCAATGGCGAACTGATTCACGTTGACAATGCCCCGCGCGGCAAATCCACAGACTTGCACTGTCCCTACTGCAATGGTCTGCTGATTGGGCGCAAGGGCGGTATCAAAGCACATCACTTTGCCCATGCGGGAGAAACCTGCCGCGCCGTCAACCGGGAGGATGATGCAATTGCGCTTCCAGCTTACGAACGCTTTGACCTGTCATTGTGGGGGCCTGACTGGCAGGCGTTGCAGGCCTACCACAGCACACACATCCTTCCCAAACGCCGCCTCTTTGAACGGTTGTTGAAACGTGGCTTGATTCATTATGACCGGGCAGCCCATAAGTACGTCTTGACGGAAAAAGGCAAAATCCCCTTTGGCGAAACCAGTCTGGCAGCCTTCGCTACCATCCAGGATGAACTCGTCGCCGAAAAACACGACATGTTGGAACGCAGATTGATAAGCCAATGTGCCGATTACGACGACCGCGACATGTACTTGAACGATCTGCGTTTGTTCCGGGCACAACTGCGCCGGGCACATTCGGCAAACCTGTATTTCCTGGCGATTCAGCACAGCGCAGGGACAATATACAAAGTCGGGGTTACAACCCGTGACATCAATGAACGCATAATGGAAATTCAGCGCAATCTCAGTAAATATCTGGATGAGATTACCATAACGACGCTGCACAACCTTTCCAACCGGGGCGCTGTTGAACTGTACTTCAAACACCGCTACAAGGCACATAACGCATCCATTGATACGCTGACTGAGTATTTCACATTTACGAAGTGCGCCTCTGTGACAGATGATCTTTCACAATTAGGAAACCGCACACTCAGCGAGTTCGACCAGGCGCTGCTAGCGGTGAAATGTAATCACTGATGACCATGAATTTTCGACCAGGCAGAGAATGATAAGGAGTGATACACCATGACCAACGATGCCAAGTCGCTGCTGGTGAAATCGAAAGACCAGGGCAGCACTGGCGAGTTTGCCCGTATCAACGCGGCAGATGCCGGATGGGACTATCTGAATATGTCCGCCATGCGTCTGAATAAAGGGCAAACCTTCAGCGACAATACCCGCGACTGCGAGAATGCGATGGTTATCCTGGGGGGCGTATGCAACATCAAGACGAGTGATGGCGAATTTCTCAAGATTGGTCGCCGCCCGAATGTGTTCAGCGGGATGCCGTATGCCCTGTATCTATCCCGCCACAAGAACTTCGAGATTGAGGCCCTCACCGATAGCTTTGAGTTTGCCTCCTGCTGGGTTCCCACCAGCGAGGATCACCCGACACAGTTAGTGACTCCGGCGATGAGTAAAATCGAGATACGCGGCGGCGCGAACGTTACCCGCCAGATCAACAGCATCCTCCCGCCCGGTTTTGACTGCCAGCGGATTGTGTGTGTCGAGGTCTACACACCGTCCGGCAACTGGAGCAGCTATCCACCCCATAAACACGATGTCCACCGTGTCGCGGAGGATGGCACGCTCCTGGAGGCCGACCTGGAGGAAATTTACTTCTACAAAATTGACAACCCGAACGGCTACGCTTACCAGCGCGTCTATACCGATGATCGCCGCATTGACGACCTGATGATGCCAGCCCACCATGACGCGGTGCTGGTGCCGGAAGGCTATCATCCGGTGGTCAGTGCGCCCGGCTACACCACTTACTATCTGAACTTCCTGGCGGGTTCGGCGCAGTCGCTCGCCAACAGTGACGATCCGGCCTATAGCTGGGTCAAGGATACCTGGATGTGGCAAGACCCGCGTCTGCCGATGGTGCATCACGGGATGGAGGGGAGGTAGCTGGTTAGCACCTTAGCCAGTTAGCCGGATAGCTGGTTAGCCAGATAGTAGATCAACTCATGGTTAAAATGATGAATCGCTAAAACGCTATCAAGCTAAAACGCCGCAAAGGAGCATTTTATGGCTGTGGTCAGAGATTTTCGTGAACTCAAAGTATGGGAGAAAGCGCACCAATTGACTCTGAGGTTACACAGCATTTCCCTAAAGAGGAACTCTACGGACTCACCAGCCAGATACGCAGAGCCGCATCGTCCATACCTGCCAACATTGCTGAAGGCTGTGGCAAGGGATCGGATAACGAATTGGCGCGGTATATGCAGATCGCTATGGGATCAACCAGCGAACTGGAATATCACATTCTGCTCTCAAAAGACCTGGAATACATCGAACAGAAAACATATCAAGACCTGGTTGTAAGGGTAATTGAAGTAAAAAAGATGCTGGGCCCATTCATCAAAAAGCTAAAAAGCTGATCGGCGCAATAACCGGACGACCGATTAATCGCTTCGCAAAAAGCTAACCAGCTATCTAGCTGCAAAGGACAAACACCGATGAACAAAACACGACGCCTGACAACAGCACAGGCGCTCATCCTGTACCTGAGCAAACAGTACGTCTCCCGCGACGGCGTGGAAAATCCGTTCTTCGTCGGTGTCTGGGGGATTTTCGGGCATGGCAATGTCGCCGGAATCGGCCAGGCCTTGCAGCAGTTCAGCGGCGACATCCGCTACTACCAGAGTCGCAACGAACAGGCGCAGGTTCACGCGGCGGTAGCCTACGCCAAGCAAAAAAATCGCCTGCAAACCTTCGCCTGCACGTCGAGTATTGGCCCCGGCGCGACCAACATGATTACCGGAGCGGCGACGGCCACCGTCAACCGTATCCCGGTGCTGCTGCTGCCTGGTGATATTTTCGCGGAACGTATCCAGTCACCCGTGCTACAGCAGTTAGAGTGGGAGCACTCACAGGACTTCAGCGTAAACGACGCCTTTAAACCCGTGTCGCGCTACTGGGACCGGATTTACCGCCCGGAACAGGTCATCCCCGCGCTGCGGGAAGCCATGCGCGTCCTCACCTCGCCTGCCGATACCGGCGCGGTCACGCTGTGCCTGCCGCAGGATACCCAGGCGGAAGCGTTCGACTACCCCGCCGAGATGTTTGAGAAGCGCGTCTGGGTGATCCCGCGCAACCGCCCTGACAGAGGTTTTGTGCAGCAGGCGGCGGGCTGGATACGCGAGTCGCGGCGCCCGATCATCGTGGCCGGTGGCGGCGTGCATTACAGTGAAGCCACAGGTACGCTGCAAAGTTTCGTGGAAAAAACCGGTATTCCGGTGGGGGAAACCCAGGCGGGTAAAGGGTCACTGCGCTATAACCACCCGCTCAACCTGGGCGCGGTGGGCACGACGGGTACCGAAGGCGCGAACATCCTGGCGCGGGAAGCCGATCTCGTCATCGGTATTGGCACGCGCTACAGCGACTTCACCAGCGCCAGCAAGACGGCTTTCCAGAACCCGGATGTGCGCTTTATCAACATCAACGTGATGGAGTTTGACGCCTACAAACACAGCGCCGTCCCGCTGGTGGGCGATGCAAAAGTCACCCTGGAAGAACTCGCGGCGCATCTGGGTGACTATCGTACAGACAGTGCCTATCAGGCGCGGGCGACACATTTCAACAAACAATGGGATTCCGAAGTCCACCGCATTTACAACCTCGAACATGAGCCGATGCTTTCCCAGGGGGAAGTTATCGGTATGGTGAATACCCAGTCGCGCCCGCAGGATGTTGTCCTGTGCGCGGCGGGGAGTCTGCCCGGCGACCTGCACAAACTGTGGCGCACTCGTGATCCGCGTGGTTATCACCTGGAATACGGCTATAGTTGCATGGGTTACGAAATCGCCGGTGGCATGGGCGTGGCGCTGGCTGACCCCGAACGGGAGGTCTATGTCATGGTGGGCGATGGCAGCTTCCTGATGATGAACTCGGAAATCGTGACGATGGTACAGGAGGGCATCAAGGTCAATATTATCGTGATTGACAATCACGGCTTCGCCAGCATCGGCGGCTTATCCAAGAGTGTCGGCAGCGATGGCTTCGGCACGAAGTACCGCTACCGTGACGAATCCGCCGGGCAGCTTACCGGGGAAACCATCCCGATTGACTTCGCGAAGAACTGCGAATCGCTGGGAGCGCATGTCTTTGTGGCGACCACCCGCGAGTCATTCAGCAAAGCACTTGAAGACGCCAAAGCCATTAAAGGCAAACCGGTCTGCATCATCACTGAAACCGACCGCCGCCAGCGCGTAAGCGGTTATGAAAGCTGGTGGGATGTGGCCGTCGCCGAAGTCAGCGATAACCCTGAAGTGCAGCAGGCCCGCGAAGCCTACGAAGAATCCAAAAAGAAAGAACGTTATCACCTATAAGTGAGGAAATTTAATGGCTATCCAAATTGCGAGTGCACCCGTTTCCTGGGGCATTTATGAGTTCGAGGGGATTGAACCCAAATTCAAATATACACAGGTCTTAGACGAAATCGCCGCAACCGGTTACACCGGCATTGAGCTGGGCCCCTGGGGATACCTGCCCACTGACCCGGCGGTACTGCGCAAAGAACTGGATCGGCGCGGAATGCAATTGCTCTCGTCCTTTGTCCCAGTCAAACTGGTTGATCCCGCCGGACATGCCGAAGCCGAAACCTTCGCACTCAAGGTGGGGGCACTGCTGGCGGCGCTGGGGGCGCAGTATGTCGTCCTGGCCGATGATAACGGCACGGTGCCTGATCTGGTCAAACGGGCAGGGCAGCGTACCGGCACTGTGTTGAATAACGGCCAATGGGATATTGTCGGCCAGGGTGTCAACCGTATCGCCCGCAAGATCAAGGATCAACTGGGGCTGGATACGGTCTTTCATCATCACAGCGCCGGCCATATCGAGACACCTGATGAAGTCCGCGAGTTATTCAAGCGTACCGACCCGGATTTAGTTGGCCTGTGCCTGGATACCGGCCATTGGCACTTTGGCGGGGGCGACGCGGTGGCCTGTGTAAAGGAATTTGGCGAGCGCGTGCGTTACCTGCACCTCAAGGACTGCGACGGAGCGGTTATGCGGCGTGTGCGAGAAGAAGGACTGGACTATTTCCAGGCCATGCAGGCCGGTGTTTTCTGCGAACTGGGCAAGGGCATGGTGGACTTCCCCGGCGTGATTGCAGAAATGGAAAAACGGGGTTATGACGGTTGGGCGATTGTCGAGCAGGATGTCCTGATTGACGACCCTGCCGCGCCCAAACGGATCTCACAGGCAAACCGGGACTACCTGAAAAGCATCGGATATTAGGAGATTTACGATCGCCTTGCATTCGGCGCTGGCAAAGAACTGCGCCAAATAGTACATCACCGCAGCGGGTGAACGGCGCTGTGCCAGTTCGCCCGCTGTCACCCGCATGGGTTCGGCTTTACCTAGCAACCCCACAGCCGGCACACCCTATGCCGGGTTACTTCACTGGCCCTCCTGCTGCTGGCGACGGAAATCCTCCGCCAGATTAATATTACTCTGTAGATGCGCCAGACGGTCATGCAAGCCCAATCGGTGGAACAACTGGTACGCATCGCGGAAATGTGTCAGCGCCTGATCGTAGTTACCCATATTCCCCAATACGTTCCCCAGACTACTCAGGAGTTCGGCCTGGGTCGCAAAATCGTTCAATTCCTGTGCCAGAACCAGGGTTTCGCGGTAAGCATCCGCCGCCAGCCCATAACAGATCGTGGCTTCCTCATGTGAGGGGGAATTTCGCCCCAGCTCATTATAGATGTTCCCGATAATACCCTGCCGCAGCGCGGCTTCGGCCAGGTCGCCCAATGACTTATACACTGCGACGGTTTCAAGGAAGCACTTCAGAGCCTCGGTGGTATTGCCGGTCATCACATAACTGTTGCCCAGGTTCGCCAACCGGGATGCCAGCCCACGCTGGTCATGAATCAGCCGCGCCACACTGACCGCCTCCCGGTGGAAGTCAATCGCTTTGGCGGGCTGCTTCACATCGTCATACACCAGCCCCAGGTTTGACAGCCAGATGCCCCGCCCACGCACGTCACCGATTTCCTGGGCGATCAACAGCGCCTGATTTAGATGAGCGATTGCATCATCGTGCCGCCCGATTTCCCGCAGGATGTTGCCCATATTCCCCAGGATACCATCCTCGGTCAGACGATCCGCATCGGCGCGGGCGCTTGCCAGCGCCTTCTGGAATGCTCCCAGTGCTTTTTCTGGCTGCTGGGTGCGGTAATAGATGAGCGCCAGGTTGCCCAGATGCCGCCCTTCGGAGGCCGCGTCGCCTGCATCACGGGCGAGTTTAGCAGCTTGTTTGAGGCAGCGAATAGCCTCCTTAAAATTATTCTCTTGCAAAGCCAGTCGAGTCTGGCGGAGCAGTTGGGCCTGGTCAGCCATGTTATCCATAGATCGCTGTTCTTTCTTCCGCACGCGGGCATCTATTTACCAGTATAGTATTAATCCGCTGGATAGACATGGCATTTTAAAGTAAATTTTCGGGGGAAAATACAAAAAAACACCGTACTGGGTTCAGCACGGTGTGTAAAGGCCTGGTGTGGGATTAAATTTATTAAATGAGTTGTTTTAATATTTCCCACACCAATTTTTAATATTCTATTCATCAGTATAGGCACTTTAGATTTCAAAGTCAATTACAATCGGGGCAGATTGACGCCAATTCCTTCAGATTTGCATTTTCTTGTGTATATTGCACAGATTCTTTGCAGAATTGCAGCATACTGCCTTTGCGCAGAAAATGCGCTAGACTATGCTTCTTAACATAACAATCTGCGGCCTACACTCGAGGAGCGCCACCATGCCATCCGATCTCCAACCCCTGGATACCATCCCGGTTCGCCCGGATGAACAGTTCGACGTCTCCCGGCTTGAGTCGTACCTGTGCGGCCAACTGGCGGGCAGCGAGCACCCCCTGGCGGTGCGGCAGTTCGGCGGTGGCGCGGCCAATCTCACCTATTTGCTCGACTACAACAGCCACCAGTATGTACTGCGGCGGCCGCCGCTTGGCCCGGTTGCCCCGTCCGCCCATGACATGGGGCGTGAATTCCGTGTCCTGTCGGTGCTGCACCAGGCCTTCCCCCTCGCGCCGCGAGCCTTCCACTTTTGTGAAGACCCGGCGGTAATCGGTGCGCCATTTTTCGTGATGGAACGCCGGGAGGGTATCGTAGTGCGCCGTTCGCTCCCGGCTCAGTACGCCACTTTTCCTGATGCGCCGCGCCGGATGAGCGAGGCGCTCATTGATGCCCTGGTGGATTTTCACCGTGTGGATTACGCCATACTGGGGCTGGACGACCTGGGCAAGCCCGCTGGCTTCATCGCCCGTCAGGTCGCCGGGTGGAACAAACGCTGGGAAAACGCCAAAACTGAAGACCTGCCACACATGGACGCCGTGTTTGCCTGGCTGGGAGATAACCTGCCCCCGGACGGCACGCCGACCCTGGTTCACAACGACTACAAGCTGGATAACGTCATGCTGGCGGCGGATAACCCCGGCCAGATGGTGGCTATTTTCGATTGGGATATGTGTACGTTGGGCGACCCGCTTTCCGACCTGGGGGCGATGCTCACCTACTGGACCGAGCCGGATGACCCGCCTTACCTGCACATGGCGGCCATGATGCCGGTGGGCGACAGTCGCTTTCTCACACGGGCGGAACTGGTGCAGCGTTATGCCGAAAAAAGCGGGCGCGATGTGTCGCACATCACCTTTTACCATGCCCTGGGGTTGTACCGGTTGGCGGTCATTGTGGCGCAAATCTACATTCGCTATAAGCGCGGCCAGACACAGGATCAGCGGTTTGAGGCTTTCGGCCCGATGATTGCCTGGTTAGCCCAGGCCGCCTACGATCTGATCCATAAAAAATCCGAAAAACTCGCATAAAAATATATAACAAAAACTTGTTTTCCTCTAAAAAATCCCTGACTATGAGGGTGGGTTGGGGTATTTTGATTCGCGTGAAATTCTGCCCTTTTCTATACTCAATTCTATACGGACTAGCACCCATACCCCTTGTTTTACGACGCCCTGACAAGTTATGAAGGAGAATACCGCATGTTTACTTGGAAACGCCCGCACATGATTCTAATGCTGGGCATATTTATTTTGCTGGCAGGCATGGCCTCGCCGCTGCTGGCCCAACAAGGGCCGACCTGCGACCCAACCCTGACCGCCCCTGATTACCGCGACCGGGCGAACGCATCTTTCAACCAGGGAGACCTGCAAGCCACGCTCGACAATCTGCTGTGCGTGGGCGAGCTGGACCCGCAAGACCCCGTAAACTACAACAACATCGGCTTTGTGAACGTCCGACTGGGAAATGCCGACGAAGCCCTGGCCGCTTATAATCAGGCGATTACGCTCGACCCGACTTACATCACCGCCTACCAGAATCGCGGCAACCTGTACTACCGGCTCGACCAATATGATGATTCGATAGCCGACTACACCGAGGCGATCCGCCTCCAGCCCGATAACGCCAGGAACTACAACGAACGCGGGCTGTCTTACATGGATTCCGGGCGGCATGAAGAGGCGCTCAAAGACTACAACCAGGCGATCACCCTCGACCCGACGCTGGCCGCCGCTTACAGCAACCGGGGTTATATCCTCATCAATCGCCAGCAGTATGAACAGGCCCTGACGGACTATAACCGGGCGCTGGAGCTGAACCCCGAACTTTCCCCGATTACCTATAATGACCGGGGCATGACGCACTATTTCATGGGCAACGACGACGCGGCCTTTGCCGATTTCGCCAAAGCGATTGCCATGGACCCGAATTATGACCGCCCATATAACAACCGGGGTTATCTCTATTCCCGCCTGGAAGAATACGAACTGGCGATAGCCGACTTTAATGAGTCGCTGCGGATTTCCCCGAACTATGTCCAATCGCTGGTCGGGCGCGCCGATGCCTACTATGCCCTGGGACGCGGCGCTGAGGCGCTGGCCGATTACCAGGCGTATGCTGCCCTCGTCAACATGCCGGAGGATTTCGTCACGCAGCGGATTGCCGAACTTCAGTCACCAACCACAACCGTGAATACCACGACAACGGATGAATGTGACCTGACAATCGCGCTGGCCGACTACCGGGCACAGGCCGATGCTCAGATGGCAGCACGTGACTTCGCTGGGATGGCCGCTACCTATACCTGTATGCTGGAAATTGAGCCGGATAATCCCATCTTGCTGGTCAATCGCGGGCTGGCAGAATCCCGCTCCGGGGATGTTGAAGCGGCAATTGCCGACTACACTCGCGCCCTTGAATTTGACCCCAACAACGCGACTATCTATAGCAATCGTGGTTATGCTTACAATAACCTGCGCCAACCGGAACTGTCCGTCCCCGATTTTCTGAAAGCGCTGGAAATTAACCCGGATAGCTACGCCGCTGCGGACGGCCTGGGAGAAGCCTACTACCAGCTTGAGCAGCTTGAGGATGCGCTGGCTTCCTTCCAACGGTATGTGGCAATTCGCGGCAGTGACGCCCACCCGGATGTCCTCCAGCTCATCACCAATCTTGAAGCGCAGATCAATCTCGACCTGAGCAACTGCGACCCATCTTCCACCCAGGAAACGCTCTCCGAAATCGGGGCGCAGGTAATCCAGAGCCAGGGCGCGGCGGCGGCGCTGCCCGTCTTCGAATGCGCTGTTCAGGTTGAGCCAGATAACGCGATGTCCTACAGTGATCGTGGCTTTGTGCTCTATCAGTTGGGCAACTGGAACGGTGCCCTGCGCGACTATGCCCATGCGATTGAGATAGACTCGACCAACGCTTTCCCGCGCTCCAACCGCGCCGAACTGTATATCCGCTTAGGAAAGTACCAGGAAGCATTTTACGATTATGTCCTGGCGATCAACTATGCCCGCAGCGTCCCTGCCGGCCTGTATTATGGCCTGGGCATCGCCCTCACTGAACTAGGGCAATACGACGACGCGGTGTTGGCCTACGAAATGCTGACAAGCGCCACACGCGGGCGGACAGGACTCACGCCGCAAATGCTGGCGAGTGTGGAGGAACTGGAAGCCATCACAGGGAAATCCATCACCGGCGCGTTCATCTGTAATAACCAGGCCGTGATCGGGGATGTCATCGGTTCAGCGCGAGACTATAACGGTCAGGCGGGGCAAGCCTTAGGACAGAAGGACTATCAGGCCGCGCTGGATGCGTATAACTGCTCGCTGGTGTTCAACCCCTTCAGTCCAGGCGCGTATACTTCACGCGCCTATGTGTACGCCAAACTGGGCGAATACGACGCGGCGCTGGCCGACATTGAAAGGGCACTCGAACTATACCCGGAAAACCCGATTCCGTATGCCAACCGGGGGTATGTCTATAACCTCCAGGGTCGCCCGGAAGACGGCCTGGCCGAGGCCGAAACGGCGCTCACACTCAAACCGGGCGATGGCGATGCCCTCATGGTGCGTGGCGAGTCGTACTACCTCTTAGGCCGCTATCAAGAGGCACTGGCGGATTTCCAGCAGGTCGAAGCCATTGTCAACGAATCCGGTGGCAGCCTGCCGGAAGAAGTCGCGGCGCGTCTGGCTGAACTGCCGGGTCTGCTGGGCGGTGGTAATAGTGGCAGCACCGACAGCGGTGCCCCGGCGCTCGAACTGGCGCAAACACTGGTCGGCACGGAAAGCGGTATCACGCTCAAGTACCCCGATGGCTGGTTTGGCGTCGAGGCTTCGGCAGATATTATCGGCCTGGCAAACAGCCAGACAGCCTTCCAGACGATGGTCGAAGGGCTGGGTGACAGCCTGCCACCACCTTCCGGGCAGCTCCATGTGATTATCTACACCTCGTCGGTCATCAATTCGGTGGCGGACACACTGGATGATGCGGTCACGGCGCTGACTCCTACCGCCCTGCTGAATGACGTGGGTGAAGTCACAGAAATCACCATCAACGGTATGGATGCGCGGATGGGCGCGGCTTCACTGGAAGATCGGGACATCATCCGGGTGCTGGTGGAAACCGGCAGCGGCATGGTCTTGTTCCGGGCGACGACTGCACCGGGAGAGATGGGCGAATACGAAACGACGCTCATGGCGATGATTGGCTCGATCACGATGAAGTAGCCATCACCACAAAGGGGCGAGTCAACAACGACTCGCCCCTTTTGCTATGCGAGCAAATCTGGCAGGCCGTTCACGCCAGAATCGCCACCGCGCCCCACATCACTTGCCCCAGACGCACATCACCCGTAATGACCGTCCGTTCTCGAAGCTGCTCCTGACTAATCCCTTTTGTAAACAACCGCCAGGCCGTGTCGGTATCCAGCGTGATGACGCAGGCAGGAAGCAAATCCGTAGCTGCATACAGTCGCCAACGTTCTACCTCCCGCACCAGATGCCATTCTCCGCCACCTTCCCCGGTGATAACCACTTTCACCAGCGTATCAACCGGGGCGGTAGTCGCAGTGTATGTACGTGGCAGGCAGTGAATGAACGTACTCAGAATCGCGCCCAGGAACGGGTCATTTTTGAGGCTGGTGATGCTCACCGCCTCACAGATGTGCTGGTGGTGCATCCAGTATTCAGTGAGTTCCCGCGCGAGATGCAGTCCCATCGAGTCCTGCGCGTTGCCAGTCCAACCAATAGGCCCGGCAGGGGCATCGGGGTCTGCTGATAGGGCAAACTCAGCCCACTGCTGCCCGGTAGCAGCCAGCAACGAGAGCAGCAAACGGCGGCTCAGGCGGCGAGTCGCCTCGACCCACACCGCATTGCGTGCGTTGATAAAGGCCACCAGATCATCGAACTCGTCAAATCCGTCCTGGCGGGCTGTCAGAATCGCGCAGCCCGGATAACAACCCCATGTCATCCCCCAGGATATGCAGCGCCACGTCCCGCACCGACCAACCCGTACAAGCGGTGGGTAAGTCCCATTCCTCGTCGCTCAACCCGTGCAGCACGCGCAGCAGTTCAGCACGCATGGGCGCAAACAGCCCTGCGATGCGCGGTGTCTCAAGCGCGACTCGCATACGGCAGTCCTCCCGGTGGAACTATCATCAATAGGCTGCACATCCCGCCCCGACTTTCAACGTTCCACTCGTCACTTTTTACGCAGCACGCTCAGCACCCGAATGGCACGGTAATGTTTGGCACGACGCCAATATCAAACAGGTCATAACGCAGCAGTACCTGCCCGCTCACCGGGAGCTGGCGGTCAAAAATCACAGCGTTGTTCACGTCCAGGTTTACATAGAAACGAATCACGGCGTTGTGTTCCGGCGCGACCCACATTTCCCCACCCGCCAGTGTAAGCTGCCCCTCGTCCACCAGTCTGATAGACGGCAGGTTGAGATCGGCGGCGCTAAACCGGTACTGCCAGGCATCCTGCCCGTTGATGGTCGCCCGCAGCCCGGTGGGTTGGGCGGTACTGGCCCCGCCCACCAGCAGCCCGGCCCGCAGATCGGCGGCGGTGGCAGCGTCCTCCCCGGCAGCGCCCAGGCACACACCGTCGCGCACCAGGAAGGCATCCGGCCCCAGGCGTACCGCTTCAAAGGCGTTGTCATCTCGCCCCAACAGTTCCCCGGTAGTCGTCACCAGCACCCGCCGCCCGGAACCAAGCTGGTTGAACCAGACTTCGGCGGTGGCATTGGCAAAGGCTGCGGTGGTCGTCCCGGCGAAAACGCCCTCGAATTCCAGCTGCACTACATAACGCCAACCAGGAAGCAGATTCAGCCCGCTATCCACCTGCGGGAAAGCCACCGCGTTCCGGTATTCGGGCGGCGGCGCGTTTTCTGTGAGGTACTGAGCCGTTGCCAGCGGGTCAAACTCCGCCAGGGTGGGGATCGTTTCCAACCCCTGCCCACGCTGGCTGTTGCATCCGGCCAGCAGGAGGATCAGGAGCGCCAGCAGGATGCCGGATTTACGGGAAGTCAGCACAAACATGGTGTGTTCACGATTTCCATTAAATTTCAGATTGGTTCCAGAACAGGCAGTATAGATCAATCTCATTCTAATAGCCGATTGTTTTTTGCACCATCGGCACCCATTTCGTATAAGCACAGCTTATGATAGTGGATAATCATTAATATAGTCAATACAATTTTCATGGCATTACACTGACCGAAACGGAAAAACATCAAATTTAGGAATGCCAATCGTCACTATACCAGCCCGTCAAATTCAGCCACACTATTAGAAAAGCTAGGAAAAGGTCTGGGAGAAAAATCATGCGAACAATAGTGATTGTATTGATATTGTGCCTGGCGCTACCCCTGGTGGTCGTGGCTCAGTCAGAATGCCCGGCTGCCGTACAGACTGCCGTCGAAACCACAGCAGCTAACTGTACCGGGCTGGGGCTGAATGAAATCTGTTTTGGTCATGCCAGCGTTGATACGATTGTGAACTGCGAAGATGCGCCCGATTTCAATACGCCCGGCGACATCATGCCGCTGGAGGCCGTTTGTGCGCTGCGTGTTGGCGGCTGGCAGCCGACCAGTGAATGGGGCGTCGCCATGATGCAGATTGAAAGCAGCGCCGGGGTGCCGGTAACTTTCGCCCTGTTCGGCGGCGTCGAAATCCATAATGCCGGCAGCTCGCTCAACGAGATGCAGGTCTGGATTGTGAACGACACCGGGGTATATGCCGGGCCGGGTTCGCACTACGAAACGCTGCTCTCGCTCGAAGTGGGCGATGTGGTCAAAGTCAACGCCTGCAACTGCACCGGCAACTGGCTGCGCCTGGTCATGGAAGATGGCCGGGTCGGCTGGATACCCGCTCTGAATGCGACGGTGGTCGGTGATTCCAGTTCGCTGCCCATCGCCAGCCTGGATACGCCCGTCTTTGAAGCCATGCAGGCCTTCACCCTCAGCACCAACCAGGACGCGCCGCCCTGCGCCGAATCGCCGGCCAGCGGCATCCTGATTCAAGTACCTGCGGATGCCGACCCGGTGCCGCTGCAAATCAACGGTGTCCACATCAGCTTGAATTCAACGGTCTTTGTGCGCTCCAGCGCTGACGAACTGACGCTCGAAATGCTCTCCGGCGCGGCCCAGGTGAGCGCTTCCAACCTCACTATGAATGTTCCGGCGGGGACGCGAGTCCGCATCCCGCTCTTCGAGGATAATGTTCCCAACGAAATATTGCATGTCGAATCCTACAGTGCCGAGGATGTTTTGGCCCTGCCGGTCTCCCTCCTGCCGGAAGCCGTAGACCCCACCGCGCCGCTTAACCTGGAAATTCCACAGATCATCGGTGTGTATGAATGCTCGGTGATTTCGGGCACGGGTGACACAAGCTGCCCAGCGTATTTCATCAACCATGATGGTGACCCGATTACACGGATGGATGTTGAGTTTCACTATGCCGCCCAGGGTGAATGGGAAGGCAGCGTCACCGAGCCGCCCACCCTGCTCGCCGGCGATTACAGCAGCGGTGTCCTCTCGTGGAATGTCTCCTGTAATCTGGGGAGCGCCAATTTCATCGGCCCGATCCAGTGGTGGATGACCGTCACCGACGAATCCGGGCATACGAGTGAACCCTTCCTCGCGTCGTTCAACTGCGTGGATGGATAATGGATAGGTAGCACGATAACCGGATAGCTGGTTAGCCTATTGGCCGCAAAAGCTAAAGTGCTAACCAGCTGCCGACCCTTCCATAGGGCAGCGCCAATGTGCGCTCTCACTGTATGACCAATCGCCAGCAACCAGCAGCTAGCGGCCAATAGCGAACCGCCAGGGGCTAAAACGCTTTCCTGCCGTTTGTCCCCTGTTTTACCCACGCTTCCCAGGTTTCATCTGGCACACCTTACCGCTTATGCTATGCTTGTGCGGCTGTTGGTGATGAGAGATGACCTATGCCCACAAAGAGTCTCGCTGCTCCAATCGAAACCGACCTCCCGCAAGAGACCGCCCCGGCACAACAGGACGATAGCCATGAAGGCGTAGCCCGCGCAACCGGGGTGTTGGCGCTGGGCAATATCGCCAGCCGGATTCTGGGGTTGGTGCGGGAAATCGTGCTGACCAACCTGTTCGGCGCGTCGGCGGCGGTGGATGCTTTTAAAGTCGCGGTCATCGTGCCCAAGGCGCTTTATGACCTCCTGATTGGCGGGCATGTCAACAGCGCGATTATCCCCGTCCTGAGCGAAGTCGCTACCGTCAGCGGGCGCGATGAACTCTGGCGGCTGGTCTCTGTCCTCCTGAGCATGATTACGGCAGTGCTGGCACTGCTGGTGCTGGTGCTGGAGCTGTTCGCCCCACAGATTGTCGAACTCGTCAGCAGCGGGGCAGCACCACAAACCCTGACGCTGGCTGCCGATCTGCTGCGCCTGACAGCCCCGGCGCTGCTTTTCCTGAGTATGTTCGCCATCCTCAGTGGCACACTTTACGCGCTGCGTTCGTTCACCTGGCCGGCCTTTGCCGGGGTGGTTTTCAATGGCGGTATCGTCGCGGTGTCGCTGCTGTTCGCCCCGCTCCCGCAGTTCCAGGTCATGCTTTCCGCCGGGGCGCTCCCGCTATGGGTGATTGCCCGGCCTGACAGCGGCATTACCGTCGTTGCGTTGGGCTGGCTCTTCGGGGCGCTGGCACAGCTTCTGCTGCAAATGCCGGGGCTGCGCGGTGCCCGTCTGCGCGTGACGATTCACTGGCGGCATCCCGCCGTGCGCCGCATCATCGCCCTGTATATCCCGGTGATGTTCTCGCTTATCCTGGATACGCTGGTGATCCGCACCTTCAGCTATAACCTCGCCAGCCAGACCGGGGAAGGCAGCATCGCCTATATGGATTGGGCGACAACGCTCATCCAGTTCCCGCACGGTCTGATTGCGACGGCCATCAGCATCGCCATTCTGCCGACACTGGCCCGGCAGGCGGCAGTTGTCGACCGGGAAGGCATCACCGCCTTCAAAGATACACTGGGGCTGGGGCTGCGGCTGGCAACGACCTTGATTCTCCCGGCGACAGTCGGGTTGTTTGTGCTGGCCGTGCCGATTGTCGCGCTGCTCTTCCAGCATGGCGCCTTCACCGCCCAGGACACAGCGATTACTGCTGAGGCGCTGCGCCTGTATCTGATCGGCCTGCCGTTCGCCACCGTTGATCTGCTGCTGGTCTACGCCTTTTACGCCCGGCAGGATACGCTCACCCCGGCGCTGGTCGGCCTGTTCAGCCTGATCCTGTATATGGTCGTGGCGGTGGTATTGTTCCCCTATTTCGGCCTGTTCAGCCTGATGATCGCGGACAGCACCAAGCACATCATCCACGCGGCGGTATCGGCTTTCCTTTTGTGGCGGCGCATGGATGGCTTCGGCCAGCAGCGGCTGCTGATGACCATCGGCAAAACCGGGCTGGCTTCGGCGGTAATGGGGCTGGTGGCGTACCTGGCTGTGCCGGTTCTGACGACACGTCTGGTCGGTGGCGGCCTGTTACAGGAACTGCTCCTCGTGGGAATCAGCGGCGGCCTGAGCCTGCTGATTTTCTTCGGGCTGGCGGCGCTGCTACGCATCCAGGAACTGCGCTGGCTGGCCGGGCTGCTCAAACAACGGTTAGTGCGGTAACTCTCGACAACCTTTCCGTAACATTTGCGTGGTATATCCAACAGTAAACTGGGGATGTTGTATCATGTCCGGTAAGGCATAGGCGATGAATGGCGGAAAGGCGGGAATCATGGCGACACAGTCAAAACACACGTTGCTGGGATGGGGCGGGGATGTCTCGCGGATTGTGCAGACACTGGCGGCGGTGTGGGTTTTCGCCCTGGCGCTGGTCGTCCTGCTGGCGCAGCCCGTCCTCAACCCGCCTACCGAAGACGCGCTGCAACTCCTGCTCTTCCTGGGCGTATCCGGCAGTGCCAGCGTCGTGATTGCCTTCCTGCTCTATCGGCTGGGGCTGGTTAACTGGTTTCGCAGCCTGCGCTATGCCCTCATCGTCGTCACCGTCATGACCATCGGGCTGGTATTCCTCAACGTATGGGTTACAGCCCAGTTGATGTTCATTGACGAACACGACCTGAGTTTGACGGCGATTCTGCTGGTTTTCGCGGGGGGGACCGCGTTGGGCTTCGGCTACTTCATTTCCAGCGCCCTGACCGAACGGATTATGGTGGTGGCCGATGGCGCCCGCCAGTTGAGCAAAGGCGACCTCTCCACCCGCGTCGCCGTGCAGGGAAACGATGAACTGGCCGATCTCGCCACGACATTTAACATGATGGCCGCGCAGCTCCAGGAACTGGACACCGCCAAACGCCAGCTTGAACAGTCTCGCCGTGACCTGGTAGCCTGGGTGAGCCACGACTTACGCACGCCGCTGGCCTCAATGCGACTGGTGATTGAGGCCCTGCTGGACGGCGTGGTTGACGACTCGGATACGATCAAACGTTATCTGACCACCGCACAGACCGAAATCGAGAGCCTGAACCGCCTGATTAACGACCTGTTTGAACTGGCGCAGCTTGATGCTGGGCATATCGCGCTGCAATGCGAGCAAACCTCATTAGCCGATCTGCTCTCCGACACATTGAGCGGGATGCGGGCGCTGGCGGAGCAAGGCGGAGTCCACCTGGAAGGCCAGGCCGCGCCGGATACTGACCCGGTCTACATAGACGCGCAGAAAATTCAGCGTGTGCTGTACAACCTGATTGGCAATGCCATCCGTCACACCCCGCCCGGTGGAACGGTCACGATCCACGCCATGCGTGCCGGGAAGATGGCACAAGTGGATGTGCGTGACAGCGGTGAGGGGATTCCGGCTGCCGACCTGCCCCACATTTTTGAGCGTTTCTACCGGGGGGAACGCGCCCGCACCCGTGACAGCGGCGGCCAGCGAGGCGTAGGGCTGGGGCTGGCAATTGCCCAGGGACTCATCGAGGCGCACGGTGGG
>CALJKV010000095.1 GCA_937974245.1 uncultured Chloroflexota bacterium | reverse complement strand
GGGTAGCGAATATGAGCGAGGGTAAAGGATAGCCCATGACACAGGTTAAACCGCCTACCGGGTTGAAGGCGTTTTTGTGGCGGTTGCCCATCTGGATATTCCGGCTGCGGCTGGATTTTCTGCTGGGGAAACGGCTGATGCTGCTCCGGCATATCGGGCGCAACAGCGGCCAGGAGCGGCAGGCTGTGGTCGAAGTCGCCCGTTACGACGCGGCTGCCGATACCTATTATGTGTGTTCCGGCTTTGGGAAAAAGGCCAACTGGTATCGCAATATCGGGGCGCACCCGGATGTCACGATTCGCGTGGGCGGGCAAACGCTGGCCGTCACCGCCGAGCAGTTATCGCCCGAAGCCAGTGGCGACGAAATGGTGCGCTATGCCACCGACCACCCCGACCTGGCGCGGGCACTGTCAAAAATGATCGGTTATGCCCCGCCGGACTCGCTCGAAGGCTACCGGGCGCTGGCACAGGAAAACCTGCCGTTTGTCGCCTTCAGACACCGGGCGTGATGAGAACAAAACGGCGCTACTCGCCGTCGTCGGTGTCGTCCTCTTCTTCATCCTCGTAGTCGTCGTCTTCGTCGCCGCCGGTTTCCTCTAGCTTTTGCCGGGCCTGTCTCAAACGCTGTTGTGTCAGGTCGTGGTTCGGGTCAAGCGCGGCAGCCCGCTCAAAGATGTCTACCGCCCGGTCATACTGTTCCAGCGCCATGAGCGCCTCACCATAGTTGTGCCAGAACCACAGGTCACTGTCGTTATAGAAGACCGCCAGTTCATAGGATGACAACGCCTCTTCCCAGAGTTCCAGCGCGGCGAAGGCCAGCCCCTGACCGTTCCAGGCCCAGGCGTAGGTGTCGTCGAGTTCGAGCGCCTGCTGGTAGGCATCAACCGCATCTTCGTAGCGGCCTAAGCGCCGCAGCACCTGTCCTCGCCGCGCCCACGTGACCGCGTTGCCGGGCAATTCGACCAGCGCCCGGTCAATCACATCCAGCGCCTCCTGCTTGCGCTGCATATCCAGCAGCACGTCTACCAGGTTGGTGTAGTACCAGATGACGTGGGGGTCTTCACGGGTGGCACGTTCGTAACAGGCAAAGGCTTCCTCGCGCCGCCCCAACGATTCGAGCGTCAACCCGCGTCCATTCCACGCCCAGGCATAATGCGGATTGATGCTCAACGCCTGATCGTAAGCCGCCAGTGCCTCGGTGTTGCGTCCCAGACGGCGCAGCGCCTGGCCGCGCTTCGCCCAGCTTTCCGAGTGGCGCGGGTTATACTTAAGTGCCTGTTCCAGCACTTGCAGTGCCTCAGTGGGACGCCCCAGCACGACCAGTTCATCGCCCTGGTTATACCAGTACCAGACATCTTTCTGGCTGCACTCGCTGGCATGGCGGAAGCTGGAGAGCGCCTCTTCGTGCCGCCCCAACGCGCTGAGAGTCAGGCCGCGACCATTCCACGCCCAACCGTAGTTCGGGTCGAGTTCCACCGCCCGCGTATAGTCGCGCAGTGCGGCCTCGTAAGTGCCCAGACGGCGCAGCGCCTGACCACGCTTCGCCCAGATACGGGCGCTGCTGTGATCCAGTTTCACGGCCTGGTCGAGCAGGGCGAGTGCTTCCCGTGGTTTGCCGCTCTGGATGAGCAGGTCGGCCTGCTGGTAGTAGTAGAAGGCGTCTTCCGGGGCAGAGGAACTGGCTTGCTCGTAGGCCGCCAGGGCTTCTTCGCGCCGTCCCAGGGCATCTAAGGTGATACCCAGCTCATTCCACGCCCAGGAATAGGTCGGGTCAAGGGTGGTGGCCTTCTGGAAGGCTTCGAGCGCCTCCTCATTGCGCTTGAGGTGGCGCAGCGTGTTGCCCATCCTGGCCCAACTGCGGGCGTGCTGCGGGTTAGCCTGGGTCGCCCGTTCGAGCATGGGCAGCGCCTCACTATGGCGGCCCATGATGACGAGTACATTCCCCTGGTTATACCAGCAATGCCACACGTAGCTATCAGCATAGCGGGCGGAATCCCGGTAGCAGGCCAGCGCCTCTTCATAGCGTTCCATGCGTTCCAGCACCATGCCCTTGCCGTTAATTGCCCAACTGTAATCCGGTTGGAGCTTAATCGCCCGGCTGTACGCATCCAGCGCTTCTTCGTAGCGATCAACATAGCGCAGCACCTGGCCGAGCTTGCCCCAGCTAAAGGCATGGGTAGGGTCGGTGCGGGTGGCCTGTTGTGCCGGTTGGACGGCATCCCGGTAGCGTTCCATATCCACCAGCATTTCGGTGAGGTTGTACCAGTGCCACACTTCGTCGGGCTGGTAGTGAGTCGCCAGGGTGAAGCTGTTGAGGGCATCCAATGAACGCCCCAGGGCTTTCAGCGCGAGGCCGCGCCCGTTGTAAGCCCAGGCGTATTCCGGGTCGAGCGCCACAGCCTGCTCATAAGCGGCGACAGCTTCCTCGTGGTTACCTTGCAGACGGTGAATCTGCCCCATCTTCGCCCAACTATTCGGATGCAGCGGGTCAATCTCCAGCGCCCGCTCCAACAGTGGCATGGCGTTATCATGCTGATTGAGGTTCTGCAAGACATCGGCCTGGTTATACCAGTTCCACACGTCCTGCGGGTTAATCTGCGCGGCGGTTTCGTAACAGGAAAGCGCCTGTTCCATATCGCCCAGGCGTTCCAGCACAATGCCCTTGCCCTTCCAGGCGAAGGCGTAACGGGGGTGGAGTTCCAGCGCCCGGTTATAGGCCAGCAGCGCCGCATCGTAATCGGCCCGCAGCCGCATCGTGCGCCCTTTTCGTGCCCAGGCGGTGGCATTATCCGGCTGCATCTCAATCGCCCGGTCATAAGCCGCCAGCGCCTCCTCCATGCGGTGGAGTTCGGTGAGGGAGTAGCCCTTGTGGATCAGCTCGTGGACTTCCAGTTCCGGCCCGGTAATTTCCAGGGTAGCCAATTTACCAGAGACGATTTCGTAAATCGCCGCAAGCTCTTCCACCACGACATTCCACTTTTCAGGCCGGTCATCCGGGGCTTTTTGCAGGCAGAATAGGACGAGGTCTTGCAGGCGCGACGGGATTCGCTCAATAAATTCCGGGGCGAAAACCGGCGTTTGGGTGACATGGGCCAGTTTCCAGTCTTTGAAGGTTTTGACCTCAAAGATATGTTTCCCGGTCAGCATTTCATACAGAATACAGCCAAAGGCATAAATATCGGAACGCAGGTCTACATCCTGCGATTCGCACTGTTCGGGCGACATATACGGCGCAGTGCCGACAATCGCGCCGAAACGAGTCAGGCGGTTATTGGGATCAATCAGCGGGTGCGGCGAGATCGTCAGGTTGCCCGGCAGCGGCTCGTCGCTGAATTCCAGCGAGCGCACCAGGCCGAAATCGGTGATCTTCGCCACCGGGTCATGGGTCACGAGGATATTGGCCGGTTTCAGGTCACGATGCACCAGACCGGGGACTTTCTGGTTGGCGTGCTGCATCCCCAGCGCGATGTGCAACCCGAACTCAATGGACTGCGACAGGTCGAGCCGCCCATGATCGATCCAACTGCGTAAATCCGAGCCGAGACCTTCTGGCCCGCTGACGTGTTCAAGGATGATATGCGGGCGACCATTGATGGTTTCGACCAGCCGCGCCTGCACGATATAGCGGTGTTTTTCCAGCAGCACCCAGGTAATCGCCTCCTGGGTAAAGCGGGCGACGGCACGCTCGTTTTCCAGGAAGCGGCTCTGGAAGGTCTTGATGGCAACCGGCTCGCGCTGCTGATGGTCGTAACATAAGTAGACGACGCCCATCCCACCCCGGCGCACATCTACCACGTCGTAGCGGTCCTGAATCGTGTCGCCAATATTGAATTCGTCTTCTGCGGGCGGCGGCGGCGCGATGCCATACAGGTGCCGGCGGAAACTGACATTCTCGCGTTCGGCGGAGGTCAGCGAGTCCAGCGCGATTTTCTGAACCTGGGTTTCGCTGGGGGCGATGAAATCGGCTTCTGGTGACAGCAGAGCCTCGTCCAGTTCGTAATCGCCCTGGGTCGGGGACGTCTCATTGGCGTTGATGGCTAAGGATGGGGCGTCGCCCAAGTCGAGTTGGGTGAGGTCCTCCTGCGAGCTGTCCCCGGTAATAGGTTCCAGGTCGGGAACTGTGTTGATCGGGCCGGTAGGGACCTCATTCTGGTACATATCCAGCAGTTCGGCCACAAGCTGTTCCGGCACAATACCGGAGTCTGTTTCGTATTCTGCCAGCGCCCATAACGCCACCGCGATATTACGACGGGAGCGGTGCGTCTGGGCGAATGCCGCCGTCCAACCGATGAAGGCATCAATAATCTGTTCGGCCTGGGAGCGATCCACGTTATTTTTGGCCGCTTTCAGGGCACGCTGGTAGGCGATGAGGGTTTTGCCAACATAAAAGACCAGCAGCCGCCCGTCGTCAGATAATGACCGCTGGGCGCACATATCGCCCAGGGCGAATTGGTCGTTGATGTCCTTGCGGCGTAAGGCAAGCTGCCCCAGGCGGCGAATATCCGGGTTGGGGTCAACGGCGAAATAGTCCGTTAAATCGGCTTTACGTCGCTTTTTCAGCAGTTTGGCGGCTTCGTCATCAGAAATCGATGGTGGAGTCCGGCCCGATTGCGGTGGATTCATAGGCATTGTGGCCCTGTTCTTATCTCAATTATAATTTCTGTCGGTGCAGCTTAATTGGGATCAGGCGGTATCAGTGGCTTGAGACGTTCCACCAGATCGCCGATATTATTCTGAACGGCATCCCAAATAGTTTCGAGATCAACCCGAAAGTATTCGTGAATAAGCCGGTTACGCATTCCAGAGATTTCACCCCAATGAATTTCAGGATGCAAGGTCTTCATCTCGGTTGTTACAAGCCTGGCTGCCTCTCCAATGACCTGTAATTCACGAATGATCGCACTTTGCTTTCCCGAAACGTTTCCCAGGAAAGATCGTTGGCGAAGGTTTTGATCTTCTGCGCCGCGATCAGCATATCCAGCAGCAGGGTTTCGTCACGCCGCATAAATAACCTGTAAACTATCCAGAATGGCTTTTCGCCGTAGATAGTTCTCATCCGTTTCAACAGAATGGCGTGTTCCAATAGCTGCTTTGCGCCCTAGAATCTGTGTAAGCTGCGCTTCCATTTCGAGCAAATCCGCAAATCTGACCCGGCGTCCTGACTCAAACGTCACCAGAACATCAATATCACTCTCCGGGGCAAAATCGTCCCGCAGCACCGAGCCAAAAAGTGCTAACTCTTTAATCCGCCAGGTACGGCAGAATACGGCGATTTCCCGGTCAGGGATTTCGATGGCAGCAGACATCAACCTACTCCTTTGCCACCTCAAATGCCAGTGTCTCGTCGTCGCCCACTGTCACGCTGATGGTATCCCCCGGCTCGAAGGTATCCTCCACAATGCGTGTGCTAAGGGGACGGGTGAGCAACCGTTCAATTGCCCGGCGCAGTGGCCTGGCGCCATTGATCGGGTCGTAACCCTTCTTGAGGATGAGCGCCCGCGCTTCGTCCGTCAGTTGCAGTTTGAGACTTTGCCCTTCCAGCCGCTTGTACAGATCCTGCAACTGTAACTCCAGGATTTTACTCAAAACTGCCGGGTTCAGCGAACCGAATGTAATCACTTCGTCCACCCGGTTCAGAAATTCCGGGCGGAAGAAGCGCCCCAGGTGGGCGGAATAATCCGGCAGTTTTTCCGGGTCGTTGAGGAAACCGATCTGCTTGCCCGTTTCTTCTGTGCCGATATTGCTGGTCATAATGAATACCGAGTGGCGGGCGTCCACATGCCGCCCGTGCGCGTCACTCAAGCGACCTTCATCAAAGACTTGCAGGAAGATATCGAAGACTTCCGGCGCAGCTTTTTCAACTTCATCCAGCAGAATGACACTGTAGGGACGGCGGCGCAGGCCGTCGCTGAGCTGCCCGCCGCGCTGGGTGTCCTTGTAGCCGGGCGGCGCACCGATCAAGCGGGCGACGGTGTGCGAATCGTGAAACTCCGACATATCCAAGCGCAGCATGGCCTCTTCACTGCCGAAGAGGAAATCGGCCAGCGCCCGCGCCAGTTCGGTTTTGCCAACACCTGACGGCCCCAGGAACAGGAACACGCCGATGGGACGGTTCGGGTTGCCCAGACCGGCCCGCGATGTCTTGACAGCATCGGCTACGGTATGCACCGCCGCTTCCTGCCCGATCACACGCTGCCCCAGCATATCTTCGATGCTCGCCAGCCGCCGTTTCTCGTCCTGGGTGAGTTCCGTCACCGGGATGCCCGACCAATCGGAAAGCACCGCCGCGATATTTTCCACACGGACTTCCGGCATCCCGTCGAAACTCTCGTCCGGGGCGATACTGGTGATAATCACCCGTGTGCAGGCTTCGTCCAGCAAATCAATGGCCTTATCCGGCAAACGACGGTCTGGCAGGTAGCGCACCGAGAGCCGCACCGCCACTTCCAGCGTCTCCGGGCGGATAATGACGCCGTGATGGGCTTCTAATCGCTCGCGCTGCCCGCTCAGGATCGCCAGCGAATCTTCCGGGCTGGGTTCATCAATATCAATCGTACGGAAGCGCCGGTCAAGCGCCGGGTCCTGGGCAATCGCACGGCGGTACTCCTCGTGGGTCGTCGCGCCGATGCACATGATTTCGCCGCGTGCCAGCGCCGGTTTGAGGATATTGGCGGCGTCCAGGTTGCTGTCAATCGTATCGCCCGCGCCGACAATCGTATGAATCTCGTCAATGAACAGGATCACATTGCCAGCGTTTTTGGCCTCGTCCACAATGCCGATCAGCCGTTCCTCGAACTGGCCGCGCAGACTCGTCCCGGCAACCAGCGTGCCGATCTCGATCTGCACAATGCGCCGGTTATGCAGCGACTTGGGGGCGCTGTTATCGTGAATTGCATAGGCCAGCCCTTCGACCACAGCGGTTTTGCCGACTCCGGCATCCCCCAGGAGGAGCGGGTTATTCTTTTTGCTGCGCGCCAGCGTCCGCGCCAGCGCCCGAATCTCGCGCTCGCGGGAAATCGCCGGGCTGATTTTGCCGTCGCGGGCCTGTTTCGTCAGGTCGCGCCCGTATTTGTCGAGCAGTGGGGTGGGGAAGTGCGCCTCGCCAAAGGGCGGGGCTAAGTCATCGCTCGAATCGAGATCAAGGTCAAAGGCAAATGGGTCGTTGTCGCGCACGCGTGGTCGAAATGTAAAACGCGGGATTTCCTCAGAACTACTCTCTTCAAGGTGTTCCGATTGGAGTTCCAGCAGCAGTTTTTGCAGCCACATATTGACATCAAAGTTGAGTTCAACCAGTTTGCGTACGGGGACGCTTTCAGCCTCCTGCAGGATGGCGATCAATAACTGGTTCTCGCTAATCTCATCATCTTTAAACGAGTCGTCTTTTTCAGATTCCTGGTCAGCCAGAAAAATGGAGAGCGCCAGCACCATCTCGCAGCGGGGGGTAATCGGCAGCGTTTCCGAGAGCGGGCCGTCGCCCGTACCGATTTCGCGGCGGATTTCGTTACGCACCTGCTTGGGGTTCAGTCCGGCACGGCGCAGCAGCGTGGCCGTCGGGTTGCCTTCGACACGGGTCATGGCGATGAACAGATGCTCCACGCCAATATAATTGTGGCTTAACCGCCGGGCTTCTTCATCGGCACGACCAATTATCGTCGCACAGCGGCGACGGATTTCACGTTCAGGGACATCAGGTGAAGGAGTCAAGATTCTTTTCTATCCTAATCAATAAAATGCACAATATGAAAAGATAGCTATCCATGGTCGGTTATGCGTCTTCAACGTGTGAATAATACCGCTATTTTTTACTCCACTTTGGAGTATACCGCAAAATCGTGCTCTACTTACTCTTTCCTGACACCTGTTTTGCAATTGTTTGAGAATTTTTATGAAAACTCTCAACAAAAGGTTCGGTTTTCAGGGTAGCATATAGTAGAAGGCAGTTTCATCGGGCATATTCCACGTACCGGACTGCGTGTATATCATCGGGGAGTGCGCTAACATGGGCATTCGATTCCGGTCAGCAGGAATACGCAAAACGCCGACTGATACCTTTTTGCTTTGAGACCTTGACTTTATCAACGGAAATTTTCCAAGAAACTAACCTATGGCAAGCAAAGATAGAATCATTGGTCGGAAACTGGGCGACTACACCATCCTGGAAATTTTAGGACATGGCGGGATGGCGCGGGTATATCGCGGGTATGATGCGAAACTGGACCGTAGCGCCGCTGTCAAGGTGATCGATTCTCTTTGGATGACCGATTTCGAGCCGGAAGAATACCGCACGCGCTTTCTAAAAGAAGCCCGCGCTATCGCCCGGTTGCAGCACCCCAATATTGTCGGCATCTACCAGTTCGACCATGCTGATTCGCTGTATTTCATGGCGATGTCGTTTGTTGAGGGCAAAGACCTGCGCCATATTCTCAAGAACTTCTCGCGCAGCAACATGCTGATGCCACACGGCCAGGTATTAGGGGTTGTGCAGGATATCGCCGCCGCCCTGGACTATGCCCACCGCATGGGCGTTATCCACCGTGATGTCAAACCATCTAATATCATGGTCACGCCGGGCGGTGCAGCGGTTCTGACCGATTTTGGCCTGGCGCTTGACCAGAATGAAGGGACGATTGGCAAGACCTTTGGCAGCGCCTACTATATCTCGCCGGAGCAGGCCGCAAATTCGTCGAATGCGCATTCGCAAAGTGACCTGTACTCGCTGGGCGTTGTGCTGTACGAAATGCTGGTTGGGCGAATGCCATTTGAGGACGTATCGGCGCTGAGTGTGGCGATCAAACACATAAATGAATCGCCCCCACCGCCCAGCCGCTTTAACCCGGCTTTATCGCCGGAAATTGACGAAGTGCTGCTGAGAGTGCTGGAGAAAGACCCGGCACAACGCTATGCAACCGGCAAGCTGTTGGCCGACGCCCTCAAACAGGCGCTTGGTATCCAGGATGATGATGACACCTACCGCCTGAATGTGATGTCGCTTCCCAGTTGGGAGGGAACGCAAAAAAGCGCCAGCCCTGCCGCAAGCAGCGCCCCGGATGCCGGGGAGATGACCCCGCAGTTTGGCACATACCAGGACGACACACCCACGATCACGGATTCAAATTCTTCCGCCGGGCTGCGAGCGAAGATCATGGGGGAGCTGGGCCGCACGATGCCAGGCTGGATGCCGGTTGGGGTGCTGCTCGCGTTGTTCCTGGTGGCTGGTATGGCGCTTCTGCCAGGGCTGCTCAACTCATCGGAGTCGCCTACGCCCACCGCGCCACCGGCGGCATCGGTAACGGCGGCCAACATGGCACTGCTCCCGGCCATGCTGACGGTGACGCCCTCCCCGCTGCCGACGACAGTCCCTGGCCTGACCCTGATTCCACTTTCAGCGACGCCGATTACGGGGCAGTTGGCAGCGGCACTCGCCACGCAGCCAGCGACCCCTGTTCCCCCGACAAACCCGCCGGCTGAACCAGTACCTCCCTCAACAATTCCCCCCACAACGATGCCCGCCGCACCTGTCCTGCTGCGCTATGACTCCGACACACTGATCCTGTGGAATCGCTCGGAACATGATGTAGATGTCAGCCGGTTGACCTTTATCCAGGCGGTAGATGAGGGTGATGACATCGAATTTTTCTCACGCATGTGGGCGGGTGGCACGCGGCCTACTTCGGCGCTGTCGCCGGGCGACTGCTTCCAGGTATGGCGGATGGACTACGCTTTTCTGGATCAGCCAGCTTACTGCGGCACACGCCATGCCTGGAGCCAGGTTGCCTTCCCGCGCTGGTTCTGGATCAGCGATAACCCGGATACGACATTCGACGTGCAGCGCGGAGGTATTGTGCTGGCCGTTTGCCGGGTGGGGGACGGCGAGTGTGCGTTGAACCTGCCGTGATGTGGGTGAGTGTTCTCTGATCCGTCCCTCGGTGAACCGGGCGGCCTTTACGGGCGTATCTGTGTAACAGCCCACAGCGGCTCCAGGTTGACCCCAAGCTCGGCGCGGGAAATCACATCCGTCTCCACCTGAGCGTTCTGCCGCTGCCGCATGGGACGATCTGCCAGCCAGGCAGAGGCAGTGAGGTACACGCGCTGGCCGGGGGGTGGTGTACGTGAAACCAGCCCCGCGCTCATCCCTGCCGCGCCCATCTCCGGCTCCCAGATTGTGCGCTGGACATCCAGAAAGTGCGCTTCACGTTCCGGGTAAACCGTGTGCTGGATGAGGTGCAGGTACCCCGCTCCGGCGAAAGCGGCAGGCCAACCGGCGGTATCCCCCGTATGCCACAGGACATCGAAAAACGTCACGATGATCGTGTCATAGGTCTCGCCCTGCCCGGAACTCCCCGCAATTCGGTCATGGTGATGCTGCATGAAGAACTCGTAATCCGCTTTTCCTGCCCACACTGCCAGGATGCACGCTTCTGAATCATCCTGGGCATTCCAGCCACACACCTGTAACACAAACCCTGGCAGTCCGGCCAACGCCTGCCACGCCTGCTGTGTTTTGCCGAAGGCAGCGCGATTGGTGGCCTGTACTGAACAGCGAATCCATTTAACCCACATGGAAAGATTCATCCCTCCATCACAACCAGCGACCAGCCCTTATCGGTTGGCGATGCGAACGATGCGGTCTAGCCCGGCATAATCGGGGAGCACGTCTACACCGGCCTGGGGAAAAGCCGCCCGCGCCAATGCCTCCACCGCCGCCCCCTGGTCAGCGCCAATCTCCAGTAAGACCAACCCACCGGGACGCAGGGCCGCCACAGCCTGTTCCAACAGCCGCCGCATCAGGTCGAGGCCATCCGCGCCGCCATCCAGCGCGAGGCGGGGTTCATAACGGGTGACCACCAGGTGTGGCAGGTCATCGCTGGCGACATATGGCAGATTCGCCATGATGACATCCATCTGTAACCCGCGTTCGAGCAGCGGCCTCAACAGATCGCCTTCAAAAAACACTACACGCTCCGCAACCTCGTTTGCCGCCGCGTTGCGTTTTGCCACCGCCAGCGCCGCCGGGCTGATGTCCACTGCGTACACCGCCGCCGCCGGGCAGTGCGCCGCCAGCGTAACGGCCAGCGCCCCGCTACCAGTCCCCACGTCCACGACAGTGGAATCGGGCCTGCCTTTGACGAATACGAGCGCCGCTTCTAGTAGAAGTTCGGTTTCCGGGCGGGGGATCAGTACCGCCGGGGTGACGATGAACTCCCGATCATAAAAGCCGCGCCGCCCCAGGATATAGGCCAGGGGTTCCCCCGCCGCGCAGCGCTCGACCAGCTTCTCAAAGCGATTCTGCTGATCTGCGGTGAGGGTGTGGTTGGGGTACACCAACAGGTAAGCACGCTCAACCCCCAGCACCTGACTCAGCAGGATATGCGCATCCAGCCCGGCGGATTGTGAAGCCGGCGCAATGCGTTTTCTGGCGGTACGAAGAACGTCGCGGATTGTCGGTCGCATGATTGCTTGATCTTTACTCTTCCAGGGATTGCTTCTGTTAAGTATCTATCCGTAAATTCGTCACGCTGACCTCACCCCTACTCGCTGTGCTCGTTTTCCCCTCTCCGTTGACGGAGAAGGGAGGGAGAACCGAAGGTTCGGAAGGGGTGAGGTCAAGCATCAACATGATTTTACGAATATGTACTAAGCCCAGAAACCCTTGCTCCTACAAAAACTTTGAATCTCCCGTGCAACCGCTTCGGGACGTGTCAGAATCGGCACGTGTCCCGCACCACTGATGATCTTTAACGTGGCATTGGGGAGCTTATCAGCCAGCCAATGGGCCGATTCGATGGACGCAAGTCTATCCGCATCGCCATGAATAATCAGTGCTGGCTGGTTAACTTCCCGCAGATTATCCCGTATGGGAATGGTTTTCGATAGTTGATATAGGGCGATGGCGGCTTCCTGCGAGGCGCGATTCAGGATGTGTCGCCCCCAATGCTTGATATGATCGCAATCCGTTTCCGATACGCAGGCGTCAATGAATCCCTCCAGTGCTCTGGGGTAATCATGGGTGAGTGCCAGCAGGAATGTATCCTGAGTGTCCGACCGGATTCCACGCAGATCCAGGCAGTCAACGAGGACAAGGCCGGTGATTCGTTCTGGATGGCGCAGTGCCGCACCCAGCGCAACCGCCGCGCCCATAGACATCGCCGCCAGCGTACACTGATCTGCCTCATAAGCATCCATCACTGCGAAGACATCTTCCACCAGGCGATCAAATGTAATCGTCTCTACTGGGGCGATTGTGATCCCGCTGCCGCGATGGTCAAAGGCGATTACCCGGCGGCTTTCACTCAGAATTGAGAGCGGTTCAAGCCAGTCTTCCCAACTGCCAATCCAGCCTCCTAATGCCAGAAGTGGCGGAGTGGTTTTTGGCCCGAATGCGGCAGAAAAAATCTGTGTATCATCCAGCTTGATAAACATCCGTGCGCCTTTCATGACCAGGCTCATCAGGAACCAGACGGATAAACCTGGTAACTGTGTAACGTTTACAGGCTATTTTGCCGCCATCTGCTGCGCCAGCGCCGTCAGCAGGCGCACGCCGTAGCCGCTGGAGCCTTTGGCCGGCACATAGGGAATTTCCGGCACATCAATCGCCATGCCCGCCATATCCACATGCGCCCAGACCGGGTAATCCACGAAGTGCTGTAAGAAAACAGCGGATGTCCCCACCCCGCCAGTACGCCCGCCGCTGTTCTTGATGTCGGCGGTCTGCGATTCAATGGCTTTTTCGTAGTCGGGGAAGAGCGGCAGCGGCCATACTTTTTCCCCGGTGATGTCTGCCGCGGCCAGCAGGTTATCACGGAGCGTGTCAGCGGTGCTGAATACCCCGGCGGCAACGCCTGAACCGAGTGCCACGACACACGAGCCGGTCAGCGTGGCTATATCCACTACCGCGTCCGGTTGGTAACGCCCGGCATATACCAGGGCGTCGGCCAGCAGCATCCGGCCTTCGGCATCGGTGCTGATGATTTCAATCGTGACGCCGTTGCTGGCGGTGATGACTTCCTGTGGGCGATAGGCGTGGCCGTTAATCATATTATCCGCCGCCGGAGCGAGGCCGACCACGTGCAGCGGGACGCCCAGCCCGGCGATAGCCCGCATCGCGCCGATCACCGCCGCCGCCCCGGACATATCGTTTTTCATTGTCGCCATGCCTTCGCCGGTTTTCAGGCTGTAGCCACCGGTATCGAAAGTGACGCCCTTGCCGACCAGCACCAGCGTCGGCAGCTCACTGGCTCGTTCCGCGTTGTGTTCCAGGATGATAAAGCGAGGCGGGGTGTCGCTGCCCTGGGCAACCGCCAGATGCGCTCCCATCTTGAGGGCTTCCATCTGGGCTTTTTCGAGCACATCGCATTTTAGCCCGGCTGCTTGGGCCATTGTCCGGGCGGTCTGTGCCATATATTCCGGTGTACAGATGTTCGGTGGCAGATTGCCCAGATCGCGGGCGAGGATCACCCCGTCGGCAATCGCGTCGCCATCTCGGATTCCAGCTTCGGCAGCCGGCAAGTCACCTTTATCAGGCACTATGACCGCCAGTGATTCCGGCAGGTTTTCCGGGGCATCGCTGGTCTTCTGTCCATGATAGGTATAGAGGGCCAGCAGACTACCCTCTGCAATGGCCTGGGCCGCATCACGTATTGCCAGCCCGCCCGCGCCATGCAGGACGGTTGCCACCTGCCTGACCTGGAGTTCCTGGGCTTTCTTGATTGCCACCGCTGCCGCCCGCCGGACGGAATCGAGTGACAGGGAGTCCGGTGTCCCCAGCCCGACCAGAATCACCCGTTGAGCGGCAATCGCCCCGCGCGGGTAGAGGACGCCCGTCTGCCCGGCCTTGCCGGTGAAGTCTCCCGCAGCGATCAGATCACTGATTGCCCCGCCCAGCGCTTCATCAACGGTCTTTGTCGCGCCGCTGACTGCCTGGCCTTCGAACAGGTTGACGATGATCGCGCCGGAGGCGCTGGTCTGGATGGCGCCATGTACCGCTTGAATGTTCATTATGCATGACCTTTTGATAAAGAATTTTTCTCAAACTGGCTCACGAGTGTACTCAAGGTTTCTCAACCTGTCCATTATTCAGTGATGTGATACCGATGGAGATTCGGCCTGACTTTGTGAGACCTTCCAAATATGAATTATTCGTAAATTCCGGGCGACTGGGCGTGGGAAACAGGACGGAAAGGTGCTTGCCCCTAACCGAATCACAACTTTTATTGAATATTTTGCAATGTTTTTTTAAGTACCCTCCTTTATGCTTGTATCATTCACCTATCATATCTCTTTATTGAGTGTGGGAGATTCATAGCTAATGTCTAATCAGAAAGAATCTGAGTCACCGACTCACCGAGTGCGTTTATCGCAATTTGTGAAATACAGTACCGTGCTGGCAATTCTGCTGCTGGCCTTCCTGCTGCCAGTCGCTAATGTCCAAGCTGCGGTCAACCAGAATTTCGATGGCTTGCCGGCGGGTTCAAACGCCGCCGCATTCAATACTGCTGATGTGCAGTGGGTGACTGCGGCGGGGGTAAGCACGATTGATCTCAGTGCTTTCCTGGCTGATCCGAATTTTGTCGCCAATCAACTTTACAACTTTGAGGCGACCAATACCATGACCATCAACTTCCTGACACGGGCGCAGAACAGCTATGACTTCTACTTTGCCATTCAGGATGCAACTGGTCCAACAACGGCCGCCGCTTTCACTGTTCAAGGCTATTTTGGGGCTGCGCTGGTTTTCACCAATACATACAACGGGTTTCCTGATGTAGCCGGTAATCCAACCTATGAAGGTCATGCCGTCAACGCGGCTGCGCCAGATTTTGACCGGCTTGTCCTGACCGCTGTCAATGTTGAGCGGTGGGGCATTGATACATTCCTCACCACCGATGCGCCGGTTAGTGTCACCGTCACCGAGAGCGGTGGAGCGACCAATATCACCGAGGGCGGGGCAACCGACACCTATACGGTGGTTCTGGATTCGCAGCCGGTTGCGAATGTCACCATCACGGTCACGCCGGACGCTCAATGTACGGCGCTGCCTTCCCCGCTGACCTTCACAACTGCCAACTGGAACGTTGCCCAGACCGTCACCGTAACGGCGGTGGATGATGCTGTTGTGGAAGGGGCGCACAATTGCGCCATCACCCATACGGCGACCAGTGCTGATGTTGGTTACAATGGCCTTGCTGTCGCCGGTGTGACGGCGGCGGTCACCGATAACGATGTGGCTGGCGTCACCGTCACCGAGAGCGGCGGGACGACCAATATCACCGAAGGCGGCGCGACGGATACCTATACCGTCGTGCTGAACACCATCCCGGCGGCCAATGTGACGATCACCGTCACGCCGGATGCCCAATGTACGGCGCTGCCATCCCCGTTGACGTTCACGGCGGGCAACTGGAACGTCGCGCAGACGGTTACTGTAACAGCGGTGGATGATGCTGTCATAGAGGGGGCGCACAATTGTGTGATTACCCAGACAGCGGCCAGTGGCGATGCGAACTACAACGGCCTTGCTGTCGCCGGTGTAACGGCGGCGGTCACCGATAACGATGTGGCTGGCGTCACCGTCACCGAGAGCGGCGGGACGACGGATATCACCGAAGGTGGCGTGACCGATACCTATACCGTCGTGCTGAACACCATCCCGGCGGCCAATGTGGCGATCACCGTCACGCCGGACGCACAATGTACGGCGCTGCCATCCCCGCTGACCTTCACGGCGGGCAACTGGAACGTCGCGCAGACGGTTACTGTAACAGCGGTAGATGATCTTGCTGCCGAAGGGGCGCACAATTGTGTGATTACCCAGACAGCGGCCAGTGGCGATGCGAACTACAACGGCCTTGCTGTCGCCGGTGTAACGGCGGCGGTCACCGATAACGATGTGGCTGGCGTCACCGTCACCGAGAGCGGCGGGACGACCAATATCACCGAAGGCGGCGCGACGGATACCTATACCGTCGTGCTGAACACCATCCCGGCGGCCAATGTGACGATCACCGTCACGCCGGATGCCCAATGTACGGCGCTGCCATCCCCGCTGACGTTTACGGCGGGCAACTGGAACGTCGCGCAGACGGTTACTGTGACGGCGGTAGATGATCTTGCTGCCGAAGGGGCGCACAATTGTGTGATTACCCATGCGGCGGCCAGTGGCGATGCGAACTACAACGGTGTCGCGGTAGCCGGTGTAACGGCGGCGGTCACGGATAATGATGTGGCCGGCGTAACCGTCACCGAGAGCGGCGGAACAACGGATATCGCCGAAGGTGGCGTGACCGATACCTATACCGTTGTACTGAATACCATGCCCACCGGCAACGTGACCATCAATGTCACGCCGGATGCGCAGTGTACGGCGCTGCCATCCCCGCTGACGTTTACGGCGGGCAACTGGAATGTCGCCCAGACCGTCACCGTGACGGCGGTGGATGATGCTGCGAACGAAGGGCTGCATACCTGTGTCATTACCCATGCGGTAGCCGGTGGCAGCGCGGCGGAATATCTTGCTGCCGTTATTGCCGATGTGACCGCCAATGTCACCGACAATGACGCTCCTGGTGTTACGGTGAGCGCGGCAGCCGTTACCGTGGTGGAAGGTGGAGCAACGGGTAATTACACCCTCACGCTGAATACAGCGCCTGCCGGTGACGTAGAGGTCACAATCACGCCAGATGCGCAGTGTGTGGTGACTTCGGCTAACCCGGTGATATTCACTGCACCGAACCAGGGGCCGCTGACCGTCACCGTACAGGCGGTGGATGATGCAGTTGTAGAAGGGGCGCATACCTGTACCGTAAGCCATGCGATCACGACTTCTGCCGACGCGAATTACCCGACAACGATGGTGATTAACAACAAGGTCGTGAACGTCACTGATAACGACGGCACGGCGGGAACAAGCAGCGGTATCGAAGTTGCCGGGCCGCCACCTGCCACGCGCTGTACGGATGTCAACTTCGAGGATCCCGGTAAGATCCGCAGCCACTTCACCAACGATGCTGATCGTCCTGGACTTGGCTGCCGTCTGATCGCCACCGGTGGGAGCTATATGTACTGGCTCGGCGGCCCGATCACCAACGCCGGCAATATCGGCGCACAGAATGTGCTTAATCTGGGGCTGGTCGCTGCGGTGGATGTGTTCAGCACGACCGGTGTGACGGGCTTTGCGGGTGATGTGAATATCTGCCTGCTGGGCAGCGGCTACATCATCTACATGAATGCCAGCGGCGCGCCACGCCAACCGCAGTTGTGGAGCGCGTGGACAACGGATGCCTTCCCTGGCTATACCTGCACCACGCTGTACGCGCCCGGAACGGTTGTCCTGGTGGCAAATGCGCCTACGCAATAAGTAGGTCGTCTATCCGTAAAATCAATCTGATATGACTGGACAGGGGGCTCAGGCCCCTTGTCAGCAGCACCCGCTGAACGTTACGTTACGCGCCTCAGCGGGTGTTTGATTCCCTGATCGCTACGTGCTGCCTGTCCTGGGGTCACTCACTTTTTACCACATCGGCAAACGTGCCGCCGGTCACCTGCGCCAGTTGGTCCAGCCGGATGGGGAAGATAGCATTATGGGCGCCTCCAGCGGCGTAAAGCTGCTCATAGCGCCGGAGCGATTCGTCAATATAAATGGGCAGGCCAGGAGTACGGTGTGCCAGCGGCGGGACTCCACCGGGCGCATAGCCATAATACGCGATGCACTGTTCGGCTGAGGCAGCTTTGACTTTTTTGCGCCCGACAGCAAACAGCGTCGCCAGTTTCTTGTCATCCAGCCGTTGGTCGCCGCTGGCGAGGATAACCACAGGCTTGCCGTCAATCATGAACGCCAGACTCTTGACGATCTGGCCGAGTTCACATCCTATATTATCGGCGGCCTGCTGGGAGGTGGCGGTGGAATTCTCGAAAAAACGGATCGTAATGCCCAGGTTAAGCCCATCCAGCGCGGCCTGGACATCAGCGGGAGTCAGGGTATCCATATACGTTTCCCTCGTGGTGCTGATTTCGGTTAAGTGGGTTCATTATAGCGGATACGCTCGAATCAGCGAATGCACCCGATATCTCCCCATTCCTCCAGTTCCCTACCCATTCTGGCAGGTACTACCCTCCCTCAAAGGTGGATGTGTCCCGCTCGCATTTATGCCATGATGAAATCGAGAAGTGTGACTAACAACTATGGCAAGGAGCCAATGTAATGAGCGAAGTTTTACAACAGTTATCCGACCAAATGGCCGGGGTAGTCGAAACCGCCGGCGCGAGTGTCGTCCGGGTTGAAGCCCGGCGGCGGCTGCCCGCCAGCGGTATTGTGTGGGCGGCGGACGGGGTGATCGTGACGGCACATCATGTGATCCAGGATGAGGAGCAGATTCAGATCGGGCTGCCCAATGGCGAAACCGTCCCAGCGACCCTGGTCGGGCGTGACCCTGGCACGGATGTCGCTGTTCTGCGTGTACAGGCCGAACTGACCGCCCCCAACTGGGTTGAAGAGAATGACCTGAAGGTGGGCAACCTGATTCTGGCGCTGGGCAGGCCGGGGCAAAATATGCAAGGCACGCTGGGTATTGTCAGCGCACGCGGTGAGGTGATGTCCGAAGGGATGCCATTCCCACCTGGTTTCCCGTTTGGTCGTGGGGGGCACCGGCGCGAAGCACATGAACACCATGAGCATCACGACCCGGAGCGTCAGGCCCGCCGCGTTGAACATATGGAAAAACGCGCTTCCCGCCGGTTGCAGCGCCGGGGCGGTATGGAAGCCTGGTGGGGGACGCGGACGATGGGCAGCACAGCGGAAGGTTTCATCCAGACTGACGTCGTCATGTATCCTGGCTTCTCCGGCGGCCCACTGGTGGATGCGTCAGGCCGGGTCTACGGGATGAATACGTCGGGCTTCATGCGCGGCCTGAGCCTGGCTGTGCCGACTCTGACGATTAAGCGGGTGGCGGAAACGCTGCTCCAGCATGGCCGGATGCGGCGCGGCTTCCTGGGCATCAGCGCCCAGCCGGTACGCCTGCCAGAGGCGCTGGCTGAACAGCTCGGACAGGATACGGGCCTGCTGCTGGCATCAGTGGAGACGGGCAGTCCGGCGGAACAGGGCGGCTTGCTACTGGGTGATGTGATAGTCACGCTGGACGGTATCACGGTGGAACACCTGGATGAACTGCTGGCGCTCCTGAGCGGGGATCGGGTTGGCCGGGAAGTGCCGGTGGGGGTAGTACGCGGCGGTGAACTGCGTGAAGTGCGCGTCACGATTGGCGAGCGGATGTAAGCGAACAGATGCTGTTAGAAGGTACGCAGTTGAGAGGGGAATTCTGTTTGAGCAAGGGGCTCAAGCCCCTTGTCCTTCCGGCAACTGCGTAAGTCCTGGCGGTAAAAGAAAGCACAGGGCAGCCCGGTTGGACTGCCCTTTTTGTGTTGATTGACTGCTGCTTAACTCCCGGCCATCGCCGCGCCCAATGTCACACAGGCGTTGCAGGTGTTATCCGGGCGGATGATGGCGTACCCGGCCTGCGGGTCAGCGCCGAACTCGGTGGCATCTACGTTCCACACGATGAGCAGGCGTACCCGGTTGGACTGGCGGGCAAGTGTGACCGCTTCTGCCAGCCAGACGGCCTGTTCCTGTGCCGACGTGTTGACCGCCCATTCAAACCCTGGCGGGAGCGGGCCGTAACCGTCTGCAGAGAGATAGCCCAACTCGGTGAAGCACAGCGGCTTGCTGGGGAAAACGCTGGCGTAGGTATTCACCATGCCCGAATAGTAACGGGTATAGTGGCCGCCGTTCCCGCGCGGGTCGCCAGTGGATTGAGTCGGGGAGAGAATACCTTCGTTATAGTGAATGCCCAGGCAGTCCATGAACTGCGCAGCGCCGGCCTGTGCCATCTGTTGCAGGAAGGGTGCATCGTCGCAGCCATTGGCCGAGCAGCCACCGAAGAACCCGGTAGGTGCCGGTGCGCCGCTAATCACCAGGACGTTTGCATTGGCGTTCTTGATCGCCTGGTACGCTGCTGCCAGCATCTGGGCATACGCACCGCCGCCGATCTGTCCTGCCGGCCATTCTCGGTCAATGTTCTGTTCGTTCCAAACTTCGATAGCCTCCGGCCCCAGCGCAGCCACACCGCCCAGGAAATTGGCGAACTGCTGGTAATACTGGGTCGGGTTGCTGGCGATCTGTGCCGGATTCCCCTTGACGCTCAACAGTACTTTGAAGCCGTTGCTGTGGGCGGCGGCAATCGCACCTTGTGCGATACTGGCCGGGTCACCCAGGTTATAGACGACCTGGCTCTTGGCCCAGGTCATGCCCGCGCCGCTCATCTGGCTGGGGTAGGAGAAACTGAAGACCTGCCCGCCCAACTCAAAGCCGCCCGTGACCGGGGTGCCGGGCGTGGTGGGCGTGCCAGGCGTTGTCGGCGTGGTGGGTGTCCCGCTGATGAGCAGTTTAGTGCCGGGATAAATCAGATTTGGGTTGACGATATTATTCAACTGCGCCAACGCCTGAACTGTGGTATTAAACTGTCGGGCGATGTTACTCAGCGTGTCGCCAGCCTTAACGATATATTCTACAGTCGTGGGCGGTGTCGGCGTCGTCGGCACCGGTGTCGCGGGCGCTGGGGTTGTCCCGCTGGTGGGGACGTAAATCACCGTTCCGGCAAAAATTAAGTTCCAGTTGTTAATCCCATTCCGGGCCGCGATAGTTGCCATCGCCACGTTATAACGGAGGGAAATACGGAATAAGTTTTCACCTGGCTGTACTGTGTGCGCGACTTCCCCCGCCTGGGCGTAGGCCGTTGTGCCGAACGCCAGCATGAGCGCCAGCAGAGTGATAAGCAAGATTGACCGCCGCATACGAACTCCTTTTTCTCTGTATGAAATGCTTTAATCCGGTTAGTGGTGTAATTCCGGTAATCCGGCTGGCACAACAAACAACAGCCACACCTGGATGTAGTTTAACATCAGTGTAGCACGAGACGCAAAAATGTGCTGGTAGTAGGGTGATAGAATAGAGTAAATAACCCCCGTTAGATGTTACACCGTTGACCGGTGCCCGGTATTTTAGGGCATTGCCATACCCTGGCAGGGGGGGTAAAATGCACCTGTTTTGTAATAGTCCAGGCATGGAGAGTGTATGCTGCCGGAAGAAGTTACCAACATGAAATCGAATCCCCCCCGCGTGCGCGAAGATGTCACCCGCAACCATATTCCTTGTAATCTGTGTGGCAGCCAGGAAAATCACCCCTACTGCCCGGAAAATGGATTGGGGCTGGTCGAATGCGACAACTGCGGGTTGGTCTTTGTCAGCCCCCGCCCCGACGCGCACGAACTCTACGCGCTCTACGGCGAGACCTATTTCCACAACGACGAGTCCGGCGTGGTGGGGTATACCAACTACATTAAAGATGAGCCGAACATCCGCCAGACGTTCAACGGGCGGCTGAACTGGCTGGAACGTTATATCCAGCGTGGCAGACTGCTGGACGTGGGCTGCGCGGTGGGCTTCTTCCTTTCCGAAGCGCAAAAACGCGGCTGGCAGGTGCAGGGGATGGATGTCTCCGGCTTCGCGGTGGAGTACGCCAGCGACAAGTTCGGGCTGGATGTGCGGCATGGCAGCCTGGAAACGCTCGACTATCCTGAAGACGCGTATGACCTGGTGACGATGTGGGATGTGATTGAGCATGTCCCTGACCCCAAGCTGTACATTCAGAAGGCCGTTTCGCTGCTGCGTACCGGCGGGGTGATCTCGCTGGCGACCCCCGACGTGGACAGTATCCCGGCCAAACTGACCGGGAAACGCTGGGTGGGCTTCAAGCTCTCCGAAGAGCATGTCTATTACTTCTCCGCCCGCACGCTCTCGAAAATGCTGGAAGACGCCGGGTGCGAGATTGTCAACGTGCGTCATGTCGGTAAATTCGTGACGATGCGGCTGTTCCTCAACCGGCTGGGCATGTACTCCCCGATCATCGCCGGGGCGTTGGGGCTGTTAGAACGGGCCTTCAAACTCTCGGAAAAGTCACTCTACATCAACCCGTATGACATCGTGGCGGTCACGGCGCGGAAGAAGTAAGCCTGTTTTCCGTCATTCCACCCGTCTTATCACGCCGCCGGATTATCCCGGCGGTTTTTGTTGTAGAGAGTCGTCAGTTATCAGTGGTTAGCCTTCAGGTGGGACTGAAAGGGATGTGCTGCAAATGCAAAGGCATGATAATGCAGATTAACCATTAGTCCGGCGGACGCCCAGAAGGGCGTCCCTACGAATGATAATCACCGCAAAAATTCTTTAAAGAGCATCATCGTACCCGGTAGGGACACTGCACGCCGTGTCCAAAAGCGCCATAATACGTTCCCCTTGTATAATATGGCTCAGAGGCAACAGACGTGAGGTCTACAATGGTATTCGAGGTAACCGAAAAAGACGAATGGGATGTTGACCCTGAACCCGCTCAACTTATGGCCGTGTTAAAAAGCACAGAGGCCGATCTATTGGTTAATCAGAATGGTCAATTAAGTGCCCGGCAGCGCCGCCGCTTGAAAGATGAACATAACCTGTGGAGATGGGCAAGGTACGCGGGTTGGATTGGATTGCCATTGGCGATTTCGAGAGCCGTTTGGGATGGCATTCGAGTGGGCGACTCAGCTTCAAGTCGGATTGCCATTATTACGCTGATCGTCGTGATCTTCCTGGTCTGGAGCGTTTTCGCAGAAGTAAAGCTGCGAAGGGTACGGGCGGATTTGGCCGCAGGGGTGGCGAAGGTGGTTGAAGGCCCGGTTCGCCTTTTCAAATATCATTCCCTGCAATATGGCGCACATTATCAGGTCATTATCGGTAATCTCCAACTTCAAATTTCAGGACCTCTCTATCGGCTGCTACGACAAAATGCCCGGTATGCAATCTATTACACTCCGCGAACAAAACATATCCTCACTGTTGAAAAGCTTAATGACTGCCGACTCCTGACAACCGAAAACTGACACCTGATAACCAACAACTGACGGCTAAAAAGGACACATCATGCCAGATATCAACCAGCAGATTACCGCGATTGCTGCCCGTTTCGCCCAACTCCCCGAAGTCGAAGCGGTGGCCGTGGGCGGGTCACAGGCGGCGGGGACGGCCAATGCCCAATCAGATACCGACATCTATATTTACACGCAGACCGACCTGCCTCGAGAGACGCGCTACGGGATCGGGCGCGAGTTCGCCGACACCGTGCAGATTATTGACTTCTGGGGGCCGGGGATGGAATGGGTAGACCGGGAAACCGGGATGCACATGGACATCGTGTTTTTCGGGGCAGAGTGGATGGCAGAGCAAGTGGAACGTGTCCTGATACGGCATGAGGCCGGGCTGGGGTATACGACCTGCTTCTGGCACACGATGCGCGTCTCTCGTCCGGTCTATGACCGGCAGGGATGGCTGGCGCGGCTGCACGAACGGGCGCAAGCGCCATATCCTGACGAACTGGTGCGGGCGATTGTGACTCTTAATTTCCCGGTGCTGCGCGACGTGTTCCCCTCGTACCGCACGCAGATCGCCAAAGCTGCCAGCCGGGATGACCTGGTAAGCCTGAACCACCGGACGGCGGCGCTTCTGGCGAGCTACTTCGACATCCTGTTTGCCGTCAACCGGCAGACGCACCCCGGCGAGAAGCGACTCCTGGCGACTGCCGAACAAGTCTGCCCCAACAGGCCACCCAACATGCGGGAGCATGTCACTGCACTGCTGGACGCTGCCGTGAACCAGCCAGGGGACGCCGCCCGCTGCGTGGATGCGCTGGTGGACGAACTGGAAACCCTGCTCAAAGGGGAAGGGTTGAGAGAAAGGTAGCATCGGAGCAGGCCGTCTGCCCGGCGGGCGCGGTAGGGACTTGTCCTTTTGATGTGAAGCGCCTTCTTTAGATTGGCGGCAAATATCATGCCACTATATATTAATTACACCTGTCCGAATCTCCAGCCCTTGCTAACCTTTAGTGGAAGGATAAACCGCAATGACGCAGCATTCGCCCGTTGCCAGTCGTGTTGGAGAAATGAGCGCGACCATCCAACGCTTTTTGCGCTTCTATAATCACGAGTTTTTTGCGCGCTCAATGGCCGATCCGAAAGTCAGTAATTTTGCGGTAGGCAATCCGCAAGAGATGCCCTTACCGGCCTTTGGCGAGGTATTGCGGAAATGGAGCGTGCCACGCAATAAAGATTGGTACGCCTACAAACTCAGTGAACCGGACTCGCAGCAGGCTGTGGCCGAGTCCCTGCGTCATTTACGGGGCATTCCCTTTGAACCGCAAGACATTGCCCTGACCACCGGCGGCTTTGCAGCCATCAAACTGGCACTGGATACAGTCGTGGATCGGGGTGATGAGGTGATCTTTATCACGCCACCCTGGTTTTTCTATGAGATGTTGATTACCGCACCGGGCGGGATTCCGGTACGGGTTCCCATTGACCCGGAAACCTTTGACCTGGATTTAGATGCAATTGAAGCCGCCATTACCGAGAAGACGCGGGCGATTATCGTCAACTCACCCAATAATCCGACCGGCAAAATTTACCCCAGAGCGACCCTCGAACGGCTGGCGGCGATCCTGACAAAAGCCAGTGAACGTAATGGGCGAACGATCTATCTGCTTTCCGATGAGGCTTACAACCGGATTGTGTACGATGGTATCGAATTCACGACGCCGGCCAGTGTTTATCCCAATACGTTTCTGTTGTACACCTACGGCAAGACCTTACTCACGCCCGGCCAGCGCCTCGGCTATATTGCGCTGCCGCCAACGATGCCGGAGCGCGAAACCATGCGCCAGGCTATTCTGATTTCGCAGGTGGTGGGTGGTCATGCCTTTCCCAACGCGCTCTTACAGCACGCTCTGGGCGACCTCGAAAAACTCAGTATTGATATAGAACATCTGCAATACAAACGAGATTGGCTTGTAGGCGAACTGAAGGGTATGGGTTACGATGTGCATTCACCAGAAGGCACTTTCTATCTCCTGCCCCGCTCACCGATTGAAGATGACTGGGGGTTTGCCGAGACGCTGGCAACGCATAACATCCTGTGCCTGCCGGGGACAATCGTTGAGATGCCCGGTTACTTCCGTTTATCGCTGACTGCCAACGACGAGATGATTGAACAGTCATTACCGAACTTCAAAGCTGCGCGGGCCGCCGCAATCGGCTGAGCCGGGTTTTACCAGTTTCTGTATGGGGGGCATGGCTGGGGAAGCACATGCCCGCGGCGTTCAGCAAAAACCCCGTTGGGAGAGGCCGCACGGGCGCGGTATACCACGCCCCCGCAGAGGTTCGGGCGTCGGGCTGCCAGAGTCCTTTCAGTGGACAAGGCAGACCCTGTCCCTGCTTGCCCCGTTAAGGTCAGGCTTCGTAGGGACGAGGCCGCCTCGCCCGTTGTGGATTCATCCCTCGGCGCTAAAAAGCTGCCTTAACAAAAACCCCGCCGGGTGGCGGGGCTGTGTGGCGGTGCTGGTGGACGAACTGCTCGACCGGCTCAAAGGGGTATGGGCTGTCGTAACGGGTAGAGATTGGTTATCTACCCAAATTGCATATATAATCAAAAAGGGAAATTATGAATTAGTGAGATCGCATTATGATTGACAATATCAAAGCATTTGAAGGACAAATTGACGCAATATTCGCAAAGGGGTGGGACAAGTCTCTAGATTTTGACACGCAATTTGTCCTGAATGAATGTAAACAGTATTTTGACAAACACTGTATCCCTGGTGGAAAACTTGATCTTCTCCCTACAAAAGCAAACCCTGATGGAAATGCTGAACTTGCTTGTCGCTTGTACGGTCGCGCAGCATTTATGTTTCCAGAGCATCGATTATATGCAGCAGAGAGTCTACTGCTTGGCGGTTGGTCAAGATTCAATGCGATCCAGAGTGAGACTGGACACAAAATATATAAAGGCATCCTTGCATTTGCATTGGTTCAATTGTATGAAATACGATTCCGGGATATGGGTGCGGCTGCGCGTTGGGCATTGTTGACTCATGCCGATGATGCACTTGTGAGGCATTTTACTGGCATGGGGCGGGATCGATTACAATTCGCCTTTGGGATGAGCGAGGAGGCATTAGAACAGTTCAATAATATTGTCAAGCCAAACATACTTGATGATCGCATAGGGGGTTGGTCAGAATACAATCGTTTCGCGGATGATATATTATTGGAATTTATACTCAAATTTCCTCAATATGCTCATCTTTTCACAATACCAACAGCAGCACTTGAATTCCCCGCGAATATCCCTTATTTAGAGGCATTGTGCGACAGGGTAAAAGATTCACAATCACCCAGTGAAAAAGGCGATGCGCTTGAGCGCCTAGCGGCCTATTTATTTTTGCTCATACCCGGTCTGATACCTCGACAAAAGGTTATGCCTGAAACAGCCGATTTTGAAAATGATCTTGTCGTGAGTAATTGGCGTCTTTCGAGTAATTTGGAGGCCGAGCTCTTTGGTCGGGACTTCCTTGTTGAATGCAAGAATTGGGAGAGGGCGGTGGGGGTAAGCCAGGTAGGTTATTTTCTGTACCGAATGAGATTGACGCATACCAGATTTGGCGTGATCTTTGCTAAGAATGGCATCACTGGTAACGCTGAAGACGGGATGGAGCCTAAATACGCTGAGAACTTATGCCAGAGAGCGTTTCACGAAGATGGCTCAATATGCATTGTGATTGATGGTAATGACATTAAATCCATTATAGACGGTGAAGGTAAAGTATCATTTCGCTCCCTATTGATGGAAAGATCAAATCAATTGCGATTCGGAAATTCTCGAATCTGACTGCTCAAAGGGGAATGACCGCTTTAACAAAAACCCCGCCGGGGTGGGCGGGGCTGTGTGGAGGTGACCGGAGTTGCACCGGTGTCCGAAAGATTCGAGGACGCACGTCTACACGTGTAGTCAGCCCTTTAGCTTTCGCCCCCGCTAGCCCCGGCTGACAGGGTATGGCGGTGGCTAGCCGATAGTTCTTTGGCCTGTCGTATCGGCGTCAACAGACCGCACGGCATCTTTGGTGACGCCTGCCAATCCACCCGGATGACGACGGCTGGGGCAGACGGCCAGCCTCGCAAGGCTGGCACTATGTCAGATCGCCTTAGGCGGCGACTGGCATAGCGTAAGTGTTGTTGTTGGCAGTTAATTGCCGTGCCCGTTTTAACGCGGCCAGGCTCCGCGACGCGCAGTACGGACTCAACCTCCCCCGTCGAACCTAGTTCACCCCCGTACTTAACCTTATTTTAGCAAATCTGTGCGGGAAAGTAAATGTATGGCCGAGCGGTGCTAATCCCAGCCGCCATAGTAGCTGGAACGCGGGTAGCGGTATGGCTCGTATTCCGGCAGCGCATCACGCAGTCCGTCCAGTGCACCCCAAACGGAATCACGTCCCGTATGAGCGGAAAAGACCGTCGCGCCCTCGCCCTCGCGGGTACGATCCAGGTACTGTAATTCTCCGGCCAGCCAGTTGCCGGCCCAATCGCTGGCCTCTGACCCGGCGGCGCTTTCCTGGTAGAGCGCAATCACGGCGGGAACGGCGTCGCTGGAAAGGATGTTCAGGAACTGAATATCCAGGTCTTCGCCCTCGTGGTAACGGGCAATATTGCGCTCCGCGATATAGGCGTCCACATTCATCAGGTTGATCGTCCCCATATACCCGATCAGGCACAGCAGAATCCCCAGCGAGAAAATATGCTCGCGCAGCCGGAAGACCGCCAGCAGGTAAAAGACGAACAGCAGCCCCAGCCACAGCATAAATACATGGGTATACACCCGGAGCTGTGTGAAGCCAAAAGCCTGCTCGTACAGCCACATCCGCTGGGACGCCGAGAGCAGCATCACGCTGGTCAGCCCCACGACGATCACCGCCAGGGCGCGGAACAGCCAGTTTTCGCGTTTTTCCTGGCGCACTGTCACCTGGTCGAGCCACAGCGCCAGTCCGAGGGTCAGCACCGAGACGGCCACCAACTCGAAGAAACCACGCCGGGCATACTGCGAGTACGTCAGGCCGCTGACCGTGATCTGCGTCAGCCCGCCGAAGAAATAGGCGAACTGGATAAAGACAAACGCCCCGAACAGCAGGTCAACGCTCCCCAGGACAATCGTCGCTTCGATCATGCCCAGCTTGAAGGCCGGTTTGCGTTTTTCGGCGGCAGACTCCCCGGCTTCCGAAGCCTGTATCGCCTCGTCAAATGTCTCCGGTTCATCGTCATCGTCCGCCGTTTCGACAGGCGGGGCATGCGGTTGTGGCCGGGCGAGCCGCAGCGCGCCGTAGGCTGCCGCGCCCATCGCCGCGAATGCCAGACTGCCGGTGAGGAAGCTCTGCTCCATCAGACTGTCTATGCCGCGCAGGTTAAACAGCTTCCAGAATTGCTCCAGGTAATCGGCAAACACCGCGTCCGCTGCGCCGAGCAGGACGCCGAACACGAGGACTATCGGCAGCGCAATCGCCAGCCCGCGCAGCACCGCCGAGAGGTGCGTCAGGCGCTTGAGCCGCCCGGAACGCAGCCAGCCCCACGAGTCGAACAGTTGGGCCAGCCCGGCGGGGACGATGGACAGCCCGGCTTCAATGACGCCCCACACCTGTTCGGCGAATGGGGTTAAATCCAGCGGGCGTTCCAGCGGGAGGATGTACAGCACCAGTCCGCCCAATGCCAGCACACTCAGGATGTTCAGCCCCGTCACCAGCGGGTCGGCGCGGACGGCGACCATCGCCGCGAAAAAGAAGATGGGCAGCAGCGGCCACAGCTTACGCCAGCCGGGTCGCCCGCCCATCCACATGACCATCAGCAGCACCGCTCCACTCACCACCAGTGTAAACAGGAGGAAAGAGAGGCCGATGAGTTTGTGATAGAACAGGATGTTGCCGATTAAGCCCACCGCCAGACCGACGACCAGCGCCCGGACGGCAAAGGCCTGCCGCGTTTCTTTTTGCATAGGATGACTCCGCATAATTGCCGGATAAGAACGTTCATTGAGCGGGAACTGCCGGTTGACGTACGAACGCGCCGCCAGATACGCCAGCAGCACGCCCGCCGTGACGACCAGCAGCAGCGCGATTGACGAAAAGCCTGCCCGCCCAAACGGTAAGAAGATGCTGAAGGCGATACACGCCGTCAACCCTATTCCAATCAGGAATGCCCGGAAGGTGAAGGTTTGTCGCACGTTCTTCTGCATACGATGACTCCAGATGATGACCGGCTCGATCATCTTTTCATCGTAAGCGGGATCACCTGTCCAAAACCACCCCGCAAAGCAGGGGGGATTCGCGTACTGCTTACATCATGATACACGGGCTGCCCGGCATTTCATCAGGCGTGTGACCTGTGTTTTCCCTACCACAGACGCCGGTGAGCGGTGAAACGTTCCCGCTGTCTGCTGCGTATACACAGACAGCAGCATTGAACATTGGATAGCAACGCGCCGTTATTTAAAAGGGATAATGCCTGCATTATCCGCCAGTACCTACAACAGAAAACCGGAAATAAACCGGAATCTTCAAAGAACAGGAGCAGACAGCAATGAGCGACAAGAAACGTACGACAGAATGGTCATTTTCCTTCGAGCAGATTGGTGAAAGCATCAGCAACTGGGTCGAATCGCTTAAAGGGGAAGGCGCGGAATCCAAGACTGAGCAGTTCAATACTCCATTAGGTGACGCGACCAGCGCCGTCGTTGAGCTGGGCATGGCAATCGGGCAGGTGACGGTAAACGCCCTGGATAATTCGGAGAACCTGATTGATGCGGAAGTCACCTACATAGGTGAGATGGAATTCGCGGTTTCCAGCGGGGCGGAAAAAGTCGTCAAGCTGCGCCAGAAACAGCCCAAAGGCAGTATACGCCTGCCGTTCAAAGAGGCGATCAGCGCGATTGGCAGCCGGGATGACCTGCGCTGGAATGTCGGGTTGGCGCCGGATATCCCACTCAGGCTCAAGATTAACGCCGGACTCGGCAGGTCAAATCTGGACTTAAGCCGCCTTCACCTCACCGGCCTGGAGGTGGACGCAGGTGTGGGGGAAATCCACCTGACCCTGCCGGTCACCTCAGACGCCTATAAGGCTGATGTTGAAAGCGGTGTGGGCAGCACGCATATCACAATTCCGGCTAATGCCGCGCTCAAGCTGGATATTGATGGCGGCGTAGGCAGCACGACCATCGTCATTCCCAAAGACGCAGCCGTGCGGATCAAGGGTGACAGCGGCCTGGGCGGTATCCACCTGCCCGATCACTTCATGCGTGTGAAAAAGGGCGATGATTTCATCAGCAAGAGTGGCGTATGGGAAACCGAAGGTTTCGCCGTCGCCGCCCGGCAGATCATCATTCACTATGATGGCGGCATCGGCGGGCTGAAAGTGGAGTAATTTGGCACTGGGGGGGAGAGTCTGCGAGGCTCTCCCCTGTTGTTGATCCTCGCATGTTAACCCACGCTATAAATGGAGATTCCTCATGGAGATAACTTTATTCAACGTGTTTCTGATCCTGCATGGTCTGGTTCACCTGCTGTATTTCGCCTTGAGCCGGAAATATTTCGAGCTGGATAAACCCCTGGCCGGCTGGCCGGAACAGTCGTGGCTGTTCTCGAAATTCCTGGGCGTTACCACCACGCGCAACGTGGCAAGCGTGTTGTATGCGCTGGCGATAATCCTGTTTGTTGCCAGTGGGGTGAGCGGGCTGCTGCGGGTAGCGGCGTGGCCGTCCATTGTGGCGATTGCGGCGGTCTTTTCCTCGGTTACGATCATCTTCTTCTGGGATGGCGTTCTCAAGCGGATGCCGGATAAAGGCTTTGTTGGGGTGCTGATTAACGCCGCGATTCTGGTCGTGGTGCTGGTGCCGTTGGTTACGCTGGGGTAAGGTGTTGTCCTGGTTACAGGGGTATAGAGGCGAGGCATACCCCGCCTGATGAGCGCATAAACTGATTGGGGTGCAGGGTCAGTCAATATCCACCAGGATCGCCGCGATGTTATCCGGCCCGCCGCGCTCATTCGCCAGGTTGATGAGCTGGGCGCAGGCTGCCTCCGGGGAAATGTTGGGGTTGACCGCAATACGCTGGAGTTCTTCCGGTTTGATAACTCCCCACAGGCCATCACTGCACAGCAGCAGCCGCGCCCCGGCAGGAAGCTGGCGGGTAAACGAGTCTACTTCAAGCTCCTCGAACTGACCGAGTGCCCGGTACAGGATATTCGGCGGATAGTGCGAGGCCTGTTCCTGCTGCCCCAGGTCAATCAGCCGCTGCACCAGGGAATGATCGTGGGTAAGCTGTTCCGCGCCCTCATTTGTAACCAGATAGGCGCGGGTATCCCCCACATGCACCATATGCACTTTGCGTCCGACGAGTACCGCCGCTGTCACCACCGTGCCGCTGCGGGGGAGTGCTTCTAGAATCGCCTGGTTTGCTTTTTCTAATGCATTCACCAGGGCTTCAATAATCGGCACCGAAGAATCTTTGATGCTTTCCGCAAACTCTCTGGAAATAATGTCGGTTGCCATGGCCGAAGCCCGCTCACCCTGTTCATGCCCACCCATACCATCGGCAACCACGAAAAGGTCACAGCCGGGTCGCTCCGCATCGGATTCGTTGGGATAATGGCGCACCAAGATCGAGTCCTGATTAATGGGGCGCAGCAAACCGGTGTCGGTTAGTTGTCCATAAGAACGTTTGGATTGATTGGGCGTCATGAATTTCCCTCAATTGAACTATTTGTGCAATCGCACCCGCTGAGCATGTTCACAGTATGAATTCTGTTACTTAAAAAAACCCTAACAAGAGGGCTTCCACCATCCTTTTTGGTGTACCTTGCTCATCATAACGGTATGTTGAAAACCAAATCATGTCAAGCGGGATGTAATTTTGTAACATGAATATCCAGCGCATTTATAAAAACCAATTATACTGAAAATCAGGCAGGCGTAGTGGCCTGTGGATATTCAAATGGTTCATTCAAGGAGCATGATCGTGTTGAAACGTGCATTTCTGCTTTTGATCCTCATCGTTAGTCTGACGGCGGTGGCACAGGCTCAGGAAGCCAAGCCCCAGATTATCGAAATCGGCCAGCAGGTCAGCGGCAACCTTGCCGACAGTTCGGCGTCGAATCGTTACCAGTTCACCGCGCAGCAAGGTGATTTCCTGGTGATTACGATGAATGCGGTTGGGGATATGGACAGCACCGTGACGGTAGAATCCAGCCCGGAGAGCGGCTTATATCTCTATCTCTATGACGATGACAGCGGCGGCAACTACAATTCGCTGCTGGCGATGATCGTGCCGCAGGATGGCACCTATATTGTTACGGCTGGCACCTATAGCAGCGGGGGTGGCGATTACGTCCTGACGGTAAACCGGGGTACGACCATGCCACTGACTTTTGATACGGCGGTGGATGTAACTTTCGATGTGGAACACACCTCGTTTTACTTCACCTTCACCGGGAAAGCGGGCGACGTGGTCAACCTGAGCGGCAACAGTGCGGGCGAGATTGATACCCGCCTGGAGATTAACGACGCGAATGGCAACCAGGTCGGTTATGACGATGACAGCGGCGAGAATTTTGACCCGCTGATTACCGGCGCGGTGCTGCCCGCCGATGGTGACTACCTGGTGACACTTCTCCCCTACAGCGTCCCGGCAGTTGGTACGGTCAGCATCTTGCTCACACCCAGCCAGATCAAATCACTGGATGAAGGGCCGCAGGTCTTCGTGCTGGGCGACAAACGCTATGAAGATGTCGCTTCGTTTGAAGGTGTTGCCGGTGAACAGGTGCGCCTGAGTCTGACGCTGCAATCCGGCGATGTCATCAGCCCGTATATGACCCTCTCGCAGGGGACGGATAGTTTTGCAACCCTGAACGCCAACAACGTGCAGAACCTGATATTTGATGTCGTTGTCCCCGCTGACGGGCAAGTGATTATCCGCATTGAGAATTATGTCAATGCGACGATGGAACTCTCACTGGAACGGTCTAAATAGGCGCTTCGCAGTCAATAGTTAGGAGAACCGCATCCCGGTTGGGATGCGGTTTTATGTTTATCTATGATCTGTCATTTGCGCTACCTATACTTTGAGTGAGGGCTGACCTGAGTCTATCCGCCCTCACTCCCTTGGCAGGAATGCACCAGTGTGCATGTCCCAGTGCTGAACGCCTTCCTCGCTGGTCGTCTCAATAACTCCCCAATCGGAGAACCGCATAGACTGGATCAACGCTTCCGGCCCGCCATGCCGGTAAATCGGCAGGCGATCTTCATATTTTTCCGGCAGGTTCTGAAGATCCCAAACCCGGATGGCACTGTAACCGGCAATCAGGTAGCGATTATCTGCGGAAAGTGCCACGTGCCCCGCAAAGCCCTCCGCATTCACGTAGATCGGCGTAGACGATGCGATGTCATAGACCGTAATGCCACCCGGGCCGCTTTCAGATTGACTGACACTATACACGGCAAGGAAGGTGCTATCCGGTGAAAAGACGAAACGTGACTCACGCCTGTTAGGATAAGCTCCCAATTGAAAGAACTGTGTTTCCTCACAGGTAGTCATGTTATAAACGGCAACGCCGCCTTTGGCGCTTCCCCACAGCCACTCATGAACCGTGTCCCAATAATACTGATTAAAACTTGCTCGGCTTTCTGAATACCATTGGTTTTCTGGCAGCAGCCCAACCCGGCAGAATTGGTTTGTGCTGCTGTTCCAGATGTAATCTTCGTGAATCCGTTTGTAGCGCTCGGATATGCCACCCAGAATCAGCGCATAGGCCGAATCGGATCGCCAGATAACAGAGGACTGTGCAGCCGACGCCAGATAACGCCCTGGATTATCCTTGAAGGTCTTGATGCGCGTGCCGGTTGTGGCATCCCAGATCACAATGTCTTTGTGATACCATCTGACAACTAATTGACCACGATAAACATAGGGTGATGGGATGTCCAGCGGGTATCGCAAAAGTCCAACCGCTCCGGTCAGATAGTGGCAGTCCGGTGACCAGTTGATAATCCGAACATTTTCCTCAATGACATCCAGAACACGTACAGTTTCGCCGCTGGTGTTCACCAGCACCAGTGACCGGGTTGCAGCGTCATATCGCGGGAACACGTCGGGCTGGTAGTATGCGCCTCCGGAATATGGGCAGAAATAGGGCGCTTCATCACTGGTGGGATTATCTTGAGCATGTACAGACCACGAAAACAGCGTTACACAGAACAATAACAGAATGAGTCTGTTTGTTTTCATGTTCGCCACTCCAGATCAACCATGGTGGGGGGGGATAGTCCGGGGAAAGCCTGTGTTCGATCAGTGCTGTGAATAGTGACAGTTCTTTCCCCACCACACCGTGAACTTTTATCTCCCTAGTAAGTACAGCAGGACAGGCGACACAGCCGGGTAAAACACCTGCGGCAAGAACTGACGCGGGATGCTCAACCGCAAAAACTGCGCGTGTCCCACATTCATTCCAAAGGAAAAATCCATTTCATCAGCCGCCAGCGCCAAAGCCCCCTGAGCGACGGCGCGTGCTGCCGCTTCACCTGCACTGTCCCCGTTGAAGCGGGCGTACCGCGCCTGCCCGAATGCGATCCAGGCCGAGTCTCCCGGCCTGCTGCTCACCGTTTCGGCAGTTTGCAGCCAGTCCAGCGCCGTATCCGGCTGGTTATTTGCCAGCGCCAGCAGCATGGCGATGATCGCAGACTGGGTGCTGTCAGGCTGCGGATTCGCGTCCCACAGGGCTTGTGCGGCAGCGGCCTGCCCGGATTCCAACATCACGGCAACCTGGCCGGAAACTGACAGAGGATATTGAGCATCAGGAATCCCCGCGACAAATCCCGCCAGTTCGGGGAGTAAAGCGGCATCCGGGAACACCGTCACCGCCTGGATAAACGCCTGTTCCGCCAGCGTGGCATTACCCGCCGCGTCCGCATAGCGAGCCAGGTTCACGGCCAACTGCCACGACTCCGGCGCCAGTTCCGCCGCCCGCCGCGCCGCGTCCAGCCCGCGCCCGTCGTCGCCCAGCTGCGCATACAACCCGCCCAGATTCGCCCAGGCCACCGCGTAGCCTGGCTCCAGTGCGGTGAACCGCTCATAAGCCGCCACACCGGCCCGCGCCGCGTCTTCATCGCCCTCAGCCGCCGCCAGCCCATACAGGAAACCCTGTTCCAGGCTGTAAAACGCCAGGTTCGGGTCGGCCTGAATCACCGCGTCCAACTGCGCCGCCGCGCCGCCGTAATCGCCGCTGTTCATACCATACCGCGCCGCCGCAACATACTGTCGGTAGATTCCGCTGCTCCACAGCCCGGTTGCCAGCAGCGCCAGCCACAGCCCGGCCACCCCCCACGCACCGGCCTGCCCGCCAAACCGCCGGGGAAGGGGCCGCGCTTCTGATGGCGCTAACCCGACTACCAGGGCAACCAGGCCGGCCAGGGCAATCATGGGCATCATGGCGGGGATGTCGGTAAGCTGGTGCACGGCGAACCCGGCCACTGCCCCCCCTGCGCTCCCCAGGAGCAATTGCTGCTGAGGCGCTCCGGCAGCAGTCGCTGCCCGCCAGTTGTGGCGGAATCCCCGGTAGATCAGCCACAGGGTTACCGCCAGCGCCGCCAGCCCGATTATCCCCAGTTCCGCTGCAATCTGAATCGGGGCGTTATGCGCGTGGCTGTGGGGGTTGGTGGGCGGGACCGAGGCGAGCCGCGCCAATCCCCGCCCAAAGGTGAACAGGCCATGCCCGGTCAACGGTTTTTCCTGGAACAAGGTGATACCCGCCTGCCAGATATAGGTACGCAAATCCGTTGAGCGCCCGGCCTGGTCGAAGGAGCGGACAAACAGCGCCAGCGCCAGCACCGCAGCCACCAGGCCGACCAGTGTGATCACTATAAGTGCCGCGTGCATCATCCGGCTTTGCGCCCGCCAGCGAGCGGCCAGCGCCGCTCGTGAGAGCAGGCCGTAATGCGCCATGCTCAACCCGCCCATAACACCCAGCCCGGCAGCCGCGCCCAGCCATGCCCCCCGTGAAAAGGTGAGGAAGAGCAGCCCCGCCGTCAGCAGGGTATAGCCCCCCATGACGACCCGTGACAGCCGTAACCGTGTCCCCAGGAAACGCCCCGCCGCGAAGGGCAGCAGAACGACCAGGAAGTTCCCCAGGGCATTCGCGTTGCCGGGGGTGCTTACCAGCCTGGGCAGCGCCAGATCGGCGCGGCCATCCAGCATGAGCGGCAGCCAGTTCTGCGCCCAGGTCACCAACTGGAGATAACCCACCAGCAGCACGACCACGCCGCCGATCAACAGGCCATCCACCAGGGTGTCGCGCCGCAGTCTGCTGTTGGCGATGCTGTCATGCAGGACGTACCACACACCGACGTACAGGCCGACATACCACAGGGCAATCGCGCTCCGCCGCCAGACATCAGGGTTCGCCAGCAGACTGGCGACCAGCGCCAACCCCCACAGGCCGAAGGCCGTATCGAGTGCCGTACTGTGCCAGCGCCAGCCATTGCGCCACCGCAGGAGCAGCCAGCCCGCCAGCACCAACGCCATCATGCCGAGCGTCACTGGCTGGAATTCCGGGGTCAGTACGCCGGTGAAGGTCGCGCCGACGGTCAGTAAATAACTCATCAGGAGGATGACAACAGCACGAATCGCGAAATTTTCCCGTTCAGGCACGGTCAGAACCTTCCATGTACGCTATAATTCCAGCTAGATAAGTCGTGTTAAGGATACCCTCAATGCTCGATCTTCGCATGATGCTGCGGCCCTGGTCTCTGGCAGCGTTCCTGTGCCTGCTGGTCGTGTCTGCGGTCATTCTGTCAAACCAGGGTGACCCGCTGGCGCTGGTAACGATTGGCACGCGCTTCAGTGAAGGGATTCCCGAAGATGCGGGCGGCACGGAAGGTTATGACGGTCAGTTCGTCTATTATATCGCCCGCGATCCGTCCAGTGCCCCGTCTTATCTCGATGTCCCGGCCTATCGTTTCCAGCGGATTCTGCTGCCCGTAACAGCACGGGCGCTGGCTTTCGGGCAGGACTCGCTGATCCCCTGGGCGCTGCTGGTGATTAACCTGGTGTCGCTGGCCGCCGGGACGTGGCTGCTGGAACGACTGCTGGTCGCGCAGGGTGTGAGCCGCTGGTATGCCCTCACGTATGGCCTGACGATTGGCATCTTCGGCTCGGTGCGCCTGAGCGTGCCGGAGCCGCTGACTTACGCCCTGGTACTGGCGGGAATCACGCTGGCAGGCCGGGAACGGTGGGGGTGGAGCGCCCTGCTCTTCGCGCTGGCGGCGCTGGCGAAAGAAACTGCGCTGGTGTTCGCTGCTGCCTATGCGCTGTACCTGCTGCGGCACAGGCACTGGCGTAATCTGATGATGTTCAGCGGAATCGCAGTCACGCCGTTTGTGGTGTGGCAGCTGGTTCTAAAGGCGACTTTCGGCAGTTTTGGCGTCGGTTCGGGCGGGGCGCTGGCGACCAGTTTTGAGGTCATTCCCTTCGCTGGGGTCGCCCGGATCATCACCGATTCACCGCCGGATGCGCGGTTGGCGCTGCTGGGCATTTTCGGGGTGATCCTGGTTCCCTTCGTGCTGATTCCGACGGTATGGGGGTTGCGCCAGGGGTTCATCGCCTTGCGCCGAGGGGATTGGTCGGCGGTGGCGCTGCTCTTACTGGTGAACGCCCTGGTGATGCCCTTTGTGCCATTTTCGACTTACCGTGAGCCGTTGGGGATTCTACGGTTCATCGTTGGGCTGCAAATCGCCGTGGTGCTGTATGCTGCGTACCGCCGCGATTCCCGCGCCCTGCGTCTGAGTACCATCTGGATTGTGACCATCCTGTTTATGGGGTCACTGGTGGCAGGAAATTGAGTGTCCCATATACCGTACAAGCAGGGCAATCGCGTTCTAAACGTTAAGACGTTAAGCGGGTAGTCCCTGCGCCAGCCATTCCGTATAGGGTTAATCTGAACAGATGTTCAATTAGATTACTTCCTGTGAGGGGAACTATGATAAGCCATCTTCAGATGATTACAATCTATGTCCGCAATCTCACGCAGTCTGTCGAGTTCTACTCAAAAAAACTTGGTTTCGAGCAGGTTGCTGAGTACAAAGACGAGGAAAACCACCTCATCTGGATGATGCCTTCCGCCTCTCGCCAGGCCGAACACGCGACTCAGATTGCTTTGTATGCGCCGGCTGATCCAAATGATCCCCGAATTGGCGCGAGCAGCGGGATGATTTTTACAGCCGATGACATTGAAGCAACCTATCATGAATTAAAGCAGCGGGATGTGCATTTCACGATGGAGCTTGTACGCCATGCCTATGGCGATGGGGATGGCGATCAGGAAGCGCGGTTTGTTGATCCTGATGGTAATCAATTTCTCTTGCATACTTAATAATAGCAGCGAGAATACCTACTTCCTGTATACAATAGACCAGAGATTTCTAAGCAATGAAGGATATGCGGGCGACTTTGTCGTCTGGTATGCGTTAAGCACTTGGAGGGGCTGTTTGCCTGCAAGGACTTGATGCTCTGCATAAACCCCCTGGTTCGTATCGCTTAACCATGTTAGCCCTATCCAGGTGATGGAGAAAACAGATGGAACGCATTTTTGCCTATGGGACGCTGCAAGACCCGGTTATCCAGACCGCCGTCCTGGGACACATATTGCAGGGCCAGCCGGATACCCTGCATGGGTTCCGCAAGTCTACGATCACCTTCGGGCGGGCGGTGTACCCCATCATTGTCGCGGATGAGTCCGGCAGTGTGACGGGGATGGTATACGAAGTCACCGTCGAAGAACTGGTTCTGCTCGATCACTACGAGACCAGCGCCTACCGCCGCCTGCATGTGACGCTGGGGAGCGGACGGGAAGCCTGGGTTTATGGCGAGTAAAGCCCAATCCTGACCAGTGGAGAAATGGTGATGTTAATAGCACATTATTTAACGGAAAATATTTTTTCCCGTATCAGGATTTGTGGTAATATCGAGAAATGTGATAATAGAAACTTGCGATAAGGTAGCAGGGGTGGATATGTTCACTGCCGGTGGCGGCAACCATCAATAACCACGTTGGCAACGGGGCATGAAGGCCACCACTGGCACCACTGACAGCACACTGTTGTCATTTATTTTCGTATAAGGAGTGAGACATGGCAGGTAAGTTGACCGATTCTCAGGCGAAAGCTCTTACTGAACTTGCACGTAAGCTGTTCTCCCAACCGGAAACTTTGCAGGAAATCATCGCTGACCCGCGCAAAGCCCTGCAAAGTGTTGGTATCCCCGAAAAAGAGGTCGAGGACGTGCTGGCCTATATCAAGGGGTTGCAGGATGAAATCCAGTCCACACAAATGGCGGGTGCGACCTTCTGGATGTAACATCAGATTCATGGGGACGGCTGGTTGCGGCGACTGTCATCGCAGTTAAAGACTGCGCGGCCAGCGTCTATCGCAGGATAACCACCCATCAGGCACAGTTCTGGTATCATCAGGCTGTGTCTGCTTTATTTATACCAGGAGTCGCGTAGTGATGTCCTCACGGACGGCAGTTCTCACCGAACTCGATCACTTTTACTTTCAGGATGTTCTCCCGGTCATGCACCCCACACTGCGCGGGCTGGCGGTTGACCTGCGCCTGCTGCAAGGTGTAGACGACGCCGAGCCTATCACCACCCTGGCAGGCCTTTATAACAGCAGTTACCAGTATTTGCCCTATCTGCTCAATGACATTTTCGCCATGCCGGAAGACGTTGTGATGCAGATCGAAAAAGGCTGGCTGCTGCTGCTGATTTCGTATGTCATGCTTGACCAGCTCGTAGACCAGCAGATGCCGGATAACCCGGTTGTGCCGCTTGTACAACAGCATCTTCTGCTCAAAGCCCATGAGACATTCGCGGCGGTGTTCCCGGCGGGCGCGGCCTTCTGGGAACAGTATTACAGCCTGCTGCACGAGTTCTTCACCTGCCTCGCGGTTGAATCGCACTATCTGGATGCGGAAGCCGCGCCATACACGTATGAACGCATGGTGGAAGTCTGCACGGGCAAAGCCGCGCCGCTGCAAATTGTCGTGGCGGCGATGTGTGCCTACACCGGCCAGAACCAGCACGGGCCGCTGCTGCGCCAGGTCTTTAACCGTATGGTGCTTTCCGACCAGTTATTTGATGACGCGCTGGATTGGCAGGACGATCTGGCTGCCGGGCGCAAGACGCTACCCTATGTACTGGCACAGCGAGCCGCGCAATCGCCGGTGAGCGACCCGGCTGCACTGGCGCGAATGATCGAACGAAGCGGCATTCTTTCCGGCATGGCGGATCGGGCAATTGAGCTGCTGGAGGAAGGGCGTGAGCTGCTGCGCGAGTCGGCGCTTTCGCCAGTGCAGCTTTACGCGGCGCTGGATGAACGCAAGGAGCGCATCACATTAGACCGGAGGCGCTACCAGGCGGTATCGTTTCTGGGAGGGCTGGCGGCCCTGCTGGAAAAACGGCCAGAGGGGTAATGCGTGGTAGTGCGGCCTGGTTGGCAAGCGTTGCCAGGGATAAATCCCTATGCTGCGCAACAGAAGTCTGTCCCTCCAAAACGTTACGGGGCTTTTGCCGGCTCAACGCGGATGACTTCGGCCAGATTGTGGCCGATGATGCGGTACTCGCGCCCAACTTTGAGCTGTACCGGGCCATTGAAGGGTGCTTTGTGGATAACATGGAGGGTAACACCCGGCATCAGCCCCAGCGCCGCCAGGTACTCCAACCGTTCTGGCTCGCGGATGCGAACGCGGGTGATGACGACTTCCTGTTCCAGTTCAGCGTCAATCAGCAGGATGTCTTGGGATTCGGGTATACTACCGTCAGTTTCCGGGATAGGTTCACCGTGTGGGCAGGTCGTCGGGTGGCCGGCCATCGCCAGCATACGTTCGGTGATCGTCTCACTCATGCCCTGGCTCAGGCGGTCAGCCTCAGCATGAACCTCGTGCCAGCCAAAATTCATGACCTTTACGAGGAAGGCTTCCGCGATGCGATGGCGGCGCAGCTTCTTGAGCGCCTCGCGCGTGCCGGCGGGCGTCAGGCGAATACCCTGGTAGGGTTCGTGTTCCAGCAAGCCTTGCTCGCGCAGCTTTGTCACCATCCGGTTGACTGCCGGGGCACTCACCTCCAGCAAATCCGCCAGCACCGAAGTGCCGACGAATCCTTCAGCCGCCGGATTCCGGTCACTCAGGCGGTAGATTTCCGCCAGGTAGTCCCGCATTTTCCGGCTGATGTCTGTTGTCTCTGCGTTTTCTGAACGTGATTTACCAGCCATGTTCCAACCGTGCGACCAACCGTTCCGGCATATCGGCATCGCGCATCCGCTTTTGCACGGCGGCGATGTTATAGGGAACCCGACGGTGTTCCCAGACATTGGTTTCGACATCGAGCAGGGCGTAAGCCGCTTCCGGGTTGGCATCGCGGGGCTGCCCGACACTGCCTGGATTGATAATCTGCCGCCGCCCGTTGAGTTGGCGCTGCTGGCGGTAGACGGGGGGCAGGGCTTCCGTATCGCCTTCATCGTTCAGCAGTTCGTAGATCACTGGCTGATGCGTATGGCCGACCAGACAGTATGGGGTTTCAAAATGGGGGAAATTGAGTGCGGCGATCAACGGCTCCAGGATGTATTCCCAGATTGGCTCACGCGGGCTGCCGTGCGCCAGGGTGTAGTTGCCAACCACGAAAGTCGTGGGCAGGGCTTCCAGGTAAGCGGTGTTTTCCGGCGTCAGGGTCTCGCGAGTCCAGTTGACGGCTTTACGGGCATCCGGGTTGAAAGTGCGAATATCCAGCCTGCCAAGTGCGGCCCAGTCGTGGTTGCCCGCCAGGCACAAATTGGGCAGATCGCGCAGTTGTTCCACGCACTCATTCGGATCCGGGCCATATCCCACGACATCGCCCAAACACCAGACGTATTCCCATTGTCCCCTGGCATCTTCTAAAACGGTTTCAAAAGCGGTGAGATTCGCGTGAATATCAGAGATAACCAGTATACGCATAGAAACGCCCCTGTTGTTGTATTCCTAACGACCCTGAGCCATGCTGCGTCAAAACAGCCTCGCGATCTCAGGGCTTGCACTCAATGGCCGAACTTCGTCCAGGTGAGATGACAAAAAGCGGATAGAATATACCTTGCATATTACCATGCTTTAGCGAGGGGTGCGAGTTTGATTCCCTTAATTAATCTAACAGTTCCCCGAAAATTCGCCGCTATCGGGAGGGTGTGTCTGTTCGTGCTGGCTGGCGGGGTGCTGCTGGTGGGGTGTATCCAACCGGAATCGCCCACCCAAACCCCGGCGGGCATAGCGACGACGCCACTGCCATCGCTCGCGCCCACTACCAGCTACCCCTGGCGTGATGAAAACAAGGTGATGAGCGGCATCTGCTTTGAGGCCGCTTTTGACGCCGCCGGGCCGGTTTACGTACTGCGCAGCGCAGAAGAACATATTCGTTTTTATGAGTTGGCCGATAACAGTCTGTTATGCCGTCACCTGGTCACGCGCTACCCGTTCGACTTCAGCGCCGGAGATGCGCTGGCGGGGCTGTGGAGCCGGGGGCGGGGCTGCACGGCCCGTTATGACGTGCTGGCCTATAACCGCGACGACGCCGCGCAGACCTTTACGATCACACTGCGTTTCGTGGTCGAAGGTGACTGCCCGTATGACCTGGTGAGTCCTTTCTGGGTCGGGCTGCCGGGGCTGGCCGCCTACGACATTGGCATCAACGTGGAAAGCGGCGGGTAATGTCAATGCTTGCCGGGCTTTATCGAACGTTTATGCTAACGCAACCCTACTCACCGTTGAAGTCTGTCGTCTCATCTTCTACAATAGAACGTCTGTACAATTCCTCTTTATTATAGTCCGCGAGTTTACAGGGAAGATCATGACCCAGGATAAGATTATCGTTCGCGGCGCTCGTGAGCATAACCTGAAGAACATCAACGTTGAGATTCCACGCAATAAGCTGGTGGTCATCACCGGTCTGTCCGGTTCGGGCAAGTCATCGCTGGCCTTCGATACCATCTTTGCCGAAGGGCAGCGGCGTTATGTCGAAAGCCTGAGCGCCTACGCCCGGCAGTTTCTCGGCCAGATGGAGAAGCCGGACGTAGACCAGATTGAAGGACTCAGCCCGGCGGTTTCGATTGACCAGAAGGGTGTCAGCCAGAACCCGCGTTCAACTGTCGGCACTGTCACCGAAATATACGACTATATGCGCTTGCTTTATGCCCGTGTCGGCGTGCCCCACTGCCCGGTCTGCGGGGAAGAGGTTGTCGCCCAGAGCGCCCAGCAGATCGTGGACGCGGCGCTGATGCTGCCGGATGGCACCCGGATTCAGGTGTTAGCGCCGGTCATCAGCGGACGTAAAGGACACCATGAACGGGTATTTGAGGACATCCGCAAAGCCGGGTTCGCCCGCGCCCGTGTGGACGGCGAGATTCGTGACCTGAGCGAAGACATCAGCCTGGATCGTTACGGAATCCACACCATCGAAATCGTGATTGACCGGCTCATCATGCGGCACTACGACGACCCGGAGTCGGAGGACGCCCATAACGCTGAAAGCCGCCTGACCGAAGCCATCGAAACCGCGCTTGAACTGGGTGATGGTGTGGTGATTATCAATAACCTGAACACCGACCCGCCCACCGACATCCTCTTTAGCGAGCATCTGGCATGTGTGCACGGGCATGGCAGTCTGCCGGAGATTGAGCCGCGCACCTTCAGCTTTAACACGCCCAAAGGCGCCTGCCCGGAATGTCAGGGGTTGGGCTTCCGGCTGGAATTCGACCCGGCGCTGATTGTGCCGAACCAGGACCTGAGCCTGGCGGAGGGAGCAATCAGCGGCAACGGCTGGAACTTCCAGGACAGCAGCACATGGGCATCCGGCATCATGCGTTCCGTCGCGCAAAGCTACGGCTTTTCGCTCGAGACACCCTGGCGTGACCTGGATGACGCCCACAGGCAGGTGATTCTGTACGGGACGAACGGTAAAAAGTTCAAGGTGCGTTATAGCAATTCGCAGGGTTTCAGCCGCGAATACACCACGTCCTTTGAGGGTATTGTCAACAACCTCGCCCGCCGCTACCGCGAGACGAATTCCGATATGATGCGCGAGTCCTTTGAGCAGTACATGGCGAAAACACCGTGTATGACTTGTATGGGCAAGCGGCTGCGCCCCGAAGCCCTGGCGGTGACGGTGAATGACCGCTCGATTTATGACATCACCAATCTGCCGGTTTCCGAACTGCTCGATTGGGTACAGGAGCTGCGCGGCACGAACGGAAGCGCCCCGGTACTGAGTGAACGCGACCAGCAAATCGCTTTCCAGATTCTCAAAGAGATCGAGTCGCGGGCAGGGTTCCTCAACAATGTTGGTCTGAACTACCTGACACTCTCACGGGCAGCGGGGTCACTCAGCGGCGGTGAGGCGCAGCGTATCCGGTTGGCGACGCAGATCGGCAGCCGCTTAACCGGTGTGCTGTATGTGCTGGATGAACCGTCTATCGGGTTGCACCAGCGCGATAACGCCCGCCTGATTGAGACGCTCATGGGAATGCGCGACCTGGGTAACACGCTGCTGGTGGTCGAACATGACGAGGAAACCATGCGCTCCGCCGACTGGTTGATTGACCTGGGGCCGGGCGCGGGCGAAAACGGTGGGCATATCATCGCAGAAGGCACGCCGGAACAGGTGATGCAGGTTGAAAACAGTCTGACAGGCGCGTATCTCTCTGGGCGGCTGGCGATTGACGTGCCGGAAGAGCGCCGGCCCGGTAACGGCCATGCAATTGTAGTGCGCGGTGCGCGGGAGAATAACCTCAAGAACATTGATGTGGAAATCCCGCTGGGCAAGCTGATATGTATCACCGGGGTGAGCGGCAGCGGCAAGAGTACGCTCATGCTCGACATTCTGTATAACCGGCTGGCACAGGTCATTAACCGCAGTAAAGAGCGGCCCGGCGACCATGACGGTATTGACGGCATTGAGCATGTAGACAAGATTATTAACATTGACCAGAGTCCCATCGGACGTACCCCGCGCAGCAACCCTGGCACGTATACCAAGATGTTCGATGCGATTCGCGGCCTGTTTACCGAACTTCCGGAAAGCAAGATACGCGGCTACAGTGCCGGGCGCTTCAGCTTTAACGTTAAGGGTGGGCGCTGCGAAAACTGTCAGGGGCAGGGGCAGCTCAAGATCGAAATGCAGTTCCTGGCCGATATTTATGTGCCGTGCGAGGTGTGTCATGGCACGCGCTATAACCGCGAGACGCTTCAGGTACACTACAAGGGCAAGAACATCGCTCAGGTGCTGGATATGACGGTCAGCGAGGCCAGCGAGTTCTTCGCCCACATCCCCACGATTATCACCAAGCTGGAAACTCTGGAAGCTGTCGGCCTGGGGTATATCCGCGTCGGCCAGCCCGCTACGACCCTCAGCGGCGGCGAGGCGCAGCGTATCAAACTCAGCCGGGAACTCTCGAAACGCGCTACCGGGCAGACGCTCTATATCCTGGATGAACCGTCTACGGGGTTGCACGCGGCGGATGTCAAGCGGCTGATCGCGGTCTTGCAGCAGTTGGTAGATAACGGAAACACGGTGCTGGTGATCGAGCATAACCTCGACATTATTAAAGTCTCCGATCATATCATTGACCTGGGGCCGGAAGGCGGCGATGCGGGTGGGCAGGTTATCGCTACCGGCACACCGGAAGAAGTCGCCCAGCACCCGACCAGCTACACCGGCCAGTTCCTGCTGCCCTACCTGAACCTCGAACGGGCGTAACAGGGACGAACGAAAAAACGCGAACCGGAGGGGCGGGCGATCCCGGTCGAACGCCCCTAATCGAGCTATTCACCTTCTCTCCACCAGCAATCCCCGAACCGCATTTTGCTGCCTCTCACCCGAATGCGTATACTATATCGCGCAGTTTAACGTACAATCCATACTGTGGCGTTAAACGAGAGAGGTTGCCGATTCATGCAAGAGAAATCCTTCGGTTTTTATGATCTGGTGGAGACTTTCCCTAAGCCTGGCTGCGCCATCTGTACCTTGCTGGAAGCCGACACGCAGCGCCTGCTGGACAACATCCTGTATGAGCGCGTCACCGACCCGCCCACGCAAACCCATTTCCGCAAAAGCCGGGGGCTGTGCAGCGAACATGCCTACCAGTTGACGACCTTTAGCCATGCCCTGGGAATCGCCATCCTCTATGAAGCCGTGCTGGACAAGACGCTCAAGGCGCTGGATCAGGCGGAGAAAGAGGCCGGTTCGCCCGGTGGGTGGGCGCGTTGGTGGAATGCCGCCGCCGCCAATGATCCCCTGGTGGCCGCCCTGGAGCCGGAAGAACCCTGCATGATCTGTACCGCGCAGGATGACCATGAATCTCTGTATATCAGTATTCTCACCGACCATATCACCGATGACCGGCTGGAAACGGCCTATCGCGCCTCGGACGGGCTGTGCCGGGCGCACTTCCAGATGTCACTGCAGGCAGCGCGGGACGCGGCTCAAGCTCGGCTGCTGCTCGATATTCAACGCGACATCTGGGGACGGCTGCGGGGCGAACTGCGCGAATTTGCTCGCAAATATGACTTCAAGCATGTGGACGAAAAGATGGGCGCGGAGGGCGATAGCTGGCGGCGGGCGGCGCTGAACTTCAGCGGGGCGCGGGGCGTATTCGGCTCACGGCGCTCCAGAAAATAGCATTACCTGAACCGCTTCCGCGCCAGAGAATCCGCGTTCCGCAATCCACTTCTGCTATACTGGGCAAGACATCCAATGGTATGCGACGAACGGCACATTTTGAGCTCAAGTAAAATAATCGTCACCTAGATAACTGTACAGCCCTGTTGAGTGGTTCTTTACAAGAAGCACGAGATGGCGTTCCGCGTATTCCTCAATTATGTTAATTGAATAGCAAGTCGAGGTTGCAAAGATGGATACGAGTTCACAACATGAGATTCGATCTGTACTCGTTACCGGCGTTACCGGTTACATAGGTGGAAGGCTTGTTCCAGCATTGTTGGAGGCCGGCTACCGGGTGCGCGTTCTGGTACGAGATCAGATTCGGTTACAAGGGCGATCATGGCTGTCTCAGGTTGAAGTCGTGCAGGCAGATGTACTTGAGGTGAGTACATTAGATGCAGCGTTGGTGGGCATTGATGTTGCTTTTTATCTCATTCACAGTATGCGCGGCGGTGAGGATTTTCATGACCGGGATATTCAAGCAGCGCAGAACTTCGGCACCGCGGCGGGGCGACAAGGGGTTAAACGTATCATCTACTTGGGGGGCCTCGGTGACACATCAGCCGAACTATCTCATCACTTGCGCTCTCGTCAGGATACCGGGGATGCCCTGCGCGAGTCTGATGTTCCAGTAACGGAGTTTCGCGCTGGTGTGATTGTCGGATCGGGTAGTTTGTCCTTCGAGATGATTCGTTATCTTACCGAACGTGTACCCATCATGGTCTGTCCGCGTTGGGTTTACACGCGCATCCAGCCGATTGGTATCCGCGATACGCTGGACTACCTAGTTAGGGCCCTCGATACGCTGGCGAGTGTGGGACAGATTATCGAAATTGGTGGGGCAGAAGTCCTCACTTACCGCGACATGATGTTGGGCTATGCACAAGCTCGCGGGCTGCGACGCTTTCTCATCCCTGTTCCGGTGCTTACACCGCGCCTTTCATCGTACTGGGTGCACTGGGTGACTCCCATCCCTGGCGATATTGCCCGTCCGCTGATTGAAGGATTACGAAACGAAGTCATCGTGCGTGATAACCTGGCGCACACTCTCTTTCCCGATATTCGACCGATGACCTTTGCTGCTGCGGTTAGTCGGGCGCTGGATAATCTGAAGGCCAGTCAAGTCGAAACCAGTTGGGTAGATGCATTGGTGAGCAGCCAGCCTGACCAAGTGCCGGCGGTATTATCCACGCATGAAGGAATGATCCTCGAACAACGGCAGGTACTCGTGAGCGCACCACCCAATGCCGTTTTTCGTGCGTTTACCAGTCTCGGCGGTGTCAATGGTTGGCTCTATTTCAATTGGGCATGGCGTTTACGGGGGCTGTTAGATCGTCTGGTTGGTGGTGTAGGGCTGCGGCGTGGGCGGCGACATCCCGTGGATGTGCGGGTCGGTGATGCGCTCGATTTTTGGCGTGTAGAAGCGGTCGAAGTGGATCACCTGCTGCGACTGCGAGCGGAGATGAAAGTACCCGGTCTTGCCTGGTTACAATTCAAGGCAGAACCACTTGATGATGGGAAGACAAGGCTTAGCCAGATTGCGTTCTTCGCGCCTAAAGGCCTGTTGGGCTTGCTCTACTGGTATGGCTTGTACCCGTTGCACAGCATGATCTTCTCCGGCATGATCCGTAAGTTGGCACAACGCGCTGAGGAGCGAATATAGGCTGTACTGATTTCAATCACCACGCACTCTGTTGCCTCCATGTACAGTATGAGTCGTGAATCATATACAAATACGGTTGGGGTTCATTTGAACTTGTTCTACAATAGGTGTAAGTGCATTTGCTCGACAAATGTCAAAGAATGTGCCAGAATATTTGTTAATATTGCTTAATCTATTAGAGGTTTCGCGGTTGATCGAGCAGGCAGGGGGCTTAAGCCCCTGTTCTACCGGAAAATGCCTCTCCAACTGCGCAAGTTCGATATAGATAATAACCTTTCCGCCTGGGCAGAGGCGGATAGGCTGTGTTGGTTGAAATAGATTTCCTCAAAACTAATCACCTTTCTCTTGAAGATTTTTTCCGCTCAGTTTGTTAAACCCGTCAACAAAGGTTACACCATTGAAAGCGAGTGGAGACATCATGGCGCAGCGGCTTCTGTGTGTCATTGAAGGGGATGGTATCGGTCATGAGGTGGTTCCAGCGGCAGTTCAGGTTCTGCACACTGTTCTCCCGGATGTAATCATTCAACCTATTGAAGCCGGCTGGGAATACTTTGAGCGTACCGGTCTTTCGATGCACTCGGATACCCTTGAACAGGTGAATCAGGCAGGGGCGGTGCTGGTTGGGGCTGTGACGACGCCGCCCTACCCGGTCGAGGGGTATGTTTCACCTGCGATGCATCTCCGCCGCGTTGTGCAGGCCTTCGCTAATCTACGACCTACCACGTCGCTTCCGATTCCCACCTCACGAGAAGGGATTAACCTCTTGATCGTGCGCGAGAATACCGAAGATGTGTATGGCGGCCACGAACACACCGAAGACGAGGGACAGACCGGCATTTCCGAAAAAATCATCACCCGTGAAGCCACCGAGCGCGTGAGCCGTCTGGCCTTCGAGATGGCGATTCGCGGTGGCCGAAAGAAGGTGACGATTGTCCACAAGGCCAATGTGCTCCAGCAGACCGATGGTTTATTCCGCCGGGTCGCGCTGGAAGTGGCCTCGTATTACCCGGAAATCATCACCGACGAGTTTTTTGTGGATACGGCGGCTTACTGGATGGTCAAAGAGCCGACTCGCTTCGACGTGATTTTAACCCCCAACCTTTATGGCGATATTCTCTCGGATATGGCGGCGGCCTGGGGTGGCGGCCTGGGGTTGGCCCCGTCGCTCAGCCTGGGGGAGCGTGTGGCGATTGCTGAACCGGCACATGGCAACGTCCCTGCTATTGCCGGGCTGGGCATCGCCAACCCGACGGCGGCAATTCTGAGTGTCGCTATGCTGCTGCGCTACCACTGGCAGATGCCGGAAATTGCCCAACAGATTGTCGAGGCGGTACGGGCGACGCTCAGTGAGGGGGATTACACCGCTGACGTCGTCATGGATGGCGCACTTTCGACCAATCAGTTTACCGAGAGTGTTTGTAACCACCTGCACTGACGTGATTTTTCACAAAATATGCATAAACCTCAATGGAGTATTCAAGCCAAAGATGGCATAATAAAGGTAGTACACTTTTGGTTTGTGTTGTCCTTATTCCAGGTGGTGAGATGCCAACGGTCTTGGTGGTTGACGACGAAGCTGATATTCTGAACATCTTTCGGATGATTCTTGCCAACCGAGGATATACCGTCGTGACGGCAGATTGCGGGCGCGAGGCGCAGTTCATGCTGGAAATCGCCGCGCCGGATATGGCAATTCTGGATGACATGCTGCCCGACATAACCGGTGGCGATATTTGCACACAGATCAAACGTGATAACCCCGGGATGCCGGTGGTCATGTGCAGCGCCGGGGCGCGGGTGCGGGATGAGGAGTACATCCGGCGCATCGGCGCGGATTCTGTACTGCTGAAGCCATTTAAGTCGTCGGAAGTGATGAAAATCCTCAACCATTACTTTGGCGTGGGCGCGTAATACCTGCCCCTTTATCTGAACAAGTGATATGAATCAAGCGTGCCGGGTCAATAGCCCGGCACATTTTTCTGATAGAAGTTACGCAGTTGAGAGAGAAATTCTGTTTGAGCAAGGGGCTTAAGCCCCTTGTCCTTCCAGGCAACTGCGTAAGTCCTATCTGAGCAGGCGGTGCTGCCCTTAAAACTCCCGCACCTGCACGAAGCTGATAATCGCCACGTTCTGGTCGCAGGTTGCACGGGTGGCGATGGTGTAGGCCTCGGAAAGCGGCGTCCCCTGCACACTTAGAAGCTGCACGGTGTACGTCCCGGCCTGCGGCACTTCACCCAGCGGCATCTCAAAGCCGCCCGGCCCGTAGTTTAATGCGCCGCCCGTGCCAACTGTCTCGTCCAGCCCCTCACCCTGCACGCGCACACCCAGCCCGGTTACCGGCTGCCCGGCCATATCCGTCACCGAACCGGCGATACTCAGCCAGTTGCACCCTTTTTCGCCAGCATTGGGGACATAAATAATGCCGCTTTCGGTTAGCAGGAAAGGGAACGGCGCGTCACGGCGCAGTTGTTCCGCCGGCAGCGGGGTAAAAGTGGCGGTTGGCCCGGCGGTGGCGGGCAGCGTTGCAGTAGGAGGCAGCGGGGTTGTCGTGATGATAATCGGGAAGGGCGTGAACGGCGGGAGCGGATTCAACGGTGTATACGGGTCAACTGCGATGAGGGCATAGTACGCCAGCAGAATCACTGTCGCCAGGGCAAACAACACGGCCACCAGGTTAGGCAGCAATGTCCGGCGTGGCTTGGGCGCAGGTTTGCCGGGGGCCGGTGGCACTGCCGTACCAATCTCCAGCGATGGGAAACGATCCCCTGGCGGCGTCGCTCTGGGCGGCGCTGGCGGTGGCTCTGCCGCAGCTTCCGGGAAATCTTCCTCAATTGCGTCGGGCGGAAACAATGGCCCGCGTTTGTCCAGCTTTTTTTTGCGGTCTTTCCGGCTTACCCGCCGAATACCGCGATTGGTTTCGTCGCTCATCGGATCAGTTCGGGCGTGTCCGCCGGAAGTTCACCAGCGCCAGGTTCTTTGAGCAGTCCTGCGCAAAAGTCACGGTGATGCGCTGCGAAACAATCGTGCCTACCGCCGACATCAGTTCAACCTGGTAGGTATTGCCATTAATCTTGTTATCCACCGGCACTTCCCAACCGGATGCGCCGATCAGGGTGTTGTCACCGCTGGTGACCGTGCGGTCAACGTCCCCACCGAAGACATGCACGCGCAGCCCATTCAACGGACTTCCGTTCTCGTCAAAGACCTGCCCGGCGATCCCCTGCCAGGCACAGCCAACGCTCGCCCGGTTCTGGAAGTTTTCGGTAAATATCACCTGGTTATCCCGCAGTTCAAACAGGAACGGCGAGAGCGTGGGTTCGGGCGTATTGGTCGGCGCGGTAGAAGTCGCTGTCGGAGTTGGGGATGGGCTGATAGACGGCGTGGGTGTGTTGCTGGGCGTGAAAGTTGCGCTCGGTGTATCGGTAATGGTGGGGGACAATGTCGGCAGCGGCGAGGCCGTATAGGTGTTGGTTGGCGTCAGCGTATCGGTAGGGGTAAAGGTGAATGTGGGCGGCTGCGTATTGGTGGGCGTATTCGAAGGCGTCAGTGTCGGCAGCGCGGCTATTGTGGGAATGTCTGCTACTTCCTGCACCTGCGCGGGCGGTCCGGCCAGGCGTGTAATCACAATAAAGACAGCCCCCAGCGTCAACACCAGGAAAACAAGACTGATCAGATTAAAGATACCCGCCGAGCTTGATTTCATAAGTTGCTCCCGTATTTCGTTAGGCCGGCCCCAGCAGCCGGGCGATGACCACGATGATCCAGATGGCGCTCATCGCCAGAAAAATAACACTCACAATATTATAGATGCGTGATGGCCCTTGTTTCATGCTGTCACCCCCAATATTTTTCGATTACCGCGCCCTCACGCTGTGCTTGAAGCCAGTTTTCAAAACGCACCTGGGAAACATAGGCCAACATATCAGGCTCGATAGGCCGTTCGGCTATCTCCAGGGTCTGGATAATGTGATAACCCAGTGACGTCACAATCGGCCCGGCGATTTGCCCCGGTTGCAGCGCAAAGGCGGCTGCGGCCAACTGAGGAGTCAGCAACCCATCCTGCGAAAACCAGCCGAGGTCGCCCCCGGCTTCACGGGTCGAAGTATCCAGTGAGTGTGCCGCCGCCAGTCCGGCGAAATCCGCGCCAGCCTGGAACTGCGCCAGGAGGTCATTGGCCTCGGCCTCGGTTGCTACCAGGATATGGCGGGCATGAACCTGAGGGACATTCCCCAGCAGGCCTTGAATCACGCTGTCGCGCACGAGATTGGCGATGAGCGTCTCGCGCAGGGTGGTGCTGAACTCATCGGCGGTATACAGGTTGGCCGCCAACCAATCCTGCCAGGCTGTTTCGCTCCCGGCCAGGTTCTTGTGTTCCTGAATCTGCGCCTGGAGTTCCTCATCGCTGACCGTGAGATTCTGCTGTGTGGCGGCCTGTTCAATCAGGGCCTGCTCAACCAGTTGATCCAGCACCTCGGCCTGGAGCGCGGCAGGGTTGGCCGCATCCACCACCATCTGCTGGCGGCGTTCCAGCGCCCGCTGAAATTCCGGCAGAGTGATCTCCTGGCCGTTGACGCGGGCCACCAGTAAGACACCACTGCCGTTGGCGGGCAGTTCAGCAGTCGGCGGCGCTGCCTGGGTCGCTACGGAATCGGTAGCCGGCGCTGGCTCAGGTTGGCCGCCACAGGCTGTTAATATCCACACCAAGACTGCAAGCAATAGCGTAAAAAGACGAGCCGAACGAATCACAATCTCTCCTGCGTGTGTGCGGGCGGGTAAACAATCGGCGCTGCCCCAACTGGTATTATGCAGCCTGCTGCGTTTTCGGGCAAGTCGTATTCGGGACAGTTGACGCAAAACCGGGGGAATCAGGGTCATTGGCGATTGCAAAACCCATGCTATAATTAATCGAATGCTCGTTAGATTATGGTTTTTATGGAGATGAAGATATGACCCCCACGAATGCAGGCAGCGTGTCATTCATGCTCACCGACGAACAGCAGATGCTCCAGAAGATGGCGCGGGAATTCACCGCCAAAGAGATTATGCCTGTCGCCGCCGAGTATGACGAACATGCCATATTCCCCGAGGAAATTTTCCAGAAAGCCCTTGAGCTGGGTATCACCAACATGAATATCCCGGAAGCCTTTGGCGGTGTGGGCGCGACATCCTTTGAAGAATGCCTGGTCGCGGAAGAGTTCGGCTATGGTTGCACCGGCATCGGCACCAGCATAACGACCAATGGCCTGGGGGCGCTGCCGATCATCCTGGCCGGGAACGAAAAGCAAAAGGCATACTGGCTGGGCGAACGGCTGATGGATCAAGGCCAGTTTGTCTCCTACGGCGTGACCGAAGCGGCTGCCGGGTCGAACGTGGTGGGTATCGAGACGCGGGCGGAAAAGAAAAATGGCTCGTATATTATCAACGGCTCCAAGACCTTTATCACCAATGCCAGCCATGCCCATTTTTTCACGATTTTCGCCAAGACCGACCCCAGCGCCGGACATCGCGGCATGACCTGTTTTGTGGTTGACCGCGACGCGCCAGGCGTTAAAGTGGGTAAAAAGTTCGATAAGATCGGCCAGCGAGCATCCGACACCGCTGAAATAATACTGGAAGATGTCGAAGTCCCGGCAGAAAACGTGATTGGGGATGTCGGGCGCGGCTTTTATCTGGCGATGGCCGTATTCGACCACAGTCGCCCCGGTGTGGCGGCGGCGGCAGTCGGTTTGCAGCGGCGGGCGCTGGATGAGTCCGTCAAATATGCCAAAGAGCGGCTGGCTTTCGGTGTGCCGATCTACCAGCACCAGGCTATCGGCCACAAAATCGCGGATATGGCAATCAACTACGAAGCGTCACGGCTGCTGGTCTGGCAGGCGGCCTGGCAGGTGGATAACGGCATCGCCAACCCCAAAGTCCCGGCCTATGCGAAAGCCTTTGCTGCCGATATGGCGACCAAAGCGGCGGTGGACGCTGTCCAGGTACTCGGTGGCTATGGCTACATGAAAGAGTACCCGGTAGAAAAGCTGCTGCGCGATGTGAAAATCTTCCAGATTTACGAAGGCACCAGCGAAATTCAGCGTAATATTATCGTGCGCGAGTTATTCCGTTAAGCACCTTGCAAAAGTATATTTCGCATGTCCAGACAGGGGGCTTCGGCCCCTTGTTTGCTTAGTTTGGTGCGCTTTTTCCTCTTTTTTCCTCTTTTTAGTTTGTTTTTTGTTGGAATACTTACAGTATCTATAATAGCGTGGCGCAGGTTTGTTTCTGCGTCGTTCTCTGCTATACTTAACATGAGTAATTATCGTAATTATGTGATTACGCAATCAGTGTGGTGGGGTTGAAACATGAGCCAGAAGGATTGGGTTTTATGAGACGTGTGCTCGCGGTTATTGTTGTGCTGTTGGTCGTTTTATCGTTGTCGGCACAGTCTGTTCTGGCTGATGGCAGCCGCAATTTATTTCCTAATCCCTCACCCGTTGGTGCTGCACGCGCGAATCTGCAATATACGACCAGCTCCTATGGGCCTGGGGATATTATCCGGTACCGCATTATTCTGTACGCTTACCTCAATGCAGGTGAATTCCTGTTGATGGGATCCACTGCGGTAGGCATCAATAATGGCAACATCTTCGTTTATGACCCCGGCGTGATTACCGGGGCAATTGGCACTGAAACCGTCGGCGCCCCCACTTATGACTGCCAGACCCAGCGCACTGCCAGCGGTTTGCCCAATCAGGGGATCATCAGCAGCCGTGCCCAGGAGCTGGCCGGGCCGGATACTGTGCCGGGCGGCGGCGTAGTCAATGGATATGAACCCTGTACCTTCCAGGCTCCGGCAGATGGCATTTATGGGATAATCTTCCATGGGCCGTCGGGGGAGGCACCCTACAATACAGCGGATAACCAACCGGGCGATATTGCCCTGACGAATCCCAACAACTTCAATGCGACGCAGACAACCTCGGTTGCCGCCTGGGATGTGACGGTGCGTGCCGCGCTCAACAGTGCGGTCGATATTACCGGGCGGGTATATACCTATTATTTGGGTATGCGTACGGGCAACAATGGACGACCCGTCTATTCAACCCTCTATACACTCACCAACGACGGTTTTGTCTATCAGACCGACACCGAAGGGTTTGATCCTTTTGCTTTCGTCATGTATAGCAGCCAGCGCGGGTTTCTGGATAGCGATGGCGTAACGCCGCTGTATCACGATGTGCTCAGCCCGTCAAACACGCTGGCGTCGCTCGATGGCGGTGTGGGTATGGATCGGCCCACTTACCCGATGTTTTTTGGCCCGCCGCAGGCCGTCACTAAAACGGCCCTGGGCATCCCGGTGAATCCGACACCTCCCCTCATCAGCAACTTCTCGTTCAATGGAAGTATCGTCGGTATTATCAGCCTGGTGAGCGCCGGTGGCGACTTCGAATTTGACAGTACGGTGGATGGATCGTATGAATTAACGATCAGCCAGGATGGCGTGGACTTTTCTCCTACCACGCTCACGAACCGGGTGTTACGCGGAAATTCGGTTGCAGGCACAAACGTTGTGAACTGGGACGGCCTGGATAATGAAGGAACCCCCTTCCCAGTTGGATTGTATTCAGTACGCCTCAACGTTCGTTCTGGTGAATATCACTTCCCCATGCTGGACGCTGAAAACAGCATTAACGGTGGCCCAAGTCTGACCTTGATCAACCCGCCAGGTGGTGTCTGCCCGCCCCTGACCGGTGGTTGTTCCTCAGCATTCTACGATGATCGCAGCTATCGAACCCTGGCCGGAACCATCGTTGGCGGCGCTGTTCCCAATACGATCCTGTGCGGGAATCTCCCGCCTGCTACGGCCAACAGCGATCTGCTCACCGGGTTTAACTCCACGACCAATCAGCGGGCCTATGGCGCTGCTGCTGGCGGTCACACCGGCGTACAATGCACCGGCGCATTTGGCGATATGAAAGGTCTGGACATCTGGACGTATTATCCCAGTAACAGTCTTTTGACGCCGCTAGAGATCGTGAACGTTATTCCAACGATGACGCCAGTCCCCCCCACACCCGGTGGCGGTGGTGGCGGCACTGGCACGGGCAGTACGAGTGGTTCGGGGCAGGGGCTGCCGACCTTCCCGCCCAGTGTAACCCAACTGCCATCTACGGGGATTTCGCCCTTGAGCGCGACACGTCCGCTGCTGCTGATGGCACTGGGGTTGGTTGGAGCCGCGGTTTTCCTGATGACACGCCGCCGCAAGTAGGAGGCATCATCAGCTTATCCTCATGAATTTGAATTAGCATAACGACAGGGGCGCACCGACTGCGCCCCTTTTGATTCGATTGGCCTGCCAGAAGTGCCAAAGCTACTAGCCGGGATTCGCCATCTGTCACTACGCAGTCGGCGGGATTCATCTTACGATTGAGAGTGAAAAAGGGAGGTTGTATGGCAGAAATGAACGCGCAGGATGAATTCATGCGGCAGGCATTCAAGTACGGCAATCGTTTTATGCTGTTGATGTGGCGGCTGGGCATGGGCAGGTTGATGAATGCCTGGCCGGATCAAGCCGGACAGATTATGGTTATCACCCACACCGGGCGCAAAAGCGGGTTGACGCGGCGCACCCCGGTGAACTATGCCATTGTGGATGGCGATGTTTACTGTACGGCGGCTTTTGGGGCGCAGGCACACTGGTACAAGAATATCCAGGCAAACCCTTCGGTGGAGGTGTGGTTGCCGGATGCTCGCTGGATGGGGACGGCTGAGGACGTGTCGGATGATCCACGCCGCCTGGAAATCCTGCGGGCTGTCCTGATCGCCAGCGGGTTTGCCGCGCCGCTCTTCGCCGGGGTATCCCCCAGAACCATGACCGATGATGCGTTGGAGAGTCTCTCAAAAGACTACCGGCTGATTCGTATCCGGCAGGGGGAAGCGGCAGTCGGGCCGGGCGGGCCGGGCGATCTAGCCTGGATATGGCCGCTGATTGGGGTGGCACTGCTGGCGCGTCTGCTGCGGGGTGGCGAACGTCCGAAAAAATCATCCACCAGGCAGAAAGCATAGACCGGCCAAATCGAGGGGCGCTCACACCAGAACGCCCCACTTATCACTTTTGACTTCCGGGCATGATGATGCGTTTTAAGAAATTGGCGCGGTGTTGCGGTTTGGGGGCGGGCGCACCATGGTGCGCCCCTACACGCTCCTCATTCTAGGGCGATTTTGCAGGCACCTGCCCGCCGGGTCTAATTGAGGACTGGTCTAAATCATGGACATCTCTTTTGACCCCTCCCTAACCCTCCCCGCCAACGGGGAGGGAACTGGTCAAAGTTTTGACAAATTAGTACGGTGATTGTGGGGGGCGGGCGCAATATATTATGCCCCTACACGCTCCTCATTCTAGGGCGATTTTGCAGGCACCTGCCCGCCGGGTTTATCTCCGTGTGTAATTGTGAAATTGCATTGTCATGCCCCTACGAGCTTCACCCCAAGTCAAAACTCACGAATTATACTTCGGCACCACCGGCTTGTTCTGGAGGATGTCTTCGATTTTCCGGTTGATCTCGTCGGTGATGGTCACGTCCAGCGCCTTGAGGTTTTGTGTGACGTGTTCCGGTCTGGTTGCCCCGGTGATCGCACTGGCAACGTGCGGATTTTTCAGTACCCAGGCAATCGCCAGCGCAGCCGGGGTCGTCCCCATCTCCGCCGCCAGCTGACTGATACCCCGCGCTTTCTGCACCTTTTCCTGTGTCAGATGGTCTTTGAACCAGTCCACTGTCTCATAACGGCTGCCCGCCGGGATGCCGTCGTTGTACTTGCCGGTCAGGATGCCCTGCGCCAGCGGACTCCACACGACGAGGCTCAGGCCGTGATTCGCCAGCGCGGTTTCCAGGCCGGATTCCACAAAATTGCGGTCGAGCATGTTGTATTCCGGCTGCTCGACAATCGGACGGCTGCCGTTGATGGCGTTAGCAGTGGCAACCCCGTCATTGAGGTTGGCGGCGTTCCACATGCTGGTCCCCCAGTAGAGAATCTTGCCCTGGGTGATGAGGTCGTCAATCGCCCGGACGGTCTCATCCAACGGGGTTTCGTCGTCAAAACGGTGGCAGAAGAAGATGTCCACATAGTCCAGGTTGAAGCGTTTGAGCGAGGCATTGACCGACTCGGTGATGTGCTTGCGGGAAAGCCCCCGGTCATTGACGTTCTCGCTCATCGGCCAGTACGCTTTGGTGCTGATGACGAGGTCACTGCGTTTGTAGTCTTTGACGACCTCCCCGACCAGGGCTTCCGCCTGCCCGTAGGAGTACATATCGGCCACATCAATGAAGTTGATACCGTTTTCAATGGCGGTGCGGATACAGGTTTTGGCGGCTTCCTGCTCCACCCGTTTACTGCCGAAGGTGAGCCACGCGCCCAGCGAAATCGCGCTGACCTTCAGGCCGGATTTGCCTACACGACGGTATTGCATCGTAAACTTCTCCTAATTGATTGTTCCAATGATGCGGTAACTATACCGCAGGCACGTGGGATTCCCTAAGGCCAATGGAGATGGAGAATTCTCACCGGGAATAGAAATGAAAAGAGGGCGAGGCACGGATACGGCCTCACCCTGTAAAACCATTTGAAAAGTGGGGGTGGCGGGCGCACCATGGTGCGCCCCTACATCCCCTCATTGAGGGGGGATTCTGCGGGCAGATGACCGCCGGGTTTAATTGAGGACTGGTCATCAATCATAGACATCTCTTTTGACCCCGCCCTAACCCTCCCCGTCAACGGGGAGGGAACTGGTCAAAGTTTTGACATATTAGTACGGTGATTGTGGGGGTGGCGGGCGCACCATGGTGCGCCCCTACATCCCCTTATTTTGGGGCGATTGTGCGGGGCGGGTTTCAAACGGGGCGCGGTATACCACGCCCTTACGAGGATGGCGGGTCGAGGGTATCAAGAGGCGGCGGGGCGGATGGTGAGGCTGAGGGCGGGGTCGTAGGTTTCTTCTTCGGCGGGGGATTCCAGGTTCGCGGGCGCACCATGGTGCGCCCCTACATCCCCTTATTTTGGGGCGATTGTGCAGGGGCGGGTTTCAAACGGGGCGCGGTATACCACGCCCTTACGAGGATGGCGGGTCGAGGGTATCAAGAGGCGGCGGGGCGGATGGTGAGGCTGAGGGCGGGGTCGTAGGTTTCTTCTTCGGCGGGGGATTCCAGGTCGGCGGGCGGGCTGCCGGGGCCAATCCATTTACCGTATTTGCGATAATAGCGGATATAGGTTTGCGTGACTTCTTCGG
>CALJKV010000094.1 GCA_937974245.1 uncultured Chloroflexota bacterium | reverse complement strand
TGGGTTGTTTGGCAACACTTATTCTACCGGATAGGAATTTTCAGATGGGTTCTAAAGAACCTTGCTACTGTCAGAACACGCTCAGTTTACCCATTTTGCGGCAGGTTGACTAGCGCAACTAACCTTCTTCGGCTGGCATCGGTTATAATGAGGATAATTGTGTTTCTTCTACATTGACGAAAGAATATGACGATGTATGACAAAGCAGACTATGAACACGCAGTTGCGGTTATCCGCAGCTACAGCGCACAGCAAACAGGGGTTGGCCTGGTGTTAGGGTCAGGGTTGGGGGGATTGGCCGATGCTCTCGCCGATGCTGTGACGATTCCGTACACCGAAATCCCCGGTTGGCCGCGGTCAACCGTAGTCGGCCATAGCGGCGAGCTGGTCATCGGGCGGTTGGAAGGGCGATGGGTGGTGGCACAACGTGGCCGCGCTCATTACTACGAGGGTTATACGATGCAGCAGGTGACATTCCCAATTCGGGTGATGCAACTGCTTGGGGTTCATACACTGATCCTGACCAATGCTGCGGGTGGGCTGAATACCGGGTACAGAACTGGTGATGTCATGCTGTTGAACGATCACATTAACCTGGTGGGTATGACCGGGAATAATCCACTCATGGGGCCGAACGATGATTCCATCGGCCCGCGTTTCCCCGGAATGACTCATACCTATGATCGTGACCTCCGGCAGTTAGCCCACCAGGTCGCAGATGAGGCCGGGATTAAGCTGCACGAAGGGGTGTATGTCTGTCTTTCTGGGCCGAACTATGAAACACCGGCGGAAATTCGGATGCTGCGTATCTGGGGAGCAGACGCGGTGGGGATGTCTACCGCTCATGAAGTATTGGTGGCGCGTCATGCGGGAATGCGGGTGCTGGCCTTTTCGGGGATTACCAACGAGGCGATAGACGACCCCGACCATGAAACGGATACCAACCATGACGAAGTATTGGATGCCGGAAAAGTAATTGTTCCGAAGTTGACGACTATTTTGCGAGGCGTGGTGCGGACACTAGCATGACGGCGTTAGTTTTTATTGTTGAGCAGATCGCTCCCGGTTTATATATACTTGTCGGGGTTGGAGTCTTTGTGTCGTGGCTGAGCTGGCGGCGCAGCAGTCGCTCTTTGCGGGCGACACATTTTGAGTTGGAGCGGGATATTTACCGGTATAGTCGGGCCAATGCACTGACCACTGTGATTCTTCTGGTGGAATTTGGGTTGGCTGTGCTGGGTATCCAGCGGGTGATTGCGCCAACTGTTCGCGCTTCTCTGGATACGACTCAGACAATTGAACGTATTGTCGCAGATGGCAGTTTTGATACCCCGACTCCTGCACCTTTTGTACAGGGGAGTTCCCCGATTGATCCCAGCGGTATTAATCTGGGCGAGGAAGATATTGTCAGAATTCAGATCACACCCACACTGACGCCGACACCCGTCGGGACGATTCTGCCGAATCCACCGCCTGTAGTGGGCTGCGATATGCCCAATGCGACGCTGCAAGTGCCTCAGAACGGGATGCTGGTACACGAGCCGATTAATATCGTCGGTACGGCCTTTGCGGACGATTTCTCATTCTACAGACTGGAATTGAAGGCGGAAAACAACAACTTCGCGCCGCTCCCACGCGATTATGACCAACCGGTACGGGAAACAGGTGTGTTAGGGCAGTTTGTTCCGGCGTTTTACCAGCCTGGGGAATACCAGTTCCGCTTAGTAGTATTTGATATCACGTTGACTCAGGTTGCTTCCTGCACGGTGAATATCGCAATCAGTGAGCCAATTCCAACGCCGACACCGTTAGGACAATGACATGAATGCTTCTGGATTGCCTTCGCTTGGCATCATCGGCGCTGGTAAAGTCGGTTCGGTGTTAGCACGCCTCTGGCACCAGGCCGGGTGTGAGGTGCGCGGTATTTACAGTCGTTCCGAGGTGCGGGCGATGGCGCTGGCGGAGCAAGTTGGCGCGATGGTCTGCTGCGATACGCCTGACCACGTCTTAGAAGTGGCCGATTTAACTGTATTAGCCGTGCCGGATGATGCTATCGAAATGGTTGCAGACCGCTTGAATCTCAAGGATTTGCGGGGGAAAGGAGTCGTGCATACTTCGGGCGTGCATGATGCTGGCAGTCTGGCAGCGCTGGCGGCCCGTGGCGCGATGGTTGGTAGCTTGCATCCAGCTTTTCCGTTTGCGGATATTGAAACAGCAGTGGCAAATCTCCCTGGTTCTGCTTTTGCTGTGGAAGCCGAGTTGCTGCCCTTGCGAACGTGGCTGGTGGAACTGGTGCATCGGTTGGATGGGCAGGTATTGGTTATACCGCCGGGCAAAAAAGCGGTTTATCATGCAGCCTTAGTGATTGCCAGCAATTATGCTGTAACACTCTACAGCCTGGCCGAGCAAATTCTGACAGGCCTGGGCGCGGATATTGTAACCGCTGATCGTGCGTTGAATCCGCTGGTGCGGGCTACTGCCCAAAATTTGCAGCAGCAGGGGATTCCGGCGGCGCTGACCGGCCCGCTGGTGCGGGGCGATGCGGGTACAGTCAAGCTGCATCTGGACGCGCTCTGTGACCTGGATCCAGGTGTCGCGGCGCTGTATGTTCAGTTGGCGCGGTTAACGCTGCCCATGTTGGCGGCGCGAGGCGTTGAATTGGAAGCCATTGAACAGGTATTGGACCTGAGATAAAGAGGGATAGGTATGCGTTTGACGATTCGTGACATTCAGAAAATGGTGGTGGATAGTATTCCAATTCCCATGCTGACGGCCTATGACGCGACCAGCGCCCGATTGAGCGACCTTGCCGGTGTGCCAATGATCCTGGTGGGGGATTCACTAGGGATGGTGGTGCAAGGGCATCCTGACCCGATCCCTGTGACACTGGACCACATCATCTATCACTGTCAGATTGTGATGCGGGTGACGACACATCCCTTTGTGGTAGGGGATATGCCATTTATGTCTTACAATGTCAGCCCAGAGCAGGCGATACATAATGCCGCCCGGCTGATGCAGGAGGGGCGGGTGAACGCCGTCAAGATGGAAGGTGGCGAGTACCTCGCGCCGACCATAGCCCGTATCGTCCAGTCTGGCATCCCGGTGATGGGCCATGTCGGGCTGACTCCCCAGAGTGTGAACAAACTGGGTGGAATGCGTCTGCAGGGCAAGGATGTGGAATCGGCACGCCAGGTCTTGCGTGATGCAAAGGCCGTGCAAGATGCCGGAGCCTTTGCGATTGTTTTGGAGGCGATTCCCGCGCCGTTGGCAAAAATTGTCACCGAGAAGCTGGTAATCCCGACTATTGGTATCGGGGCAGGGCCGGATTGTGACGGGCAGGTGCAGGTGTTCCATGACCTCGTGGGTTTGTTTGAAGAATTTGTGCCGCGCCACGCTAAGCAGTATGTCCAACTCGCGCCGCTAATCCGTGATGCCATTAGCAGCTATGTGGCTGAGGTCGAGGCCAAACAATTCCCGGATGAAGGCCACAGTTTTTCCATGAAAGAGGATATTCTGGCGGTACTGCAGGCGGAAGAGGTGTAACCCGATGCAAGTTGTCGAAACAGTCGCGGCGCTGCGGGCGGCGCGGGCAGCATTCGTTGGGCGGGTCGGCCTGGTGACGACAATGGGGGCGCTGCACACCGGGCATCTGGCCCTGGTCGAACAGGCCCGTGCAGAAAACGACGCGGTTCTCGTCACTATATTCGTAAATCCTACACAGTTCGCGCCCCATGAGGACCTCTCGAAATACCCGCGTGACCTGCCACGCGACCTGGCAATGCTTGAAGCTGCCAGGGTTGACCTTGTATTCACACCAACTCCCCAGGTGATGTATCCGCCCGGTTTTCAGACTGTAGTGGAGGTGAAGGAAATTTCCCAGGGACTGGAAGGGGAACATCGCTCTGGGCACTTCCAGGGTGTGGCGACGGTGGTTGCGAAGCTGTTCAACCTGGCGCAGGCGGATCGCGCTTACTTCGGCCAGAAAGACGCCCAGCAAGCGGCTGTGATTAGGACGATGGCGCGTGACCTGAACTTTTCGCTTGAGGTAATCATCTGCCCGACGGTGCGCGAGTCTGATGGATTGGCGATGAGTTCGCGTAATGTTTACCTGACGCCTGAACAACGACGGGCTGCGCCGGTGTTGTACCGGGCATTACAGGCCGCAGGTGGGGCATATGCCGATGGGGAGCGCCAACCGGATATTCTGCAACAGCGCGTGTTGGATGTGTTGACCGCAGAACCACTGGCACAGATGGAATATGTCTCAGTGTGTGACGCCCGCACGCTGCAAAACACCACGATTACGATTGATGCGCCGCTGCTGGTCTCGATGGCTGTAAAAATCGGTTCGACGCGCCTGATTGATAACTATCTGCTACCGGGCGAACTCAACACCCGCGATGGACTGACACAGCTGCTCGGTGGCGTGGTATCCATCCTCCAGATTTAGCGGGCATTGAGAAATTTCTAAGACGACTCCAACTAAATGTCGTATATATTTGAAGTGTAGTTGTAACTGATTCTGGAAGGATAATGGGATGTTCTACTTTGACCCTAACTATTTCCTGGTGATTATCCCGGCGCTGCTTTTCTCGGTGGTGGCGCAGTTCATGGTGTCGTCTGCTTTCAGTAAATGGGGACGCATTCGTAATGGTGCAGGCTTGACCGGCGTCGAAGTTGCTGAGCGCATCACGCGATATACCGGGCTAGCCGGCGTTCGGCTGGAAGGCGTACAGGGACAACATACTGACCACTACGATCCACAGTCACACACAGTGCGCCTGTCACAGGATGTTGCGAGCAAGCCTTCAGTGGCGGCGATGGCCGTCGTCGCGCACGAACTCGGCCATGCTCAACAGCATGAAGAGCGCTCATTTCTGATTCAGATGCGGAGTTTTCTTGTGCCGGCGATGCGATTCAGCCCGATGGTGTCTTACGGGTTGATAATGATCGGTTTCCTGTTTCGTATGGCCGGGCTAATCGAAATTGGTATCCTGTTTTATGGCGTGGTTGTGGCGTTTATGCTGCTTACGCTGCCAGTTGAGATTGACGCCAGTCGCCGGGGTCTCAAACTTTTGTCTGATACCGGCTTGATGGTCGCCGATGAAGACCGCAGTGGGTCGCGTTCGGTGCTGACGGCGGCGGCGCTGACGTATGTGGCGGCAGCTGTGACCGCATTACTGCAACTGCTGTATTACATCAGCCTTCTCAACCGCCGCCGTTAAGTGGCTATTCGTGTAGTCAAAACAAAACAACCCAACCTCATATTAGCGTTGGGTTGTTTTTATATCAGGTTATGTCATTCCCTTCAGTCGTCATTATCGTTCTTATGGTCGTCATCATTGTCATTTCCATTGTCATTCGAATTCCCATTACCACTGTTATTGTTGCTGTTGTCCGAACCGTTTCCAGGTTGACCATTATCACCTGAAGATGGCGGCAGGGCAGTTGCCAGCGGTATTGGCAGAAAGAGTTCCTGACCGACGACAATGAACCCGGCATCCACCAGGCAGTTTACCGCCATCACCCGGCTCAAAAGTACTCCACGAGAAGCCGCCAGCCCAGAGAGCGTATCGCCTGCTTGTATCCTATAAGTCTGCCAGCGGTCAGGGCGCTGCGGCACACAGACATCCGGTGTTGGCGATGGTGTCTGGCTTGGCGCAAAGGTATTTGTCACCAGCAGAATCGGCGTTCGAGTGCTTGTTGGTGTTTTGGTTGTTGTTGCTGTTACGGTTGGCGTGTTGCTGGGTGTCTCCGTTGGCGTTGGTGTGTGACTCGGTGTATGGCTGGATGTCACTGTCAGTGTTGCCGTCGGTGTGCTGCTGGGTGTCTCCGTTGGTGCTGGCGTGTGACTAGATGTCACTGTCAGCGTTGCCGTCGGTGTATGACTGGGTACGACTGTCGGTGGGGGCATTGGCGTCGCAGGTGGTGCCAGATGTTCAGTTTCGACGATCTCCACTATATGAATCTCGCCGTTAGTGGTGGTTTCCACCCGGACACGCACTTTGTCACCAGTTTGAACCTGTGCCCCTAACCCCGCCGGAACACTCATTGGAAGTCCGGCAATTTCCCAGGTATTGGCATCTATGACCGAGACAGACCCCTCGAACTCGAGTTCTGCCTGGCGTTTAAACGTAATGAGTTGTCGGGTTTCATCTACGCGCCGCTGATTGAATTCAGCCGTCAATCCAAAGACATCTGGCGCCACTGCGAGACGTACATTTTCGGTGAGCAGCTTCATGCCATAGAGAAAATCACCTGGCAAACTGTCTTGTGCCAGAGTCGCGCCGCCGCCGACTGCAATCAGGAAGACGAGCACCAGGCTGGCCGCCAGGGTTGCTATCCGCTGGGTGAACAGACGCACAGGTTGGCGCTGGGGCGGCATCGTTTGTACTACTGTCTCGACGCGCTGGCGTACCCGGTCTTGTGCCGCTATAACTTCGGCGGTAGGCGGCACAACCCGCCGTGTCAGCAACCCGACTTCCAGCATAGGCCGCAGTTGTGTGGCGTGTTGGGGGTATTGTCGCAAACAATCTTCTATCGTCTGCCCAGCGGCCAGCCGGTCAACACACTCATCGAAGATGTTTACCAGTTCTTTTTCAATCATGCTGGTTTTCCAATTGCATTTCGCCAAGAATGCGCCGGAGCGTATCCACTGCTCGGAATTGTAAGGATTTCACGGCGCTGACTGTCTTATTCATCACATCGGCTGTCTCTTGAAGACTCAACAGTTGCCCGAATCGCAAGATAAGGACTTCCTGCTGTTCTGCCGCTAACATGCGCATAGCCTGTCTTGCACGCTCAATATCTAACGTGCGCATGAATTGCGACTCCGGATTGTCATCATCCAATGCTGGCACCCATTCTTCCAACGTTTCGGTAGCGACTTGCTTCTCTTTGCCGTAATAATCGGCAATCGTGTTTCGTGCGACTCGAAAGAGCCACCCTCGCAAACTATGGTCCGGCGCATTTTTGCCACGCAGCGCCGTTACAAACTTAACGAATACATCACTCGCCAGATCTTCCGCCGCGTGTGGATCACCGACACGTAACCGGATAAACTGGTATATGGGAGGGAAGTAGGCTTCATATATTCGCATAGTCGCCTGTTGATTTCCCCTTCTTGCTTGAGCCAACAACCGGTCTTCAGCCGGTATATCAGGAAGAACAAGTACAATCATAAATCTACCGCCAGGATAGGGTATTCTGCTTCACATGATACATGGTCTGGTCATGATTGAGTGGTCTCTTATACCAGGCATCATTCGTGCATCAGGACGCCGGATTTCGAGCTAATTGATCCAATTGTACCTGCCAAATATAACTATATGCATCCCGAAACACCAATTCCAGCGCCGGGTCGCTGCGTGTCTGGTCAACGAATCCGGCATGGTTGGAATCACTGACAACGTATTCCGCCCCAAAGTTCTCATAGATCATGCGCGAGGGCTGCGCAATTTGCCCTCGGGTGAGCGCCACCCATTGATTCCATAGGTCTGGGCGCGCCAGTTGCAGGTAGGTGGGGTCAAGGCCAACCAGGTACGTATTGTGCGTGTTATAGTAAAATAGCCGGGTAAAATCATCCCAATCCGTCTGGAAAACCAGACTCCCTGGCGCGGTATTCTCCTCCAGCCAGGCCGCCGCACCGGCAAATGTTTCGACATCTTTTGCGGCCTGTGTATCCCGGTACACGTTGATCACCGTGTTTCTGATGAGTACGCTGCCGATAATGAGCACGATAATCAGTGTGATCTGACGCTGATAGCGGTTCACTCGGGTCAGTATCCGTTGATCGTGCGGGCCGCTGCGTCCCCAGGCCGCTGCACTGAACAGCAATGCGAATGCGGGGAAATATTCAATGAAACGCCGCGATTGAAAGACCATGAATAATGTGACGAATGCTGCCAGCAGCAGAGTGTTATCTACAGTATCGCGTTGGCGCCGATTAAAGCTCGTGTGGAGCAGCCCGACTGTCAGCAGGATCAGTGCCCCGGTTGAGTTGTTCAGCAGCGCCTCAGTTGTATAGGGATACCATTCGTTTCCTACCTGGATGCTGCTTCCTAAATCAACCTTGGCACCCAGGTGTTCGACTGCAAACAGGATGTTTTGCGGAAAGTAAGGGTTAATGACCAGCCCCAGCCCGACACCGAGGGTCGTGTATACGACGGGACGCCAGTCGTATTGGCGCATTGTCAGCCATTTACCCAGCATATACAAAGCTGAAAATGCGATAATTAGCACAAACCCGTTATATAACCACGTATAGGCGAATGCCAGCAGGATTAACCAGCGGTAGCGTCGCTGAAAAAGTACATGGAGCGCCAAGATTAACAGCAGGAGTGCCATCCCCTGGGTGCGAATCATCAGGAGACGATACAGAAAGGGTGTGGAAACTCCGAACAGTGCAAGTGTCCAAAGCGAAGCCGCGCTTACGCTGATTCCGCGTAACAGTATCCAGGTTGCTACAAAAACCCCAGCAGCGATGCTCACGGCGGCTAACTTAGCGCCATTGATGCCACCCACAAACGCCCAGGGGGCAATATACAGATGATAAAGCAAATGATGATCTACAAAATGCTCAGGATTGAGGAGTGTATTGGGCAACCAGGGGAAATCTAGCCGCAGTTTGCCTTGTTCGATAATCTGTGTCGCAATCCGAACATGATAGTAATCGTCTGTACCCAACAGTGCAGGTGTCACAAAAATAATGAGACTCAATACCGAAGCACACAACAGGTAAAGCGCGATTCCTCCCATGAACGTACTATGCCTGGAGGATGCTAACCGCTGGTAGACCTTGACCAAAGCCGCCGGCCAAGTGATAGATATTTGTGCAAAACCGATTTCGGGCAAAATAAACCGTCGCTCCATCGTACTCCCTCAATACAATTAGGCCGGCGTCACTTATAACGACGGGGAATACAGCGAAAAGTTTCGGTCAATATGTGGAATCAAAAACCGCCGCCGGTTTAAATTACGACAGCGGTCTGATCTGATCGCAACTCAATCTTTTTGTTCGCTGCGCCCCAACAACCGGTTAGTGAATCGGTTAATCGTGCGCCCCCAGCGTTGTAAGCGCATTCCCCATCTCGCCAGGAAATAGCTGGCGCGGCGGCGCTGGCGTTTGATCCGGCTTCCAGCAAAACCCTCTATAGCCGGGGGGACACCCCATTGTAGAACCATTGCTGCCCAGGTCAGCCCTCCGCCGAAGCCGACGAACACCAGGTTGTCATTTTCTTTGATGCGCCCTTGTTCAATAGCCTCGCATAAGGCAATCGGTATCGAGGCTGCCGATGTATTGCCATAGCGATCCAGGTTACTGACAAAACGATCAACATCCAGCTTCAAAGCGCGTGCTGCAGATTGGATGATGCGGGCATTCGCCTGGTGGGGGACAACTAACGACACGTCATTGAGCGTCAGGCCGGCTTTATGCAGCGCCTCCAGGATACTTTCCCCGATCACACGAGTCGCAAACTTGAATACTTCACTGCCGTTCATGTACATCTTAAACATGCGATGTTCGCTCGCCAGAAAGTAGGAGTTGGAAAGGTCCTCGCTTCCCACAGTGGGTATCGAGAGCATATCAGCGCCTGAGCCATCGGAGCGCAGCACGGCGGAAAGTACCCCACCTGGGGTGTTGCTGGCACGCAAAACCACCGCGCCCGCGCCATCGCCAAACAGGATGCAGGTTGAGCGATCCTGCCAATCCAGAATACGACTCATCGTCTCTGAACCGATGACCACCGCCGTTGTGATGCTGCCGGAGCGAATGGCCTGGTTCGCCATCTCCACCCCATATACAAACCCGGAACAGGCGGCGCTCAAGTCGAATGCCCCGGCCTTAACCGCGCCTAGTCGGTGTTGAATCAGACTGGCAGCACTGGGGAAAATATTCTCAGGAGTTGATGTGGCGACAATTATCAGGTCAATCTCGGTAGGCAGGACATCAGCTATATCTAAAGCACGTTGGGCAGCACGAAGCCCCAGGCTGGCTGTTGACTCGCGCTCACTGGCGATGCGCCGTTCAGTAATGCCGGTACGGGTACGAATCCACTCGTCACTGGTTTCGACAATTGCCTCCAGATCGTGGTTGGTTAATATCATATCCGGGACAGCCATGCCCCATCCCACGACATGCGCATAAATACCGCCATCCCCGTTGCGAGCGAGGTCTCTTTCGGATTTAGGCATGACCATTTTGCTTATATTTACCCATTATGATAACTGCATTGTGCCCGCCAAATCCGAACGAATTGCTCATCGCTACACTAATTTCACGAGGTATACCGATGTTGGGCGTATAGTTCAAATCACAGGCTGGGTCGGGGTTTTCCAGGTTCACGGTTGGCGGCACAAAATTATTCTGCAGCGCCATAATTGTGAATATAGCCTCCACTGAACCAGCGCCGCCCATAAGATGTCCGGTTACAGATTTAGTCGAACTGATTGGGATTTCATAGGCCTGCTCACCCAATGCCTTTTTGATCGCCAGGGTTTCACTCTTGTCGTTCAAGGGGGTACTGGTGCCATGCGCATTGATATAATGGATATCCTGTGGAGTAAGATTGGCGTCTTCAAGTGCCCGTTCGATGGCCTTAGCCGCGCCTTCGCCGGTTTCCAACGGGGCGGTGACGTGATAGGCATCTGAAGTATGGCCGTAGCCCAGAACTTCGGCATAAATCTTTGCCCCGCGTTCAAGAGCATGTTCCAGTTCTTCCAGCAGCAGCAGACCAGCACCTTCGGCGACTACAAAGCCATCCCGATCCCGATCAAAGGGGCGCGAGGCTTTTTCCGGTGCATCATTGCGGCGGGAAATCGCCGTCATGTTGTTAAAACTAGCGATAGCAACATCTACCAACCCGGCCTCGGTACTTCCAGCCAGGATTGCTTTAGCATCGCCACGCCGGATAATCTCCGTGGCTTCACCAATGCAATTGTTGCCGGTAGCACAGGCGGTAGAAATAGCGAAATTAGGCCCGCGCATCCCAAAAACCATCGAAACCTTGCTTGAAGGACTATCGGGGAGCATCATCGGCACTAACAGAGGGCTGACCGCTTTTGCGCCGCGCTCAATAAAGGCCTTGATGCTTTCAAAAATCGTTTCGATGCCGCCAATGCCGCTGCCCATAACGCAACCGACGTCATAGCGGTTTTCTTCGGTGATAACGAGGCCGGAATCGGCCATCGCCTGCCGGGCAGCATACAAACCAAGCTGTGTTACTCTATCGGTCCGGCGTGCCTCGCGCCGACCCAGGATTTCTTCAGGATTGAAGTTTTTTACTTCTCCCCCAAAGTGATTTTCCAGATGGGATGTATCGAAGCGTGTGATCGGTCCAATGCCGGTTTTGCCGGCGGCGGCGTTCGTCCAGGCTTCATCTACTGTATTTCCAGTCGGGCAGATAATCCCCATCCCGGTTACGACAACCCGTCGTCTTTCCACAATTGCCCTCCACCAAACGCAATCCAATTATTCTACATAGCGAATAACTGTATCAACTGCGACTGCAATAATTCAAGAGTGTATCTTAAAAAATAACCCCATTGAAGGGGGCTGGTTACAGTTTCCGGGGATTTTATCTTGTAAAGCACGGTGCTATAATCCCGCGCCAGGAGAGGTTTATGATTCTTGTAACTGGCGCAACCGGATTTGTAGGGCGACAACTGGTCGCACAGTTGATGGCTGAAGGACGTGCAGTGCGCTGCTTGCTGCCCAATGATCGCTTGAAGAATCTCCCCTGGGAAAAACTCCCGGATATTGTGGTGGGCAGTTTGCTGGATGAAGAATCGCTGTTCAAGGCAGTAACCGGGATTCACACTATTATACACCTGGAAAGTGCCCAATGGTGGGGGCGTCCTCGTGACCTGGAACGAGTTGAACTGGCCGGGCTGCGCAGCGTGATTACGGCGGCACGCGCGGCACGAGTGGGGCGTATTATCACACTCAGTCATCTGGGCGCATCCTCGTCATCTGCTTACGCACTCCTGAAATACAAAGGTATCACAGAGGACCTGGTTCGTGCCAGCGGTCTTGCTTACACGATTATTCGTTCTGGTATCCTGTTTGGCGAGCAAGACGCCTTTATCAACCACATTGCGATGATGCTGCAAGTAACTCCGTTTGTATTCCTGATGCCAGGTCGAGGCGAAGTCGTACTGCACCCACTCTATATTCAGGATGCGGTCAAAACCATCATCACCAGTCTGGAAGCGATAGATACGGTGGATACCGTGCTGGAAATCGGCGGCGCGGAATATATCACACTGGAAGACTTACTCCATACAGTGATGCGCGTAACGGGTATCTACCGGTTGGTTATTCCTGTTCCTCCGTACCTGTTGCGCTGGCTCACCACGATTTACAGCCGGATTTTCCCGCGTTCGCTGATTACTGGGCAGTGGCTTGATATTCTGGCAGCCAATCGTTCTGCTCCGTTAGGGAACGCTTATAAATACTTCGGTCTGCATCCCCGGAGACTTGAAGACACTCTGCTGACCTATCTGCCGCAAAAACGTTATTTTAGGGCGGCACTGCGATATACTATCCGCCGCCGTCCCAGAGGAATCTGATGCTTGAGATTAAACTGTTATTGACCTTGGGCGAAATGCGGGCTGCTGTCGAATTGCAGAAGACTTTCTGGGGTGACGATTCTGAGTCACTTGTTCCAATACACATGCTGTTTTCCATCGCCAAGTATGGCGGGCATGTGTTGGGCGCGTATGACCGGAATCGTCTGGTTGGGCTGCTCATTGGCTTTTTGGGGGCGACACCGCAGCCTGGCGCGAAAATCACTGCCGCCGACCTGCAATTCGCCTCTAAGCGTATGGTCGTGCTGCCAGAATACCGCAGTCATGGGATTGGCAGCCGCTTGAAACTGGCGCAGCGTAACCTGGCACTCACCCAGGGCATCCACCTGGTGACATGGACGTATGACCCGCTGATGGCGCTTAACGCACACCTGAATATTCGCAAGCTGGGCTGTCTTTGCCGTGTCTATTATCCCGATCATTATGGCACAGAAGAAACCGGTGGTCTGACGCTGCTCGGTTCATCTGATCGGCTGCTGGCGGAGTGGTGGATCGGCCTCCAGCGTGTTCAGGAGCGGGTGGATGGCAGTGCCACTGTGCTCTGTCTGGAAGATTATCTGGGGCAGGGAGGGCCGATGTTCGATGCTGCAAGCTGGGACGAAGTCGGTTTCCCTGGCTTACCGACGAGGCACCTGGATACCCGGCTATTACGCGACTCTGCAACCATCCTGTTGGAAATTCCAACGGATTTTAAGGCCGTTGTCCACGCTAATCCTGGATTGGCACACGCATGGCGAGATTATACTCGCGAGGCGTTGCAAGCGTTATTCGCAGCAGGATATGGCGTAGTGGATTTTATTCACCAGGATTATAACGGGCGAAACCGCGCCTTTTATGTGTTATCACCTTTGGATAGTAGTCATACATTGAATGGGGGGTAATTGTGCGTTCCATAACCATCAAGTCTATTCAGCTTTACCCAATTGCCATGACACTAGTGGAACGATTGCGTACTAGTTTTGGACAAGAGCCGTTTAAAGTCGGCATTCTGGTAAAGCTGGAAAGCGATCAGGGATTTACCGGTTGGGGTGAAAGTTCGGCGGAAATCAACCCCGGCTATAGTTATGAAACAGTTGGGACGGCACTGCACATTCTTTCGGAGTTCCTGGTTCCGGCGGTACTGGGCAAGACGGTTTCCAGTGCTACTGAAATCCCGCCGCTGTTGAGTGGCGTTCGCGGCCATCCATTGGCGAAGCATGCGATTGAGGCCGCCGTTTGGGACACCCTGGCGAAGGCCAACAATATGTCCCTGGCGCAGGCCTTTGCCGCGCATCTCCCAAAAGGACACGAATCAAGGGGATACGCGACAGTTGGCGTCAGTATCGGTATTCAGCCAACAGTCGAGGATACTCTGAAGATTATCGAGAAGCGGTTAGGACAAGGCTACCGGCGCATCAAGCTCAAGATTAAGCCAGGGTGGGATATTGAACTGGCGCGGGGTGTTCGTTCAGCTTATCCCGATATCACGCTGATGTTGGATGCCAACAGCGCCTATACGCTGGCTGATGCCGCCCACCTGAAGCAATTTGATGAATTTAACCTGCTGATGATTGAGCAACCCTTAGGGCATGATGATATCTACGAACACAGCAAACTTCAACCGCAGTTACAGACCCCGGTCTGCCTGGATGAAAGCATTCATTCTGCCAATGACTTACGTCTGGCATTAGAATTGGGAGCATGTAGAATCCTCAATCTGAAGCCGGCGCGGGTGAGTGGCTATACCGAAAGCCTGGAAATTTACAGAATCTGTGTGGAACACGAGCTTCCGCTGTGGATTGGTGGCCTCCTGGAAAGCGGGATCGGGCGGGCGGCTAACCTGGCATTTGCCTCATTGCCGGGCGTGACGCTTCCCTGTGATATTTCGGCCACAGACCGCTACTATGACCCGGACATTACCGAACCGCCGTTTGTGCTGGCGGAAAACAGCACCATTCGCGTGCCAACCAATTCCGGAATTGGCGTTGATGTGATTGAAGAACGGGTAGCCCAGGCTACCACCCGGTGGCAGACGGACTATCCGTATCAGACAAGCCGCTAGAATTTGAAAATGCTCTTTTAGCCGCAAAAAATGAGGGAAAACTATCATGCTCCACAATCAGTTGAAAGACCTACGCGGCCAGATTGATACGCTGAATCTGCAAATTCTGGAACTATTGAACCAGCGTGCCAGGATTGCCTCTGAAATTGGAAAAGTGCAGTCACAGCTTGGTACTTCTTTCTATGACCCGCAGCGCGAAGCCCAGATGCTCCAGGACTTAGAAGCGGCGAACCAAGGGCCGTTCAGCAACGAAACCATTAAGGCACTGTTCCGCGAGGTTTTCCGGGCGTCGATGGCGTTAGAGGAAAAAGAGGCGCGTGCTAAAATCCTCGTTCAACGGGGTTCACCCAATGATAAGACGATTATCAGCCTGCCGGATGGATCTCAAATCGGGAATGGTGAATTTGCGATTATCAGCGGGCCATGTGCGGTTGAGAGCTACGAGCAAATGGACGAGACGGCTGCGGCGTTGGCCGAGCGTGGTGTCCGTATCCTGCGAGGGATGGCGTATAAGCCACGTACTTCTCCCTATGATTTCCAGGGATTGGGTGAACCGGGATTGAAGATGGCCCGGCAGGTGGCGAATAAATACAACATGCTCATTACCAGCGAAATCATGGATAAGAGCCAAATACAGATGATGTCGGACTATACAGACATTTTCTGGGTTGGGGCGCGGAACATGCAAAACAGCTTCCTGCTGAAGGCGCTGGGACAAGTGCGCCAACCGGTGATTCTCAAGCGTGGTTTGGCGGCCACCCTGGAAGAATTCCTGTATGCCGCCGAATATATTGTGAGCAGCGGTAATCCCAATGTTATCCTGATGGAACGCGGCATTCGTACCTTTGAGAAGTGGACTCGCAATACTCTTGACATCAGCGGTGTAGCGGTTCTGAAGCTAGAGACGCACCTGCCGGTTATTGTGGATATTTCGCACTCTGCTGGGCGGCGTGACATCGCCATCCCGCTGGCGCGGGCTGCCAAAGCGGTTGGGGCTGATGGGCTTATGGTGGAAGTGCATCCTAATCCACCAGTAGCTATGAGTGACGCCAAACAGCAATTGAGTATTCCCCAGTTTTACGAATTGATGGATGGTCTTTCAGAGGAGCGAGCGAATGCCATTTGAGAATCTGACGCTCTCGTTCATTGGGGCGGGGGTGATGGGCGAGGCGATGATTAAGGGGCTGTTGAACAAGCATTTGATTCGCCCGGAGCAGATCATCGCCGCCGACCCACATGAGGAACGCGGTCACGAATTAGCCTCGCGCTACGGCTTGCGCTACACCGCTGATAACGGGGAAGCAGCACAAGAGGCGGATCTGCTGGTATTGGCGGTCAAGCCGCAGGTGTTGGAAAGCGTGATGCCGGTGGTGCGGCGTGGAGCGCATTCGGCAGCACTGGTACTTAGCATCATTGCTGGGGTGAAGATTCGTACGATTGCCGACGGTGTTGCAAATGCCAGTGTGGTGCGGGCGATGCCGAATACCCCAGCACAAATAGGGCAAGGAATTACCGTCTGGACGGCGACCCCGGAGGTGCTGGAACCCCAGCGTAAACACGCAGAGACGCTGTTGGGGGCACTCGGTGAGCAGATTTACCTGGATGACGAACGCTACCTGGATATGGCAACAGCCTTGAGCGGTACTGGCCCAGCGTATATCTTCCTGTTTATGGAAGCGTTGATTGATGCTGGTGTTCACATGGGTTTTTCCCGGCGCGACGCCGAGCGCTTAGTCATCCAGACGATGCGTGGCTCGGTGGAGTTTGCGGCGGAGTCTGGCCTGCACCCGGCACAGCTGCGCAACCAGGTCACGAGTCCCGGCGGTACATCGGCGGAAGCCATCTACCACCTGGAGAAGGGGGGGCTGCGCACCGTTGTTTCACGAGCAGTCTGGGCGGCATACCAACGATCTGTCACGCTTGGCAGTGGCACATCGGTACACAAACCAGATAACGGTGAATGACGAATCCCTTTTCAGTATCCGGCTTTGTGAAAAAGTGGACAGATAGCCAGTCATACGCTACAATGCACAGAGCGTGTGGCACGACTGTTGCTTGTCTCCATATATGGTGCGCGAGTATCATTGGAATACGGTACGAAGACGACCATAAACAATAAGTTGCCGGCTTATTGTTGGTGAAATTGCGGGTTTTTCTCACATAGACCAGGTAAGTTTTGCTGTACGGCTTATAGCTGGCAACTTTGGACTGTCGCATGGATGGTTCATGGTTGTTAGCACAACGTTTTCACGGTTTAATTACCAGCTACCATGCTGATTGTAGGACAACACATATCTGATTAGCTCTGGAAAAGGGAGGCCCTCAATGGCGGAAATCTCCAAAGATATTGCACAATCCTTTTTAAGTCAGTTAGAAGGTTTTACCCCGACTTTTGAAGTAAAAGAAGTCGGCAAGGTTATGGAAATCGGGGATGGTATTGCCCGCGTTTCCGGTATGGAGAATGTTCGTTTTAGCGAACTGGTGCGTTTTGAGAACGGTTCGTCGGGCATTGCCTTCAACCTGGAAAAGGATAATGTCGGCGTCATCATTATGGGTGAATACGGCGACATCAACGAAGGTGCCGAAGTGACCCCTACCGGTAAGGTTGCCTCTGTCCCGGTTGGGATGGGAATGGTCGGTCGCGTGGTGGATGCTCTCGGTATACCGGTAGATGGTAAAGGTCGGATTGCGTCGAGCGAATCGTACCTGATTGAGCGCATTGCCCCAGGTGTAATGGAGCGTCAGAATGTGTATCGCCCGGTGCAGACGGGCGTGATTGCCATTGATTCGATGATCCCCATCGGGCGTGGACAGCGTGAATTAGTAATTGGGGACCGCCAGACCGGTAAGACGGCAATTGCCATTGATACAATCCTGAACCAGAAGGGGAAGGATATGTATTGCATTTATGTCGCCATCGGCAAGCGTAAGGGTGAGGTTGCTCGCCTGGTCGCGCTGCTGGAAGAAGCCGGGGCGATGGAATATACCACTGTTGTCGTCGCAGCGGCGTCTGACCCGGCAGCGATGAACTATATCGCGCCATACTCCGGGTGTGCGATTGGTGAGTGGTTCATGGAAAACGGCAAAGATGCCCTGGTGATCTACGACGACCTTTCCAAACACGCCTGGGCCTACCGCCAGGTTTCCCTGCTGATGCGTCGTCCTCCGGGACGTGAAGCGTATCCGGGTGATGTGTTCTATCTGCACAGCCGCTTGCTGGAACGTGCAGCGCAGTTGAGCGAAGCACGCGGCGGCGGCAGCCTGACAGCGCTGCCATTCATCGAAACCCTGTTGGGTGACGTATCCGCCTATGTGCCGACCAACGTGATTTCTATCACCGACGGGCAGATTTACCTCGAATCCGATTTGTTCTATTCCGGCCAGCGCCCGGCGCTGAACGTAGGTATCAGCGTGAGTCGTGTGGGTGGTGACGCCCAGACGAAGGCAATGAAGAAAGTGGCCGGTGGTTTGCGGTTGGACCTCGCGCAGTTTCGTTCACTGGCAGCTTTTGCACAGTTTGGCTCCAACCTGGATAAATCCACGCAGCAGCAGCTTGATCGCGGTTTGCGCCTGACCGAACTGCTTAAGCAGCCACAATATGATCCGATGCCGCTTACTGATCAGGTGGCGCTCATTTTTGCCGGCACAAATGCGATGCTCGATCATGTGCCTGTGGAACGGGTAAAAGAATGGCAGGCGGCCTTCCTGCGTGCCTATCACACTCAGTTTGCGGATGTGGCGGATGCGATTGCAAACAATTCGAGTGAATGGAATGATGACATCATCGCCAAGCTGCGTAAAGCCATTACAACATTCAACGAAAGCTGGAGCTAATGCGCCGAGTTCGCAAGGGAAGGAGGTGCTAAATGGCTTCAGCACGCGAGATTAAGAAGCGTATCCGCAGTGTAAAGAATATTTCGCAGATCACCCGCGCTATGGAGGCGGTTTCTGCCTCGCGGGTACGCCGCGCTCAGGCAAAGGTGCTTGCCAGTCGCGCATATTCCGAAAAAGCGTGGGAGATTCTGCTAAATGTGCAGCACTTTGCCGCCAAAGGTACACCGCTGCACCCCCTGTTGATTGAGCGCGCCGAAGTTAAGGCGGCCATGGTCGTCCTGATTACAGCAGATCGTGGTCTGGCAGGCGCGTACAATACCAATATCGTGCGTGTGGCACAGCGATTTGCGCAGCGGCTGGGCAAGCCGGTGAAGTTTGTGACGATTGGCCGCAAGGGGCGCGACTCGCTCATCCATGCTGGTAGAAACGTAATCGCTGAGTTCAGTGACCTGCCAGCTGACCCGACTACCGATGACATTGCACCCGTGGCGCGATTGGCAGTTGATGAGTTTCTGAGTGGATCGGTAGATCAGGTGTTTATCGCCTACACCGATTTCATCAATACGCTGACTCAGCGTCCGGTTGTATTGGGGTGGCTGCCCTTAATCCCGTATACGACTGAAGATCAGGTTGCCGCCGAGTACGTGAAAGATGTTCCTGTGGTCAGTGGTGGCGCACAGGACTACGAGTATGAGCCGAATGCTGCGGCCATTCTGGATGAAATCGTCCCGCGTTTTACCGAGTTGCAATTGTACCAGGCGGTTCTCGAAAGCCAGGCCAGCGAGCACTCGGCGCGTATGGTTGCCATGCGGAATGCTTCCGACAATGCAACGCAGCTTACTGCGGACCTGACGCTGGTATACAACAAGGCACGCCAGTCGGCCATTACCGCCGAAATCCTGGACATTGTGGGTGGTGCGGAAGCTCTGCATGATACGATTGAGAAAGCGGCGGATGAAATCCTGGCTGCGTATCATGCTGCAACACAGACCCCCAATGGTAAGAGCAAACCAGCAGCCCGGAAAAACGTACAAACGCCGGTGGCTGGTGACGACCTGACTCGGATCGAGGGGATTGGCCCGAAAATGTCGGCAGCACTCCAGGCTGCGGGTATAACAACGTTTGCCCAGTTGGCGCAATCGTCTGAAGACACGCTGACGGCTGCTGTTGAGGCTGCCGGGATGCGTCTCGCGCCCAGCCTTAGCACATGGGCGGAGCAGGCTACCTTCGCCGCGAAGGGCGATTGGGACGGTTTGCGACAATTACAAGACACACTCGTTGGCGGGCGCAAAGCCTAGCGTTAGCACACAACACCACATAGGAGAATGTGACGAATGAGCGAAGTTCAAGGACGTGTTTCGCAGGTGCTGGGTAACGTGGTGGACGTGGAGTTCCCGCATGACCAGCTCCCTGATATTTACGAAGCGCTGCGAGTGCCGCGTGACGGTCATGAAGACCTGATTCTGGAAGTCCAGATGCACCTGGGCGATAATCTGGTTCGTACTGTTGCGATGGATACGACAGACGGTATGCAGCGTAACATTCCGGCCTTTTCTACTGGCTCGCCAATTATGGTTCCGGTTGGTGAAGCCTCTCTGGGGCGGGTGTTCAACGTTATTGGCCGGCCTGTTGATCAGAAACCCCCGGTCCCGGCCAGTGAGCCGCATCGCCCGATTCATGCGACCCCGCCTTCTTTTGAGGAACAATCCACCCAGATTGAGGTATTCGAGACTGGCTTGAAGGTTATTGACCTGATTGCGCCAATGGCGAAGGGTGGTAAGACCGGCATTTTTGGTGGTGCGGGTACAGGCAAGACCGTGACCATTATGGAGTTGATTAACTCTATTGCCACCCAGCATGAAGGCCTTTCGGTGTTCGCCGGTGTCGGTGAACGCACCCGCGAGGGAACGCAGCTTTATGGTGAAATGGCCGAGGCTGGCGTTCTGGACAAACTGGCGATGGTCTTCGGACAGATGAATGAGCCGCCGGGCGTGCGTCTGCGTGTGGCACTTTCCGGCTTGACGATGGCAGAACATTTCCGTGACCAGGGCAAAGATGTGCTGATGTTCATTGACAATATTTTCCGTTACTCCCTGGCGGGTTCGGAAGTCTCGGCGCTACTGGGGCGTATGCCTTCCGCAGTGGGTTACCAACCGACACTGGCTGACGAAATGGGGCAGTTGCAGGAACGTATTACCTCCACCCGTAAGGGCGCGATCACGTCCATGCAGGCGGTTTATGTGCCTGCTGACGACTACTCCGATCCGGCTCCGGTAGCGGTATTCACCCACCTGGATAGCACTATCGCACTGGAACGTTCGATTGTGGAAAAAGGTATTTTCCCGGCGATTGATCCGCTGTCGAGTACCAGCAAGATTCTTGACCCGAATGTGGTGGGCGAGGAACACTATCGTACCGCCCGCGAGGTGCAGCAGGTGCTGCAGCGCTATATGGACCTTCAGGACATCATCGCGATTCTGGGCGTGGACGAGCTGTCTGATGAAGATAAGATGCTGGTCGCTCGTGCCCGTAAGATCGAACTTTTCCTCAGCCAGCCGATGGTCGTGGCCGAGCAGTTTACCGGGCGTGAAGGGCGTTACGTGACCGTGCGCGATACAGTACGTGGCTTCCGCATGATCCTGGATGGTCAACTCGATCACATCGCGGAGCAAAACTTCTATATGGCCGGGCCGATTGAGGATGTGCTGGCACGTCATGAAGCATCCCAGAATTAGTTTGTAAAAGGGGCGAATGATGCCAATTCATGTAGAAGTGGTGACACAGGAAAAGCGTGTGTTTGAAGAGCCGGAAGCCGATATTATTATCATTCCCGGTTCGGAAGGCGAAATGGGTGTGCTGCCGCACCATGCTCCGGTTTTAACGACACTCGGCTTCGGTGAACTGGTTATCCGCAAGGGGAACGCTGAGGAGCGTTTCGCCATTTATGGTGGCGTCGTGGATATCCGTCCCGATAAAGTGGTGGTACTGGCTGACCTGGCTGAATCCTCTTTTGAACTGGATATGGAAGCCATTGATAAGGCACGTGAGCGTGCCGCGCAAATGATGGCTGAAGGTATACCGGAAGGGGAGAACCGTGCAGCGGCATTGGCACTGCGGCGGGCTGAACTCGCGGTGCGGATCAGGAATAAGATTCAGTCTCGTGGCACCGTCATGCGGATTATTGATGAGAATGATAACTGATCCTCTCGGTTAAACGTTTAGAACCCAACGCCCGGTCTGCGATTCCTGTCCGGGCGTTGCTATTTTATGGCAGCACGATGATAATGATGCGGGTAAAATCAGCAGTGAGTGAGATACACAATGGGATTGTTCGCAAAGAACTTCGGGGTTGACCTGGGTACGGTTAATGTCCTGATCTACGAAAATGGGCAAATCGTTCTTCAAGAGCCGGCACTGGTTGCGCTGACGACTGAGGATGAGCGGATTGTTGAGATCGGTCAACCCGCCCGTGAGATGCTGGGTCGCGTAGATGAAGAAGATATTCAGGTGATTCGCCCGCTTCGGGACGGTGTGATAGCTGACTATGAAGTGACTGAAGCGATGCTGCGCCACTTCTTCAACAAAGTTGCCGGTCGCATTCGAATGGTCAAACCAACGGTGATGATTTCAGTGCCGTATGGTGTGACCAGTGTCGAGAAGCGTGCTGTGCATGAGGCGGCGCTGGCTGCTGGGGCGCGGCGTGCCTTCTTGATCCAGGAACCATTGGCTGCTGCGATTGGCGCCGGACTGCCGGTGCGGACGCCTGCCGGCGATATGGTTGTCAACATTGGCGGTGGTGTGACGGAAGCGGCTATCCTGAGTATGAACAACATCATCCGGGCCGAGAGTGGCCGGGTAGGGGGGTTGCGTCAGGATGATGCTATCATCAGTTATGTGCGGCGTAAGTATAACCTCTCTGTGGGGCAACCAACTGCCGAATCGATCAAGATTCAGGTGGGCGCGGCGGTGGAATTGCCGGAAGAGATGACGATGGAGATTCAGGGCCGGGATAATGTGAGTGGTTTGCCACGCACCGTCACGCTTAGTACCAGTGAGGTGGTGGAAGCATTGGCTGAACCGCTGGCGGTTATTGCCGGGGTAGTGAAATCCGTGTTAAGCCAGACACCACCGGAGTTAGCCTCGGATATTATTGACCGGGGTATTGTGCTGACGGGAGGCGGGGCGCTTCTGCGGGGAATGGATCAGTTCCTGACACGTGAGACCGGCGTACCGGTTTATCGTGCCGAAAACCCTATGATTACGGTAGCGGTTGGCGCTGGTCGGGCGCTGGAAGATGAAGACTTACAGCGACGCATACTCCAGAGCTACTGAGTTGAGCAGCGTGGCGCCCGGTCTTAGCGCCGCTGGCTGTTAGAGATAATAGGTCATGCGCTGCATGTGTACCACCGGGTCAATATGCTGTACACGCACATTGTCGGGGACGCTCAGGTTAATCGGCGCATAGTTGAGGATGGCACGAATACCGGCCTCAATGAGTTGGTTTGCAACTTCCTGAGCATATTGCGCGGGAACAGCCAGCATCGCAATTTTGATGCCGCGATCCCGGATGACGTTGGGCATTTCTTCCATGGATTGAATGGTAAAACTGCCGAGGGAGCGTCCAATTTTGTTTGGAGCATTGTCAAAAGCACAGGCGATCCGAAAACCGCGATCCGAAAAGCCTTTATAATGTGCCAGCGCACTACCCAGATCACCAGCGCCAACGAGTGCAACTTCCCATTCTCGGTTTACTTTCAAGACCTGTTGCAATTGCGCTGCCAGGTAATGAATATTGTAACCGGTGCCTTGCTTACCAAATCCGCCGAAGTGCGATAAGTCTTTGCGAATTTGGGCGGAACTGATGCCCAATCGCAGACCAAGTTCATGTGAAGATGTGAACTCCTGCCCTTCCTGTGACAGGCGATTCAGGGCACGCAGGTAGACCGGAAGGCGACTAATAACAATATCAGGAATATTTGCCGGCATTTTGCTTCGCTCCTGTAAAGGGGCATTGTGAAAGATAGCGCATGTGTAAGGGTAATCTTACCACTGTGTCCTAATTCGTGCTAGGCATGTTTTGTTTGGGTAGAATGGCGGTTTGTGCCGGGATTTCCAACGCTGGATATCGTTTGCTGAAATTATCTAGCGGTTGCCAGTCATCCTTAAGAGTGTTACGATTATGTGTTAAGGTTAATGTTGGTATTTCCCAGGCAATATTCGATTGTCACAATCGAGGGAAGAAGTGATATGTCTGAGTCCCGGTTTAAAGCGAATGGAGACGGAAGCAAACGAGACCCGACTCTGGAAACTGCCCAGGAAAGTATGCTGGATGGTCTGGGGCAGCTTTCTGACTACTTTGGATTCAGCAAAGTGATGGGACAGCTTTATGGTGCGCTGCTTCTGAGCGTTGACCCGTTGAGTCTTGATGACCTGGTGGAACTGTTAGATATTTCTAAGGCTAGTGTGAGTATGAACCTGCGTACCCTGGAACATATGGGTATGGTGCGGCAGGTATGGGTCCGCGGTGGGGGTGGCCGACGGAAGTATTATGAGGCTGAGACCGATTTTCTTCAGATCATCTCAAATATACTTGCCGGGCGAGAAATGCGCGATGTGGATCGTGCGCTCCATGTAATGGAGGAAAATATTGACCGCCTTTCGGATGCGATGCCCATGATGAGTGTGGACGATAAAGAACTGGCGGAACTGTATCTCGATCGTATACGGCGGATGCAAAGCCTCTTTCGCTTTGCGCAACTAGTGATTACCAGTGTGCTGGCAAAGGTGGGGGAATTGGATATCGAAGGCGTCTCAGAGATACGCATTGAATGATTCAGCCTTGAGATGCTTTTCTTGCTCCCATATAATATGCAATAGCACTCGCGGTTCGGGGGAGTGGCGGAATTGGCAGACGCGCATGACTTAGGATCATGTGGTTTATCCGTGCGGGTTCGAGTCCCGCCTTCCCCATTGGTGTGTTGAAGGCGCAGAATGCGCCTTTCGTGTTCAAAAGCAAGAGCAAAGTCTAATAAAAGTTTTACGTCCATTTGGGTTTGCTCAATGCTATAATCATGGTGCGTTAGAGAATACCTCTGCGAAGGATTGTTACCCTTGAATATTCAAACAGAACGATTGGAAAACCACACCGCCCGGCTGACTGTACAGGTTGATGCCGGGCGTTTTGACGCTGCCAAGAAGGAAGCTGCACGCAAAATCGCCAAGAAGATCAATATTCCCGGCTTCCGGCGGGGTAAAGCCCCATATAAAATCCTGGCGAATTATGTCGGGGAGGCGGCGATTATCGAAGATGCCGCAGAAATTATCGCCAACCAGGTCTATCCCACCGCGTTGGATGAATCGGGGCTGGAACCATATGGCCCAGCTGCATTTGAAGATTTTACCGCCGACCCACCGACCCTGATTTTTGTGCTGCCGCTTGAGCCAGAGATTGACTTGGGTGACTATCGCTCAATCCGACTGGATTATGCCGCGCCACAGGTTGAAGATGCTGATGTGGATAAGGTATTTAAAGAGCTTCAGGAAGAGCATAGTGTTGTTGAAGAAAGCGCCAAGCCGGCTGCTCTGGGGGATAGGCTCACGGTAGACATTCATGCGGTGCTGGTTGACGATGACGAAGATGACCAGACAGCAACCCAGGACGCGGATGCAGTCGAATCAGCCGAAGCATCTGAACCAGTAGAAGCAGATTCAGCTGATGAGGACGATGAACACGCTGCGGACATAGATAACCATTTTGACGATGACGCCACCGTTTTGCTGCACCGCCATGACTCTGTGCTGGTTTTGAGTGACAGCCATCCTGAATTTGTTCCCGGTTTTAACGATGCGTTGGTAGGTGCGACAGTTGGGGAAACCCGTGAATTTGTGCTGCCTTTCCCGGATGATGCCGAGAAGTATGAAGATTTGGCCGGTGAAGAGGGCAAGTTCGAGGTGACAATCAAGAAAATTGAAACCATGACGCTCCCTGCGTTGAATGATGATTTTGCTGCGCGTGTGACCGCTGACGAAAAGGGCGAAGATGGCGAAGCGAAGTCCCTGACACTGCTTGAACTGCGTATTCGTATTCGTGAGAACCTCACGAAAGATGCTGAGAATAAGGCGAGGGATGCCTATTTCAATCAGGTTCTGACAGATATGGTGGAGCGGGCGACGATTGCATACCCGGAAGTTATGGTCAAGGAGCAGGTGAATTCCCGCCTGCAATACCTAGATCAGGAACTGCGTCGGCAGGGGTTGACCCTTGATGACTACATGCGGATTATGAACAAGAGTCGCGAAGCTCTTGAAGCCGAACATCGTGACACTGCGATCCATGATCTGGAGCAGGGCTTGGTCATGCGCCAGGTCATAGAGAATGAGAAGATTGTCGTAGATGATGCGGCAGTTGATGAAGAAATCACGTCGTTGGTGTCTCAATATGGTGAACAAGCCGACTCAATGCGTTCCCTGTTTGCGACCCCGGCTATGCGTCAAAACTTGCTTAGCGAATTGGTTCACCGGCGTGCTGTTGATCGGGTCGTCGCCATTGCTAAAGGCGAAGCCCTGGAGCTTGAGGAAGTAGAGGAGCCAGAATCCGAGGATACGTCCGTTCAAGATGTTGAATTGCCGGAAAACATGGGTGAAGAATCAACACAAGAAGGAGATGTTTCGTAACCATGAATGTCCAAAATGTTATCCCAATGGTGATTGAGCAGGGCAGTCGCGGGGAACGCGCATATGATATTTATTCGCTGCTGCTGCGGGATCGTATCGTGTTGCTAGGGACGCCAATCAATGATCAGGTTGCTAATCTGATCGTGGCGCAATTGCTGTATTTGCAGCGGGAAGACCCGGAACGCCAGATCAACATGTACATCAATTCCCCAGGCGGTGTGGTGTATGCTGGGCTGGCAATCTACGATGCGATGCAGTTGATTTCTTCGCCAGTAAGTACCGTAGCGCTTGGTTTAACCGCAAGTTTCGGCACAGTACTGCTCACCGCTGGTGAACATGGGATGCGTTATGCGCTGCCGAATGCGACTATCCACATGCACCAACCATTGGGCGGGGCGCAGGGGCAGGCTTCGGATATTGTCATCCAAGCCAATGAAATCATGCGGCTGAAAGATGCGCTCAACGATATTTTTGTCAAGCATACCGGCCAGGAACGCGATGTTCTGGTGCGCGATACGGATCGTGACATTTACTTTACAGCACAGCAAGCGGCTGAATATGGCCTGATTGATTCGGTCTTGCAAGGTAGTGAGAGCCAGAACGGTAAGTAAAAAGGGGCAAGTTTAACGTGAACTATTTTCACGGAAGCCAGCACTGCTCATTCTGTGGTCGTGATGCCGGCGAGGTTGAGCATTTAATTGGCGGCTCGGAAGGGGTCTACATTTGTAATTATTGTGTGGATCGCTGCCAGGCGAAACTGATGGAGCATAGTATGCTCTCCGGTTACCATCTTCCGCAGGACGAGTTTCTCATCGAGAATCTGCTCTCCCCGCGTGAAATCACATCTCATCTTGATGAGTATGTTGTGGGGCAGGAACATGCTAAACGGGTATTAGCGGTAGCGGTTTATAATCATTACAAGCGTATCCAATCACAGATGTCCGCCAATGAAGTTGAACTGGAAAAAAGCAACATTGTGATGGTTGGGCCGACAGGGAGCGGAAAAACTCTGCTGGCGCAAACGCTGGCGCGTATCCTGGATGTGCCGTTCTGTATTGCGGATGCGACGGCGCTGACCGAAGCCGGATATGTTGGCGAAGATGTCGAAAATATCTTGCTACGGCTGATTCAGGCGGCGGATGGAGACATCGCACGTGCTGAAAAAGGCATCATCTATATTGACGAGATTGATAAGATCGCGCGCAAGTCGAATGATAACCCTTCCATTACGCGTGATGTATCCGGGGAAGGCGTGCAACAGGCACTGCTGAAAATTATTGAAGGCACAGTTGCCAATGTGCCGCCACAAGGTGGGCGCAAGCACCCGCACCAGGAGTTTATCCAGATTGATACGACCAACATCCTCTTTATCTGCGGGGGTACTTTCTCCGGGATAGAAGACCATATCAGCCGCCGTATTGGGGCTGGTGGGATGCTCGGTTTCCACGCCGCGAATCAGCGCAAGGAATACGACCAAGCGACTCTGCTCCGGCAGATCAGCCCGGAAGATCTGATGATGTTTGGACTGATTCCAGAGTTCATTGGGCGGCTTCCGGTACTGGTGCATGTTGATCCGCTGACCCGCGACGCACTTATGAAGATCCTGATTGAGCCGAAGAACGCGCTGGTGCGCCAGTATATGCACCTTTTGAGCCTGGATAATGCCGAGCTGGTATTTGAAGACTCTGCGCTGGGGGCTGCGGCGGATGTCGCCACCAATCGTGGCACGGGCGCACGCGGGCTGCGTTCAATCATCGAAAGTCGCCTGCTGGATGTGATGTTTGAAATCCCAAGCCGGGATGACATCCGCAAGATCGTGATTGATGCGGACGTGATTCTGAGTAAGTCAAAGCCGCACATCTTCAATGCGAATGGTGTCAAACTTGAATGGCAGGATGATGGACATCTGACTCCTGCGGCATAACGGAATTATGTGTCAGGCTCGTTCGAACGGGGGCTTTGTGCCCCCTGTTGATTCCCGGTTCAGGGAGGCGCTTACTCGGCAGGTGTGAAACTGGGGATAATGACTTCCGCCCGCCCGCCAACTTCACGCTTAAACAGCCGTGCTTCGGCTTCACTGGCGCCTTCTGTGCCGGGTCCCCAGTTGGCCGGGATTACCCAGCGGGGGCGCATTTTCTTGACGACTTCTACTGCCGTGCTGACTGACAGCGTGCCATTTCCATCAATTGGCAAGATCGCAATATCGGGATGAATCAAGTCCATTTCCGGTATCTGTTCGGTATCGCCAGCATAATAGATATCGAAGTAGTTCACTGAGATAACAAACCCTAAACCGCCATCACTGAGCGGGTGCTGCCAACTGTCCTGGGAGTAGGCTGGTATACCCTTAATGCTCGCCCGATCAATCGTGATGCTCTGCCAAGGGCGCAGGATATGGCAACCTTCGATTTCTTTGGCAGCCTTTTCATTACCGACGACCAGCGTGTTTTCGCCGCGCAACTTGTTCACATCAGCCAGAGAGCAGTGGTCGTAATGATCGTGGCTAACTAAAATTACATCGGCCAGGAAGGTGTTACGAGCGACGCGCCAGGGATTGATATAGATAAGTGGCGGCCCCTGGATAAAGAAACTGCCGTGACCAAGCCACTGTATCTGGTCTATCATGATAATCCGGGTATGCTTCCTGCCCGCGAGCTTCAAGGCGAGCTAACTTGTGTGCAGATCGAACTCTACTATATAATCTACTTTACACTGCATCAGATAATTGTTAAAGAGGGAAGGTCTGCAGTGCCGTGTTCATGCCCTCAACCATGATTTGCCATTATACTGACAGATTCTCGCCAGTAGGTAAGGAATGAATTGTATGTCCGATCAATCTCATAACGTTCCGCGTCCCCAGATCAAGAAGTTAGCGGGCCAGCCCGCGCCAATGCCAGATATGCCGGGCGGGGGTGTCGTTTGGTCACCGCCGCCGATTAGCAGCCTGGAAGGTACCGGGTTGAATATGTTGAATGTGGCTGACCTGGTGATTAAAGTCCTGTATCTGGGTGGTGTGATGGCGGGGCACGATATTAGTGAAGTCGTCAAGCTACCTTATGTGGGCGTGGTCGATTCCATTATGGATTTCCTGAAGCGGGAAAAGTATGTTGAGGTACGCGGCTCAGGCGGTTTTGGCGAGTCCTCTTACCAGTATGTGATTTCTGCCAAAGGGTCTGAAAAAGCACATGAAGCGATGGACCGGTCCCAGTATGCCGGGCCTGCGCCGGTGCCGCTGCCAGAGTACGTGAAAGCTATGCGGTTGCAAAACCGGGAACGGTTAGTCACGCATAAAGAAGACCTGCGTATGGTGATGCAGCATCTGGTTATCAGTGATGAGATGCTGGATCGTATTGGCCCGGCGGTGAATTCCGGGCGCTCGATTTTCCTGTATGGCCCGCCCGGGAACGGCAAGACAACTGTCGCGGAGACCGTTGGTCGGATGATCCTGGGTGACGATATGTGGATTCCCTATGCGATAGACGTGGACGGGCAGGTTGTGCGTGTATTCGATAGCGTGAACCACGAAGTTTCCGAGAAAGACAGTCGCGTCAGACACGGTACGGGCGTTATCGCTGACCCACGCTGGATTCGCATCCGCCGTCCGATGATTATGGTGGGGGGTGAATTAACTCTGGCTGGTCTTGACCTGGTTTATGATGACACCAATAAATATTACGAAGCGCCCTTCCAGGTGAAGGCAAATGGTGGCATGTTCCTGATTGATGACTTTGGCCGCCAGCAGGTACGCCCCCGTGACTTACTGAATCGCTGGATTGTGCCGCTGGAAAAAGGCGTTGACTTTCTGACACTGCACACCGGGCGCAAGATTGAGATTCCCTTCTATGTGTTAATTGTTTTCTCGACCAATCTCGATCCGCGTGACCTAGTTGACGAGGCTTTCCTGCGCCGTATCCGCCACAAAATTGAAATTACCGATCCTACCTACGATCAATTCCGCGAGATTTTTAAGCGTGTGTGTGACGCCAAGCGGATTCCGTATGATGACAAAGTGCTGGCGTATCTTCTGAAGGAGTGGTATATCAACCATGATCGCCCGCTGCGGTCTGTTCATCCTCGCGATTTAGTCATGCAGCTTATTGACATTGCATCGTATACGGATGAAAAACCGGCACTCACCAAAGAACTGATAGATCGTGCGGCTGCGGCTTACTTTGTCAAACTCTAATGGGTAAACCAAAAAGAATGTGTCGCCCCCGACTACGCGCTTGGGGCCTTGTTCGGTAGTGAATACGCATCTTCTTTTCAGGTTTTCCATAAAACTACTGATTGATAGTACTAAATGGTTGCGCTCTATACGGGTATTCCCGCAGTATAGAGGTTAATGATGTTGGGTTCAAATGAAAAAAGTCCTGAGTGGTGTTGCTGTTCCTCGTCATTCCCTGTTTACACTCGCAAACGGCTCTTTTGTAGTTCAATGGGATGAGTCAAGCGTACAAGATCTGCTAACCGGGAATTATCTGGCGTATCGCTATGAGGATATGGGGCATCCTATCACTGACTACGAATTGGGCCAACTCAAATCGGCAGGACGAGTTGAACATTATAACCGCACCTATGTATGGTTATATGCGCTTCCAGAGACAGGGCGTTTTGGGCATCTCAAGATTCTGGAGAGAGGACGTGGCCGGGTCCGCATGTATTATTTGAATACGATGCTGCTTTCTACGGATCTGCCACGTGCGCAAAAAGTACTGGAAGGCGCTGATCTGGTCGAAAAATATGTGCCCTATGCTCGGGACAGTCATATCGCTATTGGGCCAAAGGAGGGCATGTTATTCCACACACTGGAAGCGGCGGAGAACGCCCAAAGACAACTATACGCTGCTTTGTCATCTGTTCTGGGCGACCTGGTTGTTGCCTTTGTTGAAGCAAAACAGCGGGCGGAATCCCTGGAATACGAGATTGAATCCGAAGATAACCTGGCGACAATTATCGCCAGCCAGACCGATACTGGCGTAACACGCGGGCGGCGGGTGGTGGTGGTTGGTGGTGAACCGGCAGATCACGAGGCGATTATATCTTTGTGCCGGGATTTGGAGATGGAGGTTCAACAGGCTGATTCCGGCGGGGATGCGCTGCGCCTGTTGGAAGATAACTTACCGGATTTGCTGGTGATGGATATGCAGCTTCCTGACATGCACGGGTGGGAATTGCTGGCAAAGCTGCGCGAGATCGTTGATTTTCATCAATTCCGGGTTATCGTAATCGCCCCGACGTCCGCTGCCCAGAATGAGCAAACATTGGCTTTGGGGGTGGCGAAAGTAGATGTTTATCTGGTCAAGCCGGTCAGTCTGGCACGGTTGCGTCAGAATATCTGGATGTCTCTAAAAAATCAAACGGCCAGTTAAGATTGCCTTTTCCAGAGCGGCTTGCGTGTCTGGACAGGTGGATCCCGTCAGGCTGAAAGTCTCGTTCAATGCCATATAGATGCTTCTCTCACTGCCCGTTTTTCCTATTGTATTTTGCTGCTTGCCAGAGTAAAGTCAGATAAACCAGAGCTAAAGACATACTCTAGATTCACTGCTGTTAGTGAGTGTGTCCAATGTGTCCTGGTTTGAGCCGAAGCAGTTTTTGAGGCAGGATAGATGGCACCTGATTCGACAGTAGAACAGGTACGAATAGATTACTTAGCGGCGATGGAGTGGCTGCAGGACAGTCTGCTGCAAGCCTGGCCTCGTCCGCTTGCCAGCGCGCCCATTCATCTTGCAGGTCAGTATTTGCGACATTATCAGCACATTATCACACAGTACCAGGGGCGGCGCTCTTATTGCTTTGTTGGGGTGCTGCGCTGCGATCATCAAGTGCAGGTCAAAGCCTTTTCGGATAATAGGCGTAGTTGTGTGGTGATTGACTTTCAGACACAGCGTCGCATGGCAACTTATGATTATCAGACACGTGAGCGGTTACACACGCAGTATCTCCCGGATGGGGTAACGGTTTACCAGATGGTATACGATGATCGAGGTGCGCGTTGGAAGATTGCTGCCTTGATCCAGGAGCTCCCGCTTGGGTGGGAGAACAAGAGCGTCCTCCAGGAAATGTCCGTAATCCCCGATTTCCCAACGACGATTGGGCGTGACAATTGAGTTTTGTTTGTCGTCAGAACCTCGCCGCGCTTGCACACATATAGGTGGTTCATTCATGATTTTTGTGACCGGGGGGACAGGTTTTCTTGGACGGCATCTTGTCCCGGCGTTATGTGGGGCTGGTTATTCTGTGCGGGTACTGACGCGGGATATATCCGCTAATTCCTGGTTACAGCGCTATCCCAGTGTACAAATTATTACCGGAGATTTACTCGACAAAGACGCGATCAAGCGAGGAATCGCGGGCTGTCGTTATGTCGTTCATGCGGGCGGCATGTTTCGTTTTTGGGGGGATGAACAAGCCTTCCTGGAAACGAACGCGTATGGCAGTGAACATGTCATGGCAGCCGCCCATGCGGCAGGTGTTGAACGGCTGGTTCATATCTCGACGGCGGCGGTTATCGGTCAGCCTGACCCCAACCTGATTATTGACGAAAGCTACCCGCCGAATCCGGCTGATCCCTACCAGCGCAGCAAGTTACAGGCGGAACAGTCTGCCATCCGCTATTATGAAGACCACCAACTACCGGTGGTGATTCTGCGCCCTGGTGCGTATTACGGCCCTCTGGGGACATATGCTTTTAACCGATTGTTTTTTAAAGACCCCATGCGCGGTATCATCATGCAGATCAATGGGGGAAGCTATATTATCTTCCCGGCGTACATCTCCGATGTGGCTCGATCCATCTTAACCGCGTTGGATACAGCACGCCTGGGCGAGATATACCATATTTGCGGCGATTGGATTTCACACAAAGAAGCATTTGACATTGTGTGCGAGGAAGCCAATATACGCTGGCCGCGCCTGCCCATCCCTGGTTGGTTAGGTATCCAGACCGCTCGGATGTTGGAAGCGCTTTCGGTGATTACGCACAGTGAACCGTTCTGGCCGCTAAACTTACGCTCGTATGTGTATAATAACTGGCGGATTTCCAGCGATAAAGCACGGCGCGAACTGGGTTTTGCGCCAACGGCTTTTCGCGAAGGCGCTAAGCAAACCATTGCCTGGTATCGTGCCGGGCAACCCGATCATATGCCGGCATTGGAGTGTTTGAAAGGTTCTCATCTGTCTGACCAACAGGTGAATTAGAGAAGAATATGTTAGATGAAGTCAAAATCTATGTTCGCAGCGGCGACGGTGGTGATGGCCTGATTGCCTTCCACCGCGAGAAATATGTGCCACGCGGCGGGCCATCCGGTGGTGATGGCGGCGACGGCGGTGATGTTACCTTTAAGGTGAATCCTAAGATTAATACCTTATCCAGTTTCCAGCGCCGTGTCCATTTTAAGGCTGATTCCGGCGCACGCGGTGGGCCTAAAAACCAGACTGGTGCTAGTGCGAAGTCACTGGAGGTTGAGGTGCCGCCAGGAACAGTGGTACGCGATGCGGAGACCGGTGTACTATTGGCCGACCTGGTTCACCCCGATGATCATGTGACTGTTGTGCATGGCGGGCGCGGTGGGCGTGGAAATGCGCGTTTTGCCAATGCTGCTAATCAAGCACCGCGTGTGGCCGAGAAGGGGGAACCTGGGGTAGAGCGCTGGCTGCTGCTGGAACTCAAATTGATCGCAGATGTAGGGCTTGTAGGTGTGCCTAACGCGGGGAAATCTACTTTGCTCTCGGTCATCAGCAATGCCCGTCCGAAAATCGCGGATTACCCCTTCACGACCCTGGAGCCGAATCTAGGTGTAGTGCTGTATGATGATCGTGATTTGGTCGCCGCCGATATTCCCGGTTTAATTGAAGGGGCACACATGGGGGTTGGGTTGGGCCATGCCTTTTTGCGCCATGTGCAGCGCACCAAAGTCCTGGTACATCTCATTAATGGTGACAGCGAAAGCCCGCTGGCCGACTATAGCCAGATCAATAGTGAACTGGCACTGTATGATGAGCAGTTGGGTGAAAAACCGCAAATCGTGGTGTTTAACAAGATGGATTTGCCGCAAGCCCAGTCGAAATGGCCGGATATTGAAGCGGCGCTCAAACAGCGCGGGGTTGAGCCGATGGCGATTTCCGCCCTAACGCGAGAAAATGTTCGCCCACTGATTCAACGCATCTTCGCGCTCATGGACTCGCTACCTGCTGAGATTCCTGTTGTTGTCCCCGATGTGCCGCTCTACGAGATTCCTGAGGATGAATTTGCCTTTACCATCGAAAAAGAAGGTGATGGTGTGTTCCGGGTATCCGGCAAGCGCATTGAACGGGCGGCTATGATGACGTATTGGGATTATGAGGATGCTGTCCTGCGTTTCCAGCGGATTCTGGAAACCCTGGGGGTTTCTAAGGCGCTGGAAAAAGCGGGAGTTAAAGTGGGTGATACTGTTTTTATTGGCGATTTTGAACTCGAATGGTCGGAATAGACGGTTATGCAGCGGATAGGGATTCTCGGCGGCACCTTTGACCCACCACACCTGGGACATCTGATTCTGGCCGAATATGCCGCTGATGCGTTGGGCCTGACGGATCTGTTATTTGTCCCGGCAGGTGACCCGCCGCATAAGCAGCATGAGATGAAAACACCGATCCAACACCGCCTGGCGATGCTGAGATTGGCAACAGAGGATAACACCAGCTTCCGTATTTCACGCGTAGATATAGACCGTGCCGGGCCACACTACTCGCTCGAAATGGTGCGGATTATCCAGAAGTTATACCCGGACGCAGACTTGTTCTTCGTGATGGGCGGGGATTCTTTTCATGATTTACCGGCATGGTATCAACCGGAGGAGATGATCCGGCTTTGCCAGCTCGCTGTGATGCGCCGCCCCCTGGATGGTATTGAAGCCAATATGCATGAGGCAATTCTACCGGGGTTGGCTGCTCGCACGGTGATGATTGACGCCCCGATCCTGCAAATTTCATCCAGCGACATTGTGGAACGCATTCGGGCCGGGCGCAGTGTGCGCTATCTGGTGCCGGACAGCGTCTTAGACTACATCAAATCCAATCGATTATATCAGAATCAAGCCATAGCTCATGAGACAACGGATTCTAACTGGACTGACGGCGCTCACACTTAGTCTGGGCGTATTGGTTTCTGGGGCAGGACTGGCGCAGCAGGCCGATGTCGTCCCGACCCTGGTACCGCCGACACCGATTCCGACCCTGGACAACGGTGTAAGCGATGCATTGCTGGCGGAATCTACCCTGGCACGTGTGCAGCGCGACGGTCAGGTGCGGGTAGGTATGCTGTACAATGCACCTCCATTCGGCGAATTGAATATTCGTGGGGAAGTGACCGGTTACGACGCTGACCTGGCGCGGGCGTTAGCTGAGGCCTGGGACGTGGCGTTTGTGCCTGTACAGGTGACTCGCCAGACGGCATTGGACATGCTCCAGAGTGGCGAGGTGGATGTTCTGGCAGCAGCATTGGTGCATCGCCGTGAACTGGATACCCTGGTTGAATTCAGCCAGACCTATTACATCGGGGCGCAGTCCATGATAGTGCGTCAAGATGACGGCGCACAACAGTTGGCTGATCTTTCTGGTCGGCGTGTGGGTGTGGTGCTGGGTACTTCAAGCGAGGCGGTGGTGGCGGAGTGGCAGCGTCGCAGCGGCATATCAGTTACCGTGCAGACCTATTACAATCTTGATCGGGCGGTAGTGGCACTCGTGGCCGGAGACGTGGATGCGATTGTGGACAGCCGTTTTCGTCTCCAGCGGCTCTCCGTTGAGGCAGGACTGGTGCGCCTGTTAGAGACGCCGGTGACGGCTGAACCGTATGCTCTGGCGGTACGGCGGCAGGATGTGAACTGGCGCAACCTCATCAACAAAACCCTGCAATACCTGGAACAACAAGGAAAGTTAAAAGAAATCTACCAGACCTATTTCCCGGGCGGTAGTTATCCGGGGGCGGTTATTCCCTGGAATGGGATTGGGGATGATGCCCCGCAACTTGCTCAGTTCTCGACTCAGATACCGTATCCGCCGCAGTATGCCATCCCCCGTATTCGTCAGGCGGGTGTTTTGCGGGTTGCCGGACTAGCTGATTTACCGGCAGATGCGACGGAAAGTGAACGCCGGTTGGACACACTCAATCGAGGTCTGGTGGGGGCGATGGCGGCACAGTGGGGCGTCCAGGTGCAGGCCGTGCCGGGCGATAACGCGGTGGCACTGGTTGGCAGCGGGCAGGCCGATATTGCGGTGGGTGTGTCGCCGGATTGGTCGCTCAGTGACCAGGTAGACCTGACCGCTCCGTATCTGTTGCATGGTGAACGTCTGATGGTCAAAGAAAATGATGACTACGAGACGTTCAATGATATTCGTGGAAAGTGGGTGGCGGTTTTTGCCAGCGAACCGGGTGCGGCAGATCGGGTGAATGCACTGGCGGCCAGTGTGAATACGGCGGTGCGGATTTTCACTATCAACCGCGAGCAGGATGCCGCTTTCCACATGCTGGTTGATAACAACGCGGACGTGACATTCGGAGATTCGCTCAAACTGATTCCCCACCTGGCGGCGAACCCCGGCCTGCTGCGGATTACCACGCGGGTCGGGAATGCCGATCCCTGGTACAGCCGGACTTATGCCGCTTTAGCAGTGCCGCGTAATGACATTGACTTCCGCATTTTGGTGGAATACACACTTCAGGAACTCGCCAGGGAAGGTCAATGGCAGAATATGCTTGCGCCGGTCATGCTGCCGGAAGATGTGTTCACCTTTGATATCTGGCCGGGAGCATCCGAATACCTGGGATTTGTGCTGGCCGGGTAGCGGGACTTATGCGCTGCTCCGCGCTTGATCCAGGCTTGCCATTGTGACCCCTGCCAGGATTACAACACTCCCCAGCACCTGTAATCCGTTCGGAATTTCGTTGAAGACGAAATAGGCAATGACGGCACTCAGCACCGGCTCAAGTTCAATGGCGATACTGGTATAGGTGGCGCTGAAATAACGCAGGGCGTAATTGAACGAAGAGTGCCCGATCAACTGCGGAATCAGCCCCAGCGCCAGCAGCCAGAGATACCCTTCAGTTGAGTATCCACCTAGCGGGATACCAGCCAGTATCACCAGACTGAGCAGAATCAGTGCGGCAACGGTATACACCAACCAGATATAGGGCAGCAGCGGGAGCGTAGCACGCAGGCTGCGCCCGATGAGCAGATAAGCGGCGACGGTCATGCCGCCTATCAGCGCCAGACCACTGCCGATTAGCGGCTCGTTGCCCAGGTTGAGGCTTCCATCCGGGGGAATGGCGACGATGATGCTCCCCGCCATACCAATCAGCAGCCCAATGATTAACAGTCGCCCAAAATGCGCCCGCAGCAGTGTAACTTCTGCTATCGCAATCCACAGCGGACTGGTTGTCACCAGTACAACACTCACCAGCACTGTCGTGTATTCAAACGAGAGAATCCAGGCGGCGAAGTGCAGCGCGAGGAATAACCCTGCCAGCAGCGCAAGCATTATTTCGCGCCGGTTTAGCCCGCGAATATCTTCCGAATGCCGCCGCAAAGTGATCGGTGTCAGGATGACTGAGGCGATCACCAGACGGCCAGCGGCAATTAACAATGAAGGTACGCCTTGTGCTTGCGCCAGCTTGATGAAAATAGCCGCAAGCGACACAGCGGCGACTCCGGTAGCGAGCAGGACATAGGCTTGAACTGGTATTTGCCGCGAATTAGTTTCTGTAGATGTCATGATGGGCTTCTTTCGACAGGGGTGTGAAAGAGTGATGGTAACACCCCTTTGGCTTGATAGTATCACGCGCAGCTATTGGTCAAAAGGCCAGACTCCGAACTGGACATAATGCCGGTTTCCTTTCGTCCTGAAGCGGGTATATGATACTAAAGGTTTCGCTTTGGATGTGGTGTTTAACGCGCCTCTTATACTTGCGGGTTACAATAACTACCGTAAGCTGCTCTTGAATAAGCAGGTGTGTTTGATGCCTGCACTCCACCTATTATGATAAGAAGGAGTATAGACCATGGCTTTTGAACTCCCTTCGCTCCCCTATGCGTTTGACGCACTGGAGCCACATATTGATTCGCAGACCATGCAGATTCATCATGGTAAGCATCATGCCGGTTACACAAATAATCTAAACAAGGCACTGGAAGGCCATGCCGCCCTCCAGAGCAAAACAATTGAGGACCTGCTGGGTTCGCTCGATAGTGTGCCAGAGGCGATTCGCACCGCAGTACGTAACAATGGTGGTGGTTTTGCCAACCACAGCCTGTTCTGGCAGATCATGAGTCCGAATGGCGGTGGTGAACCGACTGGCGACCTGGCGAACGCAATCAACGCCGCCTTTGGCAGCTTTGCAGCGTTTCAGGAGAAATTCGCGGCAGCGGCGGCGACGCGCTTCGGCTCTGGCTGGGCCTGGTTGGTGGCCGAAAAAGATGGCAGTGTGAGTGTGACTTCCACGCCCAATCAGGATACCCCGCTCATGGAAGGCAAGACGCCGATTTTGGGGCTGGATGTTTGGGAACATGCCTACTACTTGAAATACCAGAACCGCCGCCCGGACTACATCTCTGCATGGTGGAATGTGGTGAATTGGAACGAAGTGGCGAAACGCTACGCAGGCGCCCGTTAAATATGAAGATTTGATCGCTCCCTATTTCACGAGGGATGAAAAGGCGTTACAATCGTAGCGCCTTTTTGATTTCAAGTATCCTTGACCCTGCCTATATCTGCTAGCTATGTTTAAGTATTGAGGAATCTATTCCAAATATCGTTATATGAGGAGCTGCACTATGAGTGAATTTCGTATTGAAAAAGATTCTCTGGGCGAGGTAAAAGTCCCGGCTAATGCTTATTACGGGGCGCAAACTCAGCGGGCGGTGATTAACTTCCCCGTGAGCGGTCTCAAACAGTACCCGGCTTTTATTTGGGGTATGGCCGTTATTAAGCGGGCCGCTGCCGAGGTGCATCTTGACCTTGGCCTGTTGGACGAGAAGATGGCGAAAGCTATTATGCAGGCGGCAGACGAAGTGCTGGCCGGCAAGCTTAATGACCAGTTTGTGGTTGATCCCTTCCAGGCTGGCGCTGGCACAAGCCATAACATGAATGTTAACGAGGTTATCGCTAATCGTGCCAACGAAATCCTGGGCTACAAACTGGAAGATACGAAGAAACCTGTCAGCCCGAATGACCATGTCAACATGGCGCAGAGTACCAATGATTCTATTCCGACTTCGATTCGGCTGGGTGCGCTGTGGCGGCTGGATGAACTGGTTGCGACGCTGCAACGTCTGGCTGATGAGTTTCGGGCCAAGTCACGGGACTGGGACCACATTGTCAAGAGTGGGCGTACTCACCTCCAGGATGCCGTGCCAGTACGTCTTGGTCAGGAAGTTGGTGCCTGGGCGAAGGCTATTGAACGTGGTATAGAGAAGATTAATCAGGCGGCGGAAGGTCTGCGGCGGTTGGGTATTGGCGGTACGGCTACCGGCTCCGGCCTGAATGCACACCCCGAATATCATGCTCGCATGGTGCAGAAACTCGGCCAGCTTGCTGACCTTAAACTGTATGAATCGGACGACCTGTTTGAATCCATGCAGTCCATGCAGGATGCGGTATACTTCTCCGGTGCGCTGCGGACAGTGGCACAGGATCTGATTCGTATCGCCAATGACGTTCGCCTACTTGCCAGCGGCCCGACAACCGGCCTCGCTGAACTGACTTGTCCAACGGTGCAACCGGGGTCGTCCATCATGCCTGGCAAAGTGAATCCTGTGATGGCCGAGATGCTCGATATGGCGATGTTCCATGTCATCGGCAACGATACCACCGTCTTGTTGGCGGGGCAGGCTGGGCAGCTTGAGCTTAATGTCATGATGCCGATCATCGCTTACAATCTGTTTCAATCTATGCATGTTATGATTGGTGCGGTGAACGCTTTCACGGATTTCTGTGTTGTTGGATTGATGGCGAACCAGGAACGCGCCGAGGGGTGGCTGGCAAAGAATCCCATTCTGGTGACAGCGTTGAATCCCATTATCGGCTACCTGAAGGGAGCGGAAGTCGCCAAGAAGTCCCTGGCAGAAAACCGAGGTATCCGTGAAATTGTCGTTGACCTGGGTTACATGACTGATGAAGAAGCTGAGAAGGCGCTTGATGCACGCTCGATGACCGAGGGGGGTATCCGAGGGCGCTAACTCTAACTAATTTCCGCTGCTGGAAGTTCCCCACCTGGTGGAAACAGGGTGGGGGACAATCTCCAGAAATAAACCTTGTTGCTATGCTCTCGTTAGTTGAGGATATAGTTGAGATAGAGTATACTAACCGTTTGAGCCGCACTTATTGCACTTGTTCAATCATATCGGTTTTTATGTCCTGGGGCGTAAAGCTTATCTGTGTCAAGAAAACTAGGTAAATACGAGATACGAGATCGGCTGGGGCGCGGCGGTATGGCCGAAGTTTACCGCGCTTACCATGCCAACTTGGATCGGTACGTGGCGATAAAAGTGCTGCACGCTTTTTTGGCCGACGATCCAGAGTTCAAAACGCGCTTTGAGCGTGAAGCGCAGAATATCGCCCGACTCAAGCATCCCAATATCGTCCAGGTGTATGATTTTGAGTATGACCCTGAAAGCGAAAGCTACTACATGGTTATGGAGTTGGTAGATGGGCCAACACTCAAAGACTACCTGATCCTGATGACGGACAAAGGCGCGCTGCTGGCGCTGGATGAGTCACTGCGAATCATCAAACAGGCAGCCAATGCCCTGGCCTATGCCCACAGCCGCAGTATGATTCACCGGGATGTTAAACCGGCGAACCTAATGATGGATCATGATGAACGGGTGGTGCTGACCGATTTTGGTATCGCTAAAATCGTCACTGGTGTGCAGTTTACTGCCAGCGGTGGGATGGTTGGCACGCCGGCCTATATGGCACCTGAACAAGGATTGGGTGAACAGGGTGATGAGCGTTCCGATCTCTATTCATTGGGTGTTATTCTCTATCAGCTTGTGACCGGGGATCTCCCTTATGATGCTGAGACTCCTCTGGCAATAATCCTGAAGCATCTGAATTCTCCTATCCCGTTGCCCGGCGAGAAAAACCCGGCTTTGCCGGCGGGTATTGATCAGATCATTTTGAAGGCGATGGCAAAAGAGCCTCAGGATCGTTATCAAAACGCCGCTGAATTTGTGGCGGATCTGGAACGTTTAGAGCGTGGTGAACCACTGGATACTGTTGTACCGCTATCCGCTCGCGACAGCAGTGAGAGTGATGAGGATACAGTACGGTTGGTACCGGAAGGCGACTCGGCCCAGGAGCTGGAAGCAAGACGACTGGATACCGGCAAACGAGTCCAAACAGAGACACCCGGACGTCGTCGCGTGTCTGTCTGGGCATGGGGAGGGTTGCTAATTGTTATCGTAGTGGTGGGCTATCTGGCCGGCGCCGCGGCGGGGATTATCCCGATGATTGGCGCTGAGCCGACGGAGACGAGAACGCCAACGGTAACGGTGACAGAGACGTTGGTTTCTCAAGTCCTTTCGCCTAGCACGGTTGTCATTGCCAGCGCAACTCAACCGCCGACCGCTACCCCGACAGCCACACCCACCATGACGAATACGGCTACCCCTACCAGCACCCCCTCAAATACGCCTACGGGTACTAGGACACCCACACCGACAGAGACCCGTACCCGTATGCCAACGTCTACCAACACGCCGTCACGGACCCCACGACCAACTAACACACAGACTGCAACGTTGACGCTGTCTCCGACCTTTACGCTGACTGCGACCAAGACCGCGACGCAAGCAGCAACCTATACCCCGACAGTGGATATTACGAGGACATTGGTCTGGGCAACTGAACAAGCGCGGATTCTGACGCAGACTGTTGAAGCCTGTACTTTTGACTATGCAATCGTGTCACAGGACCCTGAGAATGGTGCGTATTATCCTGCCAACTCGGATTATGACCGTAAAATCGTTTTCCTGAATACGGGAGACTGCCCGTGGGAGCCCAATACATCGTTGACCTACCTTGAAGGGGAAAATTTCCAGGTGTTGCGTGGGCGTATTTTCATCACCGAGCAGGTGGAAGTTGGGGCGAGTTACGAACTCCACTTTATCGGGCGTACACCTGGGAGGGGGGGGCTGCGAACTGGCACCTGGGAACTGCGTACACCCGGTCAACGCCCGATTGGTGAGCCGATGGAAATCAGTATTCAAGTGTATGAATAGCCAGGGGAAGTGAAGCGTGAACCGCGAAGAAGCATGGGGTCTGATGACCGAATATACGGCAAGCGAATCACTCCGCCGGCATATGCTGGCTGTTGAATCGGCCATGTGCGCTTATGCACCACGCTTTGGTGGCGATCCGGCATTGTGGGGCATGGTTGGGCTGCTGCATGATTTTGATTATGAGCAGAACCCCGATATTTCGGTAGAAGGCCATCCCGTGGTTGGCTCGAAGATTCTGCGGGATAAAGGGGTGGGCGAGGATATCATCCACGCTATTCTGGCACATGCTGAGGAGATCACCGGCGTAAAACCCGAATCTGATATGGAAAAGACCCTGGTGGCCGTTGATGAGTTGACCGGATTTCTGATTGCTGTCACCCTGGTGCGACCCTCAAAAAGTATCCTGGATGTGAATCTTAAATCGGTGAAGAAGAAATGGAAAGACAAGGCATTCGCTGCGCCGGTTAACCGCCAGGAGATCGAACATGCGGCGGAAGCGCTCGGTGTTTCGCTGGACGAACATATCCAGATTGTGCTGGATGCCATGAAAGCCGATGCTGAATCACTGGGACTGGCTGGATAGCAAAACGAAAAGGGGCCGCAGAAGCCCCTTTTGATTTGTATGCTTGAAGTCGTAATCAGAACTGCACGTGCACTGGGGTGCCAACTTCACCAAAGCTGAAGAACCATTCCGCATCCGGCGTCGGCAAATTGACGCATCCATGACTCATTGGCTGGCCGAAGTTATTATGCCAATAGGTGCCATGAATGGCGTATCCCTGGTAAAAGTACATGACATACGGTACATCCGGCAGGTAATAGCCGGGGCCGGACATCGTTTGGGCCGGGAGTTTCCAGTAAATGGAGTAGTCCCCCTGTACTGTGGGAGTGCCGGGCAGCCCGGTAGAAACGACTACGTTATAAAGCAGCGTGCCGTCTTGGTAAGCGTAGATACGCGAGTCGCTCAGGTCAACCACGATTTCTTTGCCAACGCCGACGTGGGCGGGCGGCGCAATCGGGGGAAGGGGAACGTAGCTTCCATCCAGGGAAACACTAGCCCCATCGGTTGGTATATTCAAGACCTGTCCGGAATAGATATGGTTGGGGTTTGCCAGGTTGTTTGCCTGAGCAATCACCGCCCAGCTCACGTTATACCGCCGGGCGATCTGCGCAAGGTGTTCCCCGGCCTGTACGGTATAGGTGGTCATTTGCTGCACTGCCGGTTGTACCGGTGCTGATTCCACCGTTTGAATAACGGTCTCCAATGTTTGCGGCGTTTCCGAAGGGATAGCGGTTTCCGGCACCAAGGACCAGACCGTAAGCTGTTGTCCGGCATAGATCCGGTTCGGGTCGGTTATAGTGTTAATCTGCGTGAGCTGCTCCATCGTCAGGCCGTACTGCCGGGCGATAGAGGCCAGTGTTTCCCCGCGTGCAACGGTGTGAATGATCGGCGTGCTGGCGACCATTGGGTTTTCTACAACTGCTGGGGTGGGGTCGAAATTGGGAATAATCAGCGATTGGCCGGCAAAAATGCGGGTTGGGTCGGTGATGTTGTTAGCCTCCGCCAGTGCCTGGTAGCTGGTGCCATAGTGTAATGCGATGCGATAGAGGGTTTCGCCGCGCTGGACAATGTGGATAGTTGTATCCTGCGCGACAAGCACCCCCTGTGTGGTTAATGATAATAATAAAATCCATGCAAGAATTCCGATGAACTTGCGCCACATCCCTGATACTCCTGTTTGAAACTGTGCAGATCGTCGGTAAATTATCCGAATTGAAGTTTATACACCATACACCAGTTTCTAAACCAGAGCAATTATCTGGTGGGTGAAGGAGCAAAGTGGTGTTACCGAGAATTGCTGGACGGCGCGTTTGCCAGTAAAATGACAGACAAACATCAAAAAGGTCTGGCTAAGAGATGCTGGTTAGGACATATCGTATCGCCGATAAGCTCGGCATCGTTATTCTCAAGAGCAGCACCGCACTATCTCAAACGTTGTTGGAAGGAACGCACATGGTGGTCAGTGCCTTCCGTCGGGGTACGTTTGGTACGGTGGGCGGGTTATTTGCAATTTTGTCTGTCATCGTTCGTAGGGTTGCTTCGTTTGTGCGGCGCGTGGTGCTGGCAATCTGGTCTGTGTTGCGCTTGATTTCCGGTTTCATTTTGATGGTGGGTGGCGCAATTACCTCTTTGTTGGTGCGGGGGACGGGGCGCGTTTCAGGACAGGTAGGTCAGTCTGCCGGTTCGACAGCGGGCGGCATTATGGCGCGTCGGGCTGCACGCGCCGAGATGGACTCCGGGCTGGCGGAAGACCCGCTGCGCGTACAGAACCGCCTGTTGAGCATCCTCTCGGTTATCTTGCTGGCAGGTTTGATTGGTGTAGTCCTGTGGGCGACGAACCCGGCTAATACGGGCAGCCTCTCGCTGCCACCGAATAGCGGCGGCAGCGCGATTAATCTCTTTGCCGATACGACAGCTACGCCGTCAAGTGCGCAGCCCCTGTTAGCCTCACCTGTGCCGACGGTGACACCGCTGCCTGCTGTGCTGGAAGTGCGGGGTTCGCTGGCTTATGTTGCCCGTGAACAGGCGCAGACTGACATCTGGGCAGTGGGTGTTGGCAGTCGCACGCCAATTCGTCTGACGAATGATCCCGCTGATGATCGTGACCCGGCCTGGTCGCCGGATGGTCGTAGATTGGCCTATGCATCGCGACGCAGTGGCAACTGGGATATTTATGTGTATGACCTGGTGACGGGTGGCACCACGCAAATGACGGTTGATCTGGGCTACCAGGGTGCGCCACAGTGGAGTCCTGATGGGCTGTGGTTGGTTTATGAGAGTTACCAGGGGAATAACCTGGATGTGTATGTCATGCCGGTGGATTTTTCCCAGCAGCCGCAGCGTGTAACCGATAACCCAGCCCCCGATTTTTCTCCATCGTGGTCGCCAGATGGTCGCCGGATCGCGTTTGTGTCCTGGCGCGATGGCAACCAGGATATTTACCTGTTTACGCTGGATGACCCACGTGATGCAGCAGTCATTAATGTGACGAATACCCCTACCCGCCAGGAAGATTACCCCGCCTGGAGTCCGGATGGTGATGTGTTGGCCTTCAGCGCGCTGGATGAGGGCCTGGAAAAAATCTTTGTCAAGCAGGTCGATAATCTCCAGTCTCCGGCCCAGGTGTTGAGCCGGGGCCGGCAGCCCGCCTGGTCGCCCGATGGAGCGAGTCTGGTTTCGGCTGTTGATTCCCTCGACAGTACGCAGTTGATCGCCGAACCCTTTGCCGAAGCAGGTGTTTCGACGGCAATTGTGCAGGTGCCACAAGGCTCGTCCGACCCGGTGTGGACAGGGACTCCACTTCCGGCGTCGCTGGCGAATTCCGGTGGACTTGGTCCGGCGGTACTCGAGTCTCTGTACATTGAGCAATTGAGTCCACCAAATGCTGACGGGCTGTATGGGTTGATGTCGCTGCCCGGCGTTGAAGTCGAAGGGCCGTATCTCAATGACCGGGTGAATGACTCGTTTGATGCTTTACGCGAGCGGGTATTTGAGGTTGTGGGCTGGGATTTTCTTGGTCAGTTGGGTGATGCCTGGTGGGATATTGACCGTCCGCAGCAGCCGGGAGAAGATCGTTACAACTGGCATAAGACCGGGCGTGCATTTGCCATTAACCGCAACCTGATTGTGGGCTTTCCGTCGCCAATTGAAGTTGTGCGTGAGGATATTGGCATTGATACCTACTGGCGCGTGTATGTCAGGATCGCGGATGACCGCCAGGCAGGGCAGTTGGGCGAGCCGCTGCGCCGGATGCCCTGGGATTTTGTCAGCCGTGGCCAGGGGGATGTCGAAGCCTATGACCAGGGGGGACGCCTGAAAACCGAGGTTCCTACAGGCTATTATGTTGACTTCACTCAACTCGCGCAGGACTACGGTTGGCTGCGAGTCCCAGCCGGTATGGACTGGCGTGCCAATATCAATGCCGTGAATTACTGGCTGTTTATCAAGACCGAGGGGTTAAGCTGGTTGAATGCGATGCTGGATTTGTATCAGGTTTCACAACTGGGTGGACTTGCGCCTACCGCTGTGCCGGAACCGGGAACGGGGTAGTGTAGATTATGTCCCGGCGAACAGGCTATAACTTTCCGGCCTTGACTCTTGTGGTCATTGCCTTGGGCGGATTTGGCTTCTTGTTGTGGTCGAACGCCCAGCCCGCGCCTTCCCTCCGCGCTATAGTGCCGACGGAGGCGCTGCCGACTGAGAATGCAAGTGCCTGGCAGAATGTGCTTCGTGCTGGATTCGGCAGCAACAGCACGCCGCTGCCAACGATTGCGCCCCCACCAACTCAGGCCGCGCCCCCCACATTAGCTCGTAGTGGCGAGATTAATCTTTCCCCGGTTGCGCCGGTGGCTGTGAACGCTGGTATACAGCCGACGCTGAATGCTTTCGTGACACCTACGCCACCGCCACCTTCGGCTGCTCCTCAGGAGACTGGAATCGCGGTTACAGCGCAGCTCGTCACACGCCCTCCGTCTGAGTGGCAGCCCCCGCCGCTGATTCCGCCGATTTCACGAGATGCCCTGGGGCGTGATCATTATTGGTTTATGCGTCCGGTGGACTCAAATGCGACCAATTTTGCTCTGTTTTCTTATCCTTTTGGGTCGGATGGGCCACAGCAGGAAAACCCCTGGCGCGTGCATCACGGTATTGATATGCCCAACCCGATTGGGCAGACTGTCCGCGCTGCCGGGTCGGGGACGGTTGTCTGGGCTGCGGATGGCCTGCGGATCGAAGGTGGCACATTCCAGAATTCGCCCAGTTATGGCAATGTTATTGTGATCCGTCACGATTTTGGGTATCGTGGGCAGCCTTTGTTCACACTATATGCACATCTTTCCGGTGTCCTGGTCGCGCCCGGCCAGTTTGTCAATGGTGGCGATGCAATCGGGTTGGTGGGAAATACCGGGCGTGTAACCGGGGCACATGTTCACTTTGAAGTACGGATGGGGAAGGCTGGCGATAGCCCCGATACGATTCCACTGTATGGCGCAACGGTGAATCCGCTCCTATGGATGGTGCCGTATGTCGGACGTGGCGTGATCGCCGGACGTGTCAGCGGGCTGCGCGGCCAACTCCTGGACGATCAAACCATCACAATACGCGATTGGCGCACTGGGCTGGTGGTTGACTCTACGACAAGCTACGTTTACTATGACTCAGTTAATGATGTCAACGCGGATCCGATCTGGCGGGAAAATTTCGTCGTCGCTGATATCCCCGTTGGACGCTATGAGGTTATCACGAATATTGACGGGCAGCGGGTATCTCAAATCCTTGATGTGTCGGAAGGAACGACTAGTTTCGCCGAACTCGCGCCGCCAGACCCGCAGTCCCAGCCCACGACTACACCTGGCGGCTAGCGTTGGGTACTCGTCGGGCGGACGCATGGTAAACCGGGTTTTCCTGGGGTAAACTCGCCCTGAAGGTTTAATGTGTACTGTAAGCAGGAGGGACAAATTGGTGTTCTCTCAAGTCATAAAACGATATTGGCGGCTGGTGATGCCGCTCTCGTTGCTCTTATTGGTGTCCGGCGTGTTGGCCCAGGATGCAGGACGCACGATCACGCCGGGGGTGGCTGCCAGTGGCACTTTGGATGCTGTAACCGTTGCTCAGGTTTATACGTTTACAGGTGCTGCCGGGCAGACGGTGAGCCTGACAGCTTCAAGCGAGGATGATTTGTCCCTTGCGCTGTTGTTGACTGATTCGTTTGGCGCGCAGATCGCCCAGGCTTTGCCGGGTGATGCCGGGACGGTGATTAGCAGCATTGAACTGCCAGCGAACGACTCATATTATGCCACTGTGCTGCGTGCGCCCGGAACGACTGCCTCCGATTCTGCCGGTACTTTCCAACTCCTGCTGGAGATCGCCAGCGCCGAACTGGCCGAACCGGGGCAATTGTTGACGACAGCCGGTGTGCAATTTTCACTGGCGTGGGACACGACGGCTGATCTTGACCTTGAGGTGCGCGACCCGCTGGGGGGCAGTATCTACTGGACACGCCCCAACGCAGACAGCGGCGGCACGCTTCTGAGTGGCAATGTGAACCAGGGCTGCGAGGTGACAACCGCCAATTCGCCTACTGAAACGGTTTCCTGGCGCTCGGGTGCGATTCCCACCGGGAGCTACGAGGTATTGGTCTTCTTCCAGGAAGGTTGTGAGAACCAGAACCCGGTTACATTTACGGTGAGTGGTGTGGTGGATGGTGTGCCGATTGATACTTTGACGGGTTCGCTGCTCCCCGGCCAGGTGTTCATTGGAAGTTTTGTTATTAATGCCGATGGCACGGCTCGTACCGGATTGAGCGGCGTGAACGCTGATCTCTCTCTGCCCGCTCCGCTGGATCAGATTTTAGCTAACCCAGTGGTGATTACCCGCGATAGACCGGTGCAGGATGTGATTACCAGCCAGCAACCGTACAAAGCGTATACCTTCACGGCACAGGCGAACGATGTCGTGTCGATCAGCTTAGGCGCAACCTCCGGCAGCCTTGACTCGTTCTTGCTGCTGCTCGACCCTAGCGGCAATATTGTAGATAGTAACGACGATGACTTGCTGGCAGATACACGCAATTCAGTGATTCGTAACCGGACACTTGTCTTGGGCGGAAACTATACAATTGTCGCTACACGTTACGGAACGAATATCGGCGGCACGGAAGGCGCTTTTACGTTGAATCTGACCGGGGCCGTGACGACATCCTTCGGACAAACGGCGGTGCTGCCTGACCTGCCGAACTTGCCCAATGGTGCATTAGAAGTCAGCCTCTTGTGGAATACTGGGGCGGATTTGCAGCTGCTGGTACGTGACCCAGCCGGTGATGCTGTCTTTGATGACGTGCCGATCATTCCGGGTGGTGGGCGGTTAGCCGCCAACGGTAATGTGAACTGTACGCCAGCGGAAGGCAGCCCGGTTTCTTACATCTATTGGCCGGAAGGTCGTTTGCCATCGGCGGGGGCATACGAAGTCGAAGTGCAGTTCCAGAGCCAATGTGACGATACGACTCCGGTTGTTTTCACGCTCAACGTGGTCGTTGGTGAACAGCTTGTGAACTCCGTGACTGTCCAGCCGATTCTAGGCGAACGGTATGTCACCAGTTTCACCATTGACTTGAACGGGCAGATCGCGCCGGGTGAGGGGGGCGTGTTTGGTACGGTAGAGCGCCCCAGCGTGGATTCGCTCGATTATATACCTCAGGTTAGCGGAGCGCAGGTGCTGGTTTCCGGCGATACCGTGACCGGGAGCATTCGCCTAAACAAGCGATTTGATGTGTATGTGTTCGATGGTCGTGCTGGGGATGTTGTCACGGTGGGTATGCAGGCGATCAGTGGCATTCTGGATACCACACTCTTCCTGGTTGACCCGAATGGCTTCCAGGTTGCACAAAATGATGATGCCAGCCAGGAAACCACCGATTCGGTTATCAGTGGCTACACCTTGCCAGAAGATGGCCGATACATTATCATTGCCACTCACTTTGGGGCTGCTTTTGGTGTCACGGCTGGGGATTATACCCTGACCTTACGCTTGAACTCCTGAGAAAAATCGTTAGAATACAGGGGTAGGCTTGATTCACAACTACCCCTGTCCCATTACAGTTCTTTGGTTATCATCACATTGAAAGCGATCAACCGCATGAAACTTCGCTGGTTATTGCCGGGACTGCTTGTCCTGGTGCTTTTTGTTGCTGCTTGTGCACCGGTTCCGGAATTACGTAACGATAAGTATTTGCATGATGACAGCCTGATTACCGGAGACCCCTGCACTGCACCGTGCTGGCGTGGTATTACACCTGGGGAGACCTCTTGGGCTGATGCACTGGTTATTCTGGAAGATGACACCACCCTGGAAGACCCGCAAACACAGACTCTTGAAGACAGCGCGGCGTTGGCTGCGCAGTGGCAGGAACGGGATGGGGAATTATGCTGCCAGATGTTGAGCGAAGATGGTGAAACGGTGTCGGTCATCTTTTTACAGATCGCTCCTGGATCTACCCTTGGTCAGTTGATTGAATCCCAGGGTGAGCCAACCTATGCTATTGGTACACCGATTTCGGACGAGCAGGCGGTGGTCTATCTCCTGTATCCAGAGAAGTCTTTGATGGTGTTTGCCTTCGCCGCCGGCGCGGAAAATGGTAGTTTGAGTGAGACCAGCGAAATCGTTGGTGCCTGGTATCTCACCCCAGATTCGATGGATTTGGCGCTAAAAACCAATAACCTCCACGCCTGGGAAGGTTATGGTAGTTTTGCAACATACACGGCTGATACGACTGAAGATCAGTTCGAAGTGACGCCGAGTGTGACTTTGACCCCAACCCCGGAAGGTTAATGTGGTAAATTCGATATATTCCGGGTTGATATTGTCGTGAAATCAACTGAAACGAGTTAAGGAGCAAGGCAAGCTATGAGCGCAGATGTGAATGCGGCACCAACTTCTATTGACCAGTTGGTGCCAAAGATGGAATTGAAAGGTATGGTGAAGCGCCTTGAGCTGTATGGGGCGTTTGTGGATATTGGTATTGGGCAAGATGCCTTGCTTCACATTTCCCAACTCGGCAAACCTAACGTCCGCAACGTGGGCGACGTGGTGAAACAGGGTGAGGAAGTCACTGTGTATATCCTGAAGGTGGATAAGCAGGGTGGGCGCGTGGCGCTTTCTCTGGTAAAACCGCCGGCTGTGACCTGGGACGACCTCAAGGAAGGCGATTCGGTTTCCGGCAAGGTTGTACGGGTGGAAAACTTCGGCGTGTTCGTGGATATTGGCGCTGAACGCCCCGGCATGATTCATGTCTCCGAGATGGGAAGTGGCTATGTGAAATCGCCGTCGGATGTTGTGAGTGTTGGCGACACGGTTGAGGCGCGCATCATCAAGATCAATCGCAAGAAGCGTCAGATTGACATGAGCATGAAGCCGGCATCCGAGTCCACACCGGTTGCAGCGATCATGGACGAGCCGGAAGAGGATTTGCCAACCGCGATGGAATTGGCATTGCGTCAAGCGATGGGTGGCGATTTTGACAAGCAGTCCCGTCGTGAGAAGCGCAATCGTGATCGCCGGGAACGGCAGGTTCGTGAGCGGGAAGATATTCTCTCACGCACCCTCCGGGAGCACTCGAAATAGCGCTTACTGAATTGCAGTCTGTCATTCTGTAAAGACGCGCAGCAAAACATACTTCAGGCGCAGGGCATTCAGCCAGGCTGCGCCTTTTGTGTTGCTACTGCTTAATCTGCTTCCAACGATTTTCTCAGGCGCAGGATTGAGACGAAGAAAAGTAGTGTCATGGCAGCTTCCTGTGCCAGACACCAGGGGCAGAAGGCTTCCAGGCGGAATGCCTGTATATAAACCAGCCACACCGAATACAGGAAGCCGAATAGCGTGATCCCAAATATGAGAACAGGCCCGTATTCTTGGAGCAGCGCAACGCGGGCTTCTGCCAACAGGATCGCTCCTAACGCAAGATAGGTGGCTACACCCAGGTAGGCGATCTTGATTCCCAGTATTTCGGAATAGATACTTTTTTGCACCAGGTCACAGTTAAAGGCACCATTTTCGACGCAAATCGCGCTGGTATCGGTTAGTTCGACGTAACTCAGATAACCACTGACAAACAGGCCAATGGCAGCCAGCACCAGTGCCAGGTAACGCAGGTTGTTGCTGGATCGTGCTGCATCAAAGTGGTGTGCTGCTGTGGACATATCCCATCCCTCTCTACCGGTTTATCCTCGTCGGGCATTCAAAATACATATGATATTTCACAAAATGCAGATGTTTCTGATTAATGTGGATGAAAAAACGGAAACAAATATCCCTGAAATGTACCCATCAGATTGTTGCGCAAAGGCGCTGTTTTCGTCAAGCCATGCTTACGAAATGTTCATCCAGCGCAGCAAGCGGACGGGTAGTTCGCTGCCTTGGGTGACATCAGTCATTCCTTCGGGGATAATCAACAATCCATCCGCCAATACCATAGACATGAGCGCCCCGGAACTCTGCGTCCCAGTAGTATGGGCAACCAACCGACCATGCTCCTGAGTCAACCTGACTCGCAGATAGGTGCGCCGTCCATCGGTTTTTAGACCTTCTCCCAGAAGGGCGGTAGTGGTGTGGGTATCATCCGGCCTGTTGCCGAGTTTTTGCAGTAGTGGCCGCACAAACACGTCGAATGTAACCATCGCAGATACCGGGTTGCCGGGCAGTCCCAGGAAAGGGACTTGCTCCAGGTGACCGAACGCCAGTGGCTTGCCTGGGCGGATATTCACGCGCCAGAAGTTGACTTCGCCCAATTCATCCAGCACAGTACGCACTACATCAAACGCCCCCACCGATACCCCGGCGGAACTCAGGATAACATCAGGTTGCTGGGATAAGGCTTCTCTAAAGCGGTGTCGGACATCGTTCAGGGTGTCACGTGCGGTGGGGATGCGAATGGGAATGCCGCCGTAGGTCGTGACTAGTGCCGCGACTGTATAACTGTTGCTATCCCGAATCTGGCCGGGGCGCAGCGGTTGGCCCGGCGCGGCCAATTCGTCCCCGGTAGAAATAATGGCGACTCTGGGACGGCGCACAACCGGAACCTGGGCGATTCCCAGCGATGCTAGGATGCCAATTTCCTGTGGGCGCAGCAGTTCTCCGGCTTCTAGAACGGTTGTACCCTGTTGAATGTCTTCGCCTATTGGCCGAACATTATCGCCTGGTCGGGCGGCGGAATAGAACAGGACATCGTGAGGCGGTGTGGGGTCAAGGGTGCTCCACTGGCTGTCTGTGTTCTCGACTGGGATGACCGCATTGGCGCCGCGTGGCATGACCGCGCCGGTCATAATGCGGGCTGTTGTGCCTGATTGCAAGTCAGTTTCCGGTGCTTTGCCGGCTGGAATATCCATACTCACAGTCAGTTTCACGGGGTTTTCCTGGCTGGCCTCGGTTGTGTCACTGGCATTAAGCGCGTATCCATCCATGGAAGAATTGGCAAAAGGTGGCACATGGGTGGGTGCGATAATGTCTTGTGCCAGGATTCGCCCCAGAATACCTTCCAGCGGAACGGTTTCTGGCGCAAGCTGGTTTACACTGGCTAGGATACGGGTGAGTGCGTCATCAACGGTATACAGATCGGCCAAAATAACCTCGCGTGATTGTAAACGGCATGACAACTTATTATAGCAGGCCATCATAGCCTGTGTTATGATTCATTTAAAGCGATGCTACATCACTATTCCTTCGAAAAACTGCACACAAACAGCGAGAGTGGTTAACTAGCTCCCATGTTAGGGGAAGCGAAAGTTGAGTTAGCAGGATGCAGACCCAGCAACAGGCAGTCATTAGTCTCCAGACGATTCTGGAGCAAATCCCCAACATGTCTTCATCGGATCGCGATTTGATCGAGCGGGCCTACTATAAGGCGGAACAGGCTCATGCTGGACAAACACGCCAGTCTGGTGAACCCTATTTCACCCACTGCCTGGCCGTGGCCTATATCTTATCCGAAATGCGCCTCGATGCCGTAGGTATCGCGGCGGCACTCCTACACGACATCATTGAAGATACCAATCTAACAGTGGATGAGCTGCGCAGCGCCTTTGGTGATGATGTTGCGCGTATCGTGGATAGTGTGAGTAAGCTGAAAAAGCTGCCTCTGAAGGTCGAAAACTATAATCCCAAGCGTCGTACTGTCAACCGGGAGATGGAATACTTTCGCAAGATGCTTCTGGCGATGGGGGATGATGTGCGGGTAGTGCTGGTGAAGCTGGCAGACCGCCTGCACAATATGCGGACGCTCGGTTATGTGCCGCCGGATAAGCAGCGTCGCATTGCTCAGGAAACGCTCGATATTTTTGCCCCTTTAGCTAACCGGTTGGGTATCTGGCATATCAAGTGGGAACTGGAGGATTTGAGTTTTCGGTATTTGGAGCCGGAAGCCTATAAAAAGATTGCGAAAAGCCTGGACGAACGTCGCGCTGATCGTGAGGCGTATATGGCCGAGGTGATTAAGAAACTGCGCGAGACCCTGCAAGCGCAGGGTATCAAGAAGTCAACGATTTCAGGCCGACCTAAGCATATCTACAGCATCTATAAGAAAATGTCGCGCAAAGAAGTACCGCTGGAACAAATCTACGATGTTCGTGCGGTGCGGGTCATCGTGAATACACCCATTGAATGTTACCAGGTGTTGGGTGTGGTGCATAATCTGTGGCGGCCTATTCCTGGTGAATTTGATGATTATATCGCTGCTCCCAAGGATAATTTTTATCGCAGCCTGCATACCGCTGTAGTTGATTCCAAGGGCAAGACAGTTGAAGTGCAGATCCGTACCTGGGAAATGCACGAGGATGCCGAATATGGTATCGCGGCACACTGGCGCTACAAAGAGGGGAGTTCGCGGGCAAGGGACGAGGCCTTTGAAAAACGTATCTCCTATTTGCGCCGCTTGATGGAATTTGGACCTGAAGAAGACGATGATCCAGCAGCGTTTGTAGATACCATGAAATCTGAGGTGTTCCAGGATCGCGTCTACGTGTTTACGCCCAAGGGCGACATCGTAGATTTGCCTAAAGGTGCGACGCCAGTAGATTTCGCTTATCATATTCACACGGAAGTCGGTCATCGCTGTCGGGGGGCAAAGGTGCATGGACGACTGGTAAATCTGGCCTATAAGCTGCAGACCGGCGACCAGATCGAAATCCTGACTTCTAATCGCGGTGGCCCCAGCCTCGACTGGTTGAATCCTGACCTGGGCTATGTAAAGACTTCCCGCAGTAAGGATAAAATTCGCCAATGGTTTCGCAAGCTAGACCGCGATAAGCATATCGCCAGTGGACGTGAGGTGCTGGAACGTACACTTAAGCGCCTGGGGCTGGATAGCACAGCCTTTGATTATGTGGCGACTTTGTTCCAGTTTGATCGGGTGGACGACTTCCTGGTTGCGCTAGGGCAGGGCGATATTAACGGTGCGCAGATTTCCAATCGTATCCTTGAAGTCGAACAAGAACAGAAAGCCAAAGCCAAAGACGATGCTCTGGTTGCGAACAAGGCAACTGCGCCCTCTCTCCTGGATACCAATGGGGTGAATGTGACTGGACTGGGGGGGATGCTGGTCACTCTGGCGAAGTGTTGCAGCCCGATGGAGGGTGACGACATTGTGGGGTATATTACCCGCGGGCGCGGTGTGACCGTTCATCGTCGGGACTGTGCGAATATCAGCCGGGAGGCTGAACCAGAACGACTGATTGAAGTATCATGGGGGCATATGCCTACCGAACAGCGGTATCCAGTGCCATTAGAGATTGTGGCCTACGATCGTGAAGGTTTGATGCGTGATATCAGCGCCGTCATCGCAGAGGAGCGCGTCAATATGACCAAAGTAGACGTCTCAACCCGGAACAATATTGCCACGATGAATGTGACGATGGAAATCGCCAGCACGCAGCAGCTGGTGCGTATTCTCAATCGCATGGAAGCTATTCAGAATGTGATTGAGGCACGGCGTCGTAATATGGCCTGAGTTTGGGTTGCGATTATATTATCATAACCTTATAATAGGGGTTATTGGCTACCGTAATCGGGATAGGTGGCTGTGCGTTTATGGATATTACACCGCAATGTTCGGAGCAAGGGGCGGCTTATGGCGGGTATCTTATACCAATTGGTGCTTCAACAATTTCGGGAGCGAGAACCGTCTGCCCGGATTATTATTCTTCACCCGAACTATAAAGATCAACATATATTCATATCGACTGTTTTTGCAATGTTTTCCCCGGTTATTTACGTGCGTTTGGCCGGTTCGGTATTGTCAGCAGATGCCCTCCGCACGCAGATTGAGGCAATGGCATCCAGCCAGGGAGGGCTGGCGGACGCGGCGTGTCTGATAGTAGATGAGTGCGATCGGGCTGATGATGAAATATTGGAAGGCTACCTAAGCCAACTCCTGGAACAGGCCAGTCAGATTAAAGTTGTGTTGATGGGGCGGCAGATGCCCTTGACTGTTATCGCGAATCCTCGACTAAAGGAACAATCCTGCCTGTTACCCGTTGCCCCGCACATCGGCCTACCCGATTACTGTCACCTTCCCTCTAGCGATATGTTGGAAGTTCACGCGCTTGGGGCTGGACAGGTGGTTCTGAATGGCCGCCAGATTACCAATTGGGATGGCACACTGCCGCGCTCATTATTTTTTTACCTGGTTGACCGGGGAATGGTCACACGCACCGAAATTTTTGAAACATTCTGGTCATCGTTGACCATAAAAGAGGCTACCAACGTCTTTCATGTAACGAAACGCAAAGTGAACGAGGTACTGGGAATAGAACTGACCGAGTATAAAGCTGGCTTCTATCATATCGCCGGTGATATTGAGTTGGTATATGATGTTTCGTTATTTTCTGAACTCGTTCAGCAAAGCCACATTGCAGATGCTGAACGTGCGCAACGTTTGCTGACCGAAGCCTTAACATTATATAGAGGCAGTTTCTTGAACCAGATGACCGGCGAATGGGCGACCTACCGCCGTCAACAGATGATCCAGGATTACGGTGATGCCATGTTGTCTCTGGCGAAATTTACGGAGAACACTGGTGATCTCGATATCACGCTTGGGTTGTACCTTCGCGCCCTGGAAACCAATCGCCGCCGCGAGGACGTGGTACGCAGCATTATGGAACTTTACCAACAACGGGAAATGTATGCTGCGGCGCTGGCTGTATACGAACGCCTGGCAGTCGAGCTTGATCGGACATTGGGGGTCTCGCCCGCGCCGGTATTGCAGCGGTTGAGAGACGCCGCCGAAGCGGGCATAAAACAGGCAACAATATAGCCCAATCACAAAAAGGACAGTGGGTTTACTGCCCACTGCCTTTTCATTTCGCTCATTCTTCGCTTTCCAAATCAGGTTCTGGGTCTGGTAGGCGTGATGTATAGTTCACGACAGCGACAACCCGCTCGTTGTCCCGCATGGAAATGACAAAATCGCCACCAGGCCGCCCTCGTTTGATTTGAGGTGATCTGCCCAGTCGCATATACAAAGGTTTATGTCGATTTGTCAAGACGATAATGTTGTCATCCAGCCTGCCAATGGTTGAGGCTGTCATCTCCCGGCTGGTTTTCGGCAGGCGCATGGCGATAACGCCGCTTCCTGCCCGCCCTTGGGTGGGGAATTCGTCAATTGGGGAAACCTTCGCAATCCCATCGTCGGTGATTGACCAAACATATTTCCCATCTTCAACCAGCATCGCGCCCACGACCCGGTCATGTTCCTCTGCCAGCTTGATGCCGCGCATCCCGCCAGCCGGTAGGGTGGTGGGGCGCACATCATTCTCAGAGAAGCGGATGCTTTGTGCCAGGGCAGTCGCCAGCATTATTTCATTTTCACCATTCGTGACCAATACCCAACCCAGGCGATCATCTTTTTCGACATCCATCACGCCAAAGACGTTTGCGGATAACCCTGGCAAGTCCTCCATGCGCAACCGTTTGACCTCGCCCTTCTCTGTTGCCATGAAGAGGTAGCCGGTAGTGAGGAGTGGTGGCAGACTGACAATGGCTGTCACCTGGTCTTCGCTTATGAGCGGGCAAATATCATGGAAGAGCGTCCCTTCTAACGGATCGTTGACCTGGGGCAACTGGTGAACAGGGATGGTTGCACACTGTCCATTGGCCGTAACCAGGTAGAGGGTGTGGGTGCTGCTGCTATCAAGAATGAAGCGCGGCGGCTCTTTAACCTCGGTAGTGACTCGCGGCGGAACATTCTCAAAACTACGTCCCATGCGCCCATCTACCGTCATGGTGACCCAGGTGTCCTCCGCCGGAACCAGAAATTCACTGGCGCTGACTTTGCTGGCCGTGCTGCCAACAATGACGGTGCGACGTGGGTCGCTATAAGCCTGCTTAATTTGGGACAGCTCTTCGGCAATTACGTCACGCATCTGTTTGGGGTTCGCCAGCAGCCCTTCCAGATAGGTGATGAGTTTCACCTTTTCTTCGTATTCTTCTTCAATCTTTTTGCGCTCCAATGCGGCCAAACGCCGGAGCTGCATATCCAGAATGGCCTGTGCCTGAATTTCGCTGATTTTTAGGGCTTTTCGCAGGTTATCGCGGGCTGTTTCGACGGTACGTGACCGACGAATGATGTCTATCACCTGATCCAGACTATCCAACGCTTTGAGTAGTCCCTCAAGGATATGGGCGCGATCACGGGCCCGGTTCAGGTCGTACTCGCTGCGTCGCCGGATCACAACCTGGCGGTGATCCAAATAGACACGCAGGCACTGTTTCAAGCTGAGTAGGCGCGGTTCACCATCCACCAGTGCGAGTATGATAATGCCGAATGTATCTTGGAGCGGCGTGAGTTTGAAGAGTTTTTCCAGCACTTCGGTTGGTTCAGCACCCCGCTGGAGTTCAATCACCAGCCGCAGACCCTGCCGGTCTGATTCGTCACGCAAGTCAGCGATACCCTCAATACGCCCCTCACGAGCAAGGTTGGCAATGCGCTCAATCAGTGAAGATTTGTTCGTCTGATACGGAAGTTCACTAATTATGAAGCGCGATTTGCCCCGCCCCATGTCTTCGATATGTACTTTGGCACGTACTGTGAGCTTGCCTCGCCCGGTGGCATAAGCCTGTACCAGCGTGTCTTCGCCATTCTCACCCCCTTCAGCATGGCGGTACACCAGACCGCCGGTAGGGAAGTCTGGGCCTTTGACAAACTGCATCAAGTCCTCAATGCTGATGTCCTCGTAGCGATCCCACTCGTTGAGCATATACACAGCGGCGTCACAGACTTCGCCCAGGTTGTGTGGCGGGATATTGGTGGACATACCAACAGCAATGCCGGAAGACCCGTTGACGAGCAAGTTAGGGATGCTAGCAGGCAGAACAAGAGGCTCCGTCAGGCTGCCATCAAAGTTTTCGGTAAAATCTACCGTTTCTTTGCCTATGTCTACCAGCATTTCCTCGCCTACATCGGCCATACGTGCTTCGGTATAACGCATCGCGGCGGCACCATCGCCATCAATGCTGCCAAAGTTTCCCTGTCCATCTACCATCAGGTAGCGCATCGAAAAATCCTGCGCCAACCGCACCATTGTTTCGTATACGGCGGCATCACCATGCGGGTGATATTTCCCAAGTACTTCACCGACAATTCGAGCGCTTTTTTTGTAGGGCGTATCCGAGCGGATGCCCATATCATACATCGCGTACAAAATCCGGCGGTGAACCGGTTTTAAGCCATCGCGGGCATCCGGGAGTGCCCGTGCTACAATCACGCTCATAGCGTAATCCAGGTAAGCCTCACGCATTTCCTGCCCGATATTTACCTGGCGAATCGAACCAGCATTCATAAAAACGTCCTCGAAAGTTGCGTTACTCAATTGTTCAGTATAGTGAAATGTTTTCCACTTTGCTCGCCCCATTCTAGGCGACGAAGTGGACGCTGTCAAAGATTGAACAGATGTTCTTATTATAACACGGAATCTAAACCACCGCTTTCCCCACGTTTCCTTCGTTTTTCATGGTGCTACTGGCTGGCTTATGGTAGTATGCGGGGCATGACGAAAAAATACCCACTGACCATGTTCCTGATAATTGTTCTGTTGGTTTTGGCTGCTTGTGGGCAGCCAACGCCGATTCCGGTTCTTGTTACGCCCACACAAGATAGCGCCAACGAGACACAGGTTCCCACAATCGCGCCGCTTGTATCAGCGACACCGACACCGACTGATCTGCCGACAACAACTCCCTCGCTTGCTCCGGCGGGGCCAACGGTGACATTTATGGGGCCGTTGATTGGTGGTGAGTATGTGTTGCCTGCCACTTCGACGCCGCGCCCATCCCTGACCCCATTACCTAGCAATACGCCGCTTCCAGAAGTAACCGCCGTGCCCTTGCCAACTGATACGTCATCGGTTGCGCCGATCATAACATTGCCGGATTTAGACTCGAACCGGATGGGGATTCAGCTTGACCCCACATTGGACCAGGCAGATTGGAATGCGGCTATCGGGAGCATCCAGCAGTTAGGTGTGAAGTGGCTGAAGGTGCAGGTCTCCTGGAAAATGCTGCAGCCCAATAATAGTGCTGAGATCAGCGAAGATTTTCGGCGTTTGGAGATTTACCTGGAAAGCGCCTATAACAGCGGCTTGAACATTCTGGTGAGTGTGGCGAAAGCACCGCCTTGGGCACGTACCAACCAGGCTGAGGATGGCCCGCCCGATGATCCTCAGGCGTTAGTGGATTTTCTGAATCTGCTGATGGGGGAGATTGGTCCGTCTATCACTGCGATTGAAGTATGGAATGAGCCTAATTTGTTGCGAGAGTGGCAGGGGCAACCATTTACTGGCAGGCGTTACATGGATTATTTTGCCCCGGCTTACCAGGCAGTCACGACGTTTTCCCAGGTGATGATCGCTGACCCCAAAAACAACCGTACCACGCCTATCCAGGTGTTGACGGCTGGCCTAGCGCCAACCGGAGATGGTGCAGGCTCACGGGATGACCGGACTTTCCTCCAAGAAATGTACTCTGCTGGGCTGGCGAATTACTCGGATATTGGGGTGGGTTTCCACCCATATAGCTGGGGGAATGCCCCCGACGACACCTGCTGCCATATGGGTGAGCCACCCGGATGGGACGATAACCCACATTTCTTTTTCATGAACACGCTTGAAGACTATCACCAGATCATGGCGAATAACGGTCATACCACTGCTCACCTGTGGGCAACGGAGTTTGGTTGGGCAACCTGGGATGGCTTCCCGGGTACAGCACCTGAAGAGTGGATGATCTATAATGATCGCTGGCAGCAGGCCGAGTATACGATTCGCGCTTTCCAGATTGGGCAGGAGCGCGATTATATGGGGCCAATGTTTCTGTGGAATCTCAACTTTGCGCTGCTTGCCGGACTGGTCGAAAATCGCGATGAGCGCACGGCCTACAGCATTATCGTGCCTGGTTCGGCCTGTGTAGTGGATGTGAATAGTACGAGCCGTACCGAGCGCCCACTATACTGGATGCTGTATGATGCGGTACGGTTTGATATACAGTTAGACAAGTACGACTGTTAATCGGCATAGCAGCGACTCGCTGAGATGGAATCAAAAGCGCGGAGTGTGTTACCCCGCGCTTTTTTGATTGGCCTGCTGTACTCTAGGCGTTCATGTTGATGTCTTCGATAGCATCAGCATCATCAATGCCGTCATCAATGTCTGTGAAGTCAATCGCGCCCTGTGCTTCTAATGTCACATTCGGGGCGACCAGTTCGCGATCCTGGTAAGTGTGGAATCCACTGCCTGCCGGGATCAGCTTGCCGATGATGACATTTTCCTTCAAGCCGTACAGGTTATCTACCTTGCCTTCGATCGCGGCACCAGCCAAAACCTTGATGGTATGCTGGAAGCTGGATGCTGAGAGGAAACTTTCGGTATTGAGTGCCGCTTTGGTGATCCCCAGTAGTATCGGGACACCTGCCGCAGCTTCCTTGTTTTCTCGCAGCAGATTTTCGTTGATATTCAACAGTTGCAGCCGGTCAATCAACTCGCCGGGTAGCAAAGGACTCCCGCCGCTCTTCGTGATCTGTACCTTAGAGAGCATCTTACGAATCATGATCTCAAAGTGCTTGTCCGAAATATTCACACCCTGGTTACGGTACACCTTCTGCACTTCGGTGAGCAGATAGTTCTGTGTGGCATCTGCGCCCAGAATACGCAGAATACGGTGCGGGTTTTTAGAACCTTCGGTGAGTTGCTGGCCGGGGTATACCGAACAGCCATCATAAACATCCGTCGTCAAACGCGCACTGGAGGGGATTTCATATTCCGCTTCCTGGCGGCGCTCGTAACGGATATAGATGCTGTGACCTTCCGTATGCACTGTGCCGTTCATACGGGCGACGATGTTGCCACCGCCATCGCCTGCTTCTTCGGCAATTACATCCCCTTCGCGGATTTGCTGCTCATCTTCTACCAGCATATCCCAACCAACCGGGATTTCATGCTGTTCGTTGAATACTTCACTGTCAATGACTGTTGCAATACGCACGCCCTCACGCTTAGTGAGCCGCAACACACCGCCAATGTCCGTGATGACAGCCTCGCCCTTTGGTTTCTTGCGGGCTTCAAACAGCTCTTCCACACGTGGCAAACCGCTCGTGATGTCTCCTCGCGCTTCCGCTGTACCGCCGGTGTGGAATGTTCGCAGCGTTAACTGCGTACCGGGTTCACCGATGGACTGTGCGGCGACAATACCAACTGCCGCGCCAACTTCCACCATATCCCCACGACCCAGATCGCGCCCGTAGCACAAGGCACAGATACCATGAATCAGGGAACAGGTCATTGGGCTGCGCACCTGGACTTCGGGGAGGCTGCTTTTCTCGATTGTGTCGGCGACATCTTCATCAATCATCCCATTACGGGCGACAATCAGCTCGCCTGTATCTGGATGATAGATTGTCTGCGAGGCGCAGCGGCCCAGAATGCGGTCGTACACATTCTGTCCGGCGATGTCATCGCTCCGGCGAATCCACAGCCCAGCTTCGGTACCGCAGTCAATCCGGTTCACAATCACGTCCTGGGCGACATCCACCAACCGACGGGTCAGATATCCGGCGTCGGCAGTACGCAATGCCGTGTCTGCCAGGCCTTTACGAGCGCCATGAGTCGAGATGAAGTATTCCAGCGCTGTCAGGCCTTCACGGAAGTGATGACGAATCGGATGGTCAATGATGCGCCCGGACGGGTCAGCCATCAAGCCACGCATACCGGCAAGCTGGGTGATCGGGCCAAAACCGCCTTTTGTCGAACCTGAAATCGCCATGATAGCAATTGGGCCATACGGGTCCAATGTTTCACGAATCAAGTCCTGGAGACGATCTTTTGCCCGGTTCCATTCTTCAATTGTGATCTGATACCGTTCTTCCTCGGTGAGTAGTCCGCGCCGGAAATCGCGCTCGGCACGGTCCACAATCGCTTCAGCTTCTTCCAGGATGTCGCTGCGTTCATCAGGAACCGTCAGATCAGCGACAGCGATCGTCGTGCCGGAGACTGTGGCATAGTGGAAACCGATGTTCTTAATGGCATCTACGATGTCAGTGGTCAGGTCACCGCCAATGCGTTGGTAACAGCGAGCGACGAGGGTTTGCAACCCTTTCTTGCCCATTGTTTCCTGTACAAATCGCAGTTCATCCGGCAGAATCCGGTTAAAAATGGCGCGCCCAACGGTGCAGACTTCGGGTTCCGCCTGTGGGGAGCGATTATCATAGATATTGCCCAGGGTGATGGGCGTGTGCAGATCAACGATACCCAGATTATACAGGTATTCAACCTCGTCCATATCCACGACAAGGCGGCGCTCATGCAGGTTCGCCAGTTCCAACCGGTCTTCCAGCCCATTCTTCTTGATATATTTCCGCATTTCATAGGCATTTGCCAGCAGACAGTCCGCCTCGCCTTCCAGCACAGCACGGACAGTGCGATCAAATGCATTTTCTGCGACACGCTGACGTCCAGCATCATCAGTTACGATGACATCCTTAAAGACGATTTTCCCCGGTACATCGAGGTTTTGGACGTAATAGTACCCGTTGCGGCGGAAGGGAATACCAATTCGGTTATGCGGCTCATGAATCGCCTTAATCGTGCGGAAATCGTCTGCCCGTTCTTTCAGTGTGGCAATCTCTACTGTCGGATCCATGGTGAGATAGTAATTACCCAGCACCATGTCTTTAGATGGGCCAACAATGGGTTGGCCGTCGGCGGGCTTGAGCAGATTGCGGGTGCTTAACATCAAGCTGCGTGCTTCTTCAACAGCCTTTTCACTGAGTGGAACATGCACCGCCATCTGGTCACCATCAAAGTCAGCATTAAAGGCCGAACACACCAGCGGATGAATCTGGATGGCCTTGCCCTCTACCAGCTGCGGCTCAAACGCCTGGATACCCAGACGATGTAGGGTTGGGGCGCGGTTGAGCAGTACCGGACGCTCCTTGATAACCTCTTCCAGAACTTCCCAGACTTCGGGTTTTTCGCGCTCAATGATGCGTTTGGCACCCTTGACGTTGGTAGCATAGTTGTAGCGCACCAGGCGGCTGATGACGAACGGGCGATACAATTCGAGCGCCATCGTCTTGGGCAGCCCACACTGGTAGAGCTTCAGGCGCGGGCCGATGACAATAACCGAACGGCCCGAGTAGTCTACACGCTTGCCGAGCAGGTTGCGGCGGAAGCGACCTTTCTTACCCTTGAGCATATCGCTCAGAGAGCGGAGTTCGCGCCGCCCGCGCCGGCTGAGTGCCTTCCCGCGCTGGCTGTTGTCAATCAGGCTGTCTACCGCTTCCTGCAACATACGCTTTTCGTTGCGGACAATTACGTCTGGTGCGCCCAGCTCGAGCAGGTGCTTGAGCCGGTTGTTGCGGTTGATGACCCGGCGATATAGGTCATTCAGATCGCTGGTGGCGAAGCGCCCACCATCAAGCTGTACCATTGGCCGCAGATCAGGCGGGATAACCGGGAGTACCGTCAGAATCATCCATTCTGGCCGGTTATCGCTCTTACGCAGGCTTTCAACGACACGCAGTCGCTTCGTCGCTTTCTTCTTGCGCTGCTTGGAGCGGGTTGTCCGTACTTCGTGCCATAGTTCCTGGGCAAGTTTTTCCAGTTCGAGTTTTTGGAGGATGTCATAGAAGGCCTCCGCGCCCATATCAGCCTGGAAGACCTGGCCGTACTTGCTCTTGAGTTCGCGGTAGCGGGTCTCTGAGAGGAATTGCAGCACACGGAGGTCCTGGAGTTCGGCGCGGGCTTTTTCTGCGGCTTGTCGCACCTGGGCCAGTTTGTGGTCCAGTTCAACCCGGTGTTCATCAATGGTAGATGCGGCTGTATTGCTAATACCGTCCGCCTGGGCATTAAGCTTGTCCAATTCTTGCTGGCGCAGTGTTTCAACTTCCGCCTGGATTTCGCTCAAATACGTGTTCACAACCGCCTGGATACGGGCAATACTGTCGTTATCTACCGTTTCGCCTTTGGCGACAATCACAGTGCTGGTCAGCCGGAAGTCAATATCCGAACTGGCGACCTGGTTCAATAGCGCCTCAACACGCCCCTGAACGGTCTGTGCCTCTTGCATGACTTCATCGCTCAGGCGATTCAGTTCGTTATCAAAATGGGTGTTGATTGAAGTAGCACGTTCCTCAAACTCTCCCAACGCTGTATCACGGTCTGTACGAACCGTATCAACTCGGTCTTCAATATTCCCGCCGAGCAGGGATTCTTTCTGGACTACTTCTTTTTCGATACGAGCTAAGGCACGCTGGCGGGCTTCTTCGTCCACATGGGTAATCACATACTGGGCGAAATACAGTACCCGATCCAGGTTACGGCGACTGACATCAAGCAGCAGACCGAGGTAGCTGGGTACACGACGTGTATACCAGACGTGCGCTACCGGTGCGGCTAACCCGATATGCCCCATGCGTTCCCGGCGCACCGAAGCACGGGTGACTTCAACACCGCATTTGTCACAGACAATGCCCCGGTAGCGAACATTCTTATATTTTCCACAATAGCACTGCCAATCGCGGGTCGGCCCGAAAATGGCTTCGCAGAACAGGCCGTCTTTTTCCGGCCTCAGGCGACGATAGTTGATCGTCTCTGGTTTTGTTACCTCACCGTACGACCAGGATAGAATCTGTTCGGGCGAGGCCAAGCTGATACGGAGTGCGCTGAAATCCTTAGCTTCCAAGAGACATCTCCTCTGCGCTAAAAACGGTATCTAGTTGAGCGTGGCGGTTAGATCACGGTTTGTACAAAAACGATAAAGTGGAGTTTTGGCACCAATGAACACAAAACAGCGACAGAAAGCAAACTTCCGACGCTGCGAAATTGTTCGGTCAATCCTGTATTTCGTAACCATGTGTAGGTGAAATTATATTCGCTTTGGATGTCTGTGTCAATAGATTCGTTGAAAAGTCAAACCGGGGGCGTTTATTTTGCCCCCCGGCTTAATTCCTGGTCTCTTTCTCATAGTTAAAGGCGAATAACAGCCCCACAATAGCTACACGTTACGGTAGATTGCCCGGCGACAATTGTAGGCAGTGTGCCACCGCAAATATGACAGGCAGTAGGGGCGCTGCGGAGCTTTTCGATAAGTTCCGGGTCAGCTTCAATCGCCCGTTCATCATGGGCATCGCCGCTGACCATGCGCTGAATTTGTCGCGCCCAGAATTTGCAATCCACACCCCCTTTGACTTCAACCGTGAGCTTAGGGTAGGGCGCCCCAGCGCCAAGTGCGAAATTGAGCATGTCCTTGCCGCCCAGAAGCCCTTTATTTTCCGGCACAACATCCTCAATCGCGCTGAGTGGAAACTCCCATTCGACTTCCTGAGTCATCTCACCCCGCCGGAACAAACCGCCCCCGGTCTTTTCTTTCTGTTCAAAAATCAGGCGTTGATCGGTCAGGAAAAGGATACCATCGGGTTTATCCCGATTATCTGTCCACTCGGCTTTGGCCGCCAGGAACAGCGCCTCGCCGGGATAAAAGTCAAAACTAGCTTCGTCTTTCTCGTCAAGAAACCACTTAATTTCATTCAGTTGCGCTTGGGTTGTTTGGACTTCACGCTCTACAGCCTGGCATAACCCCTCGATACGATTCTCCGCCGCATCCACTTCTTCTTTGACAGTATTCAGCGTGCTTTCTAAGAAGGCCGTTGACGCCGGATGGGGATTCATATCTAACTTATGAACGCCGGACTCGGCCTGATCCAATTCCTGGCGCAGCGATACAGCTTCCTGCTGGATGATGTGATTGACCTGACCTTGATTTTCCTGCCATTGGCTGGATAACACGCCGACTTTTTGTTCAAGATAGGAGCGGAAAGCATAGCCTCGACTCCGTATCTCGCTTATGCTGGCGGGCAAAGCGGCGACATCGCTGCTGATCTTGGCAACCCGACTCGTTACATTGGACAGATTCACCCGGCTAATCAGGCTACTGTAAAGTGCCTTAACCGCTGCGATCTGGGCAGCCTGTTCGGTATCGGGTGCAGCTGGCGTAGCTGATTTGGCAGGAAGGCCGCCTGGTTTGCTGGTGACTGGCGGTTTGGTAATGCCCTCTTTTGCGGGTTGCGCTGGTTGACCACCTGGTCTGGAGGTGACGAAAGAGGGCTTGCCCCCTTCTTTTTGTGGCTGGTCTTTCTCGCCTTTTTGAACGGGCTTTTTACCTGACGGGTCTTGTTTCATAGCGTATCTCCTGAGCAGCTATTTTGAGCCAAATATCAACATCAGAGCCGGGATCGTCACTCTGAGCATAACCCCTGTTTAAGGTGTGGTGTGCAGGCGCTCCATTTTGGCGCGTAAATAGGACTCCATGAAGTCATTCAGCCTGCCATCCAGCACCGCGCCGGTATTCCCGACTTCGTAATCCGTGCGATGGTCTTTCACCATCTGATAAGGGTGTAGCACATAAGAGCGAATCTGGTTGCCCCATCCGGCATCTACATTTTCACCTTTAAGAACGGCTAACTCAGCCTCTTGTTTTTTGCGTTCCATTTCATATAAACGTGCCTTGAGAATTTGCATGGCACGCTCTCGGTTCTGGAGTTGGCTGCGCTGATTCTGGCATTGAACGACGGTATTGGTCGGAATATGGGTGATACGCACAGCCGTATCGTTCTTCTGCACATGCTGGCCGCCCGCGCCCCCGGCACGATACGTATCAATACGCAGGTCCTTCTCGTTGACCTCAATATCAATTGTTCCCTGAATGTCGGGCCAGAGTTCAACTTTGGCGAATGATGTGTGCCGACGGTTGGCAGCATCAAAGGGACTGAGCCGTACCAGGCGATGAACGCCCTGTTCACTTTGCAGGTAGCCGTAGACATAGCCGCCTTTAATGCTCAGAGTGACACTTTTGATGCCAGCTTCTTCCCCCTCCATCCGTTCAATGATTTCGACCTTATAGGAATTTTGTTCCGCCCAGCGCAGGTACATGCGCTCCAGCATTTGTGCCCAGTCCTGGGCTTCAGTACCGCCAGCACCGGCATGAATTGCCAGGATTGCGTTTTCAGAGTCATGCGGGCCGGTGAACATGGCCTGCATAGACATGCGCTCAAGAATTGGGGTTAGTGCTTTAAACTCGTTATCCAACTCAACAGCTAGCGATTCGTCATCTAGTTCAGAGAGTTCCAGCGCATCCTTAATACGACTTGCCAACTTCTCCCAGACGGAAACTTCATCTTTTAAGCGGGCAAGTTCCTGGGCAACCTCCTTGGCCTGGTCAGGATTATTCCAGAAATTAGCAGCGGTTGTTTGTTGCTCTAGCTCCTGCGCTTGCTGTGCCTTACTTTCAATACCCAGGCGCAGCATTAACCCGTTAATTTCGGTTTGCATTGTGCGAAACTGATTTGTGAGTTGGTTCATCATCTTATTCCATTTAACATCTTACAGGGATGCGCTTTTTTGCGAAAGCTGCCGGTAGGCTTCATACATTAAAATTGCGCCGGAGACCGATACATTGAGTGAATCGGTAATCCTGCCGCTCATGGGAATTTTCACCTGTTGGGTGCAGTTCTTCATCCACTGTTCGCTTAGGCCTTGATCCTCCGTCCCCAGGATAATCGCCGTTTTTTCGCTGATTGCGATATCATATAGGTTGCTGCTGGCTTCCGGGGTGGCGGCCAGGGTCGTATACCCCGAACGCCTCAGAAGTGCCAGGGCTTGATCGCTGGTCAGTAGATAGATGTTATCCAGGAAACATGCCCCGGTACTGCTACGAATCAGATTGGGATTGTACAGATCGAGCACACAGTCGATCAGCAGCACTGCACCGAACCCCGCCGCATCCGCCGAGCGCAGCAATGCGCCGATATTACCGGGTTTTCTCAGATCCACTAACCCCAGCACAAGAGGCGTATCCAACCCAGCCAGGCCATCAATTTGGCGGGCGAGCTTTTGCCGCATGACCATCACAGCCCCTGTCGGATTTTCCCGGTAGCTGGCTTTTTGCAGAATATCGGGGGAAACGCTGTAGATTGGAGCGCCGTTCTGTTGTAGAAGTGGCAGTGATGCTTCTGCGAGTTCGGGGCAATAAAAAATGAACTCGGTTTCAAACCCGCCGGCCAGCGCCTTCTCGAAGTCCCGACTATAGTCAATCACAAACAATCCACTCTTGTCACGCTCACGTTTGTCGCGCAGCTTTCGGATGAGTTTGACCTTTGGATTTTGAAAGCTGGTGATAGTTTCAAACGAGTGTGACATTGATTTTGCGACTGCACCTCTATTCTTATGACACGTGACGAACGGATGTTTAGTTGGCGGTATTCAGAGAATCCAGTCACTAATTCATGTCGAACAGGCTGTCTACGAAGTTGTCAGGATTGAACAGAACCAAGTCATCCATCTTTTCGCCCAGGCCGACATAATGCACAGGTAGCCCTAACTCCGTGAAAATAGCAAACACCATACCGCCCTTGGCCGTGCCATCCAGTTTCGTGACGATCACGCCGGTGACATCCACCAACTCACGGAATTTTTGTGCCTGTTGCAGGGCATTCTGACCGGTCGTGCCATCCAATACCAGCAGGACTTCATGTGGCGCATCCGGGATGACCTTGCTTGATACAGCCCGAATCTTGGCGAGTTCTTCCATCAGATTGTAGTTGGTGTGCAGCCGCCCAGCGGTGTCAATAATCAGAATGTCGTTTCCACGCGAATTGGCGGCGGCTGTGGCATCATACACGATGGCTGCCGGGTCGCCCCCCGGTTTTCCAGCGATGACAGGCACGCCGACTCGCTGTCCCCAGGTTTGAAGCTGCTCAATGGCGGCGGCGCGAAACGTGTCTCCAGCAGCTAAAACCACCTTACGCCCAGCGCGATTCAGCCGATTAGCGAGTTTGGCAATAGACGTTGTTTTGCCTGACCCGTTGACGCCAACGATTAAAATGATAGATAATGGTCGCCCGCTGATGTTCATGGGCGGTGGGAAATCCAGAAGTTCGCGTAGGATTTGTTTGAGCGCCGGTTGTAGCTGGTCGGCACGTGTGATACCTTCATGCTTAACCCGTGTTTTGAGTGCATCCATCACTTTGTGTGTTGTGGCTACACCCAGGTCAGCCTGGATCAAAATGGCTTCTACATCGTCCCAGGTATCGTCATCTATTTCGCTCTGGCCGAGCATTTGCGAGATACGCCCGAAGAATGATTGGCGTGTTTTTGAAAGCCCGCTGCGAAAAATACCCAAGGATGGTTTCTCCGTTGATTTCCCGGTAAAAGCATGGGTCAGTATACACAGGGGAGGGGCGCAAAACAAGCCTGCGCCTTTGTCGGAACACGATATAATCGAGTCGAAAACACAATCAATCATATAAGGTGATATCGTAATGGATGACCAGTTGACACATCTCGATTCGCAGGGTAAAGCGCGTATGGTGGATGTGGGCGCTAAGCCTGATACTGAGCGTTTGGCGGTAGCTGCGGGTGCAGTATATATGCAACCGGAAACACTGCGGCTGATACAGGATGGGGCGGTCAAAAAGGGTGACGTATTGACCGTGGCGCGGTTGGCGGGCATGATGGGTGCCAAGAAGACTGCCGACTTAATTCCACTGTGCCACCCGCTGCCATTAACACATCTTGCGGTAGAATTAACAGTGGATGTCGAACATAGCGCTGTGTTGATTACCGCTACCGCCCGGACTACCGGGAAAACCGGTGTGGAAATGGAGGCGCTGACTGCTGTGAGTGTCGCCGCCCTCACGATTTATGATATGGCGAAGGCGGTTGACCGGGGGATGAAAATCGGGGATATTCGGCTGTTGGAAAAACGCGGCGGCCAACATGGTGATTATGTAGCGGAAGCGTGATGATGCGAGTCAACATTCTCTTATTTGCCAACTTGAAAGACCTGGTTGGAACAAACAGACTGGTCGTGGATTTACCGGATAATCAGGCTGTTGTAGCGGATGTGCGCCGGGCGGTGATTGCACTGTACCCGCACATGACCGAAAACCTGGCAGCGGCGATTGCGGCAGTCAACCAGGAGTATGCTTTTCCTGAGGACGTAGTCGAGGATGGCGATGAAGTCGCTTTCTTCCCACCGGTGAGCGGTGGCTCAGGCGGATACCCGGAAATTTTCCAGCTCGCGGATGAGCCAGTGAACACCGACTCACTGATTGTGGCAATCACTGTTCCTGGTACAGGGGCAGTCTGTGTGTTTAGCGGTATGGTGCGCGGAGAAACTGACCAGCAGGGCAGCACAATCCACACCCAGCGGTTGGAATATGAAGCCTACCAGCCAATGGCGCTGGCAAAAATGCGTCAGGTCGCCAGCGAAATTCGCGAACAGTGGCCGCTTGTACAGGGTATTGCGATTGTCCAGCGAGTCGGTCAACTCGATGTTGGGCAGAACACCATCCTGATTGCCTGTTCGTCGGGGCACCGCGATCAAGGGTGTTTTGAAGCGGCCCGTTATGGAATTGACCGCCTGAAGGAAATTGTTCCAGTCTGGAAAAAAGAAATAGGTGTGGGTGGCGAAACCTGGGTTGAAGGACACTATCATCCCAGTCGAGAAGATCGGGCGGGAAATGAATAGGCGACTGGTAGTATCGCGTATTTTTTACCACTAGGGTGAATACAGAACACATTGAGAGGATTTCATAACATGACCAGACGTGTTGTGGTGACTGGCCTGGGGATGGTCACGCCGTTAGGGCATACAGTGGCGGAGACCTGGGATTCAATCAAGGCGGGGAAGAGCGGGATCGGCATGATTACACGCTTTGACTCGGCGAATTATCTGGTGAAGATTGCCGCCGAAGTGAAGAATTGGAACCCAGCGAACTTTATGCCTGCCAAAGAAGTCCGCCGCAGGGACCGTTACCAGCATTTCGCATTGGTGGCCGCCCAGGAAGCCATGCGGGATTCCGGTCTGGAGATCACCGACGAAAATCGCCATCGCAGTGGTGTGGTTGTTGGCTCGTCGGTGGGCGGTGTGGAAAGTTACTATGAACAGGCCAACTTGATTTTTGAAACCGGCGATCCGCGTAAAATCACGCCATTTGGTATTCCTATGTTGATGGTAAATGGTGGGAGCGGCTTGATCGCCATTGAATATGGGATGACCGGCACATCATATACACCGATTTCGGCCTGTGCAACCGGTGCGGATTGTGTGGGGCATGCGTTTGATCTGATTCGTTGGGGGCGGTTAGACCGGGCACTGGCTGGTTGTGCTGATGCGCCGATCATCCCGATAGGCATTGCCGCATTTGACCGAGTAGGGGCGATGTCCCGCCTGAATGATGACCCGGTAGGCGCCTCGCGCCCGTTTGACAAGGATCGTACCGGATTAGTATTTAGCGAGGGTGGCGCCGTGCTGGTTCTGGAAGAACTTGAATCGGCGAAAGTGCGGGGGGCGAACATCCTGGCGGAAATCGTTGGTTATGGGTCAACATCCGACGCCTTTCATGTCACGGCACCTGACCCAGAAGGCAAAGGCGCCAGTGTAGCAATCCAACAAGCCCTGGATGATGCCCGGCTCAATGTCGCGGATATCCACTACATCAATGCACATGGGACCGCGACGGCGTTGAATGATGTGATGGAAACGATTGCGGTTAAGCGCGTGTTTCGTGAGCAGGCTTACAAAGTCCCTATGAGTTCGACCAAGAGCATGACGGGTCATGGCATGGGAGCTACTGCCGCGTTGGAGGCGGTTTTCTCCGTTATGGCTCTTCAGGATCAGGTCGCGCCGCCGACGATCAATCTACATGAAGCGGACCCGGAATGTGATCTTGATTATGTACCGAACCAGGCACGGGCAATCACGGCAACATATATTATGAGCAACTCATTTGGATTCGGGGGGCATAACGTCTCTTTGATTTTCAAAGCCTGGAAATAAGAGGGAAGATGGAAGTAGATGAATTTTTGCGTCAGGTGGGCCTGGTGTTTCAGGATAAAAGCCTGGTATTACAGGCACTAACGCATCGCTCTTATATCAATGAACAGCCTAATGATGCTATATCCGACAACGAACGGCTGGAATTTTTGGGCGACGCGGTACTGGATTTTCTGGTAGGGGATATGCTGTTCCATCGTTTCCCCACCGAACCCGAAGGGTATCTCACCCGGCTGCGCGCAGCCCTCGTGAAAACGGAAGCACTGGCTGAACTGGCGCAGCGTATCCAATTGGGCCAGGCGCTGCGCGTGGGGCGGGGGGAGGAAATGAGCGGCGGACGAAACCGACTCAACAATCTGTGTGCTGGATTTGAAGCTGTTGTAGGGGCATTGTATCTTGACCAGGGGGTGGGCGCTGTGAGAAAGTTTGCCACGCCGCTTCTGAATGACTTGCTCGAACAGGTTCTCGCGGAGTCGTCAGATAAAGATGCTCGCAGTCTCCTGCAAGAGTGGAGTCAGTCGCAGCGCAGCCTGACTCCAGCTTATCGCACAGTGGATGCGTTTGGCCCCGACCACGCCAAGGAATTTGTGGTCGAAGTGTGGATAGGTGAAATCCTGGCCGGGCGGGGCGTCGGGCGGAGTAAGCAATCTGCCGCACAAGATGCCGCACAGGACGCCCTCGCGCAGCTTGCCAACGGTGAGTCGCCGCTGCTCTCATCCGAAAGTTGAATGTGCTATTCCGCCGCTTGCAACCAGACAAACGTATAGGGCGCGAGTGTAATTACATCGGGTAATGCATAGGTGATTCCTGTTACCATGTCGGTCACAAGTTCTGGTATGGCCCAGAACGATTGCAGTGTTTCCCGGTAAAGCTGCTGTTCGTATTCGGAAAAGTTCGCCAGAACAAGAATCGTGTCACTGCGAACATATCCCAATATGTGCGGGCTGCCGGAGTCGAAGAACACCGCAATGCCGTTCGTGAATGCCGGTGTTTGCTTGCGAATCCGAATCAGATGTAACATCTGCTGGAACAATCGGCCTTCAAGTGTGGTATTGTCGGTTCTTCGGGCGGCTTTCTTCCAGTCAAAATACGGACGATGTACCCACCGGCTATCATCGGCAGTTGACGGGTTTTCGGCGAAGCTGTAGTCATTGAGCGTACCAATCTCATCTCCCAGATAAATCAGGGGGATGCCCCCGGCACTCAGAATGATACTGTGGATCAGGAGTAGGCGGCGCAGGCTATGCTCTATGTACTCGTTGTTTTTCAGCTTAATCGCCTGTTCCAGCCCTGCCAATGATGCTGCTGTCCCTGTGATCCGCATATCCCGGTTAGCGGGGTTGTAGTTGAACGCCATGCCACTGGCGAAACTTCCGGCGAAACTCCCGGTATAGAACATATTCAAGAACCAGCGATGATCGGACCCATTGATACCCAGTGTGGCGGCATCTTCATCTGCAAATGTCCAGCCAATATCATCATGGCAACGTACATAGTTGACCCAGGAACACTGTTCTGGAAGCGCGAAGCGTTTTTGCATCGAGGTTCGCAGTAATTTGACATCACGTGTTGCCAGTGTTTCCCAGAGAAGTGCCATCAGCGTCGGGTTGTAGGAAAGCGGGCATTCCTCCCGGTGGATATAGCTGGCGACATGATCCGGGTGGACGATAGCTTCCGACTTAAAAAGGAGTGCTGGAGCAGCGATTTGTACCAGGGCATTGAAGGCGCGAATGAGCGCGTGTACCTGCGGCAGATTCTCGCAGGTTGTTCCCATCTGCTTCCAAATGAAGGCCACCGCATCAAGGCGCAGCACCTCCACTCCCTGGTTTGCCAGAAAGAGCATCTCGCCCAGCATGGCGCTAAACACTTCCGGGTTCGCGTAGTTCAAGTCCCATTGAAAGGTGTTAAATGTGGTCCACACCCACTTTTTGATGTCGCTCCGGTAGGTGAAACTGCCGGGAGCTTGTTCCGGGAAGATTTCGCGCAGGTTGCGCTCGTAAGCGTCCGGAAGCGTCCGATCATCAAACATATAGTAAAAATTCTGGTATTGCGGGTCTTCAGCCAGTGCCTTCAACGCCCATTCATGCTCGTCTGAGGTATGGTTGAACACGAAATCCAGCACCAGACTGATGCCATTTTGCCGCAGTTCAGCAGCCAGAACCTCCAATTCCGCCATTGTGCCGAGCGCAGGGTTCGTCTCTCGGTAGCTGCTGACAGCGTATCCGCCATCGCTTTTTTGCTTTGGGCTGTGGAACAGGGGCATCAGGTGGAGATAGGTTAGCCCTAATTCGACAAAATACGGGATTTTCGCCCGGATACCCGCAAAATCCCCAGCGAAACGGTCTACGTAATAGACACCGCCCACCATACGCTCACTCTGAAACCAGTTCGGATCGCTTTCTCGTCGCTGGTCAAGTGCTTTGAGTTCTGACGGGCGCTTGGCAAACATCTGGGCTGCGACCGAGAGCGCCTGTTCCAGGTGATAGAAAAAATCGTAATGCGCCCCATATATGGAATGTAGCCGCCGGAATACAGCCGGAAAATGCCGGCTCAACCGTTCAACAAAAATCTCTCGATCTTCAATGTGAGCAAATAAGGGTTCAATACGGGGCAGCAAACGCGCCAGGGCAACCGGTGCTTCCGTTTCAAACCAATCTGGTTGTCCAACTAACATGGTGTATGCTCAATCCTTTGCCAGAAAATTTCAACCTATGGTGTGTCTAATTCCAGATAGTCCTGCCGTATGGTGGCTTGTTCAGTAATGCCAAGAATGGCGAGCATCTCCTGAATTCGGTCTGCTTTGTACTCCGCATCCGAGGCGGACCAGGTGCGGCTCTTGATTTCGATAAAGGTTTGCGCCTGGGCTGGCTCCAGCACGCGATCAATGTTGACATAGAATAACACGTCCTGATAGTGAATGTGCCAGCGGAGGCGGTCTTTATGCACTTCGCGCTCGTCGGTAGGCTGGAAATATTCCCGGTAGAAACGCAGCGGACGATCTGCCGACGAGATAAACTGCGAACGTGACAGGAGAACGGTTGAATTGAAGTCGCGTTCTTTGGTTGGTTTGGTCAGGGTTAATCGACTGCGTACCGACTGAACCTCGCCATCCGCGTCTATCAGATCATCTTCCCGATAGCGTACCCGTCCCTGTTCGGGGTCGGCAAACATGAAGTACGTGTCGTACTGGCGGTAATGCACATGGCGCAATACACGAATGTCGGGATGGGTGAGCAGGATGTTGATGGCTGCCGTGTTGGGAATCTCGGCTTTGACTTGCACCTCAAAACTCTCCCCTTGTTCCAGCCCGCCTATTGCCAGTAGCTTACTCAACACATCACCTTCACGCGTAGAAAGGAAGGCGTCAACCTTCTTCGCATAGATTGCGGCCTCTTCGATTAGTTCCGCCTCGTTTACGGTGAGTAGTTGCCGATCTCGCATGAGCCACTGCCCATTGCAGATCACATGGCGCACATCTGGCGCTTTGCTAGCATACACGATTCGTGAATATACAAGGTCAGGGTCACGGTCAAACTTAGGGATATTGTGAACGGGATTCGCATCAATGGTTACAATGTCAGCCAGTTTGCCAACTTCCAGGCTGCCGGTTTTATCTTCCATGAACAAGGCTGCTGCACCCTGGCGCGTCGCCATTAAGAGTGCTTGTTTCGCTGGAACAGCGGTGGGGTTGTTGGCTGCGGTCTTTGCGAGTATTGCCGCCAAGCGGACTTCTTCAAGCATGTCAAGGTCATTGTTGCTGGCCGGGCCATCTGTGCCAATTCCTACCGTTAGGCCAGAGTCCAGCATCTGTGTAACCGGCGCGATGCCAGAGGCCAATTTGAGGTTGCTGGTGGGGCAGTGGGCAATAGTAGTGTGGTGATGATGGAGAATGCCCATCTCCCGCTGATTGATGTGGACGCAGTGCGCTGCCAGGACTTTCGCATTCAGCAGGTCGGTGGACTGAACCCAGGGGACAACCCCCATGCCATAGTCGCGTTCGCTGTCTTCAACCTCCAGTTTTGTTTCTGCGATGTGAATCAGCACTGGAACATCATACTTGCGTGCCATATCGCCACAGCGCCGGAGCAAATCATCAGTTGTGGAGTAAGGTGCGTGTGGGGCGAGCGCCGGGGTGATGAGTGGGTGGCCTTTCCATTCAAGGATAAACTTCTCGGTATAGGCCAGACTATCCTCATAGGTTTCAGCGTCTGGCGCAGGGAACTTGAGTATTGTTTCCCCCAGTACACCGCGCATTCCGGCCTCGGCGGTGGCAGCGGCGACGTCCGCTTCATAATAGTACATATCGGCAAAAGACGTGATGCCGCTGCGGATCATTTCAGCGCACGCCAGTTTCGTCCCTAACCGGCAGAATTCCGGGTTTACGAATTCGTGTTCGGTGGGCATGATATAGCCCATTAACCACACATCCAGCCGCAGATCATCGGCCAGCCCGCGTAGTAACGTCATGGGAACGTGGGTATGGGCGTTCACCAGGCCGGGGATAACATACTGTCCTTTGCAGGAAACAACGGTATCCGCCTCATAGGTCGCTGCAATGTCGGCGCTCGGCCCGACGGCGACAATCTGTTCGTTGCGAATAACGACTGCACCATCCGGAATCACATCAAAAGTGTGATTCATCGTGATGATGATACCGCCGGTTAGAATTGTATGTGCACGTTCCACTGGCTAACTCGCTTTCCCTGAAATGTCTACTATATATTGGCGCGATTATAACACTGATGTACACTTTGCCCATGCTACACACATGGAGAAACTATGTTCATCCGTATACAGTCTTTTGTTCTTAACGGTTTGCGTTCGACACTTGCCGTGCCGCAGCTTTATATCCTTGAATCGGCATTTGTCGGGCTATTCTTCGTTCAGGCACTACGCTTTTTAATCACTATGCTCTACAGCCGGGTCGGTAGTGCCGCCATTGTCCTCGGCTTTGACCCGACCAGCATCCCGGCAAACACGCCGGGTGTGGTGGCCCCGTCTGTCATCAGCGGCGAAACCACACTGCTGGTGTATATGCTCGCGCTGCCGTTATTGGCGCTCGTGTTGGGACGATTCCGCTGGCTGCTGTTGGCTTCGGCTCTGGTAGTCATTGCCGGGCGGGCGCTCATGGCGGTCGGCACGGTGGTTACTCCGACTGCTGCTGCTACCGTTGTGGTGGGTAGCTCTCTGCTGTATATTGCGCTGCTGGTTCGCCATCGGCTGGGTACATTCCCCTATCTATTTGTGCTGGGCTTTGGTTTGGATCAGGCTTTGAGAGCTTTTGGCAACACACTTGATCCGTCCTGGTCATCACCATTCATAACACCGCAGATGATCCTATCGGCGTGTCTGGGTGTCATTGCGGTGGTGACATTTGTCCGCCAGGGACAGCGTGGTGACTCTGCTGGTGTGTTTCCTGAGCGTGGTCTGATGCCGTTCTGGGGCGGAATTGGCCTGGGCGGGCTGTTGTTTCTGGAAGTAGCTTTGCTGGCGCTTCCCAATGCCATAGCGGGACGGGCGCGGGTAGACTACACACTGTTTGCACCGTTCGTGATGCTGGCGACGCTGCTGCCGATTGTCCCCTGGGTACGGCAGCAGGCACGTATCTTCATTACGTTGTTTGATGGTAGTGTGCGCGGTTGGTCATGGATGCTGTTACTGGCGCTGCTATTTGTGGTTGGTACCCGTTTTGAGGGGGTAGGGGCTGGTGCTGCGTTGGTGATTGCTCAGTTTGTGATTAGCCTGACGTGGTGGTGGTTGGCACGTCTCCAGGCTGAAAAAGAGCGCAATTTCACGGGGTTATGGGTGTTATTCGGGGTGTTGATTTTCCTACTACTGGCAGTGGGGGACAACTTCACTTACGAATACGCCTATGTGCGTAACTTTGGGGCAGAACTCAACTTTTTGAACCGTTTTGTGCCACCGCTGTTGCGCGGCTTTCGGGGGATGGGGCTAGGCTTATTGCTGCTGGCGGCGTTCTTGGCCGCACTGCCCCTAATCCAGACGCAGCGGCGCATCCCCTGGGTTGGTGGCAAGACTGCCGGTACGATTGGTGGGTTGTTGGTGACAGCCGTCCTAACCCTGTATGTGTCGTATGTTGTGCGCCCCCCGGTTATCACAGCGGTGCAGAATGTCGATCATATCCGCGTTGGAACGTATAACATCCACAACGGCTTCAGCGAATTCTTCCATTTTGACCTGGAAGCCATTGCCCGCACGATTCACCAGAGTGGCGCGGATGTTGTGCTGCTTCAACAGGTAGACGCCGGGCGCATGACCAGCTTTGGGGTAGACCAAGGGTTGTGGCTGGCGCGGCGCCTGAAGATGGATCGGCGCTTTTACGCAACCAATGAAGGGTTGCAAGGGCTGGTAGTGCTTTCCAAAGTGCCGATTGCAGAGGCGGGTGGAAGTCTGCTGACCAGTCTCAGCACTCAGGCGGGTGTGCAGTGGGTGAAAATCTTGCCCGACAGTGGTGAATTGACCGTGTATAACACCTGGCTAGGTTTCCTGCTGGAAACCGGCGATGGCCGCCCGATTAGTGAGCAGGAGCAGGATCAGCAGCAGCAGTTAACGGAGATTTTTCAGATTATCAGCGCTCGGCATCCCAACGTAAACCGAGAACGCATTCTGTTTGGAGGTACGTTTAACAATATCCCTAATTCCGACCTCATCGCGCAAATGCCCGCCGCCAGCTTTATTGATCCCTTTGCCGGCATACCGCTGGAACTGTCGGCCACGCTCTGGCGCACCGATCTAAAAGCGCGGGTGGATTACCTGTGGCTACGGAATCCGCTGCTCCTGTGCGGTAACGGTTGGATGGACTCCGCCGCATCTGACCACCGGATGATCTTCAGCGAAATCCTACTAAACAGTCAGGCGGAGTGCCCAGGATAAGCCACACCTGCCGGAAACGGGTGGTTGTAAGCATAAACCGGGATGAATGGACATCCCGGTTTTTTGTGAAACGAAGGAAAAACCTACGCTACGGGATAATCAGCCGCTGGTTAGGATAGATCAGGTTGATGTTGTAGATGCCGTTGGCCGCCGCTAAGTTCTGCACCGTCACACCATAACGCAGTGCAATCTGGTAGAGGTCTTCTCCCTGTTGCACCGTATGGTAGCGTGGGGCAGGGGGTGGCATAGTGATGTTGAGCCGCTGACCGGTATAAACGTAATTAGGATTGACGAGGTTGTTTGCTGCCGCCAACGCCTGCCAGGTAGTGCCATATCGTGCCGCGATAGTTTGCAGTGTTTCGCCCGCAAGGACAGTGTGCACCAGTGGCCCACCAGTTGCCGGTGGGGTGGTGGGCGTAGTTGGCAGCACCAGTGCTATGGTCAACCGCTGCCCGGCATAGATGAAATTGGCATTAGGCAGGTTGTTCACCGCTGTTAAGATCTGCCAGGTGGTGCCGTATCGTGCCGCGATAGTTTGCAGCGTTTCGCCCACCTGTACCGTATGGATACGCAATCCTGTACCAGTCGTGGGCTGGCTAGGGGGCGGCACGATCTGATCGTAGGTGATGGGTAGCGCCGCGATATTGGCGAAGGTACGCAGGTAAAGCGAATTGACCCAACCGCGTGTGCCATCTCCAAGAGCAACCTGTACCCACGAACTGCTCACTGCTCGCCCGATTAACGTCACTTCAGTATTTGCGGGAACGGAGACCACGACCCCAAATGCAATTCCAGGGCCGGTGCGTACATTCAGCCGCCCGGTGTTGATATAGGCAACTGTCCCTGCCTGGGCAGCGGCCTGAGCCAGGGGAAATAACAACAGTACCAGCGTGAACAACAACGCGAATCGCCGCAATAGGCTTAATCTTTTGTGGGCCATAATCTTCTTCCTGAATAAGTGCTTCTCGGCTGAAAGCGGGCATGAACCCATTACTTGGAAGCAGCGTGAGTGTATCTATATTATAACCAAGATTGTAAACCGCATCACGCCAAGTATACCCCGAACCTGTCGCGCTATACTACACAGAAACGAGGTTCTTCACCCGATAACACCGCCAGACAGTCCTGCATGGCTCAATCCTAACAGTCCAATTCTTTATGCCCTGTAACGACAGGGTAATGTTATTTTAGGATGGGCAGGTTGTCAATTGACCCATGGCTCAGTTTTGCATGGGTTTGCGGCGTGTTGGGTTACATTTCAATGACATTAATCATCAGACCAGGTGACCATGAGGATCGGTATCTTTGTGCAAGAGCCATCCGGTCGAAAGTGGTATTCTTTGTTTCACCCTCTTTGCCGAGATTATAACTCTACTCAATTGCGTCGCTAACTCCGGTCATGAAGATTAGTGATATTTGCGGAGGGGAGGGAGATACTGTGCTGATTGTTGATTAAGGCTCGTTCTGGTAGCCGGACAAGTTCAATCTCGAAACGAGAACGATCACCTCGATGGAGTGCGCGGTAATATTCCAGAGGGGTATCGTTTTCATCATAGCTGATACTGTCGAGCATAATCAGTGGTGTACCGGGTTCAATCTGGAGCAGCTCGGCTTCATCAGGCCGGGCGGCAACTGCTTCAATAAAGCGTCTTCCCCGGGCAATGCGGATATTGCACTGTGACTCTAGATAGGTGTATAGCGATTGATTCTCCAGATTGGCTGTCGCGAGTCCCGGACACAGGTTGGCCGGGAGATAGCTGGTCACGATTAGTAGTGGTACGTGTTTATCTACTGAACGGAGGCGCTTGATCTCGATAATCGGTTCGCCTTCATTGATTTCCAGGTATCCGGCAACTTTGGCGCTGGCTTGCGCGATTTTCTGCTTGAGTACCGTTGTGCGCGGGGTGAATCCGTGATCTACCATATCCTGGTAAAAGCCAGTGAGTTTTTGTACGAGACTTTCCCGAATCTTCGGCTGTGCAACAAAGGTGCCTTTGCCTTTTTCGCGCACGATCATGCCTTCATGCTCCATTTCGTTCAAGGCCTGTCGTACCACGGTTCGGCTTACCGCAAAAGTGTCGCAGAGTTCTGGCTCGCCAGGGATACGGTCTCCCGGTTTCCAATGGTCCTGGTCAATTGCGCTGGTCAGAATATCTTTTAATTGAACATAGTATGGTAAATGGCTATTACGTTCGATTCGTTTCCTGACAAGAAATTCGTCCATAACCCGAAAACTCCTCAATTGTTGCTTTCTGCTCTTAGGCATACGGTTCATGGAATAGCATAGCGTAACCAGTACCAAAATGCGCGACTTCAGGCTTTTTGCAGCTTATTTGAATATAGAGAAATTGACGATATACTCAAAGTGTGTTATCATCATCCTGTAATTACATAATGACAAGATTATAACACTTGAAATGTAGTAATGTTATTATACCATAATCGGAAATGGCGATAGGTGAGTGGTGGAGTTTTGATGGAACAGCAAACCGTTACAAGGCCGGTTCGGAGGTGACCCGGAGCGGATGGCGGCTTTGTCAGGGACAAGTCGGCGCCCGATTGATGCGGGAAGGCTTTGATGACCTGACCTGCGCGAATCTGTTGGGGGCAATATTACCTGTTACCTCATGCGGCGGCAGGTAGATTCATAAGGCTGTCAGGTACGGCCCAAACTTGGAAAATCTATTTTGAATTGAGGAAACGACTATGGCACAATTTTCACGACTTGCCGTCTATCATCAAGTGCTGACTGACGGGATGATTCCACTATTTTATCATGCCGATCCAGATATCGCGTTTAAGGTAACCGGGGCGCTGTACGCCGGTGGATGTCGCCTATTGGAGTTTACCAATCGGGGTGATTTTGCGATTGATGTGTTCAGTAAGTTAATACGGGCAGCGGCGGTTGAATTCCCCGATCTAATTATTGGTGCGGGGACCGTCAGTGATGCGCCTACGGCTGCGCTGTATCTCGCCTATGGTGCAAATTATGTTGTCAGCCCGACGTTTAACCCCGAAGTCGCACGGCTTTGTAACAGCCGCAAGATTGCTTATATGCCTGGGTGTAGCACGCTGACAGAGATTGCCACCGCTGAGGAGTACGGTGCGGAAATCATAAAGCTGTTCCCTGGCAAAACATCCGGCGGGCCGGATTTTGTGAAGGCGGTACGAGCGCCGCGCCCCTGGACAAGTATCATGCCCACAGGTGGTGTGAGTTCTGACGAGAGCAATCTGCGGGAGTGGTTTGAGGCCGGCGTTGTCTGTGTTGGGATGGGGAGTAATCTCGTGCGCAGCGACTACCTGAAAGCGCAGAATTATGCCGGTATTACGGAAACGGTCAAGCAAGCATTTGCAGTTATCCACAAAGTAAGATCGGAACTCGGTTGATTGCCGGTAGAGAGTGAATTATCTATGTCCAATTATCCTGTAGTGAAAAAGCAGCGGCCCACTTTTTATTTTATCGGTGTTACAACCCAAAAGTCTTCCATCAACAAGGTGTTTCCGCTGTGGATGGATGTCCTTGGACACTCGGAAGTTGTCCTGGAGGGACTTGATCACGCTATACATGATGAGCCGGAAAATTACCGGAAATCGGTGGCGCAAATCAAGTACGATGAGAACTCCCTGGGTGCACTGGTCACGACGCACAAGATTGACCTGTTCACAGCAGCCAGGGAGATGTTCGAATATGTTGACCCGTATGCCCAGGCCACCGGAGAGGTTTCCTGTATTTCCAAGCGTGATGGCAAGCTGGAAGGGTATGCCAAAGACCCGCTGACCGCTGGTTACAGCCTGGATGCAATCATCGAGAAGGATTACTTTGCCAATACGGGCGGGCAGGTGTTAAGCCTGGGTGCGGGTGGCTCGGCAGTTGCGACCCTGCTGCACCTGATTAACAAGCCGGATAAGGGGGATCGGCCTGAACGTTTTATCGCCGTCAACCGTTCGCAAGGGCGGCTGGATCATATGCGGCAGATGGCGGCACAGTATGATACTGATATTCAGGTGGAGTACATTCAGAGTAGTGACCCTCACCGTAATGACGAAATCATGGCATCCCTGCCCGAAGCGAGCATTGTGATAAATGCGACAGGCATGGGCAAAGATACACCCGGCTCACCGATAACGGATGACGGTGTTTTTCCGCGTAATGGCATCGCATGGGAGTTCAATTACCGGGGCGAACTCGACTTTATGCACCAGGCGCTGCGCCAGGTGGAGTCACGTAATCTGCGGGTAGAAGATGGCTGGGTGTATTTCATTCACGGCTGGACTCAAGTGATTTTTGAAGTGTTGAAGATCCAAATGACGCCTGAACTGTTCAAAAGACTGGATGTGGCAGCGTCCACCGTCCGGGGTAAATAGCTCTCGCGGGTGCACTTCTGACAACCCTATAGGGATTTGGAAAAACAAAAACCGGGGATTTTCTCTCCGGTTTTTTGCGTTTAGTGCTCTTTTCCGCGAACTAAAACCGTGTACTGTCACGAATCACCAGTTCGGGGTCAAAAGCGATCTGCCGCTCAGGGAGTGGTTCACGGTTGATTTCGCCCAGCAAAATATCAAACAAGGTTTTAGAAATAGCATCAATCGGCTGGCGAATCGAGGTGATTCCGAGGAACTGCGCGGTGGGGTCATCGTCATAGCCGGTGAGTGCTACGTTCCGATAGCCCATTTCGTTCAGATAGGCTTTTGCTCCAAATGCCATCACATCGTTGGTGCAAACGATAGCGGTCGGCGGATACTGAGTGGACATAATCCGCGCTGTCGCTTCCGACGCGGAACGCAAGATATTCGGTGTATACGCGACCCACTCCGGTTCTACCCGAATTCCGGCGCTGTGCATAGCGGCGTGATAGCCTGCGCTGCGCACATCCCCCACAAGAAAGCCGGGGTGCCAGTTGATTAAGCCGATACGCTCGTGACCTTGTGCCAGTAGGTGATTTACGGCCATGCCAATGCCTTTCTTGCCGTCCACATCTACATAAGCGAACTTCGCATCTGGTAGATACATCCCTCCGAAGGCTACGAATGGGGCGTTAAGCGCGAACAGCCGTTGAATACGCAGGTCGTCGTAGCGAATATCGGAAAGAATAAAACCATCAACCCGATTGGTGGAAATAAGTTCATCATATACACGCTCCGCGTCTTCCTGCGGTTGAATGAACGTCAGCAGATGATAATGCTCGGATTCTGCCGCCATTGTGACCCGGTAGATGAACTCATCCAGCAGGTTATTCATGCGGCTGGGGTCGTCGTGGACGTGCCATGAATAGCCGACAATTCCCGCTCGGTTGGTTTTAAGATTCCGCGCCATAATGTTACGGCGATAACCTAACGCCTGCGCCGCTTCAATCACTTTCTGGCGTGTGGCGGGCTTGATAAGATCACTCCCGTTGAGGGCATAGGAGACGGTGCCTTTGCCAACCCCAGCGAGATCGGCTACATCAATCTGGGTAATCTTTAGTTCATAATCCAGCTGCTCCGCAACCTCTACCACATGACGCCGGGTTGTTTCGTCAATCGTGCTGTCGTTCTTGAGCGCACGAAAAGCATCAAGCATAGAGACCTCTGCAATTTCGGCCACTTCTTTGAGCGATGCCATTAGAACTCCTTCCGGTGGTATAGGGGAGTGCCGCCGTGCGCCCAAACCGGGCGACCACAGGGGTTGTGTCTTTTTCCTGCGGGTGCAATCCCTTTATATAAATAATCACAGCGATCTGTATAGAGACGTCTCAATGAATTGCTTGACAGCCCTGTCTAACCATTATACAATATTTTTGAGACGTCTCAAAAACAACATTTGCTAGCCCTGTAGACCAGATTACAGAAACAAAAGTCAAATTTAGGAGGATCGCATGTCTCGCAAATTAGTTCTTTTTCTCGTGGCCTTGGCGGTGCTTCTGGGCGTAGTCCCGGCCATCGCACAAGATGCTGCACCTGTCCCCGCTGTCTTGACTCTGCCGGAGCAAATCGCCGGTGGTCGTCCAGTCACCATCACAGTTGCCGAAACCCCATCGGCAGATCAGCCCGAATCGCTGGCGACCTGGCAGGCCACCGCGCAGCGTTTCATGGATTTGTATCCGAATGTCACCATTGAAGGGTTGGAACTGCAATACGACCCGGCAGCATTTACCGCCCTCATTGCGGGTAAACAACTCCCCACGCTCTTCCGTGCCTATTTTACCGAACCCCCCAAGTTTATTGAACAGAGTGCTGTAGCCGACTTAACCCCCTATCTTGAAGTTGCCGGCGTTCTTGACGTCTTCAACCCTGCGATTCTAGCTGTCATGAGCCAGGATAGCAGTATCTATGGTATCCCGAAAGATGCTTATGCGCTTGGCCTGGCCTATAACATCCCCATGCTGGAAGCCGCTGGATTTGATGGCCCGCCGGCAACCTGGCAGGAATTGGCCGACATGGCAGTTGCACTGACAGATCGCGATAACAATGTTGCCGGTTTTGCCTTCATCAATGATGGCGGCGGTGCAACTGGCTGGCACTTCACCAATATTGCTTATGGTTTTGGTGCGACGGCGCAAGATATTATTCACGACAATGGCGACGGCACTTATACCGCTGCTTTCGGTGAAGGCCCGGCGGTTGATGCACTGCAATTCGTCCAATCCCTGCGCTGGCAGTATGATGTGCTGCCCGGCGCGACACTTGACTGGGGCAGCATCTCCGAGGCACTGATGGCTGGGCGTGTGGCGATGGTCATCTATGCGGGTGACCAGTTCAACTGGGACTACCTGCAGTTCCCAGATGCTGACCTGACTCAGTTCGGCTACGCTGCTGCACCCGCTGGCCCCAATGGCCGCATTACCCTGTCAGGTGGTAACCTGTGGATGGTGAGTTCTTCGGCCACCGCAGATGAACAAGAGGCAGCCGCTTACTTCCAACTGTGGCGGCAGTTCGACCCAGTTGAGATGCAGACCGCGATCGAAGTAACGACAGAGGCCGTTGGTATGCCGACGCTGCCGATGTTTGTTGGTGACTATCAGACGCAGTTCGCCGCGTTCCGCGAAGCCTACAACAAGCTGCCGGTTGAAAACTATGCCCCCTTCATCAATGCTGTCACGGGTGGGGAAGTTACCATCCAGGCCGAACCCAGTCCCAATGTTCAGGATTACTACACTGAACTCGGCGCGCTCGTCAGCGAAGTGTTGAGTGTGGAAGGTGTGGATGTTCCTGCTCGTCTGAGCGAAGTTGCTCAGGATTTCCAGGCATTCGTGCTGGACCGCTAGTGACCCCCAAAAAATCAATGCCGGGTGGAGCAATTCACCCGGCCCCTTTTTTGAGAATCTATTTTGAGAATCTATGATGAATACACCTTATCGTGTAGATGCCAACCTGAAGCCACCAACAATCCGCCGTCACCCGATTAACTACTCAAAATTGCGTTCCACGCTGCCCCGCCAGTTCTTCGCCTACCTGTTTTTGCTTCCGGCACTGGTGGTGTTTGCGCTGTTCGCCTGGTTGCCTATTCTCAGTTCAATCCAGATGAGCTTCCAGGATGTACGGCTCGGCCAAGAGGCGACCTGGGTGGGGTTGGATAACTTCACCTTGATGTTTAGAGACCCCGTGTTTGAGATTGCCTGGAAAAACAGCATCCAATTCACCACCTGGAGTCTGCTCCTTGGCTATCTTGTTCCGGTAGTCATCGCCATCCTTGTACGCGAAATGCGAATTGGCAAGGGATTCTTTCGCGTTGTTTATTTCCTGCCAACGGTAGTGCCAACTGCAATTGCGGTGATTATCTGGCGCTTTATCTATGACCCGGACGGTGGGGTACTCAATGAAATCTTGAAGGCATTGGGCTATTCGCGTCTGCTATGGTTACAGGACGCCAATCTCGTGAAGCCTGCTCTGGTCGCGGTGATGACCTGGGGCGGCTTTGGCACGACCACGCTGATCTATCTCGCCAGTTTGCAGGACGTGGCACTGGAACTATATGAAGCCGCCGAACTGGATGGCGCGTCACCATTACAGCGCATCCGGCATATTTCCTTGCCACATCTCTACCCGGTGATGTCACTGATGTTCATCTTGCAGATTATCGCCGTTGTCCAGGTGTTCACTGAACCCTTCCTACTGACCAACGGCGGGCCAGGCCGCGAAACACTTACCCCAGCCATGCATATCTATAACCGCGCTTTCATCCGGGCGGACATGGGATACGCCTCGGCCTGGAGTGTCACCATGATTCTGGTGCTGCTGGCATTTTCGGTTATCTACCGCGTGGTTAATAACCGGCTTTCGGCGGAAACATAAGGAAAAGGAAGACACACAAAATGGATCGTGGTTTCTTTTCAAACATTGAACTCCGCACGCGTAATGGCCGAATATATTATGCGGTTGCCGTACTGTCGCTGCTTCTGGTGGCCGTCGTGACCCTGTTTCCGTTCTTTTTTGCCTTCACATCTGGCCTGAAGAACAGCACTGAGATTTTTACTGGCGGGCTGAACCTGTTCCCAGAATCCCCACAGTGGCATAATTATACCGACGCGTGGACACGCTTCGATATGATGCGCCTGTTCGGAAACTCGTTTCTGCTCGTTGGGGTAGGGGTGTTCTTGCGGGTGGTTGTCTCCGCCGCTGCTGCATTCAGCCTGTCGAAGCTGAAACCCGTTGGCGGGCGAGTTATTATCTTTGGTTTTCTGCTCACATTGATGATCCCATCAATCGCCTATTTTGTCCCGTTGTATATCACCATCGCCAAACTCCCGATAATCAATGTAAGTTTGTTGAACTCATACTGGGGCTTGTGGCTGCCGTACTGTGTGGATGCCTTTTCGATCTTTGTACTGAAGACCTTTTTTGATCGCATCCCATCCGATCTGATTGATAGCGCACGCGTGGATGGTGCAAATCCGTTCCAGATGTTTATACGGATTATCCTGCCGCTTTCTCGTTCGATTATTATTGTATTGTGTGTACTGGCCTTCGTTGGCTTGTGGAAAGACTTCCTGCTGCCCTACCTGGTGCTGACCGACCCGGCCAAACAGCCCATAACCGTGCGCCTGTTTTACATCGCCGATGACTACAGTGTAAACTTACAGATGGCAGCTTCGTTCATGGCGTTACTGCCCCCTTTATTCATCGCGATCCTGCTCCAACGTTATATGAAAATCGGTCTAACCCTCGGTGGTGTAAAGGGTTAGTGAGGAGAATTATTGATGCTTCCTGAGCAGTTTATCATGGACATTCAACCTGTCGCTTCCACTGCTGCTATTGTCCTGGCTGGCAATGCCCGTTTTACTGTTTTAACAGAGCGTTTAGTCCGCCTGGAATACGACTCGGATGGGTGTTTTGAAGATCGTGCCAGTCAAACGATGTGGTATCGCCAGCAACCTGTACCGGTTTTTACCGTGCAGCGCAGCGCCACCTGTGTCAGTGTTGAAACTGCTGCATTTGCTCTTAACTACAGTGTTGGACAGCCCTTCACGCCGGAGAGCCTATCAATTCAAGTCAAGGCTACCGGTACCGTGTGGCATCCGGGAGATGTGGATACGGGCAATCTGAAAGGCACGACGCGCACGCTGGATTTCATCAACGGGTATACCCCTCTCACTGACGGCCTGATTTCACGTTCCGGTTGGGCACACCTTGATGATTCCAAGTCGCTCGTTTTCAATGAACAAAGCTGGCTGGAGCCGCGTTCCGGTCATGTACAGGATTGGTACTTCTTTGCCTACGGTCAAGACTATAAGGCGGGATTGCGCGATTACTGTGCTGTCAGCGGGCATGTGCCTCTGATTCCCCGTTGGATTCTAGGTAACTGGTGGAGTCGCTATTGGCCGTATACCCAGGACGAACTTATGGCGCTCATCAATGACTTTGAGGCGCATAACATCCCGCTATCGGTGTGTATTATAGATATGGACTGGCATATCACCGAGACAGGCAACCGGAGTACAGGCTGGACCGGCTATACCTGGAACAAGAAACTTTTCCCTGATCCACAGGGTATGATTGACTTCATGCACGAAAAAGGACTAAGAACCACGCTCAATCTGCACCCGGCGGAAGGTGTCCACCCACATGAAACACAGTATGTCGAAATGGCGCAGCGAATGGGGATAGACCCCGTTTTACAGCAACCTGTTGAGTTTGATATTACCGACCCTTTGTTTGTCAAAGCCTATTTTGAGGTACTGCATCACCCTTACGAGGCGCTGGGAATTGACTTCTGGTGGATTGACTGGCAGCAAGGACTCAAAAGCAAACTTGCCAACCTTGACCCACTGTGGTTGATTAATCACCTACATTTCCAGGATATGGGGCGTGATGGTTCGCGTCGTCCATTCATCTTTTCACGGTGGGGGGGGGAGGGACATCAGCGTTACCCCATCGGTTTTTCTGGCGATAGTTACATGACGTGGGATACCTTGCGTTTTGAGCCGTACATGACGGCTACCGCCTCGAATGTGGGCTATGGTTGGTGGAGTCACGATATCGGTGGGCATACGAGCGGGGTAGGTGACAGTGAACTCTTTACCCGCTGGGTACAATTTGGCGTGTTCAGCCCGATCATGCGCATTCATAGCACCAGAGGTTATTTTTATGATGAGCGCCCCTGGGCTTTTGAGGATGCCGAAGTAGAAAACGCCCTGCGGGATACGATGCAGCTTCGGCACGCCCTCATCCCCTACCTATACACAATGGCCTGGCGAGCACATCACGATTCACTGCCTTTGATGCTGCCCATGTACTATGATTACCCAGAGTCAGAAGCGGCCTATCACTGTCCACAGCAATATCTGTTTGGCACGGAATTAATCGCAGCCCCATTTGTCGAACCGGCAGACCTGCATACCGGCCTTGCACGTCAGGTTGTGTGGCTTCCGGAAGGTGACTGGTACTACGTTTTCACAGGTGAGCATTACCAGGGTGACCGCTGGCACGTCATTTACGGTACGTTAAAAGATATTCCACTCTTCGCCAGGGCTGGCGCGATTCTGCCGTTAGGCACAAAAACCGGGTGGGGCGGGATTGATAACCCCGAAATACTGCACCTTCATGTCTTTGTTGGGGCAGATGGCAGCTTCACGCTGTACGAGGATGAAGGGAATTCCGAGGAGTATCTTAATGGCGATTTTTGCCTGACGACCATCACCCAAAGGTGGCTGGGATGCCAACTTGAACTGACTGTAGAGGCTGCTGAAGGAAACACAGGCTTAATCCCTGCAGAACGATTGATTCATCTGCACCTGCATGGCGTGATAGCCGATGTCGCTATCAGCGCCGAGGTGGGAGGGATAGTTATCAACCCCGCTAGTAGCTATGACGCGGCAACCGAAACACTGTTAATCGCGGGTATTCGGTTGGAAGTCGCTACCGTGCTCACCCTACGCCTGCAATCCGAAGGCGACTCGCTGTTCTCGCAGCGGGATCGCAAACGGGAAACACTGCTCAGGATGCTGCGGGCGTTCCGCCTGAATACCGGTGTTCGCAACAAGTTGGCAGATATGCTGGATACACTTCTGGACGATCCCGATCAGATTGCGCCTTATCTGGTGACAATGCATGAGAGCCATATCCGGGCATTATGCGAAGTCCTGTACGAGGCGGGGGTGCAGTATATTTCCGATACGCAGTATCCGGCTTTGTTGGTGTTATGGAATAACCGTGATGACGAAGCCATCACTTACCGCTATGGCGATGCGTATCTGTACTTCGGCCTGGTAAAATCTGCGCACCATCAAAATGGAGTGGTGCCGCGTTTCGCCGCGCTCATCCCGGAAATGCAGACCTGGACGCATGGTGCGTTGGGCGAGCATATCCAGCGTACCCAGTGGCAGGTACAGGTTGACTACCATAATCTGGCAACTGCACACGAGGAATATCGGGAAGAAACGCCATGAGCAAAGTTGCTTGGATAACAGTATGAAGTCTATGATATGTTTATTGCTACTGCTCGTATGTTTGCTGCCTGCAACGATCAATGGGCAGGCACAACAGGGTGTTTACCGGACAACCTTCAATGCCGCAGGGCTGTACCTCACCGTCGAACTGCTCGATGATGACCTGGCGCACTTTGCACTTAGCGCAACCGCGCCCGACGAGACACCTATCTGGACATCGCCCATGGTTGCCAGGACAGACTATACCGGCCCGTCAGCAGTCGAATTTCCAGGTGATAACGAGATTGCCACTACGGAAATGCTACTCCAGGTGGACACTGCCACCGTATGTGTGACTGTGACTGATCGTATTCGTCGAGTTATGCTTACGACGATCTGCCCGCAGCAAAATGATGAGGCTGTCCTTAACGGGCTAACTTTCACAAAAGAACGTACAACCGACATTTACGGATTGGGTGAACATTTCAGGCGGCGGGGCGGGACAGATGGCAACCTGATTGGCGACAGGGTGCTTATGCCGAATGCCTATGGCAACGGTTTATTCCGTTTCAATGGCGGTAACGTCACGGCGCTGCAAATCCCCATCATATACGCTCTGGGCGCGGGGACTCAGAACTATGCCCTGTTCATGGATCACATCTACCAGCAATATTGGGCATTTAATGGTAGCACCTTCAGGATGCAAACCCAAAATGCGCCACTGCGCTGGTATATGATGACTGGGGGCGATCTGCGTAATCTGCGTGCCGACTACATGGAACTGACCGGGAAACCGCCCGTGCCGCCCCGGCAGATGTTCGGTCTGTGGGCGTCGGAGTATGGCTATGAGGATTGGGACGAACTCGTTTCTGTATTGGAATCTCTGCGAACGGCAGACTTCCCGCTAGATGGCATGGTGCTTGACCTGCAATGGTTCGGTGGCATCGGCGACGAGAGCCAGATGGGGGCGCTTTCCTGGGATGAGCGACATTTCCCTGACCCAGCAAGGTTTATCGCCCAACTACGACAGGAACAGGGTGTCAGCATCATGGCGATTGAAGAGCCGTATGTCAGCACCACCGCGCAGGGCTATGACGAAGTCCTTTCGCAGGGTGCCCTGGTGCGCCAGTGTGAAGATTGTCCGCCGATCAACCTGAGTGCCTGGTGGGGTAGTGGCAGCATGGTGGACTGGACGAACCCGGCAGCGGCAGCATGGTGGCACGACAACCGCCGCCAGAACCTGATTGATGCCGGGGTTATTGCACATTGGACCGACCTGGGTGAACCGGAAGACTACAGCGAGGGCGGCTGGTATTTTGGTCTCCCGGCACTAGACTTACACAGCCAGGCCAGTGTTCATAATCTGTATAACCTGTTCTGGTCACAGAGTATCTGGGATGGCTACCAGCGCAACGGTGAGCAACGACGGCCATTTATCCTGTCGCGCTCAGGTACTGCTGGAAGCCAACGTTACGGGGTGGCAACCTGGTCGGGCGATATTGCCGCCAATATGACCAGTCTGGCTGAGCAGATGAACGCGCAAATGCATATGTCGCTCAGTGGCATTGACTATTTTGGGTCAGATGTTGGCGGATTTTACCGACACGCTGCTGACCCTGTGCTGGGTAGTGAAACGATGTATACCGCGTGGTTAGCAAACTCAGCCCTGTTGGATGTCCCATTGCGTCCTCATGCGTATAACGTACAGAACCAGTACCACACTGCGCCCTCACTTGTTGGTGATGTGGCTAGAAACCGGGCAAATGTACAGCTGCGCTACGAAATCAGTCCCTATCTGTACACACTGGCGCATCAGGCTTACCGCAGCGGAGAAGCTGTATACCCGCCGCTGGTCTATTATTTCCAGGATGACCCGGTAGTACGGGCACTGGGAAGCCAGAAGATGATCGGTTCACAGATGATGATGGCGACTCTCACCGATTATGACCTGGAGACCACCGGCGTGTATCTACCGGTTGGCGGTTGGTTCAATTTTCGCACCGGCGTATACACCCGGAGCGCGGGTGAAACCATTGATGTGCCTTCGGATGTGGATGGGCTGCTGCAAGCACCGTTATTTGTGCGAGATGGAGCGGTACTGCCCCTGATGAAAGTTGATGAGCAAACGCTCAATCTGATGGGGCAGCGCAAAGATGGCAGCACTGATGATACGCTGGTATTGAACGTCTATCACGCTGTTGAAGATGGTGCGTTCACACTGATTGAAGACGATGGTGAAACGATGGCCTATCAGTCCGGCGCGGTGCGTGAAACAATTATTACACATCAGGCCGACGGTGATAATCTGATCCTGACGGTCAACGCGGCAAATGGGACTTATACCGGCGCTTTAGAGGAGCGTAGCATCGAAATCCGTCTCTTCAGCCCAGAACGCACAATCGGGCGTGTCCTGCTCAACGGGCAGGCACTGCCGGGACGCACGACAGACGAAGCTGGCGCAGGCTGGACACAGACGGGACCTGGCGTGATACAAGTCAAATCGGGGACCGCCGCGGTAGATACGGCGGTCATCTTTACCTTCGAGGCAGAAGATATGACAGTACAGGAGACTCGCCCGCTGCTGCTGGCGCATTTTATGCCCTGGTATCAAACGCCCCGTGTCAGCGGCTATTGGGGTTGGCATTGGACGATGAATCACTTTAACCCGGCCCGGACTGATGATAATGGCCGTCCGCAAATCGCTTCTCAGTATATGCCTCTCACCGGCCCGTATGATTCGCAGGATGAGGCGGTGCTGGAATACCAGGTGCTGCTTATGAAACTGAGCGGCATAGATGGTGTGATCGTGGACTGGTACGGCACGGCGGACTATAACGATTATGCAGCATTAAACGCGGCCACTGGCAAATTGTTTGAAGCGGTCACTCGGGCTGGGCTGCGCTTTGCCCTTTGCTATGAAGATCGAACCGTTATGACAATGGTGAATGGCGGTCACTTGAATACCGAAACTGCTCTTGCGCAAGGGCAGGCAGATATGAACTATGCGGCTGAACACTGGTTTGGCAGCGATACCTATGTGAGCTATCAGGGACAGCCTCTCGTGTTCGTGTTTGGTCCGCTGTACTTCCGCCAACCGGCAGACTGGACAGCGATGTTCGAGGAGATTGACCCAACCCCGGCGCTCATCACCCTGGATCAGAACTTATCATTCGCCGCGCTATCTGGCTATCCCTGGCCGCCGATGCAAATGTCGGGCGGCGTGGAACTCAATCCGGCTGTTCTCGAAAGTTATCTCGAACGCTTTTACCGTAACGCCCAACGCCGTGATTTCATTGTCGGCAGCGCATTCCCAGGGTTTCATGATATTTATGACGAGGCGGGTGTGCGCTCCAGCTATGGTTACCTGGATGCCCTTGACGGGCAAACCCTGAGAAATACACTTGACTTAGCGCTGGCGGTCAATCCGAATATTGTGCAGTTGGTCACATGGAATGACTACGATGAAGGCACGACCATTGAACCGACCGAAGAGTTTGGGTATCAATATCTGGAAATCATCCAGGCAGCACGCCAGGGAATGGATACGGACTTCACGATCTCTACAGATGATCTGCAGCTACCTATGCGTCTCTTGCAGGCACGCCGTAACCACATAGAGGATGTAGAAGCGAATGCCCGGTTGGATCAAGCCTTTGTCGCTATCGTCACCGGCGATCTCGCTACTGCCCGCGAGATCCTTGACGCTTATTCCCGGTAATATGTCCCTTCGATATTCCCATTCCTTTCTCAACGACAGCTGATTTTGGATATCCTGATACGGGTCAGCCACATTTAGGCCGTCTTCACCATGTGTTCTCATGGCCGCGTCTGCTGGTAGATGAGGGCAGCACAAGAAGTTTTGCACGTAGTTCTGAAGCTGACCAGGCCGCCCAACGGAAACAGATCGTTCCAAGAATCGATGACATGAATTGTTCTTAAATCGTAGATGACTTGGTTTGTTTCTGGTTTATTTAGGGATTGTCAAGCGTATAGATTGCGAGGAAGATGTATAATTGTGTATATTCATGAGGAATTCAGAAAGACTCCTAACCATCTTTACTCCAATCCTCCCATTCAAGAGAGGAAGCGAGGCTGAGTGGAGTTAAAGCCCTGAATAGTACCTTATCTGGCATATCCATTAGTATGAGTTGTAGCGTAGATGGTATACAATCAACCTAATCGTTCACAAATAAAACAATCGTTTGTTAGAGAATTATGCGATTTGATAACCTGAACCAGTGGAAGAAGTATGTTGTTGAGCATTGGCAAGCGCTTTTCCAACAAGCTGCTGAACTTGCGCTGGCCGATGCCTACCAGCGTGCTACTGCGATCATTATACTACCAGTTATTCCAATTAATGTGGAAGACACACTCGCGCTGGTAAATTTCCTTGAAAAAGCCGGCGTCGCCGGTTCATTGGTGGATATTCTGCGGGATCACACCCGTGTCTTGCCCTACCAACCGCTTACAATCACCGAATTGGTTTTGCGCGCCGATAATCATGATCGGGTCAGACAGCAGTCGAATCTACGTAAGCTATTGTTCCAGGACAATGCACTGGCCGCCGCCTCTCATGAAACCCTGTTTGATATTGTTATTGATTTCCTGGGACGGCTTCCTGAACAGAGAGAATCCCCACAAGGTCTTACCGTGGTCGCCGAGAAGATTACCAGCGAGAACAATGTAATTATCGCTGGGCGGGATGTTTACACGTATGACTCGACCGAGCCACACCGCGTCTTAACGACTTATCTGAGTGAATTGAGGGCACAGTGGAACTACCTGGATTTCAGCAGCATTGTTCCTGACCCCAGTCGCCACCTGCAAACCCGCCTGCATCAACTTTACACACCTCTAGATGTATGGAATATCGCTCCACTAGATTCAACCCGAGCCGAAGAGTTGGCACTGTTGCGCCAGCGGGCGGTGGAGCAAGACCTTTTGAATTCACGGCTCTCCACTGTTGAAAGTGCCAGCAATGCCGCTCATCTCGTCATTACCGGCGGGCCTGGCACCGGCAAAAGTACCGTATGCGGGTTTTTAACAACTGGTCTGGCCTATGCCTGTGACCCGGCTTCTGAACAGCAGGATGGTATCCACGGGCTGGATTTGCTGGGGACTGCCTGGAAGCACGGTGCGCTGCTGCCGGTTTATGTCCGTCTCCGGCACTTCGCCAGCGATCGAGAGAACTTCCCGGATAAACTGAAAGACGCCAGTCAGTCCAACCTAATTGGGTATCTCAAAAAGCGCCTGCCTAGCTTTGGTAGCCACCTAGCTGCTTACTTCAACAGATCCCCCAGGCATAACGGAGAAAATGATATTCATGGCGCGATCCTGATCCTGGATGGCCTGGATGAGATTTATGATTTGAAAGACCGGCGCAAAGCGAAAAAAGTGATCGAACACTTCGCCGATACTTTTCCCCATTGCCGTATCCTGGTAACGTGCCGCAGCGCGGCATATCGCCATAATCCATCATGGCGGCTCTCAGATCGCTTCATGACAGCGGAATTGGCGCCCTATACCTGGGATCAAGTTAGCCAGTATATTCGCAATTGGTACTCCAGCACCGCAGATAACCGACCGTATGTCCTGGGCGGGCAGGAGGTGGCCCATAACAACGCTAAGAAGAGCGCGATTAACCTGATCCAGACGTTCAAATCAAACGTCAATCTCTGGTCGCTGGCGCGGCAACCGCTGCTGCTTGCTCTGATGGTGTTGATTCATGAAGAAAATCGCCATCTGCCACGAAACCGCGCCGAACTGTACGAGAAAACTGTGAATTTACTGCACAGATGGAATCCACCTGACGATGATGATCCCCTGGCGGTAAAATTACAGGCACTGAATTATCAGCGCGTGGGGGAAATGCTGCAACTGACGGCATTCAAGGCTCAACGCGACCGCGTGCGTTACAAAGATGCCGAAGCCAGCATCCGACGCCCCGAGTTGATCGAGCAGTTAGTGAAGGGCGATGGATCGGATCACCTACTCGGTGCAGACGTCGGCGATGTCCTGGAATATCTGGCGACTCGTAATGGAATTCTGGTGGCGGATAGTAAAGACAGCTACCAGTTTTTGCACCTCAGTATCCGGGAGTATCTGGCGGCCTGTGCATTGATTGAGCAATATGATGAAATCACTATGCCGAGTGACATGAATCCCACCGGGGAAACCTGGGAATTTCCGGAGAATATCCAAGCACTTCTCAGCAAAGACCCGTATCGTTGGCGCGAAGTTGCTCTGTTTTGTGGCTCAATCCTCGGCAATGATCGCGGGCAAGATCGGCTGTGGACTTATCTGGAAACGCTGCTGCCGGATATGAAGCCCTATGATAAGACAGTGATGGGCAACCGATATGATGAAGGAGATATCTACCGTATCGTCATTGCCGCCGCAGTCTGGTCCGATAACCAAATGCGTACCCGACTGCGCTCCCATCATGGAATCCAGGATCAACTGCGGGAGGCTATCCAGGCCATCCTGAAAGATGATCGCCTGGATGTGCCGGAACATACTCAGCTAGGGTATATTCTGCGCCGAATTATCACCGATACTGGGGACGCTGCGGTGCTTAAGTCAACTCGCTAAACATCTGCCACATCTTCTTGAATGATGGCAGCGGCTTATAAACCAGGCGGTTAGCGCCGCTATATTTCATAGCCTCCCTTTCCTGTTTGCTGGATAGGCGATAAGCTGTCATCAGCACGATGGGCATGTGCTTCAGAAGCGGATGCAGGCGCAAACGCCGCGCTAATTCAATACCGTCAATTTCGCCTGGAAGACGAATATCTATCAGACCAAAGATTGGCAGATTATTGCGCTGTATGTTGTCAGTCAAGGAAATCCTATCTAGCCAGGACAGGACATCCTCACCGGTGGTATAAGCAATGACTTCTGTCGTGTACATTTCATAGAGATGCATCAGAATATCGTACAGATCTGGTTCATCTTCAACTAACAGCCAACTACTCATACTTTACGCTCCGCTAAGTTCACTAGGTGGTGTCTGCAGTGATGCGCGAAGCCGACGATAAAGCTGCAGGGCACGTTTGCCAGCATAGGCGGTGATTTTTCCGGCCAGGGGTATTGTAAAAGCGGCGACGACTGCGCCGGCAATGTCAGGCCCATACTCGAGCAGTGCCTCGGTAGCCTGTACCAATAAATGCTCATTGGGTCGGGATTGAGATGCTAATTGGTCCTTGAGGGTTGCTGCATTGTGTTTGGCCGCATCATAAGTTGCAGGTTCCAGGTTAGCCGTCTCAATTTTCTGGTCAATCTGACTTAACAGAGTGCGCAGTTCCTGGATTTCTTCCGCGCTGGCTTCTACCCCGCCCATTGTCAAGACGTGTTTCTCGCTGCCATCGCCGCGTGTTGAGCCGGTGACAAAAGCATCGCGCCCGGAGATGACCACATGCCCCGCTGCGGAAACCTGCCCAATGTCAATTTTCATGCCGCCGCCTGATGGTTCATCCTGATTCTTATCTGACATGGTATTTACTCCCTCCTAAAAACCTCAAAAGCTAGTGTACTCGCACTTTTACGAAACCGGAATCGGGTACTCTGGCATAAGCCATTTGTGGGAGACAAACCCATTTCATGAATTAGCTCAGTTAATCATTTAGGTAATCCGTTACAGATAATCCGAAAACCAATAGATGCAAAAGCCGTATTCAAGGGCAGCGGATAATAGGTTGCCACGTGGCAGCGGTTATACAGGCTCACGAACGCGCCGCCGTGTACCAGCGCCTTCTGCACCGAGATGTTGTCGTCGCTTTCATCCTGCTGGGGTTCTTCTTCAACCACACTGTCTGAACACCACTCCCATACGTTCCCGGCCAGGTCATATACCCCATAGGGGCTCACACCCTCCGGGTAACGGTTTACGACGGTGGTCATAAGAAGACCGTTTTCGCGGGTGTTGCAGCGGGACTGGTCAAATGTGTTTCCCCAGGGGAACACTCGTTCATCTTCACCCATAATGGCTCGCTGCCGCTGTTGCAGTGATGGCAGGCTAATATCGAGCTTCAGGAAGTCGCTTAACCATAAGCAAAAAGCTCGCGCTTCGTACCAGGTCACAGTTTCACGTGGGCGGTCATGTCCCATATATTTGCCGGGGCGCGGCTTTGGATTGTGGGCACGCCACCAGCGTGCATCGTCGGAATAATCCCACCAGCGCGGGTTTGCGTAGCCGTTGGCAACCTTTAAGAAGGCTTGATACTGCACATTGGTGATAGGGTAACGCGCCATCAGGAACGAGGCCACTTGCTTGGTTTCTCTGCCCTCGGAACCGGCAACACGCACTTTTCCCGCCGGTATCTCGCACCATTCCATTAACGGAATACGCTGAGTCTTTTCCCGGACAGTCGCCAGTAGATTTCGGCCATTCACAGGGGGAGTCGGATCGTCCCTTGTTGCAGTCAGGTTTTCCGGGTCGTAATCTGGGTAGTTGCTTCGAAACGCATCAAAGGCATCTAGTCCGACTCGGCGTGTGGCGGGCAGGCGTACCAGTTCAGCTATCTGAGTATATTCGCGTTCCATTTGGTGGTGCATACGCTGGCGCTCAAGCGCAGTTCTGGCTTCGGCGGCCAACTTTTCCACATCAATGAAGCGTGGGCGGCTGCTCCGACTCAGCACGCGGTTCATAAGCCTGATAGCGCTTTCATACTCGCCTTTTTCCATGGCCTGTGCCGCTTCACTGATAAGCTGGTTGATTGTCTCATCTTCGTGGGCGTCCGGCGGAATTATCGGGTCTGGCGTGTATGGCTGTGCAGCAGGCTGCCGCCATATATCCTTCTCGGCAACGTGCAAGGCTTGCAGCAGATCTTGCGCTGTTCCAGCCCCCAAGCCTTCGCTAAGATCAATGTATTGAATATGTGAAAGGGTTTCTGGAAGAGAAATATCCGGCTCGATGAGTACCGGGAAGATATGCTTGTCCAGACTCTGGGCGATTTCAAATTCGCGGCGGCAGTATTCGGACTCCAACGAATCAGGGGAAATCAGGTAGATGAGTCCCTCACACCATTCCAGGCGATACTGGATTTCTTTCCACCATTTTTGCCCAGCAGTTAACCGTTGATCGTACCAAATCTCATGGGCATCCAACAGTTCGACAACTTGGATACAGGTGGGTTTGTCAACCCGTGCATAGCAGACGAAAATGCGCATAGTATCTTCTTAACATTTGTGCAGTAAATGAGAATCTTTACAAAAATATCCCAATTCTTATTGATACTGACTTGAAGGCGTAAAAACTCATTGATTCATTGCATTGAATAATGCACCAAATATTGCGATATAGAAAGGATCGAAGTAGCTCAGAAGCCATTTGAAAAGTCAATTTGCTGCCTGAAGTCGTACTAAACGGCGCA
>CALJKV010000093.1 GCA_937974245.1 uncultured Chloroflexota bacterium | reverse complement strand
AACAGATACGACCCAACGAATCAGAGACCTAGTTTGCACTTGTCATAAACGGGTGCTGCACCGCCAGCCGATTACGACCTTTCTCACCTTTGCAAATGCCGACGACCCGGTAATCCAGAGCAAGCCCACTTGCCAGGAGGAGTTGGAGAGGTATCGAAAATTGCATTGATTGATGCTATTCATCCTAAGTCTTGCGGTACAGGTGCCATCCAAGGAACGAGAGAGTCAGGATACCCTTCATTGATCCATCCTCGCAGTCCGGTATCAGTTATGACTTCCCAAGCGTATAATGGTCCTTCTTGACCATCTTTACAGACTGGACCGCCGATAATTTCTCCACCTTCGCTTTCGCCAACTCGTCCAACGGGCGGGTTGCTATTGGGACGTGACCACAGGGTTGATGGGCCATCTCCCGGAGGGATGATAAAGCGCTGACCATTTTCAAAGGCAAAGCCGATTGATCCGGGACACGCAATCTCCTTGAGGTAAGGATCATAATTGAGAGGATAAACTCGATAATCCTCAATCCATCCCGTAACGCCATTGGGTTTAAGCTCGACCTGATACCAAAGTCTTCCTGTCTCATCACTCTCGGGGCTTGTAGATATGATTTTCCCTACGCTACCGGGAAAAACGGCAGTAAAGGAAGGTTCTTCAATGCTTGGGCTTGACCGAACCCACATTTCTGCGCCATCCTCTGACAGTAAGATTATCTCATCATTAAATTCGAATTGGCTCAAGGTCGATCCACGTTCAACAGCAGCTTCTGGGATTAGTGTAATAAGACCTCTTGATGCTTCTGCCACCCAACCTTCTGAACCATCGGAGGTTTCAATATTCCACCAAACATATGGTGAATTAAAGACCGGACCAGCTAAGAATGTGAGTATCGTTCCGGAGCTCAATCTGTCGAGAATTGATGAACGTAGATCCGGTTCAGACCGAAGATTGAGGCGTATACCCCCAAGTGTATTCACATATCCTATTGCTCCTGGGCCTACTAGACGTGATAGTTCTGGATCATAGGCAATGCTTTCGATTGTCGAATTGAGTACCTCAATAACTTCATCAGCGGTGAGAGCGTTAAACAAACGTCCGGAACTGCCATCTGCAAGTGCCTGAAAAGAATGATATGTTTCTGCTTCATCAGCAATCATGAGCGGGTAGATGTTCGCTGGATCAACATCAAATGCAGCTTGCAAAACCGTTGCCAGTGTTAGCCGTGTTTCGGGTTCCGGATCATGGGGTGGGGCATCACCCATCACGATAACCGCTTTCTTAGCACCGTCTCGCCACCGGAACCCAATTGCTGACATAATACCCGAATATACTGCTTCCTCGTAGTCACCACCACCACCCACACGAATTGCGTTAATGCTTGATATAATCTCAGCACGATCTGATGAGAATTCCAACTCTACCCGCGATACATAGTCACCTGGATCGCCAAAAGGTTCTATGGGATGGTCTCGATACGTCACAATTCCCATTTGCCAGCTCGCACTGCTTGATGCTACAGCATTAACTATGTTGATCGCTTCTCGCTTCACTTCATCAATGTCATCCTCCATACTGCCGGTTGTGTCGATGACGAAGATGAGGTCAAGCAGGTCGAGGCTTGGTTGTGTCTCTTCTACTAGCACACAAGAAACATTCAACGAAGGATTTCGAAAATTGGCTAACCCTTTACGAAAGCCAACTATCCAGCAAGAAGTGACATTTACTCCAGGGTTTGTACCCTGCAACTTCAAATAGCGGATAATTCGTCCAATTGAATGGGCTTCTTTCGTATATTTCAAGTATTGATAGAGATTTATAGCATTGTCCCATCCTGGAATTCTACTTTCCGAATCTCTATAATATTCACCACGCAATTCTTCCCATGCAGGATCTGTAAGAATAAGTTCTCCAGCATGTTCATTCCACGTATTTACTAAATTAGGTGGTCCTAGATAGGTAGTGATAAACTGTCTTGGGTTACTCGCTAATGAAATGAGATTACCGGTACCGGGGCTGTCGAAACTGAAGGCACGAGTCTGGTAAGTATACGCTGCATATTCAGCTAGCCAACCCCCTAATGAGTGACCTGTGTGGATAAGGGATCTTTTGCATTCTTCGTCATTCGACTGATAACCACTCTCGATCAAATTTTTGCACACAATTTCATCTATAAAAGGCATAACACCATCTGTAAATTGGAATGGTATGCTATCAATTGATAATTGCATATCGCTGATAATGTCACCCCATGTGATTACCGGTATAAAACGTACTACAGACCAGCGTTTTATCAAGAACTCATTTGTGCCTCTATGTGCCACAACGACCTGATTTGTGGCAATATTCTGATAGGCAATTCCAAAGTAACCAATCTCACTGTCATCAGCTTCAATATCGGTTCTGGCAATTTCGATCCAGTCATTAATGCGCAATTCATTAACTGAATTACTATCACCCGGATTGTATGCAAGTTGACTCATTAAAGCATAGAAACATGCATTCGTCTCACACGGGGGAAGACTGTCGAATGCTATATTGGAATACTCGTCAACTTCCACTACAACATCTATTGGGTCATGTGTAGTTGTTTGAGCTAGCGTTTGCATAGCTAGGATACCGAATAACCCTAACCAAACTAACACAAATTTGAGATTAGACAGTTTCTTAATTAGTGTAATAGCCATCAATCCCCCTAACTTGCTGCAGGAATTTTTGGACAGTATAACGCAACATACATGAAGAACTATAATTAGCGACACCGGTTTGTTTAACCTGAAGGGACATACCAAGATCCCCACCCAAACCGTACATGCTCGCTACAACCACCTGTTCGACAACACGCAGTACAGCGCCATCGCGGACCGACTGGCTCAAGCTGGCGACATTCTGTGGGGAGAACACCACCAGTATTCCGACAATTGATGCGATTTATAGTTACCTGCTGATTTCCCAACAACCAGGTTAGCTCCCCTCGCCCTAACCCGGCGGCTTGGTGGGCGGCAGCCCTTCCTGGGTGGAGCGCGGCGGCAGCACGGCGGTGGGCGTCGGCGTTTGCGTGGGCGTCGGCGTAGGGGTCAGCGTGGGGGTGGGCGTCAGGGTCGGCGTCGGCGTTTGGGTGGGCGTCAGCGTCGCCGTCGGTGTGGGCGAATCGGTGGGAGTCGGCGTGTCGGTGGGCGTGTTGGATGGCGTCAGGGTCACTGTCGGCGTGCGTGTGAGCGTGGGCGTGTTGGATGGTGTCAGCGTGATGGACGGAGTCAGGGTGATCGTCGGGCTGGGGCCGGGCGTGCGCGTCGGCGTGAGCGCTGCCACCAGTGCGCCCACATCTACCGCCGAAGTAGGCAGCGGAGTCGGCCCGAATTCGGAGGTTGGCTCGAAGCCAGGGCCGGAACTCACATTGATCTGGCCGTTCAGCCCGAAGATAATATCCACTTTCTGGCCGCGCCCACCGAACAACCCCTGTGGCCTGCCGTTATAGGTAACAATCAACGCTTCGGCATTACTGGCCGTCACCGTAATCGTGTCCTGCGCCTGATATTCCAGGATCATCCCTGGCCTGGCAACCCCAACAAACTGCTGCACCCCGTCCGCCAGCAGTTGAATCCAGGTGCGCTGGACAGTCTCAATGGTCACCAGCACCCCCTGCCCGCTGTAGTTTTGCTGGACGCGCGGAATTGGCGTCAGGCTCGGCTGGCTTGTCAGGGTTGGGAGGCGGGTGGGGGAGGCTGTCTCCGTGGCCGCTTGCAGGATGCTCACATTCAGCGCATTCGGGTCAATAGGAGTCTCCGGCGGGTTAATGAGCTGAACGGTGACGAAGGCGATCACCGCCAACGCCGCCGCCGCGACCAGCAGCAGTGCCAGTGTGCTGAGAACCTGCCGGGCCCGAGGAGGCCGCCGGTTACGCATTTCCAATGGGATAGCCGGGAGTGAGGGGTTGGTATCGGTAATCGAACGTGGCGCTCTGGGCACCGGTTGGGTCGTGCGTTTGCCGCGCCTGCCGCTTTGGTGGGCGGGCTGCCGTCCTTCGGCCCGGGCCGCGTCGTAGTAGCGCACGACGTATTCGACATCCAGCCCCAGATAGCGGGCATAGTTGCGGATAAACCCGCGAATCTGTACTGAGGAAGCATCCGATAGGCTGAACTCACCCAGCTCAAACGATTCGAGAACGCGGCGGCGAATACGCAGCACGCGCTCGGCATCGTCCAGTGTCAGTTCTTTGGCTTCACGGGTCTCGCGTAGATAGCGCCCTAGCGCCTGTGCATCCATGACGGTATCTGCCTCAACAGCTTTCAGGTGGGATCAACCACAGTGGCGGTGAATCCTGCCCCTTATTATAGCCAATCCGTATCCGTGTGGCTAAACCAAACCAGCCCCGGCTGCGGTATCACACCGGCGGGGCTGATGGCGAGGTCGTGCAGGTGTGAGGTTACTCGGCAGGTTCGTCGCCGGTCTCGGCTGGAGCGGCTTCGGCCACCGCGTCAACGGCTTCGACAGCAACCTCAACCGGTTCAACGACTTCGGCCACCGCTTCAGCATCGCCCGCAGCTTCGGCGGCTTTCGCGGCCAGGTAAGCGGCCTCTTCACCTTCGCGCACGATGACGATCTTCAGCACCGGAGCGATTTCACTACCCAGGCGCACGGGAACATCAAACGAACCGACTTCGCGCAGCGCCTGCTGGCTGATACGGCGGCGGTTGATGTCAATGCCGGTCTTTTCGTTGAGTGCGTCGGCGATGTCGGAGGTGGTCACCGAGCCGAACAATTTGCCGGTATTGGCGGCGCGGCGGCCAAACAGGAGTTCGACCCCATCAATCTGGCGGGCCAGTTCGTTCAGCCTGTTGTCCAGCGCAGCCCGGCGCGTCGCGGCGGTCTCGCTCAACTTCGCGGCCCGGCGCAGTTCGCCAACAGTCGCCTTCGCCGCCAGCTTCTTTGGAATCAGGTAGTTACGCGCAAACCCGTCGGCAACCGCTACAACTTCACCAGCAACGCCGTGATTATATACATCGGCCAGGAGGATGACTTTCATCGGAATGTCCTTCGCCCAATCTCATTATGCTCAAAAATAGTGTTCAGCGAGCATCTTATCTGCCAGAAATGAACAGGTATTATAAGCGCGGAGTGTTCCCCTGCCAAGTGCTAATCATGCACGCTGGTTTCTTCGCCACTTCCCCACCCGGACTCGCCCGCTAACGGGGACTATCCCGGCGGCATTCCCGATATTAAGCGCCTACTCAGGTTGTATTCATCCCAGACTTATTTACCTTGTTCATGATTTGAACAGGTTTTGGCTACAAATTGTCCAAGTATCTTAAGGGAGCTACTGTAAGATGAATCGCAAATTTCTTGTAACACTGCTGGTACTGACGTCACTTCTGGTGGGTGTATTCGCCGCCAGTGCCCAGGATATGCCCGGAACGATTGCCGACATCGTGATCGCCTCCGCCAGTGCCGAGGCACCCGAATTCGCAACGCTGCTGGCCGCCGTACAAGCCGCTGACCCGGCAGTTGTCGAAGCGCTGTCTAACCCTGACGCTTCGCTGACCGTGTTCGCCCCGACTGACGCCGCGTTCGCTACCCTGGCCGAAGCCCTGGGTGAAGAAGCCTTTGCCGGCGTGCTGGCCGATACCGAAGCGCTGACCGGAATCCTGCTTTTCCATGTTGTTGAAGGCAAAGTCATGTCGGCTGATGTCGTGGCCGCCCTGGAAGCTAACGACGGCGCGTTCGGTGTGCAGTCGCTCAACGGCCAGTATATTGACATCGCCCAGGATGATATGGGTGGCATCACTGTCAATGGCGCTCACCTGAACCTCGACATGGTAGACATCGAAGCCAGCAACGGCGTGATCCATGTGATTGATGCTGTGATCCTGCCGGAAAGCCGCACAATTGCTGAAATCGTCGTCGAAGCGGCGGGCATGGAAGAAGATGCTCAGTTCACTACCCTGCTGGCGGCTGTTGGCGCTGCTGATCCCGCCGTGCTGGAAACGCTTTCTGACCCCGAAGCCACACTGACCGTGTTCGTCCCCACCGACGATGCCTTCGCCGCCCTGGGTGAGGATACCCTGAACGCTGTCATCGCTGACCAGGCGCTGCTGACCAACATCCTGCTGTACCATGTCGTTCCGGCGGTGGTTTACTCCGGTGATGTGGCAGCCCTGCTGGCCGACGCTGGTGAAGAAGGCCTGATGGTGGATACCGCGCTGGAAGGCGCCCAGTACACCATCACGGCGGACGAAGATGGGAACGTGTTCGTCAATGACGCGCAGATCATCGTGACCGACATTGACGCCGCCAACGGTGTGATCCACGTCATTGACGCGGTGCTGCTGCCGCCCTCCGAGTAACACTCAATACGTAAGTTCTCTCCTCTCCATAGCGCGGGGCCGGTACACCACCGGCCTCGCCTTATTTTTGCTGTTTGCCGCTGGATTACCTGCAACACGTCCGCAACAAAAACGAGCGATGCCTGTTGCAGACACCGCCCGTTTCCTGTGTTTTCAGCGGGGTGTAAGGCTTCCCCGCTCAAGTACAGAGTTTAGTACCCGGTGTTGACAACGCCCTTGCCATAGAATGGCGTATTGCCACCATAGCTCGCACGACGCCGCATTTCAGCCTCAAGCTGCGCCGGGTGCATTGAGCCGCCGTTTTCGCCAATGATGATGGCAGCGACACCTGCCGCATGGGGTGCAGCCATGCTCGTGCCCCCTGACCAGTAATAGCTGGCGAGCGCCGGATTGAGGTTACTGCCCGTGCTGAAGACTAAATCGAACACATAACAGGGGCGGAGTAGACCGGCGACGGTACAGCCTTCATTACCGAGATACAAAATGTCACCACCCGGTGCCGCAAAATCAACGGCTGAACGGCCATAATTCGTATAGCTGGCCGGGTAGTCAAAATTGCCGTCCCAGTTTACGGATGCCCAGCCAACCGGGGTTGTCGCCGCAATCGAAATCACATGATCTGCGTCGGCTGGCAGGGTGATGATTGGGCCAGTGTGGTCTTTATCAATGCCGCTGTTGCCTTCCGAAGCGAAGATAGCGACCCCGCGCTGATAAGCGTAGGTTGTCGCCCGGCTCATCGCGATTCGCAGCTCAGACGCTTCGCGTGCCGTATATTCACCTGGCACACCATTCTTGGCAATCACTGCGCCCAGGCTCATGTTGATGATATCCACGTCACCACGATTGGCTGCGTAGATGATACCTGAAATCACCCAGTCAAAATCACCACTGCCCTGAACCTCAGAGAGTACCTTGACCAGCACAAGTTGTGCATCCGGGGCAACGCCGATGGTACCGAAGCCATTATCGGCAGCCGCAATCGTGCCGGAAGTGTGCGAGCCGTGGCTAAACGGATCATTAAGCACATAGCTGGCAGTCGATTCACCCGGCAGCGGAACAAAACTGATTGAGTCCTTGATTTGGGTAGCCAGGTCAGGATGGTCGAGATCGAACCCTTCATCAAGCACGGCTACGACGACTCCAGCACCACGTTGCCCGGCATTCCAGGCTTCAGGCGCGTTGACAGCATCATGACCCCACTGGAGATCGAACCGGGTATCATCATCGCCGCTGTTGGGTGGATTGCCGAAATTCACGCTGATGGCTTCGCTAACGGATTCCCCAGGAAGCCAGTCCAGCACTACGTTTGGGATCACGGATCGGACGCCACGTACCTGGTTGGCGAAGTTCGGGTTGGCAGATTCCGCCACCGCGATACCGACTTCCGGTATCACGCGGGTGACGTTGCCGCCCGCCGCCGCGACCTGCGCCGCCAGGTTATTGGGCAGACTGTTGCCGTTAGACAGAATCAGATACGAACGGGATGAACTCTGAGCGCCCACCGCACCAACGCCCAGAACCAGAACAAGCAGTATTGCCAGGATTGCTACACGCTTCATTATATTTCGCTCCATTATGCAAGAAATTAAAATACATGCCCTGAGAGTTAAATTTTCCCTCACTCAGCGCATGTATTATATTATATTTATGATGATGTACTTCGTCAAATGAATCCTGACATAGGAATATGAAGAGAAGGTGTAATCCTGGTGTGACTTCCCACCAGAAATCTCTCCAAATTCTGTTAGAAAGGAGTACCATGATGTCACAATCCCAGAACCCCAACCCCATCAGTTTAGCGATTTACAACAAAGGCACGTCGCTTGTCCGCGAACGGCGGACGGTCACGCTGGAATCCGGACTGAATACGCTGGACATTACCGATGTCACCGCCCAGATAGAGGCTACGTCCGTCACCTTCGCCTCGCTGACCGATCCCACCGGCACAGTCGTGCTGGAGCAGAATTTTCTTTTTGACCTCGTCAATGGGGCGTCGCTGCTCAAGCGTTACCTGGAAGCAACCATTGAAGTCAGCGTTGAGGACGGCACGCGCTTTGTCGGGCAGCTCCTGGCTGTGCCGGATGAACAGTTGCGCCGTATGGGCGCTGCCGATGACGCGCTTATCCTGCGCCAGAGCGACGGGCAGATTGCCTACGTCCACGCCGGGAAAATCCGCGACATGCGCTTCCCGACCCTGCCGGACGGCCTCATGACGCGCCCGACGCTGCGCTGGCTGCTGCACAGCGCCCAGACCGGGGCGCAGCAGGTGGAACTCACCTACCTGACCGGCGGGCTGAACTGGACAGCCGACTATAACCTCCTGCTGGCGGCGGATAACCGTTCGCTCGATTTCGGCGGGTGGGTGACCTTCCAGAATACCAGCGGCGGGGCGTTCAAGGATGCGCAGGTGAAGCTGGTAGCCGGGGAGATTAAACGACTGCCCAAACGCCCGCAACAGTTCGAAAGAATGGCTATCCTGGGGGCGGCAAAGTCGCCTGAACCCCAGGTGCAGCAGCGCGAGTTTTTCGAGTACCAACTGTACGAGATTCAGCGCCCGCTAACGCTGGCGGATAATGAAACCAAGCAGGTCGAATTCCTCACCCGGCACGGCGTCTCTGCTCATACTTTCTATGTATATGGCGGTTCCGGGCAACCGGCGCATGGGCGCGGCCCACTGCTGGAACAGCACTATGGACAGGCGGACATCACCCATGTACAGACGTGGCTCGAATTCAGCACCGGGGTGGAAGACGGCCTGGACGCTGACCTGCCCGAAGGCCGGATGCGTGTCTACCAGCAGGACGCCGATGGCGCGGCGATTCTGATCGGTGAAAACCAGGTCAAACACACGCCCAGAGGTGAAGTTGTGTCCTTTGAACTCGGCAAGGCCTTCGATCTGGTGGGCGAACGTCGCCAGTTGAATTTCCGCAGAATCCAGAAAAACACCCTGGAAGAAACCTGGGAAATCCGGCTGCGGAACCACAAAGACCACGACAGGGTTGAAGTGCGCGTGCCGGAGCATCTGTTCCGCTGGAGCAACTGGGAACTGACCGGAGTCTCTCACGCTTATACCCGCCTTGATGCGCAGACGGTTGAGTTCCGGGTGGACGTGCCGCCGGGCGGCGAGACGGTCATTTCCTACACTGTGCGCTATAGCTGGCCGGATTGACCGTGTAACACTTAGTCAGTGGCAGCCCAGCCGGGGCGTGGTTATACTGGAAAAAGCACCGATGCTTAAGTATCGAGAGCATATTTGTAGTGAAATTGTTACGCCATAAGTGAGGTCAAACGATGCAACTTGCAATCCAGGAGGATATGCTGCCGGGGCGGACGATCCTCGAAAAGTTTCAACAAGCGAAAACACTGGGACTCGATGGAATCGAGTTCTGGGGATACGGGCTGACAGCCAGAGTGCCGGAAATCGCGGCGGCGATTGAGCAAACGGGCGTGGTCGCCGCCACGGTTAATCATGGGCGGCAGGGGCGGCTGCTCTCCGCCGACCGGACAGAACGGGAGACGGCGTTGGCAGAACTGCGACAGTCTATCGTCAACGCGGTAGACATTGGAGCGCAGGGCGTGATTGTCGCGCCACACTTTGGCCCGTCAATTGTTCCCGACCTCACGCCGTATAAATCGGTGCGCCAGCTTGAATACGAACTGCTGCACAATCACCTGCGCAGCCTGTCGGACTATGTGTATGCCATTGGTGTCGAACTCTATATCGAGCCGATCAACCGCTATGAAACGGCATTCCTCAATACGCTGGCGGACGCGGCAGAGGTGCGGCGGCTTGTCAAAAACCATCCGCATGTCAAAATCGTGGCCGACCTGTTCCATATGGCGTTGGAAGAACGGGACATGGTGGCGGCGCTGCGCCAATTTGGCGCGGACATCGGGCATGTTCACCTGGCGGATAGCAACCGGAGGCTGCCCGGTCATGGCCTGATTGATTTCGCGGGGATGGCGGCGGCGCTCAACGCGGCAGGATACATGGGATGGGCGGCCTTCGAGTGCGGTGAACCGAGCGCTAACCAGGATCGCGCCGGGGCATACTGGGCCGACCTGCCGGACAGCATCGCGCTGCTGAAAACGGCGGGCTTTTAGCGGCTCCCTGGTTCACCCGGCCTTATCGATCATGTGAGCGGGGAAAACTTAAGTCTGTCGCTGGATTTTCCGACATATAATGTGAATGAAGATTGCCCTTAGTAGGAATTTGGAGGTCTATACATACTTGCCAAATCTGAATTTGCCGGTCAACACGTCTACTCACTTCATAATCTAAGGGGCTGAACCTGTTCTCATGCACGTTTTATAAAGGAGTAAGCCTGTGTCACACGTCACCATTGTAGATAACGAGTACATGCTGATTGAATACCTGTCTGATAAAAAGATCATTTCTCACATTGTTCGCAAACCGGTGAGCGGGAAACCATTCCGCGATGCCTTGAATGCGGGGACAGATGCACTTATCCAATATGGCGCGTGCAAGTGGATGTCCGATGATCGCCTGAATGGGCCGCTCCCCCAGGCTGATGTGGATTGGGGCAACAACGAGTGGAACTCGCGCACAATTGCCGGGGGCTGGAAGTTCTGGGCATTGGTTGTGCCGCAGGAAGTCGTAGCGGCGGGCAGCCTGATTCCGGTTGTCGAGTCACTGTACGAACGCGGGCTGCGGGTGATGGTGTTCACCAGCGCGAAAAGCGCCCTGGAGTGGCTGGATAAGCAGCAGTGTTGATCGGCGGGTAGAAGCTCGGCTCGATGCCGGATAGTGTGTGCTGCAAATCTCCGCCATGTGCAACCTGGACACGACTGTCATGGTGGCAGGGACGGGCATACCCCATGCGGCGGGAAAGTAGGCTTGAGCCGCTGATTTCAAACACGAACTACAACGAACCGCACGCTGGTTGAGGTGGGGTTTTTGATTCAAGGAAATTTGGCGTAATAATGCTAATATTGAGGGAATTTACACCGTTAGCGGTATTTTTCACCAGCATAGGATGGAGCACTGATGACGACTCACCCCCCGTTGCAACCGGCATTCCCGCCCCTGCTGCGTGAACTGGCGGCTATTCCCGGCATTTCCGGCCACGAGGACGCGGTTGCCCGCTACCTGGCGGGGCAGTTGACAGCCTGCGCCGACTCGGTGGCGATTGACAGGGCGGGTAACGTCATCGCCCGCTTTGGCCTGGCGGAAAACCCGGCGGTGGCGCTGCTCGCCCACATGGATACGGTCGGTCTGATGGTCAACCGGATGAACCGGGACGGCACATACGGCGCTGTGGCGCTAGGCGGCGTCAATCTCAAAGGGCTGCCTGCTGCGCCGGTGCGGGTGGGAGAACACGCCGGAGTCGTCGGGGTGCGTTCACAGCACCAGGCGCGGGGTGATGAAGGGTTGGCGAGCATCGAAAGCCTGTATCTTGATGTGGGGGGAGCGGCAGTCGAAATCACGACGCCAGTCACGTATGCCACGACCCCGGTGGCACTCGCAGGCGGGTTTTTCGCCGCACCCTATATGGATAACCGGGCTGGATGTGCCGTCCTGCTCGAGATCGCCCGGCGGCTGGTACGCCCCGATGGCCTGACGGTGTATCTCATCGGCACGGTGCAGGAAGAAACCAACAGTCTTGGCGCGTTTGTCGCCCTGGAAGCAATTCGCCCGGCGGCGGCGCTCTTCATTGATGGCACGGTGAGCCACGATACACCGGAAACAGCGGCATTCGGGCAGGTCAGGCTGGGCGGCGGCCCGGTGCTGACGGCCTACCTCTACACACGCGGCGGCAATGGCTGGCACGCCCATCCGGGGCTGCGGGCGCACCTCAAAAGTATGGCGGCACGGCAAAATATCCCTTACCAGCAGGATGCTGTGACCGGACTCATCAGTGACGCCAAAACCAGTATCCTGCTCGGCCTGCCGAGTGCGATTATCGGCCTGCCGATGCGCGGCAAACATGCCCCGCTGGAAACGATTCACCTGGACGACCTGGCGTGGGCGGTTGAACTCGCGCTGGGACTGCTGGCAACACCCCTGCCCGACCTGCGACGGGGATAGAAGAAAAGGACATTTATCATGCTCGAAACACTTTACCAGACCGTACCGGGGCTGAAAACAGCCCTACAGACTCACCCTTACCTGAACGGGACAGAACGACTCGCAACCGATTTGCAGCGTCTCTTACTGGCCTTAGCGCCCTCCGGCGGGGCATGGCTGCCGGGCGCGATTGCCGGTGAGATTTACACAATAGCCGCTGGGCTGGAATTGCAAGACCACTTTATCCCCCGGCTGGGGAGTACCGGAAATGCCGCCTTGTGGGTTGGTGAAGCGGGCGAACGGGCGGACATCATTCTGAGCGCCCACATGGATCGGCCCAGTTTTCGGGTGCGCGACGCGGCATCCGGCGAACTGTATCCGATGTGTTCAATCCGCGTGCCGGGTGAAGCTTACCGTGCCGGAGCGAAGGCGCTGCGCTTCATGGACGGGCGGCTGCAGGTGAGCGCCAGAGGCAATTTGCTGGTCGAAAACCACAACGGGCAGACGGTCATCCATTTTGAGACGGTCAAGGGGGAACTCGGCTGGCAGGACTCGGTGGTGATGGATGCGTCCCCCGTCCTGCAAGACGGCCTGATAACCGGCACGGGACTCGACAACTGTCTGGGCGTGATGACCGCGTTAGGCGCGGCCTATGCACTGCGTGCGCTTGTCGGGCGGCGGGTGCTGGTCGTTTTCACTGATCTGGAAGAAGGTATCCCGGATGCATACTTCGGGCATGGCGCGGCGCGGTTGGCCGGGCTGCTTCCCGCGCCGACTTACGGCGTGATTTCGGTGGATGCACAAACGGCGGGGACGGATAGTTCGCCACGCATCGGGGGCGGGGCGTGTTTCGGCACAGTTTCGGGCTGGAGTCGGGGATCGATTGTGCCGCCAAACTATATTGCGCTGGGGGCTGACCTCGCTGGGGCGCTCAATACCGCCCGGCCTGGCAGTGTGCAGATTAACACCGGCTATCTGTCGCGCAGCGATGATATGCCGCTGGGGCGCTGGACGCAGGTTTTGGGGATGATCGGCGCACCGATGACCGCGCCGCATACCGTCAGCGAAAGTGCGGCGTTGGCGGACGTCCAGGCGGCGATCACCTGGCTGGCACTGTACGTCGCGGCTGCCCTGGCGCTCGATCCGAATGTCACCCAAAAATACGCATTAGAACATTAGCAAGGTTGTGGATTATGCGCTAGAATCGCCTCGATTTATACACTGGGATGTTGGCAGACTTTTCCACCCCGCTGTATGAGTTCTCATGCGGATGCCGGAGTTGTTGACAGGCGCTGTAAGGCTCTGTAATATTTCTGGCAGCACTATAAAAAAGCAGATGGTTTTTCATTGAGGAGATATTCCATGAATCGCACGAAAGTCACTCTTTTTGTTCTGGTAGTCGCCCTGCTCACGCTGGGTGCTTTCAGCCTGGTCAGCGCCCAGGACGCACCGCTGCGGATTACGCTTGTGGTGAACGGCGTTCTCGGCGATAAGTCCTTCTTTGACTCAGCGCAGCGCGGTATGGATAGCGCTATGGATGACTTTGATGTTGAAGTCAACACCGTTGAGCTGGGCATTGACCCCGCTGGCTGGGAAACCGGCCTGAACGATGCCATGTCCGCCGATGACTATGACATCCTGATCGCCGGCACGTTCCAGATGATTGATTACCTGGCCGCCCGCGCTCATATGTATCCCGACAAGGTATTCATGTTCTATGATGCCTCCATGCCCTATGACAACCCCGATGTATGTGTTGAAGGCTGCGCCAACGTCTACTCAATTACCTATAACCAGAACGAAGGCTCGTTCCTGGCGGGTGTATATGCCGCCGCGATGACGATTTCCGAGACCGAAGGCATGAATGCTGACCCGGTGCTGGGCGCGGTTGGTGGGCAGGATATCCCCGTGATTAACGACTTCATCGTGGGCTACGAACAGGGCGCGTGCCTCGTCAACCCCGACAGCCAGGTGCTGGTGCAGTATGCTGGTGGTTGGAATGACCCGGCTAAAGGCAAGGAAATCACCCTGGCGATGTACGAACAGAATGCTGACATCGTCTTCCAGATCGCGGGTGGCACGGGCGTAGGCGTGTTTGAAGCCGCCGCCGAACAGGGCCACTATGCCATCGGCGTCGACTCCGACCAGGCGACGATCATTCTGGATACCGACCCTGAGCAGGCACAGCGTATTCTGACCAGCATGTTGAAGAACGTAGATAACTCGCTGTATCGTGCGATTGAACTGTATCTGGCGGGCGAACTGCCCCTTGGCGAGGCCGAAGGTCTGGGTATTGCCGAAGGCGGCGTCGGGCTGGCCTACAATGACATCTATACCGAAGCCACTCCGCAGAACGTCCAGGATTTGCTGGCAGCGGTGCAGGAAGCTGTCGTGAACGGCGATATCACGGTCAACAGTGCGTTCGGTGACGACGCGGTGGCCGTTGGCACGGGCTGTGCCGATATGCCGATGATGGAATTCGACGCCTCCATGTATCTGGGTGGCTAGATAGTTCAATCACCCATAATTTGTAACGCATGATCGGTAGGGGCAAGGCTAGAACCTTGCCCTTACCGCAATATAGCATCATGACTATTTTTTTCGAGGCAGCTTATGTCTTTATTGGAAGCCCGTGACATCATCAAAGTATATCCCAATGGGGTTCTCGCTAACGACGGCGTATCACTGAGCGTTGAGCCGCGAGAAATTCACGCCATCGTCGGTGAAAACGGCGCCGGGAAATCCACATTGATGAAAATTCTCTATGGCCTGGAGCAACCGACGTCGGGCCAAATCTTCTTGAACGACAAACCCGTTGAGATAGACAGTACCCATACCGCGATTGACATGCGTATCGGCATGGTTCACCAGAACTTCATGCTGGTTGACTCCTTCACAATTGCGGAAAACATCGCCCTGGGGCGCGAACCGCGCAAGGGCATCACCATAGACCGCAAACAGGCCATTGAGGACACCAAAGCGCTGTCGAAAACCTACGGCCTGCATGTGGACGCTCTGGCGAAAGTCGAAGCCGTCCCGGTGGGGATGCGCCAGCGTGTCGAAATTCTGAAGGCGCTCTACCGGGGTGCGGAAATCCTCATTCTGGACGAACCCACCGCCGTCCTGACCCCCCGCGAAACCACTGACCTGTTCGTCGCGATTCGCAACCTGGTCAAAGAGGGGAAAACCGTCATCTTTATCACCCACAAGCTGCGCGAGGTCATGGAAATCTCTGACCGGGTGACGGTCATGCGCGACGCGAAAGTTGTGGGTACGGTGACAACCGCCGAAACCAGCATCCCGGAACTGGCGCGGATGATGGTTGGGCGTGAGGTCTTCATGGTGGTGGATAAACCGCCGGTGCAGCATGGCAAGCCGGTTCTGGAAACTAAGAATCTTACTTATGCCAATGAAGCCGGGCGGGCGCTGGTTAATCATGTATCGTTCACCGCCTACGAATCGGAAATCCTGGGGATTGCCGGGGTGGAAGGTAACGGACAGACCGAACTGGTGGAAGTGCTGACCGGGCTGCGCGAGGCAACTTCCGGCGAGGCGTGGGTGGACGGCCAATCCATCATCGGACATGGCCCGCGCAGGGTGCGCGAGGCGCGTGTCACCCACATCCCGGAAGATCGGCTCTCCAACGGTCTGGCGCGTGATGCCAGTATCGTTGAGAACCTTATCATTGACCGTTATTATCGTGAACCGTTCACCCGGCGCGGCATTCTGCAACCGAATGCCATCAGGCAGAATGGGCGCGAACTGATCGCCCAGTTCGGTATTCTCGCCCAGAGTGGCGACGTGCCGGTAGGGTCACTTTCCGGCGGCAATATGCAGAAAGTCATTGTGGCGCGGGAGTTCTCGTCGTCGCCCCGCCTGTTAATCGCGGCCCAGCCGACTCGTGGGGTGGACATCGGCGCGATTGAGTTCATCCACCAGCAGTTGGTGGATAAACGTACCCAGGGTTTATCTATTCTGCTGATTTCCGCCGACCTGCAAGAGGTTATGAAACTGGCTGACCGGATTATGGTCATGTATAACGGCGAAGTGGTGGCGGTGCTGCCCAACACGCCCGACCTGACTGAGGAACACTTAGGGCTGTATATGCTGGGCGCGGCGAGGCAGACACACGAAGAAATGGAGGCGGCGCTATGACGGCAGCGGCCAAACCACGTCAATTGATTTTCTGGCTGATGCTCATCGCCATCGCGGTGGGGGTTACGCTCTTTCTCACTGTCCGGCTGTTTAGCGGCAGCACGCCGGACGAATGGTACAACAACATGCTTGCCGCCGCCGATTACCAGTCAATTGTCATGGTGAACGCCCTGGTTGGGATCAGCGTGGCACTGCTGGTACACCAACTGCGCTGGAACGCGCTGCGCGTCATCGTGACGGTGATCGTCGCGCTCATCCTCGGCTATTTCATGACGGTCTTCTTTAACCTGGATACGGCCAATAAGTACACCCAGGGTGAGTTTAAGGTATCGGTGCTTTCGGAGGCGACGCCTGTCGAAAATACCGAGGTTGATCTCGAATATGGTCTTTCACGAGGTGGTGAGTTCAACAAGCCGAACGTGAAAGAACCGCTGACCGAGGCGGTCTATACCTTCGCCGGCAGCCAGGGTGATGTTGTGAGTATCCTGGCATTCGTCGCCAACCGCCGTTCAACGGTCAACCTGGAAGTTGAACTCCTCGGCCCGGATGGGACGCTGCTGCTAGCCAGCACAGGCGCTACCGAAGAAGAAGTTGAACGCTTTAGTGAGAACGATGTACGCAGCGCCGACGATGCGGTACTCGCGGATTTCGCCCTGCCTGCTGACGGTGTATACACCATCCAGGCACGCCCGGAAGTCGTGCCGTTCAATGTCGTCATTGACGAGGCGCTCACCAGCACCAATGCCGCCTATGATGCGTTTTTGCTGGGGGCGTTGGGGCGGGTCAACCGCTGGGCGAGCTGGATACAGGACGCACTGACGCTGATCCTGGTCGGCCTTTCGATTGCGATTGTCTTCCGGGCGCAGCAGTTTTCGCTGGGCGCGGAAGGGCAGCTTTACCTGGGGGCGCTGGTTTCCGGGGCGATTGTCCTCAGCTTTACGCAGCTTCCGGCGCTTCTACTCATCCCATTGGCAATATTGGGGTCAATGGTAGCAGGATTTTTGTGGGGGCTGCTGCCGGGTGCGCTTAAAGCCTACCTGGGCGCGAACGAGCTGGTCGCTACGCTCATGCTGAACACCGTCGCGATTCGCTTTTTTGAGATGGTGCTGACGATGCAGCTCAAGCCGCCGGGCGCGGGCTATAACTCGTCGGAGGTCTTCGTCGCCGCCGGGCAGTTCCAGCCGATTGTTGCCAATACCCAGGTGACGATAGCCGTGTATCTCGTGATTATCACGGTGATCGTGACCTGGCTGCTCATCACCCGCACGCCGCTGGGCTACGAAATCCGCATGGTCGGCGCAAACCGCAAATTCGCGGAATACGGCGGAGTCAACACCCGGCGCACGATTATGCTTGCGATGGCCGTCAGCGGTATCGTGGCCGGGCTGGCCGGGGCGCACCTGAGTATGGGGATTTTCCGGCAGTTGGTGAGCGGCATGTCGTTTGGTCTGGCATTTGAAGGCGTCGTGGTGGCGCTGCTGGCGCGGAATAACCCGCTGGTGATCCCCTTCACCGGTTTGCTCTATGCCTACTTACGTGCCGGGGCGCAGTTTATGGAACGGGACGCCAACGTGAGTTTCGAGATCGTGCGCATCATCCAGGCGGTGATTATTCTGCTCATTACGGCGGAAGCACTGGTCGCATTTTTCCAGGCGCGGCGGCAGCGGCAGCGGAGTCTGGCGCATTCCAGCGCGGTGGTAGCAGTGGAGGAGGGTGCTCATGTTTGATACCGTCATTCAGAGTATCTTTAGCGCGGCATTTCTCGCTTCGATCTTACGGGTTGCGACTCCGATTTTGCTTCCCTCGTTGGGCGCATTGATCTCCGATCGCGCCGGGGTCATCAATATCGGTTTGGAAGGAATGATGCTCGCATCGGCTTTTACCGGCGTGATCTTCAGCGCCTATGCCCAGACGTGGTTCGGTCAGGAAACCGGCCTGGTGATTGGCCCCTGGTTGGGGCTGGTGATGGGGCTGGTTGTGGCGGGGCTTATGGCACTGCTGCTGGCGTTCTTCCACCTGCGGCTGAAGGCGGACTTAATCTTGTCGGGTATCGCCATCAGCTTTTTAGGGTCGGCGGGAACAGTCGCCATCATGTACGAGCTGACCGGCGACCGGGGCAACACCAGCACCCTGCCCAGCCTCGTGATTCCGTTCATCCAACTGCCGGAATTCATCAACGATATTCCGGTGATCGGCCCGTTCTTCTTCCAGATTCTCGATAACCAGAGCGCCATGACATGGATCGCGTTTATCGCGGTGTTCCTGGTGGCGTTCATGCTGTACCGCACGCCGTTCGGGATGCACCTGCGGGCGGCGGGCGAAAACCCGGAAGCGGCGGCGTCCGTCGGTATCCCGGTGCAGCGCACCCGTTACATCGCCCTGATGCTCAGTGGGCTGCTGGCCGGTTTAGGCGGTATCCACATGAGTATGGGGTATCTGAGCCTGTTCCAGCGTGACATGACATCGGGGCGTGGTTTCATCGCCCTGGCGACGCCGCTCCTGGGCGGCAATAACCCGTATGGCACGATGGCCGCCTCGCTGGTGTTCGGCTTCTTTGACGCGCTGGCAAGCCGAATCGGGTCGCTGCAAATCCCATCGCAGCTCCCGCAGATGGTCCCGTACGTTGCAACGGTCATGGCGCTGGTTGTCTACGCGCTGCAAACCCGCCAGAGTCAGCGGTTGAAGGCACTGCGAGCAGCGGAAGGCGAAGGTTTTAACGCCCGGTACTGGCGCATCCTGCAACGGTTGAGCGTTCTGCACGTGCTTCAGGCCATGGTGGCTGTCATCGGCATCATCATCACCGTCAGCCTGTTTACCGCGCCCAATGGGTTTGGTGGCCCGGATGTCGCTAACCCGCTGGCGTTGGTGATCGGCATCGCGTCACTGGCACTGATCGGTGTGAATCTGCCGTTTGTGCGCCGGGTTGAGACGATCCCGCAGCGCGTCTGGTTGAGCGCGGTGGCGACGGTGCTTTCGTTAGGGCTGTACCTGGCGCTCTTCCTGGCGCTCCTGATGGAAGTCGCCCCGGCAGTGATTGCCGGATTCGTGGTCAGCGCCCTGGTCTGGCTGGGGTTCGGTGGCTTTAACCTTGTGCGCGAAGTCGGGTTCATCAAGCCGGCAGCGGGCTAAGGGTGACATTGTAACGTTATGCCAGGGGCATGAGGCGCCTCATGCCCCTGTTGAAAATGCGATTCTCCTCATTTACCAATTCTAGGAACCAACACCATGCACAAAGACAAAATACTCGGCGGACTTTATGGGCAGGCCTTTGGCGATGCCTTCGGAATGCCCGCTTACTTCCACCCCGATCAGACGGCGGCAGCGTATGGCTGGATAGACGATTTCCTGCCCGGCCCGCCCGATCACGTCGTTCATGCCGGGCTGCCCGCCGGGCGTATCACCGATGACTCGGAGCAGGCTTTTTCGTTAGCGCAGGCCTACCTCAAGCACGGTGGTGTCACGCTTGAGGCGACGGTAGAGGCTATCGTGAGCTGGTATGACCGGGTGGGCGGCGACGACTCGCCGTATGTTGGCCCCAGCACGCGGCGCGGTGTCCAGGCGCTCAAGCGCGGCGTCAGCCCGCACGAGACGGGGCGCATGGGCGATACCAACGGTGCGGCGATGCGTGTCTCGGTGGTCGGCCTGCTCTATCCCAATGACCCGATGGGCGCAATTGAAGCGGCATACACGTCCTGTATTCCCACGCACAACACGAGCGTAGCCATTTCCGGGGCGAGCGCAATAGCGGCAGCGGTGGCGGTTGCTGTGCGCGACGATGCCACGCTGGACGCGATTATCGCCGCCGGGATGCTGGGCGCGGAACTCGGCCAGAAGAAAGTGCCCGCCTGGTTAGGGCCATCAGTGACGCGACGTATCGAAATGGCGGTGAATATTGCCCGTAAAGGCGGCGACGTGAAAGCCCGGCTGCGTGAACTCTACGACATAGTCGGCACATCGCTCTCGATTGTCGAGACGGTAGGTGCAGCCTTTGGCGTGCTGGCGCTGGCCGGGGGTGATGTCAAACAGACCGGTATTTACGCTGCCAATCTCTCCGGGGATGCTGATACGGTGGCCGCGATTGCCTGCGCCATCGCCGGGGCATACCAGGGAATCGGCGCGTTTGATGACCGTATCATCCAGACGCTGGAAAACGATCCGGTGTTCGCGGCTTATGGTGTGCGGCAGATTGCGGATGGCATTGAACAGGCAGCACGCAACCGCGTTTCGCAGTAAGGGGCTGGCGGTATGAAGCAAGTCGTCGCGGTGGGCGATCTGGTCGTGGATATGGTGATGCCGGTACACCTGCCAGTGCTGCCTTTCCAGCATCAGGAGACGCACGGCGCGTACCTGGAGGCCGGGGGCGGGTGTAATTTCAACATTATGGCGCGGCGTCTGGGACTGGGTGTGCTGGCGGTGGGCGCGATTGGGGCGGACATCTTCGGGGACGAACTGCGGCGGATTCTGACCGGAGAAGGCGTTGACCTGCGCGGCGCGATCACCCTGCCGGGGTCGCAGACCTGCGTCGTCTACGACCTGATTGACCACACTACCCATGAGCATGTATTTATCGGCAGTCTTGCCGCTGGCGATCCGGTGGACTATGCGCCGGAGATAGACAGCCTGGCGCAAACGGGCGATGCCGTTTTTTTACAGGGGTATAACCTGCATGAAGTCCAACTCCCGGCACTGATAGACGGTGTGCTGGCGCGGGCGCGGGAGTCGCGCATCCCGGTTTTCTGCGACAGCGGCCCGACAATCCGCAATATGGATTTCGTGCGTGTGGAGGCGCTGCTTTCCCGCTGTGACGTGCTGATGATGACCGAGGAGGAAGTGCCCTTCGCCGCCAATGGCCGCGCGGGGGAAGACGCCTACGCCTTTCTGTTCGGACTGGGTGCGGCGGCGCTGGTGGTGAAGCAGGGCGCGGCGGGCTGTACAGTCATCCAGCCAGAAACGCGGGTGACCGTCCCCGGCTTCCCGGTGGAAGTGGTGGATACGGTTGGCGCGGGTGACTGCTTTAACGCCGGGCTGGTGTATGGCCGCTCTCAGGGCTGGGACTGGCACGAGGCGGCACAACTGGCAAATGCCTGTGGCGCGGCTGCTGTGCGGAAAGTCGGCAGCGGGCGCAACGCCCCAACCCGCGCCGAGGTTGAGGCGGTGCTGCACGATAACGGCGTGGGTCTGCCGGGGTTTGGCTAGGAAGCAGGCCGGAACGCCCAGCCAGCTATCGGCTGAAAGCAGGCTGTTTTTCGCGGAACGCTGTATAGGCTTTCACCCAGTCCTGGTCATAATTGCGGATATAAGTTTCGGCGGTCACAACCAGATCGCGGTTGCCGATGAACATCGGGACGCGCTGGTGCAGGTCGTGCGGCTGAATATCGAGGATATTGCCCACCCCATCGGATGCATATCCCCCGGCCTGGTCAGCCAGGAACGCTAATGACTGCGCCTCGAACATCAGGCGCATTTTTCCGGCTGGCTCAGTTCTTTTCTGCATGTCGCCCGGATAGTAGAAAATCCCACCACGCAGCAGGTTGCGGTGGAAATCGGCCACCAGCGACCCGATATAGCGATGCGCCAGCGGCTCACGGCCTTCGCCCTCAATACCTTGCAGCCATTTCGTGAAGCGGCGTACACCCGGCGTCCAGTATTTCTCGTATCCCTGGTTGGCGCTGTAATATTTGGCCGTGTTCGGCACGCGGATATTCTCGTGGCTGAGCAGGAATTCGCCTACGCTGGGGTCGAGCGTGAAGCCATGCACCCCGTTCCCGGCGCTGTAAACCATCATGGTGCTGCTGCCATAGACGACATACCCGGCAGCGGCCAGCCTGCGCCCTGGCTGGAGGGCGTCTTCCAGGGTCCCCTGGTCGCCCTTTGAGATTTTGCGGTGAACCGAGAAGATGGTCCCGATGGAGACGTTCACATCAATGTTGGATGAGCCGTCCAGCGGGTCATAGAGCAGCACATATTTGCCGGTCTTGAATTGCGCTGGAATTGGGATGAGGTTCTCATTTTCCTCGGAGGCCATCGCGCACAGCCGCCCGGTGTGGTCATTCATCTTGAAGATCATATCATTGGCGAAGAGGTCGAGTTTCTGCTGCTGTTCCCCATAGACATTATGATCATCGGACGCGCCCAGAATGCCGACTAACCCGGCGCGGGTCGTCTCTCGCGCAATGATTTTGGCGGACAGGGCGATGTCATAGAGCACCTGGCTGAACGCCCCGGTGGACTCCGGGTAGAGCCGCTGCTGGTCAAGGATATGCCGTTCGATGGTAATGATGGGTGCCATACGATTTAACCTTTCAAAAAAAGTGGTAATTTAAAATGGCGGCAGGGTGTCTGCCATCCTTTATTTATTGGCTTGATCGAGTCGCCCAATTCAGGCGCTGCGAAGTCGAGAGATGAGATTTCACCTGAACATGGGGACTCAACTCAGCCCCTTATCCTTCCAAGTGTGACCGTTCCAGGCTATCTCTGTTCCATGATCTGGAAACGATATGTGCCTACAGCATCTTCGTCCCCATAAATCATCACTGTATAGGTTCCACCCTGTTCGAGGGTGAGGGTAAGCGGATCATCGGTCATACGGCCACCGTCAAAGATGACCGTCCCGGCGGCATCCGTCACTGACCAGCGTAAGTAAAAACTGCCGTCCTGGGCATCAAAGGTCACCTGCTGTCCCGGCGCGGCCTCAAAGGTGTAGATGTCCTGGCTGCCGGGCGATTCGATGTTCCCCGCCCCGGCACCAGGCTGGTCCTGGGTCACCATGTCGCCGATGGCAAACGTGAAGTTCTGCGGCGGCGGCACCTCCCATACCTTGAACTGGTACGTCCCGACGGCGTCTTCATCCCCTTTGACTGCCAGTGTATATGTCCCGCCTTGCGTCAACGTGAAGATACCGGCATCCGTCACCATGCGGCCACCGTCAAAGATGACCGTCCCGGCGGCATCCACTACTGACCAGCGCATATAGAACGTGCCACCCTGGGCGTCGAAGTAGACGGTCTGCCCCGCTGTCGCCGCAAAGGTGTAGATGTCCTGGCTGCCGGGCGATTCGATGTTCCCCGCTCCGGCGCCGGGCTGATCCTGAGTCACCGTGTCGCCAACAGCAAAGGTGAAGTTCTGGGGCGGCAGCACTTCCCACAGCTTGAATTGGTAGGTTCCGACGGCGTCCTCATCCCCCTTGACTGCCAGTGTATAT
>CALJKV010000092.1 GCA_937974245.1 uncultured Chloroflexota bacterium | reverse complement strand
GGTTAGCGGCAGTCGCCTTCATTATCGGCGGGCTGATACGGATGCGCCGGGAGTAGCACCCGCGAATCAAAAAGGGCATGACTGTTCATCATGCCCCTTCAGGTTACCTTCCTTACACCACTTATGAACCGGCAGCGTCGCCCTGGGTGAGCCAGGCGTACAGGTGAGTCAGATAGGCGTCGGGGATTTCGCCGCGCCCGAACACGGGCATATCGTCGCCGCCTTCACGCACCTGGACGAAAAACTCTTCCAGGGTGACATCCGTCCCCATGATGGCCGGGCCGTCTGTGTCTCCCTGGCCGTCCATGCCATGACAGAAATTACAGCGCAGCGTTCCCCACAGCGCGCCGCCGACCACCGGGTCGCCCTCGGTTGGCACGATGTCCGGCTGGAAGATGGCGACTTCCTGGCGCGGCACGGTATGGATCGCGGTTTCTTCAAACGAGGTGAAATAGAGCAGCGCGCCGCCCAGGACAACGGTAATCACCACCGCCACCGGCCAGAAAACCCGCTTCCGCGCCCGCAGGATTTCCGCAGGGATTTCGCGGGGTTTGTCGCCGCGTTCCAGGGCTTCCAGTTCCTCGCCGTGTTCCTCTTCCATCGCCTCGCGGGAGATTTTACCGGTGAACATCGCCCTGTTGAAGCGGCGGATATGCACGTTGTACATGTGCCAGGTGACGATGGAAAGCACCGCCAGCACCGCCTCAGCGCCATGTGCCGCCCGCGCCGCCGGGATGGTATCGCCGGGCAGCAGGCGGGCCGCCGCAATCGGATTCCACATCATGAAGCCGGTCAGCACCATGATGAGCGTCCCCCACACCACCGCCAGGTATTCCACTTTTTCACCAAAATTATAGCGTGGCAGACGCGGGTGTTCTTTCGCCAGCCCCAGGTTGAAGGAAATCCAACTCAGGGCATCGCCAATATCGCGCAGGCCGGGGATCATGGTCGCCCGAATGCCCAGCACGAAGATCTTGTAGGTTAAAACGCCGCCATGATAGATCGATTCGGCAATGAGCAGCGTCGCCATAAAACGGTGAATGATACGGATGCTTTCAACGCCACCCATGATCTCGATCATCAACTGCGCCCAGCCCTGGCTGGAAAACATCTGCGGCAGCCCTGTGATCGCCAATCCGCTGAAAGTCACCAGCAGGATCATGTGTTCCATCCGCACGGATGGGGTGAAGCGGACGTACGATTGCGGGCGTTCTTGTTGGACTTCAGTAGCCATACTTCCCTCCCTTAGTGCCGGACGAGGCCCAGTCGTTCGCGGATACGGCGAAAAATATCAGTGGCGATTAACAGGACAAACCCGCTCAGGACGCCCGGTATCAGGATCTTGTAGAACAGGTTGACCAGGAACAACAGCGGATGCGATTCCAGTGTGGGCGGGAAGTGCCCAACCCACGAATCCGGGAAATCACTCGACGCGCTGGGGTGACACTGGCGGCAGGTTTCCAGCAGATTCTCGCGGATCACATGGCTGTTATCATCGTTGACCGCCGCAATATCATGTACCCCGTGACAGTCGTAACACACCGCCTTGTTGGTGGCTGCGTTCGGGTCTTCCTGCTCGAAAAGCGCCACTGTCGCGCCATGAAAATCGGTCAGGTAGCTGTCAAAGACATTGGTGCTGATGTTGTACTTGTTCATCAATGCCGTGTCCGCATGGCAATTCGCACACAACTGTGGTGAGCGCACGCGGAAGAGCGACGTCATCGGGTTCTGGATGTCATGTACGCCGTGACAGTCAATGCAGGTTGGCACGTCCGGGTTGCTTTCCGAAAGCAGCGCCGCGCCATGTACACTGGTGCGGTACTGGTCGAAGATCGCCCCGTGACACTTGCCGCACGTCAGCGAAATGCGCTCACGCGGCTCGTCGGGCGGCTGGATGTTATGCCCGCCGTGACAGTCCACACAGGTCGCCGCTTCCAGCGTGCCGTTGCGGATCGCCGCGCCATGCACACTGTCCTGCAAGTGGGTGTACTGGTCTTCATGGCAGTTGCGGCAGGTGGCGTAGCGTGTGAGTTCGAACTCGCGGGTGTCCTGCACCGGCAGCGGATCATGCGGGAAACGGTGATTGGTGTGGCAGTCGGCACATTCGAGCGGGCCTTCCGGGTTATCCGCCCCGTGTACCGACCCCGCCAGCATAGCCGGGTCTATCGTCAGCGACAGGACTTCGCCGCTGGGCAGTTCCCATACTCGCCCGGCCTGCGAATGGCACAACAGGCAGTAGGCGCTGGTCGGTTCTTCCTGTGTCATCGCTTCCTGTTCGCCGGCGGGCGCGGGCTGTTCGGCAGATGCCGGTTCTTCCGTCGCGTCCTGGAACAGAGGGGAGTCGGGCAGCGGGGCGGCATAGGCAACATCGGTTGCCCATATCCCCATGATCCCGGCCAGCAGCAGCACCGCGCCCCCCATTATCAACAGTATCGGTTTCTTCGTCATGTCTAGGCCTCCTGACTGCTGCGCGGACGGCGGAAAAAGGCGAAGGCTGCGATCAGCAAACTCACCACTACCAGACCGATGATAATCACCGTAATCGGGCGGACGCCGGATGGCACTACCTGGGGCGTGCCTTCCAATGCCGACTCATCCACCGGCGGGATCGCGGTGGGCGCGGGGGCCTCTGTTGGCGCGACCACAACAGCGGAAACGCTGAGTTCGCCCAGCGCCGTTTCTGCGGCCTTGAAGAGCGTATCCGTATAGCTATAGTTGTGAATGCCCAGGCTGCCTTCGGCCTGCACCACATTCAGCACGTTCACCGCCAGATCATACAGCTCGCGTTCCGGCGTTCCGACTTCCGGCTCTTTCACCGATGCCAGTCGCGCGAGTGTCACCGCAATCCGGTTGCGGACGGTTTCCTGCGTGTCATCCACCAGGAATTGCAGGTCAGCTTCGGTCAGGTCGGTGTGACAGGTGGCGCAGGTGCTGGCGAACTGTCCATCGGTTGCGTCGGGCAGTACCGGGCGGAACAGGTGATTGGCGCGTGAGGTACCACCGGCTACCGGGACTTGCGCCAGGTGACAGGTGGCACAGCTTGGGCCGTCGTCAGCCGTCGCGTGTTTGGCGGCCACGCCTTCCACACCAGGGACAAGCGGCAGCCCGACGAACATATCGGCTACCGGGTGATGCACGCCGCCACCGGTCAACGCGGCAAAGGCTTCGTTGCTGTGACACGCGGCGCACAGGGTTTCGGCATCATCCCGCAGCAGAAAATCGCGTGCGTCTTCGCTGTGGGGGGCATGGCAGGCCGTACAGCTCACGCCTGACTGTGCCGTTTCCAGCGTCGCCACTTCCGGCGGGATTTCCCCATCCGATTCCAGGTCACCGTTATTAAACAGTTCCAGGAGCAGGTTTGTCCGGCGCAGGTCGTCGCTGTGGCAGACTAAGCAGCCGTCCTGCGCGTTTTCGCTGGCTTTCATGTCTTCCAGCGCGGTTGAATGGGTCGAAAGCGTCCATTCGTTAAACTGCATGTTGGGCTGGCTGGCGTGGCCGCTGACCCACCAGTGTACCGGATCATCCCCTGCGACCAGGGTAAATACCGATTCATCGAGCAGGTTCTGGCCGGGCAGATAGTCGGTGGGATACGGGCTGCCGTCGGGGGTTGTGCCCCGGCTGTGGCACTGCCCACAAACCTGCGAGTCCGATGTAAAGGCGATTGCCCCGCGAATATCAACCAGTTCCTCATCGTCAATGCTTGAACCGGCGTCGTCCACGAGGTCAGCATGGGTACTGCCCGGGCCGTGACAGGCCTCGCATTCCACGCCATCGTCTTCCCAGCGCCCCCTGCTGGCATTCAGGCCGGTGGTGTGGCAGCCGGCGCAGTTGCTCACGAAATCATAGGCCGGGTCGGGCCAGGTTTCGGCCAGCTGGAACGGTTCCCAGGCCTGGGTGACGGTATTCCACTCGGCGGGCAGCACCGTATAGGCGTCGTCCCCGGCGGCGATCAGGTAACGCTGGACATAGCGCCCCGACCCGATAGCGAACACGATGTCGTTCGCGGTGAACGGGCGTGCTTCGCTTTCGCCAGGGAACAGCACGGTTCGTACAGCATCACCGAGCGAAAAATCGCCCAGAATAGAGACTTTGGCTTCTTCATCGGCGACATCTTGTAAAGCTAAAACATGCGGAGAACTTCTATGGGCGCGGTCTACATCGCGGTGGCAGTCGTTGCACTCGCCTCTACCGATATACTCCGCATCGGTGTAGTCCTGTGCTGTGACCAAACCCGGTGGCGTGGGCACCAGCAACAGCCCAACCACCAGCAATACCACGCCGCCTACCATCATACAATAGAGGATTAAGCGTCGCATGTGATCAATCTACCCTCCCCTTGAATAAAAGAACTCAATATATACCCCAAATTTTTGCTTATTGCCAAGTGTGATATTTGCTGACAGGTTAACTTTGTGCCGGATGTCATGCCCATCGACGCGACGTGTCATGGATACCCTATGGGGTATTGCGGCTATATTCATGACAATGGGATAACAGAAGACAGGGCGGGAGAGACGCCCCAGGCTGGAAACCGTGAGGCTGGGTGTGCCTGGTGGTAAGCCGGTTGAAACCGGCTGGCTGGTGTTTCAATATCGCAACAGCCCCATTGAATGGGGCTTCCCGAAACCTGTTAGCCCGAGGATTTCATCCTCTGGCGGCGATCAGGCTGAGATGTGGGTCATGGTTAGCCGCAAACGGGGCGGGAGCTGACCCCTCCCCAGCCCTCCCGCAAACGGGGCGAAAAAAAGTCTCCCCTGCTGGCGGCGGGGGAGATTTGGAGCGGGTTCAGTTCCCGTTTTCTGCATTCGCCCAGGGCGAAAAAGGCGGGTGGTGGAACCGTCCTTGCGTGATTCTCCGGGGTTAGCGCGGCAGTTCGTCCGCCGGGATGTCCTTCAGGAAACGGTTCTGCTGGTCACGCAGGGAAAGCAGCGGTGTTTGAATCCCCCAATCGAGGTTGATGTCGGGGTCGTTCCAGGCTACGCCACGTTCGTCCTTGCCGCCATCATAGTAGTTGTTGACGAAGTACATCAGGGTGGCATCGGTCAGCGCGACAAAACCATGCGCGACGCCGATGGGGATGAAGACACCCATGTTATTCGTCTCCCCGATTTCGATGGTTTCGGTTGCCATATAGGTGGACGAGTTGGGGCGTAAATCCACCATCCCGGCGCGAATCGTGCCTTTGGGGACGTACCAGTAGTCAATCTGCCAGAAGTGGTAGTGCAGCCCCCGCAGCACCCCGGCCTGGCTATCCGAACGATTCCCCTGCATTTTGTCCCAGTTGATCCAGGGGAACCAGGAACGGCGAAAGGTTTCCATAAAGCGCCCGCGCTCATCTCCATAGGCCTTGATCGGCACCATGAACACTCCCTCAATCTGTTCTGAGCGCTCGATTGGGGTGAGCAGTTTTGTTGGATCATCAGACATGAATGCATATCTCCCTAAGCTGGCTAGTCTGCACGGTATATATCGTATCATAGTATTGTCTGCAAGTTGAGAAAACCTAACAGCCGGATGTTACAGGTCGCAAACCGGACTTTAAGGGAAAAGCATCTCGATTCAAATTAGGATATGATTGGTACGGATGGGATTTTGAAATCTCCCATAACTCTTTGACCTGTTTAACGGTAGATATGATGAACGACGCGGCACGCTGGCAAAAGAATCATTGGAGAGTGACCTGTGGATCGCGTTGAAGAAAAGCGTCTGCTTCAACGCGCCCAGCAAGGGGATACGGACTCGTTTGCCCAACTTTACCGGGAGAACGTGCAGCCGATCTTCCGGTATATCTATCATCGGGTGAACGATGTACAACTCGCTGAGGATATAACGAGCGCGGTATTCACCCGTGCGCTCCAGGCCCTGCACAGCTACACCGACCAGGGTAAGCCGTTCATCGCCTGGCTGTACCGCATCGCTCATGCCCGTGTGGTGGATCATTACCGGCGCGTCGGGCGTCGCCCGGTTGAGAGTGACGTCGAAGCCGAACCGATCCCGGTGGCACAGGACATGGATGAGCGCTTATTACGACGACAGGCTGCCGCTGTACTGCGCGAAACCATCGCCCAATTGACGGACGATCAGCAGCATGTCATCATTCTGCGCTTTATTGAGGGGTATAACCTGGAGGACACGGCAGCGGTGATGGGCAAGAACGCGAACGCAATCAAGGCGCTGCAACACCGGGCGCTGCGATCCCTGGCCCGCCGTCTGGCGCAATCCGGGTTTGACAGTGAGTCTATTTTATCGGGTCTATCGTGAACGCATCTGCTAAAGCCCAACTGGAAACCATCCTGGCCGAATGCCTGGACGCCGTATTGAGCGGACAGGAGACGGTTTCCGGCTGCCTGGAACGTTTTCCTGCCGCCGCCGCTGAACTGAAGCCGCTGCTGCTGGCGGGGATACTCTCCGCCCGGCTGCGCAGCCCGGAGATGGCCGCCGAACAGGTAGACGCGCTGGAAGCCCGCCTGCGGGCGCAGATGGCCGCCCAACCCAACCGCCGCCGCAGCGTGTTGATGCTGCCTGGCCTTCAGATGGCGGTAGGCCGAGCCGCCGCGATTGCGATTATCACCTTTATGGTGGTCTTTGGGGGGAGCGCCGGGCTAGTTGGCGCTTCGGCCAATACTGTCCCCGGTGACACCCTGTATACGATTAAACGCTTCTGGGAAGAGATTATTCTGGTGATTACGACGCTGGCCGGCAGCCTGAATGAACTGTGGCTGCACTTCGCCCAGGTGCGGCTGGAAGAAGTCGCTACCGTCAGCCAGCAGGGACGACTGACCCCGGCGGCGCTGACTGATCTCTACACAGCGACGGTCAACGCGGCGCAATCCGCCCAACCGGAAAACCAGGCGAAAGTCACCGCGTTTATGGAACGGGCGCGGGTGACGTTAGCGCCCCTGGCACACCCGGCGGAAGTCGAGTTGCTGTTCCAGGACGTGCTGGCGCTCATGACCCCGGTATTTGACGACCAGAACCGGCTGCAAGTGCCACTCTCGCCGTTACCGCCGAGTTTCGGCGCTGTGCCACCGCCCGACCCGACCCCGACGCCCACCCTGACGCCGGTCATCCCGGATACTGCGACCTTTACACCCCAGGCGACGGCCACGCTGACGGCCAGCGTCACACCGACGCCAACCGTAACGGCCACCTGGACGCCGCGCTTCCCGGCGACGGCTACGACTACGCCGACCTGGACGCCTTCGCCAACCTGGACGCTGACACCCACGCTGACACCGACGGCGACGTGGACGCCGCTGCCGCTGCCGCAAGTGCCGACCAGCGACGGATCACCGGTTGTGCTGCCGACGGCAGGGCATACCCGACCACGCGCCACACCAACCCCGGCGGCGACACTGGATGTTACCGCCCGGATGCGGGAAACCCAGCGTGCGGTCTATCTGACGCAGACTGCCGGGCCGCAGACTACACCGGGGCCGTAGTGTCTCCACAAAACGGAGTTTCCGATATGCTGCTGCATTTGCGCTGGCTGCTCATGCTGGTCGTCCTGCTGGCTGCCTCTGCTGCCGCTCAGGACGGTGAAATCCTGCCCGAATCAGCGCAGTCCTGGCTGGTGTTCTCCCAACGCCAAACGGAAGACGGACAGCCACGCCTGATTTTTGTGGATACGGTGACGGGTGAGGAACGGCCTATGATCGTCGCCGGGGAACGCTACACGCCAGCGGGGAACGTGGTATTGTACTTCGACCTGACGACAGAGCGCGTCCGGTTGGCAGACCCGGAAGGGGGTATTTATGACCATCCGTTTATCCAGCCGGGCGGCGATACGCGCCGGGTGGATTGGCTGGTGGATACTCCCGGCGGGCGCATCGTCTGGACACTGACGAGCGGCGAACCAACGGCACTGGTGACGACGACGACCATCGCTAACCTGGACGGCACGAATCCCCGGCAAATCTGGGTGGATGGCCCGCGCAACGGCCTGCGAGCCTTGCCGGTGGCCTTCAGCACCGATGGCGGCACGCTCTACTTCGATTTCCAGCCGGACGGTCTGAGTGACCTGACGCCTTTCCAGCAGTATGCCGCGCTGGTTGCGCTGGATATGGAGACGGGGGCATGGGACTATCTGCCGGATGAACCAGGCTGCTTCTGTGGGGCGGGTTTCGGCGGCGGGCTGTTTTTACGGCTGGGGCTGACGACAGACCTGAGCGGGTTCGACCTGCACGTGCATACACTCTCCGGCGCATTGGAGCAAACTATCGCGGCGCTTGACCTGCCCGGCTATACCCAGGGCGGTGATTTCCTGGTTTCGCCGGATGCCAGCCGCGCTGTGTACGCCCTGGGACAGATACGGGCGTTCGGCACGCCCAACCAGACGCTGCGTACCCAGTTGGTGATCGTTGACCTGCTCACGATGACGCAGACGGCTTTTGCAGCCCCGGCAGGTATTTTGTTACGCCCGGCAGCCTGGACGGAGGACAACACCGCGATCCTGCTGGTCGCCCGCGACGCCGATGGCACCTGGAAACTCAACCTGAGCGACAACCGCCTGGAACAGGTCGCCAGCGCCTCCTATATCGGTGTGCTGCGCCCCGGTGGGTGAGGCGTTGATGCAAGAAATTTGGGTTTCAACGCCAGGAATAGTGCCCCTGCGAATGGCTAGCACCGCGCAGATTTTTTAGAGCAGAAACGCCTTTTCAGAAGTCACTGTATAATGTCAGTTCAGCATCCGCGGTCAGGTTGAGCCTGCGGAAACGCGACTTTTGGCCGATGAATGCCGAGGGAATGTTCGGTTTTTTTGGGGGGGAAGAGTCCGGTGTATAGGAAACCAGGTACCGTTTTCAGAATCAAGACTGCGGCGACGTTTCTACTTTCTACAGATCTGCACGATTATAAGCAAACCGTTTTTTTGGCAGGCGAATCCAGAAGCGGAACAACATGGGTTCAGGACATTATCAATTATGATAATTCCTATCGTATTATGTTTGAACCTTTCTGGCCGCAAAAAGTCCCCGTTATCCGCCACTGGAACATTAACCAGTATCTTCGACCCGATAACCGTCATGAAACGTTTATTAGCCCTGCGAAGGCCATACTAGCGGGCAAAATTAATAGAAGTCTCTGGGTAGACCAGTTCAATACGAAACTGATCGCCAGAAAGCGGCTCATTAAAGATATTCGAGCAAATCTTCTGTTAAAGTGGATTAAAACGCAATTCCCGGAAATCCCAATTGTTATGGTGCTGCGGCACCCGTGTGCTGTTGCCCACTCCAAATTGAAGCTTGGCTGGAAGAACAATCTGGAGGAATTCCTTAACCAGCCGGAACTGATGGAAGACTTCCTGCATCCATTCAAGGGCGCAATCGAGAGCTGCACCAGTGATTTCGAAACCTACATTTTTTTCTGGTGCATCCAGAACTATGTTCCGTTGAAACAATTCACACCGGGTGAAATGCACCTGGTGTTCTACGAGAATCTATGCACTGATCCTGAAGGAGAAACCAGGCGACTTTTCTCGTTTCTTGAAAGAGATTACAGGCCGGAGGTGATGGAGGCTGTGGAAAAACCATCGGCACTTTCGCGCAAAGGAGAAAGCGCCATCATCACCGGAGACAGCCTGGTGGATAGCTGGAGAAGGCACATCCCAGACGAACAGATTCAGAAGGCCATGGAAATACTGAGCATGTTTGGGCTGCAGAAGATATATAATGAGGGGTCGCTGCCCCTCATGACCAACGGCAATAGCCACACCCTTTGAGAATTGAGTCTGACCCGGTTTGCCTCGTTGTGCCATGCTGCCCGTTAAAAGAGATACGGGTATACGCCAGCGACAGACGGCGCAAGATCGGGCAGAAGCCTACAAGCAGTGACCTTAGGCCGGCTCCGCTTCGCCCTTGGTGTACTGTACCGCGCCGCCCACCTGCCAGGTATCCACAATCGCCATAATGGTCGCGTCACAGGGGCGGGCGTCGGTCTGGAGAGTCTGGCGGGCGCTGCTGCCGGATGACACCAGCACCAGCTCACCTTCACTCGCGCCCATCACATCCACAGCAACGGTATAGGTTGCGGTGGGCTGCAAGCCGGGGGTGATTTTACGCACCAGACGCAGCGGCAGGCCGTCCATGTTGGCGGTTTTGCGGGTGGCGACCACTGTCCCGATGACTTCCCCGATAAACATGCTTATTCCTTGCGCCCAGCGGGGTTTTCGCGCCCGGTGACGCCCTCAATCGCCGCGATTGCCGCGCCGTAGCCGGCCATAATGTCGCGTTCCTCGCCGCCCAGGTAAACCCGGCCAAAACTGCCGAAGGCCTGCACTTCCAGAATGTTAATCTCGGCGGATTTCTCGGCTTCGTTGGCGGCCAGCGCCGCATAGCCTGCCGGTTCGACTTCCAGCACGTAGAGCGTTTGCCCGGCGAGAATCATGTGGCCGTGTCGCATCCGGTTAATCAACTGGGTCTGGTGGGCATCAATGTTGCGGATAATCTGGCTGGAGACAATGCGCGGCTTGATGCGGTCTTCCTCGTTGACGCCCAGCGCATCCAGGATGGCCGCGCCCGCCGCCCGCGTTTCCGCCTGGCTGCTGGAATGCACTTCGAGCAGGCCGTACAGCCGCTCAACGATCTGCATCCCTGGACGCACGCCGGTGGCTTTGAGGGCCACATCGGTGATCCGGTTAATCTCAATCCCTGGTGAAATCTCAATCCAGAGGGAGGCATCCCCCGGCAGCGGCAAGAAGCCCCGGGCAACCGTCCCCAGGAAAGCCGCGTGCTGAAGCTGTAAATTGTCCAGAAAAACATAGCTACGAAGGTCTACACTCATGGTTTCAATCCTGGCATATTCTTGGTATTGGATAAATCCAGCGCAGTGGAGCGCGGCGCGGAACGAGGTTGGATAATCGGCCACTGGCCGATCCCTAACAGTCTTTCGACCTGCCGCACAGCATCCTGGTCGAATTCCTGGGTAAAACAGATGTCACACGTCCATGCCAGCATATTCGGCACGCTGATCACGCGGTCATGATGCAACCGGGTATAGGTGGCCTCTTCGGGGTGGCAATAGCCAATCTGGCAGTATGGACAGGGGTAGGACAGTCTGTCGGTCATGCACCGTCTCCTGGGAAAATAAGTTGGCTCATGAGAGGCAGCCAACACAAGTGCTGTCGGTTGTTCCGGCACAGCGGCTAGGGCGCCGGTTGGCCGCGAGAATCATCATAAGAGTAGGACAAAATCCCCCAATCGGGCGGCGGCCAGTAGCGGATAATCGCCCTGCCAATGATGCGTTCACGCTGCACCGGCCCGAACGAGCGCGAATCACGGCTGTGATTGCGGTTATCCCCCATCAGGAAATATTCATCGGGTCCCAGCACCCAGACCCGTTCTCCGCAGTGTATGGTATCACACGGCTCATTGAGATATGGCTCATCCAACCGAACGCCATTAATATAAACCGCCGTATCCCGAAATTCAACTGTTTCGCCCGGCAGCCCAATCAGCCGCTTAATCAACGGGGGTTCGCCGGGAGGATGGTTGGGGGGCAGAAAGACGGTAATATCGCCGCGCTGCGGGTCGCTGACCAGGTAGGTCAGCCTGCTAATCACCAGGCGCTGATCTTCAATCAGGTTGGGCTGCATACTGATGCTTTGTACGACCGAGCGGGGAATCGCCATCTCCAGGAACGTAAACGCTGCGATCAGGAAGACAACCGTATAGACAATCTCGTGGATAAAACCCCGGTCGTGTAAGCGGGGACGGGTTGGCAAAGTGGGTTGTTCGGTCATTCAAGGCTCACTAGGTGCATCCTGGTAGATTTCCTGGTTTCCTGGGCCTCATGCCGGTATCCGGTATGAGGTTGCATCAGCACCCATTGTATATATTGATTGTACCAGCCAATCAGGTTAGTTCAACCATTAGAAAATCCTCAATAATTGTCGGGCGGGGTTCGCGGCGGGTTCACAAGGCCGCGCGGCACGGGTAGAATGAGCGTAGATTTCGCTCACACATCGAAAGTCGTCTATGCTGAACCACCGCCTGATGTTCAACCGAATTCACAAACTTCTCATGATTGGCCTGATCGCAAGCCTGCTGGCGGCCTGCAACCAGGATACCGGGCAGCAGGCCGCGCCGCCGCAGGACATCGTCCTGCTGACCCACAACCTGCACGCTGAAACCCAGGTCTTGCAGCCGTTCGTCGAAATTATCCGGGAATCCGGGGCGGATATTGTGGCATTGCAGGAAGTCAGCCCGGAAGCGGAGGCACTTTTCGCCGCTGAACTGGGCGATAGGTATCCTCACCGGGCAGCGGCATTGGCGGGTGGGCGCTACAACGGCCAGATCATCCTCAGCCGGTATCCGATCCTGGAAGAAACGACCTGGTATCCTGAACGGCTGCTGCTGCGGGTGGTGCTGGATGTAAACGGCGCTCCGGTGACGGTCTACAACGCGCACCCGGCCAGCCCCGGCAATACGCAGATGAACACCACCGAACGCAGCGCAGATATTACCTTTTTGCTGGAACAGGCGGCGGCGGAAACCAACCCGACACTGCTGATGGGCGATTTCAACAGCGAACCCTGGTCAGAAGACTACAACCGTGTGGCAGCAGCTTTTGGGGATGCGTTTGCGGCGGTTGGGGAAGGCGCCGGGCTGACTTACCCGGATTACAGCCAACCCCAGGCACGAGTGAACGCCCGTTTGCCATCGTTCACGCCGCTGGTTATCCGACTGGATTACATCTTTTATGCTGAGTCGTTCACGGCGCTGGCGGCGCAGGTGGGCGCGTCATCCGGCGGCTCGGATCATCGCCCGGTGGGGGCGACACTGCGCCTGGAGGCCGCCCCCTGAGCGAGGCGTGCAACCGCAGGGCAGGCCGCCACGTAGTATAATTAACATCAATCCTGGAGAAATTGCCTATGCTGCAAGGGCTTATCAACCAACTGCTTCTGACATGGCGGCTGCTGCGCGACCCGCGTGTGCCGTTGTGGACAAAGTCCATCGCTTTTCTGGGCGTCATCTATATCCTGTCGCCGCTGGACTTCATCCCGGATGTGTTCCTGGTGATCGGTCAGATTGACGATGTGGGGATTTTGCTGGGCGGGATGCGGCTCTTCGAGACACTCTCCCCGCCGTATGTGGTGGCGGAACACCGGGCAGCCCTGCAACGGCGCGGCAAACCGCTGGAAACGGTAGATGCGCCGCAATACCGCATCATTGACCCGAAGGATGACCAGGAGGCATGACCCGTCGGGCGCGAATCCTGTGCGCTGCGCTCGTTGGTCCGCTGGTGGTCGTGACCCTGGTGGCGGTGGCTGCCGACTTTTTCCTGTTTCGTTACGCGGAACAGTATTATCGTGAAATGAATTCCATCCGGCTTGACCCGCTCGATCTGGGCGCGTTCCCCGACCAGCCCACTGCTGTTCCTGGCAGCCGTCTCGCCGTTTTTTACGGGGATTCACGGGCGGCGGACTGGCCCGCGCCGGAGATAGATGGCTTAACCTTCCTCAACCGGGGGATTGGTGGGCAGACTTCGGCACAGGTGACAGGCCGCTTTGACGCCCACATCCGCCCCTTGCAGCCGGATATACTCATCGTACAGATGTGCATCAACGATCTTAAAACCATCCCGCTGTTCCCGGAGCGGGAAGCGGATATTATTGCGGGTTGCCTCGCCAATACGCGGCAGGTGGTGGTAGCGGCGCGGGAAATGGGGACGGTGGTAATCCTCACGACGGTGTTTCCGGCGGGAAACGCTTCATTGGAGCGGCAGGTATTTTTCTGGTCGGATGCGGTTGCTACGTCCGTGTTGACGGTGAACGCGGCGCTGCGGGAAATGGCCGGGGCGGGCGTCATTGTGCTGGATGCCTACGGTCTGTTAGCCGATGACTCCGGCCTGATGCGCCCGGAATACGCCGCCGACACACTGCACCTCAATCCGGCAGGGTATGGCGTCCTGAATACGGCGCTGGTGGAGATTTTACCCACCTATCGGTGAGATTTCCCGCGCCTCGCTATCCCAGCCACTCACGGCTTAAAAGCCCGTAGAGGATCATATCGTGCCGCTGGCCGTCGCGCAGCAGGAACTCACGGTGCGTGCCTTCCCGCTGGAAGCCGAGTTTCTCGTACAGGGCGATGGCCGATGTGTTGTAGCTGAACACAGTCAACTGCATCCGGTGCAGGTTCAACTCGTGGAAGGCGTAGTTCAGCGCCATGCTCATCGCCTCGTAGCCGTAGCCCTGCCCGCGATATTCCGGCTCGCCGATGCCGATGGCGATCCACCCCGTCCCATGCGGCCACAAAATGCCGTTGATCTCGATGAAGCCGATCAGCAGATTGCTGGACATGGTGCGGATACCGAACAGGAAGTTATCTTTTTCCTGCTGGCCGCTCTGTATCCAGCGAACGACCTGAGCTTCGTTCTTGGGGAAGGCAATCGCGGCATCCAGCAGGCGCAGGTAACGGCTGTCGAGGTGCCACTCGGCGATCACGGCGGCGTCTTCGCTGTTGAGCGGGGTGAGCCGTACCCGCTGGCCTTCAAAGAGATTCGTCATTCCAGGAGTTTCCCAACTGAGCGAGCGGCCCGTAGGCGGGCATCATCTCCCAATTCAACAACATGCGTATCGTAGGGACAGCGCCTGCTCTATCCGGGGATGCAGGCATGTTTCATCATTGCCCGCTATTGTGACATAGGGCGGGACGGGGTGCAAGCAGTGTCATTCCACCGGCAGGCTGTCCGGCAGGTAGACGACCCTTACCACCGACGCTGCGACCCAGCCCTCCTGCCCGCTGACGACTACCTTGTACCAACTGCCATCCGCGTTGGTGGCGATCACCGGCAGCGGGGTATCGGTATTGGCGACGACGCCACTGCTGGCGCTGGGGCGCTGGCGGATGTTGGTCTTGCCGGAGGGGCGTACCACGCCGAAGTTCTGCGTCGGGCGGGCTGCGTCGGGCAGGCCGTAGACGGTACAGGTGCGGCCATCGTGTGCCGCCAGCCATCGTCCGTCCGGGCTGAAGAACAGTCCTTCCGGCTCCGCGCCCCATTGGGTGACGAAGTCCAGCAGGCGCTCCCAACTCTGCGTGTCATAAATGCCATCTCCGGGGACGATCAGCAGCCGACCATCCGGGCTGAACGTGGGCGATAACCGGCTTTCCGCTGTTGAGAAGCGCAGCCGCTGTTCCCAGGTATCCACCGTGTACACACCCACAAACCGGACGGCCATCAGTGAACCATCGGGACTGAAGGATGCCGGGTTAGGGCCGAACGCGAAAAGGAATTCGCCCGACTCGGTGACATACACGCCGTCATTGGGGACGGCCATGAGCGCGCTATCGGGGCTGAAGGACGCCAGAAAGCCGCCGCTGCCGGTGGTATACTGCTGCCCCCAGGTGAGCGTTTCCAGCAGCACGCCGCCCCGTATCCACAGCCACTTCCCGTCCGGGCTGAAGATACCGCTCCCGGCGATTTCAAAGTTTCGCCACAGCCGGGGGATGTCGTACAGGCCGTCGCCCTCTACCGCGACGTACCGGCTGTTGGGGCTGAAGGCGAAATCCGTCCCCAGGAACGCCGGGTCATTGCCAATCGTGAACAGCCTGTCGCCGGTGGCCGTCTCGTACACCCCATCCTGCGCCACCGCCAGGTAACGGCTGTCCGGGCTGAAGGCGAATGAGCCACTCTGAAAGGTGAAGACCCGTTCGTTGGTCGCGGCGGCGAACAGGCCGTCATGCTTGGCGGCGAACCACTGCCCGTCCGGGCTGAACTGAAACGCCCCGGTGGGCGACTCACCGCCGGGATTCACCGTCCGGCTGTAATGGAGTGATCCGTCTGTGAGGTCGTAGATATAGATAAAATCCGCGACAAAGTGGCTGTCTGGGCTGAACTGCTGGCACCCCGGCAGGATATAGGCCGCTTCGAGGGCGGCGATATTGTCCGGCACGATGACCGCCGGTTCGGACTGCGCCTTCGCCGGGAGACCCCAGACGAGCAGGAGCAGACACAGCGTAAGGATGGTCTTCTGGCGTCTCAGCGGTGTATGCATCGTGTATCCCCCTGTGAAAAATTGCACATACAGAGCGGATTATAACGCACAACGTCACTCAAGCCCTATATTACGTACCTCAGTTCTGATACAATACCGAATCCCCGAACGGCTGGAGGAAACTCTGAATATGCAGCTTAACGGCTTACTGGATACCCTGCGTCTGAACCCTGCTTACCGCGCCCTGCTTGATGCTCTGCGGGGCGCTGACCGCCTGCCCGACCAGGGGGTGATCCGGTCAGCACGCCCGTTTGTGCTGGCGGCGCTGGCCCGCGACTGGGATGGCCCGGTGATCTATATCACGGGGCGGGTTGATCGCGCTTACAATGTATCGGAACAGCTTCCGGTCTGGTTGGGCGATGTCCCGGTGTACCGCTTCGCCGAACCCGCGCCGCACTTTTATGATCGCGCCCCCTGGGGTGAAGGCGTCATCCGCGCCCGTATCGCCGCGCTTTCCGCGCTCATGCCGCCCGAAGACGAACAACGGGGCGCACCGCCCATCATCGTGACCTCAGCGCGGGCGATCATGCAGCGCACGATCCCTGTCAACCAGTTCCGCAAAGCATCCTTACTGCTCAAGTCCGGCCAGCGCCACGACATCAACCGGCTGTTGAGCCGTTGGCTGGCACTCGGCTATGAGCCGACACCGATTGTTGTGCAGCCGGGGACGTTCAGCCGCCGGGGTGGCGTGGTGGACATCTTCCCGCTGACGAGCGATGATCCGATTCGGGTTGAGTTCTTCGACGATGAGATCGAGAGTCTGCGGGTGTTCAATCCGGCGACACAGCGTTCCGCCAACACGCTGGATGCGGTGGTTATTCCCCCGGCGCGGGAGGGGCTGCCGGAACATACCCCGCCGCTGGCCGCCCACCTGTCCGACTGGTTCGCGGCGCTGGGAGCTGTGACGACGGACTCCGCCAGCCCGCAAGCTGACGCTGACCCACTGGCGAACGGGTCTGCATTCCCCTACCTGGAAACCTATTTGCCATACCTCTACCCGAACCCGGTGAGCCTGTTGGATTACGCGCCGGAGAACACGCTCATCGTCGTAGAGGACTGGGCGGAACTGCGCGATACGATTGCCGGCATCGAAGAGGCCGCCGTACAGACCCGTGACGAAAAATCAGCGGCGAACGAAATCCCGCCGGACTGCCCGCTGCCCTATCTCACCTGGGACATGCTTTCGGAAGAACTGGAACACCGGCAGCACCTGCACCTGGGTCAACTGGAGACAATCCGGGAGGACAACGAGGCCGAGGATGAGACCCCCGCTCCGCCGGATACGTCTGGCAAGCTGGGGGGGCTGTTCACGCCGGAACAGCGTTTTGGCGGGCAGCTCCGTGACCTGGTGACGAACCTGCGGAGCGGGCGCGGTGGCGCACGGGTGGTCGTTGTCACACAGCAGGTGGCGCGGGTGGCCGACCTGTGGCAGGAACAGGGCGCGTTCATCCCGGTGCTGCACGATGTCATGATGCCGCCGGAGTCCGGCTCGGTGACGCTGGTGGATGGGGCGCTGCAAGCCGGCTGGCGCCTGGCCGCAGAAGATAAAACGTTGCGCCTGCTTTCCGACGCGGAGATTTTCGGGTGGAGCCGCCCAGAACCGCGCCGCCGCAAGACGACCCGCCGGACACGGATTCCGGAGTCGAGCTATGCCGATATGCGCGACGGTGACTATGTGGTGCATGTGGATTACGGCATCGGGCGTTTTGGTGGGATGCGCCGCCGCACAGTACAGGGCAGCGAGCGCGAATACCTGCTGGTCGAATATGCTGGGACCGACCTCGTTTTCGTGCCGATTCACCAGGCCGACCGCCTGACGCGCTATGTCGGGCCGGATGACCGCCCACCGGCGTTGAGCAAGCTCGGCAAAGCGGACTGGAGCAAAGTTACGGCCCAGGCTAAACGCGCCGTAGAAGAGGACGCCCACGAACTGCTGGAGATTTACGCCCGGCGTAAGGCGGCAATCGGCTTTGCTTTCGCGCCCGATACGCCCTGGCAACATGAACTGGAAGCGTCGTTCCCGTATGTGGAGACGGAAGACCAGTTACGCGCCGTCCGCGAGGTCAAGGAGGACATGGAGCGCCCACAGACGATGGATCGGCTGATCTGTGGCGACGTGGGTTATGGCAAAACGGAGGTTGCGCTGCGGGCGGCCTTCAAAGCGGTGATGAGCGGCAAACAGGTCGCACTGCTGGTGCCAACGACGGTGCTGGCGCAGCAGCATTACGAGACATTCTCGCGGCGATTGGTGAACTTCCCGGTCACGGTGGAGGTGCTGTCGCGCTTCCGCACCAAAGATGAGCAGAGCGCCATCCTGACGAAGCTGGCGGGCGGCAGCATTGACATTATCATCGGCACACACCGGCTGCTGCAGGACGACGTGACACTCAACAAGCTGGGGCTGGTGATTATTGACGAGGAGCAGCGCTTCGGTGTCACCCACAAGGAATATTTCAAGAAGCTGCGGGCGCAGGTGGATATCCTCACCCTGACGGCCACGCCGATTCCGCGCACACTGTACATGAGCCTGACGGGTGTACGCGACATCACGATGATCCAGACGCCGCCGGAGGAGCGGCTGCCGGTGATGACGCATGTCGGCCCATTCGATGAGCGGCTGGTGCGCCAGGCGGTGCTGCGGGAACTGGAGCGTGGCGGTCAGGTGTTTTTTGTGCATAACCGCGTCAAGACGATTGATTCCGCCCGTGACCGGCTTGAAGACATTGTGCCGGAGGTGCGGGCGATTACCGGGCATGGGCAGATGGACTCGCGCACGCTGGAAAAAGTCATGACGGTGTTCGGGCGCGGCGAGTATGATGTGCTGGTTTCGACTTCGATTATCGAAAGCGGGATTGACATCCCCACTGCCAACACACTGATTGTAGACCGGGCGGACTGGTTTGGCATGGCGCAGCTCTACCAGTTACGCGGGCGGGTGGGGCGCAGTTCACAGCAGGCCTACGCCTATTTCTTCCATGCCAGCACCAACCGCCTCAATGACGAGGCGCGGCTGCGGCTGGAAGCCCTGGCGGAAAACACGAACCTGGGGTCAGGCTACCAGATCGCCATGCGTGACCTGGAACTGCGTGGCGCGGGGGACATCCTCAGCACCCGGCAGACGGGACATGTCGCGGCAGTCGGGCTGCACCTGTATACGCAGCTCCTGGCGCAGTCGGTCAAGCAGTTGAAAAGTGCCACCCAGGGAGAAGCCACACCGCCGCCGCCCACCGGCACGATCACGATTGACCTGCCGATCGCGGCCTATCTGCCGCACGACTGGATACCGGAAATGCAGCTTCGCCTGCAGATTTACCGGCGGATTGGCAGCCTTGCCAGCGCCGAGGACGTGGATATGATGCGTGATGAACTGCGGGATCGCTTCGGGCCGCTGCCGCTGGCGGTGGAAGGGCTGCTCTACCAGATTGACGTGAAACTGCTGGCGCAGGCCGCCAACGCCAACGCGGTGATTACGCTCAACGACGTGGTGAATGTCAAACTGCCATATCTCCCGAACATCAACCGGGAGCAACTGGAGGCCGACCTGGGCGACGGCGTGCGTGTCAGCCGGACGGCGGTGCTGCTGCCCACCGGGGATGATGATCTGTGGCAGTTACGCCTGCTGGATGCCCTGCGCCACCTGGCGGCGGGCGTCAAAGAAGGCCTGGGGATTTAGGGGGAATCACAAAACGAGAGGCTGGCCGCCTCTTGTTTAACGCAGAGCCGGTAACTCCAGCAGGGCAGCCAATGCTGCGTTGAGGTCGAGTGATTTGCCGCGCTCCCAGGCAGTAGTGTATTGCTCCGGCGACAGGCAGCCCTTGAGCCGTGCCAGTAATTTCACCGTGAGCGGCTCGCGTTCGAGCCACCAGCCCGGTGTTTTGTGGTTGTGTACGGCATACGACACCAGTTCCAGGGCGCGTTCGCCCTCGCCCGCGTCGGCCAGCAGGTGCGCCAGCCCGGTCAGGTGAAATGGCTTGATGAACTCCCCGAATTCAATCAGCCTGAGATGCGTATTCCAGGGGAAGAAATGCCTCTGTATCAGAGCAGACGCGGTTTCGGTTTCCTCCAGCCCATAGTGCCCGCAGGCTTCAACGGTTCGGGCAAATCGTGCGACTTTGTTTTCCATCGCCCCACCCTTGTGCAGAACCTGGAGAATCTCTGTGGCCGCCTGAATCGCATCGGCGTAGCGACCCTGAACGAGCGCAGTCAGGCCGAGCATCAGCTGGCAAAAGGCAATATCGTTGGGATAACCGATCTTCTGTGCATGGAATAACGCCTGCGTGAAATAGATGACCGCAGCGGCGAAGTCTCCAGCGGCGAACCGGTACCGCCCTCGCATGGCGTTGACATATTCCAGTCCCTCGTGATTTTCCAACTCCTGGAAAACAGCGAGACTCTGATCCAGGTAGAACTCTGCCTGCCGGTAGTCACCACACTCATGAGCAATCTGACTGAGACCTATGTAAACAGTTCCACTGAAGAGAACATTGTTCGTATTCTTGACCAGAGTCAGGACTTCGAGCGCGAGCCGGTAGGCTTCAGCAGGGCGATTTTCGGTGAAGTGGAGACCGGTTAGGGTATGCAGTGAAATCGTCGTCCCGTATTTATCTCCGATTTCCCGGAAAATCTGCAACGCTTCCCGCGCCATTGACTCTGCCCGCTGAAAGTCCTCGCGCGGGGTTGGCAGGCGCCGACCCTGCAGCCGCAACGCAGAATTGACCAGCGCGGTGCCCACGATTGTCCAATCGTCAAATTCACGGGCGATGGCAAGCCCTTGATCCAACAGGTTCAGGGCATCATTCCAATTAGTAACCGAGCAATGGCCTTCCCAGACCAGCAGATGCGCCAACAGACGGCGCAGTTCACCTTCAGCTGCGGGTGGCAGTGTTTTGATAACACTGGCAAAATAATCCCTGCCTTCAATACTGTGGGAGAGATACTGAAACGCCAGTCCCAGGTTGTCGGCGAATGGTATGGCCTCGCTATACATCCCCCGCTGGATCAACCGCCGGAACGCTACTTTGATGTTTTCCCAGTCGGCTTCAATTTTGCGAAGTGGCTCGAGCTGCTGCCCGCCCTTCAGATCGTTTTCTCGCTGAATCATAAAGCGGGCGTAGTAGGCGCTGTGGGCGTCATGAGTGGTCTCGGCTTCACCGGCGGCGGCGAGTTGTTCCTCGGCGTACTGGCGCAGCA
>CALJKV010000091.1 GCA_937974245.1 uncultured Chloroflexota bacterium | reverse complement strand
CCGCCCGGCTGGTGGAACTGCACCGCGTCCTCAAGCCCACCGGCAGCCTCTACCTGCACTGCGACCCCACCGCCAGCCACTACCTGAAAGTGATCCTCGACACGATTTTCGGGGTAGAAAATTTTAGAAATGAGATTATTTGGAAAAGAACTTCAGCTCATGCAAATGTAGGTAAAAAATTTGGAGCAGTACATGATGTGATTCTGTTTTATGTTGGTTCAAGTAATTACACCTGGAATCAACAATATACTCCTTACGATGAGGAATATATGAATACCTTTTTCGATCAGGTGGACGAGAACGGACGGCGATATGCTCGCCGTGATCTAACTGCATCAATGCAGAGAGCCTCAACGGGGCAGATTTATGAATGGAAAGGAATAACCCCACCTCCTTCACGTTGTTGGGCGATGACAAAAGAAAAAATGGACGCCCTAGATGCCCAAAATAAGATTCACTGGCCTAATAAGCAGGGTGGTATGCCTCGCCTAAAACTATATCCTGAAGATTTGCCAGGTAATCCTCTTCAGGATATATGGACTGATTTTACTGCTTTACACAATCTTTCAGTCGAACGCCTCGGCTACCCCACCCAGAAGCCGGAAGCCCTGCTCGAACGCATTGTGGAGGCCAGCAGCAATCCGGGGGACGTGGTGCTTGACCCCTTCTGCGGCTGTGGCACGGCCATAGCTGCCGCGCAAAAACTGGGTCGTCAATGGATTGGCATTGACATCACCCACCTCAGCATTTCCCTTATGAAATACCGCCTGGAAGCCATGTTCGGCCTCAAGCCCAAAACCGATTACACCGTCATCGGTGAACCGACCACCAGCGCCGGGGCGAAACAGTTGGCCGCCGATAACCGCCACCAGTTCGAGTGGTGGGCGCTCTCGCTCGTCCGCGCCAAACCCAGCGGCGGGCAGGAAGGCAGCCGCAAAGGCAAGAAAGGCAGTGATCGCGGCATTGACGGCGTGATTAACTTCGTGGATGGCAAGAATCGCGCCCCGGCCCGTGTCCTGGTGCAGGTCAAGTCCGGCCACGTCAAATCCGGCGACGTGCGCGACCTGGTCGGCACGATGGAACGGGAAAACGCGGCCATCGGCGTCTTTATCACGCTCGAACCGCCCACCCGCGATATGACGACGGAAGCCGTCAGCGCCGGATTCTACGAGTCGCCGCTGTGGGGGCGCTTCCCGCGTCTGCAAATCCTCACGATTGACGACCTGCTGGCCGGGAAATCCGTGCAGATGCCGCGCCACGACATCACCTTCAAACAGGCCGAACGGGTCAAACAGCCGCCCGAAGCCCGGACGCTCGATATGTTTGAGGATGATGAGTAGGGCAGCCTCTCGCCTCAGTCCCCTCCCAATGGCGATAGGGCGGGGAAGTGAAGCAGCACAATGGACAGCCCAAGATTGATGCTAATTATGGGCCGACTCAGGTTATTTCTTCTTGTCCCAGACGAAATAATCATACCCTTGCTTTATTAAATCGGGCTTGTGTTTGGCAATAGCACGGCTGATACCCAGGGCATAGGTATCGCCGGTGAAGGCTTGCCAGTAATATACCCCCGCCCACAGGCTTCCAATAAATCCAGCAAAGGCTATGAAGTCCCAGATTTCGCTGCCAACACTTGTGTTGAAGCTTTGGGCAAAGACAAGCAGCACCACGGATATTCCTACTATAATTCCACCTTTGATACTCTGATGCCTGCGGTACTTTCCAATGCATTTAGAACACAAATAGACGGATTTATTCCCAGCAACGCGGACTGTTACCCTTTTATATGAAGCTTCCCTTTTAGACCCCACTTTATTTCCGTACTGGAAGGTATAGAATTGACCAGGATTATTTGAACCGCACTCGTCACATTTCCACATTTGCCTACCTCTTGTGCTTACGGAATTTTCCATCATTGCACACTAGGAGCTACGCAGTTGAGTGAAGACTTTGGCGGTTAGAGAACGACCCGCCAATTTAGTGGAACTGCATAACTCCTATACGGACATAATCGAAACCTGTTCCGCATTTACATCTACTGTGCGGCAATACCCCACACGTATGCTCGCGAGCTCCACAGCCCCACAACTAACAGTGTGCCATCCGGGCTAAAGTCCACACTTGAGACATATGAAGCTTGAGGGATTTCAGCAACCCTGTTACCGGTAGCTGCATCAAAGATGATAACAGTTTTCGACAGACCGGCTGCAACCAAGCTGCCATCAGGACTCCACTCCACGTCCCACACAGAACCCTGGAATACGCGATTTACCTCTTCCCCAGTTATGACATCATATATAGCAACCCCGGCATTGGATCCAACCAACAGACGTGAGCCATCAGGACTGAAATCTACGGCGCGTGCTTCCGGCGGGCCACTGCTAATGGTGGTAATCACCGTGTCATTGGCATCGGTCAAAATGACAGAACCTCCAGTCCGAATATATGCTATCCGTGAACCATCGGGGCTATACTTGTAAGTATCCGCCTGGATGTCCTTGAGAGCGAGTTCTTCGCCAGTGACAATATTGAATGAACGCAACCCGATATCGGGCTCGAAGAAAGTCGCGAGATAGTTTCCATCCAGATCTAAAGCCGGTGTGGCACTGTAATAGTCTGCCAAAAACTCATCGCCCTTGTTGCGAGGGTCAAGAAGTTCCCCGACCTTATCACCGGTAGTTGTGTCCCAAACAATCGAATCAGCATAGTTGTAGCCGGCGACAATGATTCGGGCGCTATCCGCAGAGAACAAAATATTCTGAATCGATTCGTTACCCCCATCTTCTGGCGGCTCCAAAAGGAATTTGGGGTCAGCGGCACCTCCCGTTGCCAATGCATCAGCCACATCCCAGATCACAACATAAGCCGGATCCCAACAGCCCAGCGCAATCAATTTCCCATCGGGACTGAAGCCTACCGAATAAACATCTCCCGTATCCGTAATCAGGTTTGCCAGTAATGACACACTGCCGATATTTTCCGCAGTAAGTACAGGTGCTGGTTCCGGTTGGGCAATATGCTGTGACCCTACATATTCCGTTACTGGATAATCAAGGGTTGCACGAGTTGAAAGAAATAGGGTCTTTGCACCATCTGCCAATTGAATATAGATATTACCGCTCGGAAATTGTTCCAGCCCCTTAGAAGCCATTTGAAAAGTAGCGGCAGCCAGAATAAACTGAGGGAATGGAC
>CALJKV010000090.1 GCA_937974245.1 uncultured Chloroflexota bacterium | reverse complement strand
CGGCATCCAGGCCGGAGCGGGCAACCTGATCGCCTATAACACCGGGCGCGGCGTGTATGCCGAGGAAATTGATCCTGACTTCGGCACAGGCAATGCCATTTTAGGGAACAACATTCTGAACAACGGCGCGTTGGACATTGATCTGCGCGGGGATGGTGTGACCCCTAACGATGAGTATGACTACGACACGGGCGCGAACAACCTGCAAAACTATCCGGTTCTGACCCGTGTCGCGGTAGCCTCTGGAACGGTTTACATTAACGGTATACTGGACAGCACTCCCTATACTGGTCAGGTGTACCGGATAGAGTTCTTTGCCAATGATACCTGTGACTCGATGGGCTATGGTGGTGGGCAGTATTATCTTGGCTCTATGCAGGTCAATGGCATATCCCCACAAATTATCACCAACTTCCCGGCCAATGTGACCGTAGGACAGTTCGTCACCGCCACCGCTACCGATCTGGCGACCAACGATACATCGGAATTTTCGGCATGTGAGGAAGTGGGGATATATGGAACGCACACATATACAGTAAATACCACCGATGACGTTGACGACGGGATATGCGATGCAACACATTGCTCGCTCCAAGAAGCCATCAACGAGGCCAACGATAACGTTGATTTTACCGATACAATTGTCTTCAACATCCCAGGCAGCGGGCCACACACCATCCAGCCCATTATGGAAGCACCGCAGTATGGTGGTTCGTGTGCAGCATACCAAATACTGGAAGCGGTTGTCATTGACGGGACGACCCAGCCGGGTTATTCCGGGAGTCCGATCATTGATGTTGACGGATCGCTGTTTCCGCCGCTTGTGGATGGCAATGAATGCTGGAGTCTTCAGCATGGGTTATTGATTATTGGGCAATACACGACCATACGAGGATTAGTCATCAGGAATTTCCCCGACGTAGGGATTTATTCTTCCTGGGGAAACAACACCATCGAGGGCAATTACATTGGCACTGATGTGACCGGCACTATCGCTCAGGGCAATGGCATTGGTCTATGGATTCATGAAAACAACTCCATTGGCGGCACTACCCCGGAAAAACGCAATCTGATTTCTGGCAACGGCATTGGCATTCGCGTTTATTACAATGATAACGTCATCCAGGGCAACTACATCGGTACAGACATCACCGGGACGCAAAACCTAGGCAATATTTACATGGGTATTGACATCTACTCCAGCGGCTGGGACCCCGAAAGTGCTAACAATAATCTGATTGGTGGCACAGAACCGGGAGCGGGTAATCTCATCGCTTTCAACGGAAATTCATCCGTTCGTCCTGATATTCTGTATGGGCCTGGTATCAATGTAGAAACGGGTGGAGATGAAGCAGTCGTAGGCAATGCGATCCTGGGCAATCGAATTTTCTCCAACTACTGGCAGGATATTGCCCTCCAACCCGTTGGGTACGGTTTTTCTGATCCACGTTTTGTTACACCAGAGGGCGTTACCCCTAACGATCCAGGTGACGCAGATATGGGGGCGAATCGTCTGCAAAATTACCCGGTTCTGAGCAGCGCAGCCACTAATGGTAGTAGTGTAACTATCGCCGGGACATTCAACAGCACCGCCAACCGCTCATTCCGCCTGGAATTCTTCGCCAATGATGTCTGTCATTCAACCGGCTACGGCGGCGGGCAGTACTACCTGGGCTTCCTGGATGTCACGACCAACGGCAGTGGCGACGCGACAGTGAACGCCAATCTCACCGCCACTGTATCCGCCGAGCAATTCATCACAGCCACCGCCACCGACCTGACCAACAACGATACGTCCGAATTCTCAGCATGTGTGGAGGCGACGGGCTTCACTGATCTGGCGATCACCAAGACGGATACGCCCGACCCGGTGCTGGCTGGGGCTGACCTCACCTATACACTGACCATCGCGAACCAGGGCAGCCAGACAGCCACCGGCGTCGAACTGACCGATATACTCCCGATGGATGTGAACTTCGTCAGCGCCGACGTGACCCAGGGCGCGGGAAGCTGTTCTGAGGATGCCGGTACGGTCACTTGTTCGCTAGAGGATATGCTTGCCAGTGACACGACCAGTGTCAGTATCATCGTCACGGTGGATATAACCACTGCCGGGCAGATCACCAACACGGCAACGATTACATCCACTGAACCCGACAGCGACCCCAGCGACAACACAGCGACGGCGACGACCACCATCACCGCCCCACCGCTGCCGGGTCGTGTCACCCTGGTATCGCCGCGTTCCGGTACACAGGTCAATGATGCCACACCAGAACTGATCTGGAATCCCGCCACGAATGCCGCCCAATATCAGATTCAGGTAGACGACGACTCGCGCTTCCGCTCACCGGAGCAGGATACGATTGTCGCTGACAGTCCGTACAATGCCGGCCCGCTGCCTGATGGCCGCTGGTACTGGCGAGTCCGTCCGCTCAACAGCGTCCTGCAACCGGGAGCATGGACAGGTGCCTGGTATTTCACTGTGGACACACTCTCGCCGGATGCGCCTATCCTGGTTGTACCTGCTGATGGCAGCACCACCTATCTCGCCCGCCCGACTTACCGCTGGCGGGCTGTCCAGGGCGCGAACCTGTATCGCCTGCAAGTTTCGGATACGAGTGATTTCAGCAGTATTCTTCTTGACACCGAGACGAACCGGACGGCTATCGCAAGCCCGGCTGTACTGCCACAGGGGACGTACTACTGGCAGGTGGTCGCCCGCGACGTCGCTGGGAACTGGGGTGACTTCAGCTCACCGTTCAGTGTTGCCATCAACCTCCAGCGCAGCCCGGCAGACGGCGCGGCTACGACTGACACGACCCCGGCATTTTCATGGGCGGGCTACCCCGGCGCGGTTAACTACCGGCTCGAAGTGGCGACGGACGCAGCGTTCATGCAGCTCATGCCCGGTTTCCCGCTTGAGACAAGCCGGACAAGCTACACCATCCCTGCGACCGATGCCCTGCCCTACGGAACTTACTACTGGCGGGTGAGTGTAGATACCGGTTCTGGTATGACAATCTCGCCGTTCTCCTACCGGCTGGCGATCACCAGTGTGTCGCCGCTGCCGCCGCTGCTAACGGCACCCACCCGAGGCGCATCCATCAACAGCAACAGGCCGGAATTGACCTGGAATGCCACGCGCAGCGCAGGGAACGAACTGTACACCTATGAAGTGCAGATAGACAACGACTCGCGCTTCGGCTCGCCCGATCAAACAGCAGTTGTCAACGGGCTGACTCACACCGCCGACCCGTTGGCTGATGGCTGCTGGTTCTGGCGTGCCCGCACGGTTGACACCTATGGCGCGGCGGGACGGTGGAGTGGAGCCTGGTATTTCACGGTGGATACGGTTGTGCCGGATGCGCCCGTTCTGACTGCGCCGGTTGATAACAGTGTAACCTATCTCACCCGCCCGACCTACCGCTGGCGGGCGGTGCGTGGTGCAAACCTGTATCGCCTGCAAGTCGCGGATTCGAGTGATTTCAGCAGGATACTGCTCGACATCGAGACGAACCGAACGGCCATCGTCAGCCCGGCGGTACTGGCACAGGGGATGTACTACTGGCAGGTGGCCGCCCGCGACGTGGCCGGGAACTGGGGGGACTTCAGCCCGGTGTGGGCGTTAGCGATCAATCTCCAGCGGAGTCCGGCGGATGGCAGTGCGACCCGCGATACCACACCGGCTTTCGTCTGGGCGGGCTACTCTGGCGCGACCAGCTACCGGCTGGAAGTGGCGACGGACGCGGCGTTCACCCAGCCCGTAAGCGGCTTCCCGGTGGATACGACGCGAACGAGCTATGGTGTGCCGGCGGCGAACGCGCTGCCGTACGGAACTTACTACTGGCGGGTGAGCGTGGATACCGGAGCGGGCGTGGTGACCAGCCCGTTCGCCTATACCCTGGCGATCACCAGTGTGTCGCCGCTGCCGCCGCTGCTAACGGCACCCACCCGAGGCGCATCCATCAACAGCAACAGGCCGGAATTGACCTGGAATGCCACGCGCAGCGCAGGGAACGAACTGTACACCTATGAAGTGCAGATAGACAACGACTCGCGCTTCGGCTCGCCCGATCAAACAGCAGTTGTCAACGGGCTGACTCACACCGCCGACCCGTTGGCTGATGGCTGCTGGTTCTGGCGTGCCCGCACGGTTGACACCTATGGCGCGGCGGGACGGTGGAGTGGAGCCTGGTATTTCACGGTGGATACGGTTGTGCCGGATGCGCCCGTTCTGACTGCGCCGGTTGATAACAGTGTAACCTATCTCACCCGCCCGACCTACCGCTGGCGGGCGGTGCGTGGTGCAAACCTGTATCGCCTGCAAGTCGCGGATTCGAGTGATTTCAGCAGGATACTGCTCGACATCGAGACGAACCGAACGGCCATCGTCAGCCCGGCGGTACTGGCACAGGGGATGTACTACTGGCAGGTGGCCGCCCGCGACGTGGCCGGGAACTGGGGGGACTTCAGCCCGGTGTGGGCGTTAGCGATCAATCTCCAGCGGAGTCCGGCGGATGGCAGTGCGACCCGCGATACCACACCGGCTTTCGTCTGGGCGGGCTACTCTGGCGCGACCAGCTACCGGCTGGAAGTGGCGACGGACGCGGCGTTCACCCAGCCCGTAAGCGGCTTCCCGGTGGATACGACGCGAACGAGCTATGGTGTGCCGGCGGCGAACGCGCTGCCGTACGGAACTTACTACTGGCGGGTGAGCGTGGACACCGGAGCGGGCATGGTGACCAGCCCGTTCAACTACACGTTGGCCGTGACTCCTGCACTGCCACTGGCACCTGTGCTGGTCAGCCCCATCAACCGGTTACAGCTGGCACACGGACAGCCTATATTGTCATGGTCAGCCAGCAGAACAGGTATTGGACTGCCATTTACCTATGAAATCCAGATAGACAATGACTCGCGATTCCGCAGCCCAGAGGTCACCGGGGAGACGGCGACGACCACCTTTATGCCGCCTGCGCCGTTGGCTGATGGCCGCTGGTACTGGCGTGTGCGGACGGTAAACGCCTACGGCGCGGCTGGACGCTGGGGGCGGGCGTGGTATTTTGTGGTTGATGCGCCGATGCCGTAGCCGTTTCACAAAAATGGGTAATGTACGGCCTTTCTCTCGTGCGCGAGCGGGAGGCGATGTGAAGTTGTGGACGATCGATCTCGATGGTGGTGTGTGGACGCGGTTAATAACGGGCGGGTTGGCGGACGGGATTACCAGTCTGCCCTATTCAGGTTAGTTGGAGTCATTCCACTGCAACATCGTGACCAGAGGATAGTGATCTGAACCAAGTTCAGGTCCGGTGTGGGCAGACAGGGCGCGAAAGGCATTGCTGTGCCACACGTAGTCAATTCGTAAAACGGGCGGAACGAACGATGGAAAACCAGCAACACGACTATTCGGCCAGGTCGCGCCCATTCCCCATCCACTTTCCCGATAAGAATCATGGAATTGCGCGGCAATTTCCCCATACTTGGCCGCATGATCGCTCATATTGAAGTCCCCAGCCACGATAAACGCATAATCCTCTGCCACCAAACGATCCAACAATAGATCAATTTGTCGATTCCGACGCTCATCATCGTACTTGAGCAGCATATTCAGGAAAGGATTGTTGATGGGCAGCGTGAAGTAAGGTGTATCTCTTTGCGGCATTGACAGATGGATATTGTAGATGGCAATTGAACGTTCTTTCCACTCAATCGTGATGCGATCATTAGCCGTGAATCCATTGTATAAATCGTATCTTTCGTGCGTGAGAATGGGATAACGAGACAAAATCGCGTCACCCCAGGCACGCACTTCGAGGGGCTGACTGATCTGATGGGGGTAAATATCCGTGAGTTCGGGGATACCTACACCTGCCCATGCTGGCGGAATTTCCTGGAGCAGGACGAGATCAGCATCCATCTCACGCAACCATAACTGCACATCATCAAGCCGTGGATTATCTCCCCATACATTGAAAGTGACGATTTTCAGCACCTGTCCTGAGGCGGCCATGCTGGATACAGAGCGGTTTCCCAGAAATCGAGGTAACAGCCAGATAATCGCAATCCCGATAAGAATCAGGTGTATTAGAGAAAGATACTTTCTCTGCAACAAGAGTCCCAGAGGCAGACCAATGATGAGCGGCGGAAAGTAATATGGCGCAAAGTTGTTGAGCCACGCCAACCAC
>CALJKV010000089.1 GCA_937974245.1 uncultured Chloroflexota bacterium | reverse complement strand
TTATGCCCACAAGCGCCGGAATACGCTAATCGCTATATCCCTACCGCATACCCCGCCGCTGTTGAGGCGACCACCAGCAGCCCGTAAGCGATTTCCCGGAAGCCGATGACCTTAGGTGCGACGGACTTACGCCGGGACGACAATCCCAGCACCGCCCGCCCTAACAGCAGGACAAACACGATGATGGGCAGCCAGGGCGCATCGCCCAGTGCGGCCAGGAGGGCCACGCTGGCAATCCCCAGCAGGTGCGCCGCCAGCGACGGCCAGGCCGATACTGGCTTGCCATGTTCCAGACGCAGCCGGGCGCGGACATACAGCACCGAAGGCACGGCGCGCGCCGCGATGATGCCCCATAATGGCAGCGCCTCCGCCAGTGCCCAGCCGCCGGCAAGCGCGATACTGCTGCTGGCTGCCGCCAGGCCAACCGGCCCAATGAGTTCCGGGAGCACTGAACGGCTGCGGTTCGTCAGGTCGTAGTAAAGCTGGATGACCATCAACGGGAGCGCCAGCGCCAACGGCAGAAAAACCGCGAGGTCAGTCAATAGCAGCGCCCCCGCCAGAAAGACCAGAATCGCCGCGCTGTAGACCATCACGAACCGTTCCGCCAGGATAGTTCGGACATAACGCCGTCCGCGTTTCCGGTCATTCACAGCCATTTTCAACGGATGGCGGGTGAGGAACATAGCAAACATGCCCAGGCTGATGAGCAGCCCGGCCCAGGATGGCGCAACCAGCAGCCCCAACAGAATTGGTTCGAGCAGAAAACCCCAACCACCGTGTTCCGCTGGCAGCGCGACTGTTTTGAGTTTGATCTGCGGAGTTGTGGTTGTTGAGGTCATGATTGGCGCTTCAGCATCAGGAGAAGCATGGCAACCGGCGTTCTGGCATGGACACTGTGGGGCAGGTTGGCGGCCATGTGCGCCCATGCGCCTGTGCCCGCGTCCATCGCCGCTTCGCCCAGCGTGAGCCGCGCCTCACCGTGCAGGATGTGGATGATGGCCGGCATGGATGCCGTATGCTCGGAAAGTTCCTCGCCGGGCGCGAAGCCGAACAGCACCGCCCGCACCTGGTCATCATCGTGAATCGTGCGGCTGAGGATACCCTCCGCCGGGATCGCCGCCGGGTCGGCGATGTTTTCGAGAAATCTGTAGGGATTGGTCATGTTATCTGCCTTTTGGGGTACCGGATTCACTGTCTGTAATGTCCGTTCCGATTGATTGTACCGTTTTTGACTCAACACTCAAGCCTCAGCACATTTTGCAACTTCTGGTCTTTTTGAACTGCTCCGGCCTGGTGGTATAGTTAGCGTAAAAGTGTCTGAAAAATGGGTTTCTTCATTGAGGTGCTTCGTGGATTTTGAATTGAACAGTGAACAACGGATGTACCAGCGGGCAGTACGGGACTTCTGCGAAAAAGAACTCAAGCCCTACGCCGCCGAAGTAGACGAAACCGGCGAGATGCGCTGGGAGGCGATCCGCAAAATGCCCGAACTTGGCCTGACCGGACTGCAAGTGCCGGAGGAATACGGCGGGGCCGGGCTGGATATGGTGAGCGCGGCGATTGCCCTGGAGGAACTGGGGCGTGCCTGCGGTTCGACAGCGCTTTCGCTGGCGGCACATAACGGGCTGGGTTGTGCGCCGATTGTTAATTGGGGGACGGCGGCGCAGAAAGAACGTTACCTGCCTCAACTCACCAGCGGCGAAGTCCTGGGCGCGCTGGCACTGACCGAAGCGGGCGCAGGTTCCGACCTGGCGGGTGGGGTACGCACCGCAGCGGTAAAAGAGGGCGATAGCTGGATTATTGACGGCAGCAAGGCGTGGATCACTAACCCGCGTTTCGCCCCGGTGATTGTGACACTGGTACGCACGGACAAGGAGGCCGGCACACGCGGTTTCAGTATGATTCTGGTCGAACCGGGGACGGAAGGTTTCACCGTCCACACCCCGGAGAAAAAGATGGGGCTGAAAGGCTCGCCCACCCAGATGCTGAGCTTCGACGGTGTACGTGTGCCGCTGGATGCCACCCTGGGGACAGAAGGGCGCGGTTTCCACCAGACCATGCAGATACTCGATGGCGGGCGTATCGGAATCGGGGCGATCAGTATTGGGCTGGCGCAGGCGGCTTTTGAAGAGGCGGTGAAGTACGCCCAGCAGCGGCGGACATTCGGCAAGCCGATAGCCGAACACCAGGCGATACAGTGGATGATCGCGGATGCGGCGATGGAAATTGACGCGGCGCGATTGCTGGTGTGGCGGGCTGCCTGGTTGAAAGACCAGGGTCGGGACTTCAGTAAGGCCGCCGCGATGGGCAAACTGCTGGCGACGGAAGTGGCCGAGAAGACCGCTCGCAATGCCATCCAGATTCATGGTAGTTATGGCTACAGTCGCGAGTTCCCGGTGGAGCGAATTTACCGCGACCAGCGCCTGATGACGATTGGCGAGGGCACCAGTGAGATTCAGCGGATGGTGATTTCGCGGAAGGTTTTGCAGGAATTTGAGTAGGATGGCAATGTCGCACGGCACATAATCCAGAAAAGGGGGCAAGATCATGCGGAAATATGGATGGTTGATAGTATTGACGCTGATTTTCAGCATGGTATCCGGCACGGCAAGCGCACAGGACACCACCTGCAACCTGAACAGTGAGGAAGCCTACATCAGCCGGGGGAGGGAAAGATGGACAGACGAGGAATGGGAAGAGTCTATTGTGGATTTCAACTGCGCCTTGCAAATCAATCCACAGAATATGCGGGCACTCTTCTCACGGGGTTACGCCTATGCGGAACTCCGAGAGTACACCAGCGCCGAGGCCGATTACAATGTGGTGCTGGCGAATAACCCCAACGATTCCGCCGCGCTCAACAACCGGGGCAATATCTATTCCAGCCGGGGGGAATACGAGCGGGCGCTGGCGGATTATGACCGTTCCATCGAACTGCGCAACGATGAGAAGTTCATCCCCTATTACAACCGGGGAAGTGTCTACCTGGAACTGGGCGACTATGAGCGGGCGCTGTCTGATCTCAATGAGTCACTGGCGCTGAATAGTGGGTATGACCAGGCGTATCTGGCACGTGGGCATGTCTACCGGGCACTGGGCGATAATCGGTCGAATGCCGACTGGGCGGAATATGTGAATCTGGTTCGCAAACGGACGATTGACCGGGATGCGGCCAGCGCCATGCGGGGCGAAGTGCTGGGCATGTCGGAAGGCTCGGTCTTTAGCATCCCGTTTGAAGCCGGGGCCGGTCAACTGGTGCGGGTGGCCGCCAATACAAAGGTTGGCTCAGAGCTGGACCCGCTGCTGGTGGTGCTGGCGCCGGATGGGACGGCGGTTGCTGCTGACGATGACAGCGGCATCAACCTGGACGCCGTCGCCCGCTTCACCGCCCCTGCCAGCGGCACCTACACGCTGCTGGTGACCCATGCAGGCGGAGGCAGTGAAGGCGAAGCTGTCCTCACGCTGTCTATCACCGGGCAGGTCGCCAGTGTTCCCACTACGACCGGAAACGCGACTGCGACATCAGCAACGCCTATACCGCAAGTCGTCGAGACAGGTGACACGCTGACCGAAACCTTCCTCACCTACAATCTGGCGGTGAATGATACCGCTGTCGTCTTCACCACCGGCTTTGACCGCCTGAATCTGCGCCAGGGGCCGGGGATCTCGTTTGAAATCATCGGCAGGCTGTTCCGTGAAGACACCGTAACTTTGCTGGAAGGGCCGCGCAAGGCTGATGGTTACGCCTGGTGGCGCGTCCGTACCCAGGATGGTGTCGAAGGGTGGGCGGTCGAACGGGTGGAAACTGAACAGACACTTCAGCCAGCACTGGCGATTGGGGCTGAGGTGATCGTCACAACTGATGAAGATGCCCTCAGAATGCGTGAGGGCGCAGGCCGCAACTTTACGATTGTCACCCAGCTGCCACCGGGCGTGGTCGCCCAGGTAATTGACGGGCCACAGATCGCCGAAGACTTAACCTGGTGGAAAATCCGCACAGCCGATGGCATTGAAGGATGGGCTGTGGAACGGGTCGAGGATGACCGTACGTTGAGCCGGAATACCGGAACGCTGTCGAGCGTACCGCCATCTGTCAGTGTGCCGACGCCTGCCGCTGTGGACTGTTCCGACTCGCCCTCACCACGCCTGGTAGTTGGTGAATCGGGGCGGGTGATGGATGACGATCCGCTGCCGATCAACATGCGCAGCGCAGCCGGTGTGAGTAATGTCAAAGTGATGGAAGTCCCTGCTGGTTCGGTGTTTACCGTGCTGGAAGGGCCGGTGTGCGTGGGGCGTTACCAGTGGTATCGCGTAAATTTTGACGGCACGGAAGGCTGGATCGCAGAGGGCGAACCGGGTGCCTATTACACCGAGCCAATCGGGGGTTAGTCTGCAGAGGGGAGAAGACGGATTGGATGGGATGTTGGCCTTGGCCTACAGATGATGTGTATGATAAGCGCCAGTACCCGGTGGTTGAGGTGCGGCGAATGGGTGCGCGATTATGAGCAGGGTGGGGACTTTAGTAAAGCAGCCGCGATAGGTAAATTGCTGGCGACGGAAGTTGCAGAAATAACTGCCCGCAATGCCACCCAGATACATAGGAGCTACGGCTACAGCCGCGAATTTCCGGTTGAGCGCATTTACCGCGACCAGTGCCTGATAACAATCGGCGAGGGCACCAGTGAGATTCTGCGGTTGGTGATCGCACGCAAGGTCTTGCAGGAATTTGGGGGATGAAACGCCCCTATAATGGATTTTATCTTGATCTATCGCTCTGTTCTAATCTGAAAGGAGGTTGGCGCTTTGCCCCAACCTGGAGCAAAACGCTGAATGGTCTCAATGACGCGCCCTAAAATCGTAGTACTCGGCAGTTTTAACGCTGATCTGGTCATGTATGTTGATCGTTTACCCGCTCCTGGTGAAACCATTTCGGGACGCCATTTCGCCACCGGCCCTGGTGGTAAAGGCTCGAACCAGGCTGTGGCCGCCGCCCGCCTGGACGGGGATGTCACTTTCGTCGGGCGGGTTGGAATTGATTCGTTCGCCAACATCGGTTTTGAATTGTGGCAAAAAGAGGGGGTAAAAAGCGATTATGTGAGTCGGGACTCCACTCGGGCAACCGGTATCGCCTCGATTGCCGTTGAGGAATCGGGCGAGAATATCATCATGGTGGCGCTGGGTGCCAACCTCGCGGTGACGCACGGCGATATTGATGCGGCGGCGGCGGTGATAGAGAGTGCCGACGTGTTGATGGTACAGCTCGAAACCAACCTTGATGCGGTGGAATATGCCCTGCGTGCGGCCAAAAAAGCTGGCGTGATTACGATCCTGAATCCTGCTCCGGCGGTGCCACTGCCCACCAACATGCTGGCGCTGGCCGATTATCTGACGCCTAACCAGACTGAACTACAAACCCTGACCGGCAATCAAGGATTGTCTGTGCCCGATGCGGCACGTTCCCTTTTAAGCTCAGAAAAGCAGACAGTAGTGGTCACATTAGGTTCGCAGGGCGCGGCCTGGTTCCGGCGGGCGGGACAGGGCAGCAGCAGTGCCTATAAGGTGAATGTAATGGATGCGGTGGGCGCGGGGGATGCCTTCAATGCTGGGTTAGCGGTTGCCCTGGCGGAGGGTATGGAACTGCCGGAGGCCCTGGCATTCGCTGGCGCGGCGGCGGCGGTTTCCGTGACCCGGCCCGGCGCAGCGGCCAGTATGCCTTATCGCAACGAAGTAGACGAATTGCTGGAACGCAGGGGGTAACGCTTCACCGGCATACCTGGTGCTTGCATTATTCTTGTGGCTTGTGTATACTATATTCATGTTTTTGAATGTATTTGGGTGATCCCGTGAACAAGTACATGAATCATGCCGCCCTGCTCAAAGTGATGGGCCACCCGGTACGGCTGCACATTCTGGATATGTTGCGCCGGGGTGAAACCTGTGTCTGCCACATCGAAAGACTGTTGGGCAAACGGCAGGCCTATATCTCTCAGCAGTTGATGGTGCTGCGCGATGCCGGGCTGGTCGAGTCCCGCAAAGATGGCTTGCAGGTGTTCTATAGCCTCGTGAATGAACAGGCGGCGGATGTTCTCGATTTGCTGTATGGAACGCACGATTCGAGTGGGTTGGAAATCCTCGAAGGTTGTACCTGTCCGGCTTGTTCGACGGTGCTTATCGCCGAAATTGGATAATCAGGAGAGCAAGACCATGTTGCAAGTCAAGGTTTTAGGTTCGGGCTGCCCCAACTGCCAGCGATTGGAACGCGAAACACGCGCTGCCCTGGACGAGGCGGGTATTGGTTATGAACTCGTCAAAGTGACGGAGTTTGCCGATATTGCCGCCTATGGTGTGATGAGTACCCCGGCGCTGGTCATGAACGAAGAAGTCCTGTCCAGCGGCAGAATCCCCAAACACGACCAGATCGTGTCCTGGGCGCACGAGCGCGCGTCAGCCTAACAACAGAACAAACAGCCCTGTCACCCGGCAGGGCTTTATCTTCGCCATTTTATATTCATGTTTCTGAATACAAGGTGTAGTATGGCTACCAATACACAGCATTTTCCGAAGATTAACACGGATCGCCGCGCCTTCCTGTTGGTGGGGCTGTTGGCGCTGGTCTGGGGGATACTCTACAACAACCTGCAACCTATCGCGGACTGGCTGACGTATACGCTGCTCGGACTGAGCCGCGAGAGTGCGGTAGGGCAGTCACTCAACTTCTTCATCTACGATGTCCCCAAGATTCTGCTGCTGCTGACCGGAATGATTTTTCTCATCACGCTGGCGCAGACCTTTATCAATACGGAAAGGGTGCGGGCGGTAGTGGAAAAACGCGGCGCAGGCGTTGGCAATGTGATGGCCTCGCTGTTTGGGGCGATTACGCCGTTCTGTTCGTGTTCGTCGGTGCCCCTATTCATCGGTTTTGTCCAGGCGGGTATTCCGCTGGGAATCACGTTTTCGTTCCTTATCACCTCGCCCATCATGAACGAGGTGGCTTTTGTGCTGCTGCTGGGGCTGTTTGGCTGGCAGGTGGCGCTGATGTATCTGGTTTCTGGTGTCGTCATCGGTGTTGTTGCCGGGATGATCCTGGGGCGGTTGAAGCTGGAGCGTTATGTCGAGGAGTTTGTTTTCCAAGTTCGGGCGAACAGAGTGGCAGTCGGATTGATTGAGGAGAAACCGACCTGGTTAGAACGGTTTGAGGAGGCTGCCGAAAAGACCCGTGAGATTGTCGGCAAGGTGTGGCTGTTTGTCATCATCGGTATCGGAATCGGGGCATTCATTCATGGATTCATCCCGGAGGATGCCCTGACCGGCATCATGGGGCAGGATACCTGGTGGTCAGTCCCCGCGGCGGTGCTGCTCGGCATCCCCTTGTATTCCAATGCGGCGGGGGTAATCCCTATCGTGAGCGCGATGCTGGGCAAAGGCGCAGCACTGGGGACGGTGCTGGCCTTCATGATGTCGGTGGTTGCACTAAGTTTGCCGGAAATGATTATCCTGCGGAAAGTGTTGAAGCCACGCCTGATCGCCATTTTTATCGGCGTGGTTGCCCTCAGTATTGTCGTGACAGGGTATCTTTTCAACCTGGTTGTCTAGCGAAAATGGAGCGCAATAAAAGGTATGAGCCAACAGACAGGTAGTGTCTTTAGCAGACTTTCAACCCTGGATCGCTTCTTGCCGTTGTGGATCTTTGGGGCCATGGCTCTGGGGATCGCGCTGGGCAAACTGTTTCCAGCGTTGGGACCGGCGCTGGATTCGGTCAAACTGGATACAGTCTCGCTGCCGATTGCCATCGGTCTTTTATGGATGATGTATCCGGTGTTGGCGAAGGTCAAATACGGCAAAATGCCGGAGGTGGCTGCTAACTGGAAGATGTCTGGCACGTCATTACTGCTAAACTGGGTTATCGGCCCGGCTCTGATGTTCACCCTCGCCTGGTTGCTGCTACCGGATTACCCGGAATACCGTACCGGCCTGATCCTGGTAGGGTTAGCCCGCTGTATTGCGATGGTTCTGATCTGGAATATGTTGGCCTGTGGAGACAATGAATATGCAGCGGTGCTGGTGGCGATCAACTCCGTGTTTCAGATCGTGATGTATACCGTGTTGGGGTATTTCTACCTGACGATTGTGCCACAGTGGCTTGGTGGTGCAGCGGTTGTGCTGGATGTTTCAATGGGAGAAATCGCCAAGAGCGTGATGATTTTCCTGGGGATTCCATTGGCCGCCGGTTTTCTTACACGCCTGATCCTGACACGTGTCAAAGGCGAAAACTGGTATGAAACAACATTCGTGCCACGCTTATCTCCGACCGCGATTATCGGTCTTTTGTTCACCATTGTAATGATGTTCTCGCTTAAGGGTGAAGTCATTCTCAATCAACCGGCGGATGTGCTGCGGATCGCGCTCCCGCTTCTGATGTATTTCATCATCATGTTCAGTCTGTCGTTTGCGGCCTCTTATCTGTTGAAATTCTCGTATGCGGATACGGCAACGATTTCCTTCACTGCTGCCGGGAACAACTTCGAGCTGGCAATCGCGGTTGCTATAGGTGTATTTGGCCTGGCATCTGGCGAGGCATTAGCAACGGTTGTCGGCCCGCTTATTGAAGTGCCAGCGTTGATTAGCCTGGTTTATCTGTCACTCTGGTTGGGGCGCCGGCTCTACCCGAATGATGCGCTCTGGCAAGCGAGGTCACGCCTGCAATAGAAAACCGCAAAATGTGCATGACATCAGTGATCTGGTTTAGCAGATGCGCGGCAGTAGTTCGCCCACCGGGAGGTCTACTACACGAGTCCGGCTGATGCCAGTCCACTTCAGCATTGTTGTGACGGGGTATCTTTTCAACCTGGTTGTGTAGACCAAATTTCGCTATGGACAGTGTGAAGAGACCATCCTAACCGATGGTCTTTTTGCTTGACTCTGGCCGGGTAGGCGTGGTATGCTCGGATGATAAATAGTTCAAAACAAATTGTACCAATTTAAGTTGGAGTATTTTCTATGCAAACCCAATCCCCACCCAAAATCCTTAAATTGCTGGCGCACGACCTGCGCTGGCAGATCGTCCGGGCGCTGGCGATTGGCGATTATCGCGTCAATGAACTGGTGGCGTTGGTAGAACATCCATTGAATCTCGTGTCGTATCACCTCAGGCAGCTCCGTGAGGGGCATCTGGTGACGGTGCGCCGCAGCGAAGCCGACGGGCGTGACACGTATTACAGCCTCGACCTGGATTACCTGGGCGCATTGTACCGGGAAGCCGGTGCTGCCATTCATCCGGCTGTGATGGGTGGCGCTGGCGGGGACGAAGTACCGTTACAGTCAACACCAAAGGTGTTGTTCGTGTGTACCCATAACAGCGCCCGCAGCCAGATGGCCGAAGGCTTGATGCGATATCTCAGCGGCGAGCAGATTGACGTCCACAGTGCCGGGAGTGTGCCGGGCGGTATCCACCCGGAGGCAATTCGCACGATGGAAGCCCTTGGCATTGACATTCGTTCACAGTATTCGAAAGGATTCGATGAACTGGCCGGGCAGCCATTCGACGCCGTGATTACCGTCTGTGACCGGGCGCGGGAAGTCTGCCCCACATTCCCCGGCGACGGCCAGCATATCCACTGGGGATTCCCCGACCCATCAGCAATTCAGGATGTAGTGGAGCGCCGGCAGGCTTTTTCCGAGACGGCGCAGCGACTGAGTACCCGCATCCATCATTTCCTGACCGAGTTAAAAACAGGAGCACAGCTTTGACCGAATCCTTGACAGCTTTTGGCGATATTCATGGCAATCTCCCGGCACTTGAAGCGGTTTTTGCGGATATGGAACGACGTGCCTTGGAGAATCTGTACTGCCTGGGTGACCTGGTGGGTTATGGCACCTTTCCCAATGAGGTGATTCAGATGGTGGGGGAACGCGGTATCCCAACCCTGATGGGCAACTACGATCAAGGCGTGGGCAACGATAGCGCCGACTGCGGCTGTGCCTACAAGCTGGAGGCCGACCAGAAGCGCGGCGAACAGTCTATCGCCTGGACGAACGCCCACACCACTGCTGACAACAAGGCCTATCTGCGGAGTCTCCCGGCGCACATCCCGGTACGGCTTGGCGGGCTGAAAGTGCTGCTGGTACATGGCAGCCCGCGTAAGGTCAACGAGTACCTATTTGAGGATCGTCCCGACGACTATTTCGAACGTATCATGAACGGGGTAGACGCCGACGTGCTGGTGTGCGGACATACGCATCTGCCGTATCATAAGGTGCTGCCAAGCGGGCGACACATCATCAATGCGGGCAGTGTGGGCAAACCTAAAGATAACAACCGCGATGCCTGCTATATCGTGTTATCCGCCGAGGATAAAAATCTAACCGTTGAGTTTGTCCGTGTGCCTTA
>CALJKV010000088.1 GCA_937974245.1 uncultured Chloroflexota bacterium | reverse complement strand
GTGCGCCGTTTAGTACGACTTCAGGCAGCAAATTGACTTTTCAAATGGCTTCTGATAGCCGGACAGCAAGAAATCCTGACCTGCTAAAAAGCTAAAGTGCTAACCAGCTAAGATGCTAACCCGCCAGCAGCTAAGAAATCTCATATCCTTGTTTCACATGAAGAATATCTTAGATTGAGGAAAAAATTATGGAAAAAAAGACAGTTTTTCAAGCGGCGGCGCTGGCGGCGGTTTTGGCGTTTGTGGCCGTCATCTTTCAGGCGGTCGCCGGGACCTCCATGCCGGATGGTATCAGCGTGCAGCCCAGTGGTTTTCCAGTGCCCACCGCCGACTTTGTGCGGGCGTCAAATGAGCATCCGGGCATTGCGCTCGGTTTCTTTGGCGCGGACTCGCTGTTTGTGTTGAGCTACTTGCTGGTGTTCACTGGTTTGTACGCCGTCACGGCGGAGAAAGCGCGGGCGTTCGCCCTGATTGGTCTGGGCGCAGGGATTTTCGCGGCGTTGATGGACGCCACAGAAAACGCGCTGTTCATCGTTTATGCACAGGGAGCGCAGAACGGCATGCCCCTGACCGATCCGGCGCTGCCCCTTATCTATGTTCTGACCAATCTCAAGTGGATGGGGGCATTCGCGGCGCTGTATGCCTTCGGGGTCGTCTTCCCGCGTCGCGGCCTGCTGGAGTGGGTCATCGTGGTGTTGATGCTGGCGTTCCCGCTGGTGGGTGTGCTGGGTGTCGCCAATACCGGGCTGATCGCGCTGCGCGGGTTGTTCTTCCTGGTGGGGATGCCGCTCTTTGCCTGGTATTTCTGGGGGCAGTCGCGGGCGGCTAGTTAAGCGATAAACTTTGATAATCATTCAATGAGGGAAATGAGGGAAACATGATCGCGGCAAGTGTGATTCGTGGTTGGCAGTACGACCAGATGCGCAAGAATCTGAAGAACATTGGCTACATCGTCCGGGATACTCCCCTGCATGACCTGACGACCTATCGGGACAGCGGGGAAGGCTGGACGGCGCTGCAAGTTTTATGCCACCTGCGTGACTTCGAGGCGATTTTCCTGCATCGTGCCCGTATCACCGTTGAGCAGGATGTTCCTGATCTCCCTTTCCCCAGTCCTGACGAATTAGCTGCTCAGAACAAATATCACGAACAGGACATTTATGCGGTATATGCCGACTGGGTGCGGATACGCGGTGAATACATCGCCTACCAGGAGGCGCTGCCGGAAGCGGCCTGGACACGTATCGCGAATCATCCGGTACGCGGCCAGGTCAGCCTGCAGGACCAGTTGATTGTCACTGCCTGGCATGACGTAAACCACCTGGAACAGATTTTGCGCGTTCTGCGCGAGAAGCAGTCATAAACGAGTCAGCATACAGGCCTGTGTCACAGCAGGCCTGATGATTAAATCCGGGGGATACCAACCCGGATACGATAACTATCTAAGAGAGGCTCTATCTATGGTAAGTTTCACTCCAACCGAAGATCAACAACTGTTGATTGACACGATGCGCCGTTACGCGCTCAACGAGATTCGTCAGATCGCCCATGAGTCCGATGAAGAAAGCACCCCGCAGATGTCGGTAGTGAACACGGGCTGGCAGATGGGACTTGTGCCCTCAGCTATCCCGGAAGAACTGGGCGGTTTTGGCGAGATGAGCGCCATCACCGGCGTGCTGGCGGCGGAAGAACTGGCGTTTGGCGACCTTAGCGTGGCGATGCATGTTATGACTCCGGCGCTGTTCGCCTACCCGGTTACGCTTTACGGCACACCGGAGCAGAAAGAAACCCTGCTGCCAATGTTTCTGGAAGAGTCGTTCGCTCCCGCGACGGCGGCGCTGCTTGAGCCAGGTGTGCTGTTCGATGCGCATAACCTGAAAACCACAGCGACGGCAGCCGGTGGCAAAATCACTCTCAATGGCACAAAAGCCTATGTCCCCCTGGCCGACAATGCAGAATGGCTGCTGGTCTATGCCCGGAACGCCGAGTCAGGTGTGACGGATGGATATATCGTCAAAAAAGATACGCCCGGGGTGGAAATTGAAAAACGGGAACTGTTGATGGGGCTGCGGGCGCTGCCGACCTTCCGTGTCAGGTTCACCGATGTCGTGGTCGAAGAATCGGCCCGACTGGGCGGCGCTGCGGGCTGTGACGTCAATGCCATACTCAGTCGTGGGCAAGTCGCACTGGCGGCGATGGCTGTCGGTGTGGCGCGGGCGTCGTATGAGTATGCGCGTGACTATGCTAAAGAGCGGGTCCAGTTCGGTAAGCCCATCGCCCAAAACCAGGCGATTGCATTCATGCTGGCTGAGATGGCGATTGAAGTGGATTCTGCCCGGCTGATGGCCTGGGAAGCTGCCTGGAAGCTCGACCAGGGTGCGGATGCCTCGGCGGAAGCGTACCTTGCCAAACAGTATGCCGACCAGATGGTGTTGTACGTCACGGATGGTGGCCTGCAAACGCTGGGCGGTTACGGATTCATCCGCGAGTACCCGGTGGAGCGCTGGCTGCGTAACGGGCGCGGTTTCCCGACCTTTGATGGCCTGGCGATGGTATAGCTATGCCGGATAAAGGTGGAACATCACTGTTGGTCAATCCGCTCCCTGACTGTCCGCCGGAGATTGGGCGGGCGTTATGGATGCTGGAAGATGCACGCCGCCGGACACGAGTGGCGCTCAAGGGCTTTAATTCGGCTCATGTGGATTTGGCGATAGAGCCAAGTGGATTTACGGTTGGCACGTTGCTGTACCATATTGCCGCGATTGAGCTGGACTGGTTGTATTCCGATGTGCTGCAAAGTGAATGGCCGGAGGGTCTTGTACCCCTGTTCTCCTATGATGTGCGTGACGATCACGGTAAGTTGACCAGGGTAGATGGCAAGGCTTATGGGTGGTACTGGACTGGATTGGCGGCTGTCCGCTGGCATCTCCTGGCGGCGTTTCGTAGCATGACGCTGGAAGACTTTCGCCGCCCCCGCAGCCTGCCCAAGTATGACGTGACGCCGGAGTGGGTGCTGCATCATTTATGTCAGCATGAGGCCGAACATCGCAGCGAATTAGCCGCCCTGTGTGCCAGGGCTGGACAAACCGAAAAACAGAATACGTGAAGGGTTAAAACGATGACCATTAACTTTGAAATTCCCGAATTTCTTGTCCAGCAGACGCAGATGGTGAAATGGGTGGCGGAAACCACGATGCGCCCCTTCGCCCGCCAGTTGGACGAAAACGAACATGAACGTCCTTATGAATTTATTCAGATGATCTGGCCGATTCTGCGTGACCAGCAAAAAGCTGCCCTGGACAAACTGCAACGCCCCGCGGACGGCGATGGCGAGAAGAAGCGCAGTCGTCCCAGCACCCGTATCCTCGGCACGATGCTCCTGATTGAAATGCTCTCCTGGGGTGACGCTGGCATTTACCTGTGCCTGCCCAGCCCGGCGCTCGGCGGCGCGGCGATTGAGGCTGTCGGCACCAAAGAGCAAAAACTGCGGCTGCTGACCCGCTTCGCGGAAGGTGATGAGCCGGTGTGGGGTGCGATGGCGATCACTGAACCCGGTGCGGGGTCGGATAATTCATCTATCACCACCACCGCCGTTTTTGACGAAGAAACCAATGAGTGGGTGCTGAACGGCGAGAAAATCTTCATCACCAGCGGCAAGTTATCTCTGGAAGAATCGAACGGCCTGGTGATTGTGTGGGCGACAGTCAACAAAGAGGCTGGACGCGCCGGGATCAAGCCGTTTGTAGTCGAGGCCGGTTCGCCTGGTGTCAGCATTGGAAAGGTCGAAATCAAGCACGGTATCCGCACCAGTGACACGGTCACGATTGTGCTGAACAATGCCCGCATCCCGGCGGATAACATTCTGGGCAGTGCGGAAGTGCAGGCCAGTCGCCAGGATAAAGGGTTCAAGGGTGCAATGGCGACCTTTGACGCCAGCCGCCCGCTGGTGGCCGCCAGCGCCCTGGGAGTAGCCCGTGCCGCGCTGGAATTCGTCAAAGAGAAACTGACTGAAGAAGGCGTGGAAATTCCGTATGGGCTGCCGTATCACCGGCTCACCACCGTCCAGCGCGATGTGTTGGAGATGGAAGCCCTGCTAAAAGCCGCCTACCTGCTGACACTGCGTTCGGTGGTCATGCTGGACGCTGGGGAACACAACAGCCTGGAAGCGAGTATGGCAAAGGCCAAAGCTGGTAAAGCGGTGACGCGCATCACACAGAAGGCGGTTGAACTGCTGGGCATGATGGGCTACAGCCGTGAATGGCTGGTCGAAAAGTGGATGCGCGACGGCAAGATCAATGACATCTTCGAGGGGACGGGGCAGATCAACACGCTGATCGTCGCCCGCCGGATTCTGGACTATTCGCGCCACGAACTGGCGTGATCTGAAAAGGCATGATTTCGGGGCAGGGCGGTTGTCTTGCCCCGAACCTCTCAAGACGGTAAACTGCAAGTGAAAGGTATCACTAATTCGGGTCGGTGGCGTTGTGCGAGACGGAAAAGCCAGCAAAGGGGTGGCACGATGAGCGTCCAGTATGGGTGGTTTGACGAGGCGCACACGATCATTCTGTACGATCTTGAAGCTGGCTGGCAGTGGGCCGAGCTTGAAAATGCGATTACGAATGTGGATCGGATGATTCGGGAAGTGGATTACCCGGTATATACGATTGTGGACACCTCGCAGGTCAATCGTATTCCGCCGGATATCCTTTCCAGTATTCATTGGGGGACATTTAACGCCGCGCCGAACTGGTGTTTTGGTGTGTTTGTCGGGGCAAATGCTTTTTTGAGAGCCTTGCTGAATACATTTTCCCGCCTTTACCCGCGTTTCCGCGAACGTTATGTCACGGCAGATTCACTAGAAGAGGCGGTTGCCCTGATTATCGAGCGGCAGCGAGAGGCTTCCGATAAATTGAATTTACAATGAACTGTTCATGCTTCAAGAAAGGTTAAACCAATTATGAGCTATAACATTCGTAAAGCAGCGGTTATCGGCTCCGGCACTATGGGTGGGGGGATTGCCACCCTGCTGGCCGCCGTCGGGGTGGATACCGTCCTGCTCGATATTCCCGCGAAGGGCACCCAACCAGGCGACGCACCCGACAAGCGAAACGCCATTGTCACCAATAACCTCAAGACTTTGCAAAAATCGCGCCCGCCGCAGTTATTTGCTCCCGGCGATCTGGATCGTATCCGTGTCGGCAATATTGACGATAACCTCGCCTGGGTGGGAGATGCCGACTGGATTATCGAAGTCGTGGTCGAACGGCTGGACATCAAGCAGAATTTGATGGCAAAACTGGCCGAACTCGCCCGTCCCGATGCGATCATCTCTACCAATACGTCAGGTATTCCCCTCAAAGACATCGCCGAACACTTAGATGAGACTTTTACCCGCCGCTTTCTGGGGACACACTTCTTCAACCCGCCGCGTCACCTGCGTTTGCTGGAAGTTATCCCGCATCATAACACCGACCCCGAAGTCATCGCCTACCTTCAGGAATTCGGGACGCGCGTGCTTGGCAAGGGCGTGGTGATCTGCAAGGATACCCCCAACTTTATCGGCAACCGCTTCATGTCCATGTCCGGGATGCAGGCCATGAACTATGCCCTGGATAACGGCTACACCGTAGAAGAGGTAGACGCTCTCACCGGGCCGCTGATTGGCCGCCCCAAGACCGCGACGTTCAACCTGAACGACCTGGTGGGCTTTGACATCGCGGTGCATGTTGCCCGTAACCTGTACGATGCCATCCCCGATGACCCCGCCCGTGAGGTGTTGGCACACGCGAAATCCGCCGAACTCAGCCAGAAAATGCTGGATAACAACTGGCTGGGACGCAAAACCGGCCAGGGTTTCTATCACATGCGCAAAGGCGCATCGGGCGAGAAAGAGCTGTGGGCGCTTAATCTGGCGACGATGGAATACGAACCGCCTACCAAGCCGCGTTTTGACAGTGTGGGCGAATACCGCAAAGTCGAGCCGCTGGGCGAACGCATTCGCCTGCTCATCAACGCCGATGACCGTGCCGGGAAGTACCTCTGGCACCTGCACGCCTTCTATCTGGCCTATGCGTCACACCGCGTGCCGGAAATCACCGATACGATTGTGAACATTGACAACGCCCAGAAGTGGGGCTTCGGCCACGAGATGGGGCCGTTCGCTATCTGGGACGCGATTGGCGTGGAAGCCACCATTAAGCCCTTTGAAGACGCCGGGTATCCGGTGGCCGACTGGGTCAGGAAGATGGTTGCCGCTGGCAATACCACGTTCTACCAGTACGACGACAAGGGACAGGCTGTCGGCTATTACAGCCCGCAGGATTCCGCCTATCGCCCATTGGAAAGCGACCCGCGTGAGATTACCGTCGCCGGCCTCAAGGCCAATGAGCGTAAAGTGGTCGGCAACAGCGGCGCATCAGTCTACGATATGGGTGACGGCGTGGCGCTGCTGGAATACCACAGCCAGGCCTTTGCGATTGACCAGGATTTGGTCGAAATGTCTTACAAGGCGCTGGAACTGCTGGAAAGCGATTTCGATGCGCTGGTGGTCGGCCATGATGGGGAACGCTTCTGCATTGGCGCGAATGTCTTCATGGTCGCCATGTCGGTGCAGAACGATATGCTCGACCAGTTGGACGAGAGCATTCGGGCGCTGCAGAACCTGACACAGGCGATGCGCTATGCGTCTAAGCCGGTGGTGGTTGCGCCCTTTAACATGGCGTTGGGCGGCGGCCTTGAACTGCTGATGTCCGGCGCGAAAGTTGTGGCGCACGCCGAACTGTATGCCGGGCTGGTCGAAGTCGGCGTCGGGCTGCTGCCGGCGGGTGGTGGCTGTAAGGAACTGGTACGACGAATCGTGAGTCCGGTCATGGCGGCCAATGAGAATGCCGACCCACTACCGCACCTGCAACAGGCATTTGAGGCGATTGCCGTCGCCAAAGTCAGCACCAGTGCCAAAGAAGCCCGTGACCTCGGTTTCCTGAGCGCCGGGGACAAAATCGTAATGAATCGTTCTCACCTGCTGGGAGAAGCCAAACGCACTGCGCTCGAAATGGCGAATGGCTACGTGCCACTCAAAGCCGGCAAGGTGTATGCTGCCGGGCGCGATGCTTACTCGGCGCTGCTGCTGGGTATCGAGGGCTTCCGCGAGGGCGGCTATGCCACCGATTACGACGCGCAAATCGCCCGCAAAGTCGCCTACGTACTGACTGGCGGGGCACTGGCACGTCCGCAGTGGGTGAGTGAGCAGTATATCCTCGACCTGGAACGTGAAGCCTTTATGCAGTTGGTGGTCGAACCCAAGACACTGGAACGCATCACTCACATGCTGCAAACTAATAAGCCGCTGCGGAACTAAAAGCAGTACTGAGGCTTGAGCTTTGAGTCTTTGACGCAATAGCCCGATGGACGGTGAGAGTGCCGTCCCCGCGCACATAAGAAAGAACGAGGGGCATGATGTGCGTCATGCCCCTGTTGATTTTCAAATCTATACATCCTGAAACAGATGGGGCGTTTTTTACCCCACTACCGGAACCCAGCGCTTGATATTCCGCGCGGCCCGTTCGCGCACGCCGTCAATTGTGGCGGCGCTGACTTCCTTGCCAAAACTGCGGAATCCGCTCAACCGGAAGCCGTGCCGTGATGCGATTTCCCCAATTTCCAACGCCTGTTCCACCGAAATGTCCTTGCCAATCGTATAGTCCTCATAGCGGCCTTCAAGCGCCAGCGCCATCGTTTCCGCCATGCACGCATACGACATCTTGGGCGGGAAGCCGAAGTCAAAGCCGAAATCTACCGGCCCCGGCACTTCCACCATGCCGCCTTCAATGACCAGTACATCATCTCGCTCTGCCGCGACCTGAGCGGACACATCCCTGGGGCGTGCCACATCGCATACCACCGCGCCGGGTTTGAGGTGCTGCGGTTCGATCACGGCATCCAGGGCACTCGTCACCGTCAGGATCAGGTCAGCTTCGTAGATGGCACTGACGGCGGTGCTGGTGCGCACTTTCGCCCCATGCCCCTCGCAAAGCTCACGTATTGCTTCAAGGGCATCCTGCCGCCGCCCGACCAGCGTGAGTTCCGCGCTTTCTCCGGCGATCAATTGAGCGCAGGTTTTGCCGATTGCGCCAGTTGCCCCCACAATGGCAACTTTCGCTTCGCGCATCGGGATATTCATCACGCGGGCCGCCTCACGCACGGCTTCCACCGCCATGACAATCGTATAGCTGTCGCCTGTCGTCACCGGCACGTCCAGCCTCTTCGCAATCGTCAGCCCGGCATCGCCCACGACAGAAGTATACGCGCCCAATCCTAAAATCCGCGCCCCCAGTTCTTCGGCCATGCGCCCGGTGGCGACGATCTTGTTATAGGCGGTCTCGACTGGCACGCGCATCATGGTGGGCGGCGTGAACGGGCAGGCAATCAGCCAGCCACGCAGTTCCTTGCCGGTGTCTATCGAACGAATCCCGCTGACTTCCGAAAGATATACCGGCGGAAAAAAGCGTGAGAAAAAGTTAATCTGACTTTCCGACAGGATTTTCCCCAGAACCGGGAACTTGCGGGAAACGTCTTTTTTGATGTCTATCGGGTGGATAATAAACGCAAAAGTATCTTCCATCATCGTTACTCGCCTCATACAACGCTGCTCAGCCTCTCTACCATGACTATACTGGAGAATTCATCACCCAAGCCTTAAAAAGTTCTGATATTAGAGTATTGTTATGTCGCGCTTCGGTCTTACCAGGGCGATTCTTGCCGGATACGGGCGGGTTATCACTTTACGGGAGTATACATTCTGTGCGAAACTGCCCACAAAATAGTTTGTTGAGGAATACCACATGGAAGATGCCATCAAATCTCGTTTTAGCGACAGGATTCTGCGTGAAGCCGCCCGCCGCTTCGGGGTCATGCCATCCGCCCTCGAATTGTTGGACGGATTTGAGAGTTTCATGTATGCCTTCGAACGCGATGATTCCGCCTATGTCCTGCGCATAGGCCACAGCCTGCGCCGCAGTGCCGCACTCATCCAGGGCGAAGTGGACTGGATCAACTACCTGGTGAAGGGTGGGGTGGGGGCTTCCAGGGCGATCACTTCCGATACAGGCAACCTGGTTGAACATATCGCGGACGGTACGGGCGGCGATTTTCTGGCGACGGCGTTCGTCCGTGCACAGGGGCATCCTCCCGGTAGAAACGAATGGGCTGATCCGGCATTTTATCGGGAATATGGCCGCACCTTTGGCCGGATGCATGCCCTCACACAGCACTATATCCTGCCTGACCCTGCCTGGAAGCGCCCGCAGTGGGATGCCCCGGTTATGGCGGCCTTTGAGAACCTGGTGGTGGATTCGGAGGCGGTCATCCGTGACCATTATGTTCGGCTCAGGGAACACATTGATACGCTGCCCAGGGACGATCCCGCATCGTATGGTCTCATCCACCAGGATGCCCACACCGGAAACTGTTTCGTGGATGATGCCGGGCGCATCACATTCTTTGATTTCGACGACTGTGTGTATAGCTGGTTTATCAATGATATTGCCATTGTGTTGTTCTACGCGATCCCCTTCAGCGGCGAACGGGAAGCCTTCACCGCCCGGTTCATGTCCGCATTCATCCAGGGCTACGCCGAGGAGAACCGCCTCGCCCCCCACTGGCTGAAGGAAATTCCACACTTTCTCAAACTGCGGGAAATTGACCTGTTTGCCATCATCAACAGCGAAGTTGACCTGAGCGAGGACAACTGGGCAGCACGCTATATGGCGGGGCGGCGGGAACGGTTGGAGAAGAATGTCCCTTATGTGGACTACGATTTCGAGTCGCTGGCGGAATATCTGGCGTAACGGGCTACCGGTCACGCTTGCCGTAGCGTTTACCTGCCCGCCGTGTTACATTTAATGCCGTTTTAACCGCACCAGACAGGGGGTAAATACTCCCCGACACTGTATGAGGAGGAATGACATTATGGGATTGATGGATGGTAAAGTCGTCCTGATTTTTGGCCTGGCAAACAAGAACTCGATTGCCTGGGGGATTACGAAAAAGCTCCATGAAGCCGGGGCGACCATCGGCCTGAGCTATGTGGGCGAAATTATGGAAAAACGGGTTATGCCGCTGGCGGCGGAAATCGGCTGCGACTTCGTAGAGCCGTGTGACGTGACCGATGACACACAGATTGATGCCCTCTTTGAAAAGGCGGCGGCACGTTTTGGCAAAGTGGATACCCTGGTACACAGCGTCGCTTTCGCCAACCGGGAAGACCTGGGAGGGCGTTTTGTTGATATTTCCCGCGACGGCTTCAAACTGGCGCTCGACATCAGCGCCTACAGCCTGATTGCCCTGGCGAAACGCGCTGAACCACTGATGAGCGATGGCGGCAGCATCATGAGCCTGACCTACTATGCGGCGGAGAAGGTCATGCCCAAGTACCATGTGATGGCAGTGGCGAAGGCCGCTCTGGAAACCATCACTCGCTACCTGGCGAACGACCTGGGGCCGAAGGGGATTCGCGTCAACACCATCAGCGCTGGGCCAATCAAGACCCTGGCGGCGGCAGGTGTTCCCGGCATCCGCACCATGCTGAAGTATTCCGAGCAAACCGCTCCGCTGCGTCGCTTGGTTTCGCAAGAAGACGTGGGCGACACGGCGCTCTACCTGGCTTCTGACCTGAGCCGCAACGTCACCGGCGAAACACTACACGTGGACGCCGGGTATAACATCCTGGGACTGACGGCCACCGAGGAAGAACTCGCTAATATGTAATGGTGTTTCCATGCCAGGAGATTCCGCCTCCTGGCATGGGTTTATAAGGATAACAATACCCCATGCTTACCGATCATTTACCGCGTGTATCGCTGGCGTTCTTGCCAACCCCGCTGGAAGAAATGCCCCGTCTGCAGGCAGCATTGGGCGCAGCGTGTCCGCGCCTGCTCATTAAACGGGATGACCAGACTGGCCTGGCAACCGGCGGTAATAAAACCCGCAAACTCGAATTTGCTATCGCTGATGCCTTGCAGCAGAACGCTGATGTGGTGATTACAGCGGGTGCGGCGCAGTCCAATCACTGCCGCCAGACCGCCGCCGCTTGTGCCAAGTTGGGGCTGCGCTGTGTGCTGGTGCTTTCCGGCGCGGCACGCCCCAGAGCGGAATACACCGGCAACCTGCTGTTGGATGACCTGTTCGGTGCGGAAATCGTCTGGACAGGCGTGGAGTCCCGGAAAACGCCTGCCGCTGGGGATAGGCGGACGCAGGTCATGGTCGAAACCGCTGAGCGCCTGCGTACCGAGGGGCATCACCCGTATGTGATTCCAGTGGGTGCATCGAATGCGGTAGGTGCGATGGGTTATGTCGCAGCGGTGGAAGAACTGCACCAGCAGCTGCAGGAACGGGGTGAACAGGTTGACCGGATTGTGTTCGTCTCTGGTTCGGGCGGCACGCATGCTGGAATCCTGGTCGGTGTGCGGGCGTTGGGGATGGCGGCGCAGGTCGAAGGCATGATGAATGATGCCTCACCGGTTTTCGCTGACCGCATACGCGATATTGCCCATCAGACGGCTCTCAAATTAGGGGTAAACCTGGAAATTACTACCTCGGATGTGGTTTTGTATCCGGCCTGTGGCACTCATGGTTACGGCGTCATCACCGATGCCGAACGGGAGGCTGTTCGCCTGATCGCCCGTACCGAAGGTATCGTCACCGATCCGGTGTATACCGGGCGCGGTCTGGGCGGGTTGGTGGAACGGGCGCGCGCTGGTGTCTATCGCCCCGATGAAACCGTGCTGTTCTGGCACACCGGCGGCGTGAGCGGTCTTTTCCCCCGCGCTGCTGATGTGATGGAGGGGGCATAACGGTGTGAAGAAGCGGATTTATGTCGCCTACACCGGCGGCACGATTGGAATGAAACGCACCGAGTCCGGCTATGCGCCCGAACCCGGTTACCTCACCGAGCAAATCGCTACGATGCCGGAGTTTGACAATCCAGCCTTGCCCGCCTTTGATCTGCATGAATATGCCCCGCTGCTCGATTCATCGAACATGACACACCACAACTGGCGCGAAATTGCCGAGGACATCGCCGCCCATTACGACGGTTATGATGGATTCATCGTTTTGCATGGGACCGACACAATGGCCTATACCGCGTCGGCGCTGCCATTCATGCTCAGTGGTCTGCAAAAGCCGGTGATTCTGACTGGCTCCCAGATTCCGCTGTGTGAAGTTCGCAGCGACGCCCGTGAAAACCTCATCACCGCCCTGATGATTGCGGCCAGATATGCTATCCCGGAAGTTTGTCTGTATTTTGGCAGTACCCTGCTGCGTGGCTGCCGGGCGACTAAAGTCAGCGCCGGGGGCTTTGATGCTTTCGCCTCGCCCAACTATCCCCCGCTGGGGATGGTTGGCGTGGATATTGATATTGACTGGGATCATGTGCTGCCGCTTGATCGGGGAGTGCGCAACCGCCTCACCTTACAACCATTGGATACCTCAGCGGTGAGCGTACTGCGCCTGTTCCCCGGCATTGCGGCGGATATGGTGCGCAACATGCTTCAGCCGCCGCTCAAAGGGCTGATTATCGAAGCCTACGGTGTGGGCAACGGCCCGGAAAAGAGCCGGGACTTGATGGATGCCCTGGCCGAAGCCTCAGCGCGGGGCGTCGTGATTGTGGTATGCAGCCAGTGTCTGCACGGCACAGTTGACCTGGCGGATTATGCGGCGGGGTCGGCACTGGCGCATGCCGGGGCGATCAGCGGTTACGACATGACCACGGAAACCGCCCTGGCAAAGTTACGTTACCTGTTCAGCCTGAACCTCACGCCTGATGAGATCAGAGCCACGATGCAGACAAACCTCGTTGGTGAACTCACCCGCCCGGATGAGGAGTGACTGTCTCCCAACCCACACCGTACACGATATGCAATCTGTGAGCCTTGCCATGTGAACAAGCAGAACAGGATAGATACCGTCTTGAAAGCCAAGTGATGGCAGCCCTTTTTAGGTATCTTATGCCCCAGACTTTCTGCTTCATGCTTGCAGCTCATTTCCCGGTATAAAACCTATCCTGTAGCGAGAATCGGTGTGACCTGTCCTGAGTCTAATTTGCCAGACCTCTAATTGCAAAAACAGCCAAACTCCTGGGGCGAGATATTCTCGCCCACTTACTTAGAAAATCGATCTTTTACCAGTCTGGACTTTCGATCCTACCAGCGGTATTGCGGTGGCTTAAAGTCAATCATTTTCCCGGTGTAGTAGGGGACAATCGCCTGTTCCGGCGCGGCCACCGTGTCCAGTCGGGCGCGGTCATCATCGGTGATGGTGACATCGGCCGCGCCCAGATTGTCCACCAGGTGTTCCATCGTGCGCGGGCCGATAATCGGGCTGGTGATGCCCGGTTGATTCATACACCAGGCCAGCGCCACCTGTGATGCCGTGCAGCCTTTTTCCTGTGCCAGCGCCTCGACTGTATCCAGCACACCATACGCCATATCGCTGAAGTGCTGTTTGGTGCGCTGCGCGAACACACTCTGCCCATTCCCCAGATCCGATGCAAAACGCGAGTCGCCGGGAATATCCTGTCCACGCTGGTATTTACCGCTCAAAAAGCCTCGTGCCAGCGGTGACCAGGGGATGATCGCCAGCCCGTAGGTCTGCGCCAGTGGCACCAGTTCGCGCTCAATGCTGCGATCCAGTAGATGGTAGGGCGGCTGCTCACTCACGAAGCGGTTCAGCCCCAACTCTTTCGATACCCACAGCGATTCCATCACCTCCCAGGCCGGGAAGGTGCTGGTGCCAATATACCGTACTTTTCCGGCGCGAATCAGGTCGTCCAGCGCCCGTAACGTCTCGTCAATCGGCGTGCTGGACTGCGGGCGGTGAATCTGGTAGAGGTCTATATAATCGGTTTGCAGGCGGCGCAGGGAGGCTTCGCACTGCTGGATGATGTGGCGGCGGTTATTCCCGGAAGACAGGATATCGTCATCATCCATGCGGCCATGCACTTTGGTTGCCAGCACGATTCGGTCACGTTTGCCGTTGCGCTTCAGGGCTTTGCCGACAACTTCCTCACTCTTGCCGCGTGTATACACGTTGGCGGTATCGAGGAAGTTCACTCCCGTTTCTAGTGCCCGGTCAATGATGTCCAGCGATTCGGCTTCAGGCGTTTTGCCGCCGAAGTTCATGCATCCCAGACATAAGGCGCTGACCTGCACCCCGGTTCGTCCCAGACTGCGATATTCCATTGTCCGTGTCCCTCCTGGTTGATTGAGTAATGACGCTGTCAACAGTGTAACGTATCAGCAGGTACATTCCGTAATACCAATGCAAAAAGAGGCACGTTGCCCTGTGCCTCCTGCTGAAATCTATACTGTTCTGTTTCTCGCTACTCCGCAAAGTCCCAGAGCGAGATATATCCGGCGCTGTCCACTACCGCGAAAGTGGGTGCCAGCGGCGAAAGGTGTACTACGAACGATTTGAAGTACCGCTGGGAGCCGTTGGAGTAGAGGTATAAGGGCATACACTGATGCTCTTTCAATAACTAGCGCGGTGATAGTTCTTCGTGGGGGTGGAGCATATTTCTCTCCGTCCCTACCAAAATCTGCAGATTAATTCTAAACTGTAAAAGCTCACTGTCTGCCAGGTATGCAAGTCCCAAATGTCTTCAAGGGAGCAAGATGGCTATCATTCACGACGCTTATTTAATTGATCTAGAGTCTTTCGCTAATAAGCTTACGCCCTATCTGGAAATTTTAGGGGAGGGCAATGGGTACGAACAACTGCGCCTGGAGGCTATTCGGTTGTACGAAAGCAAATCTGAAATAAGAGAAATATTGGGTGATTATGGGGGATGGGATAGAAACTCTATTCTCACACAGATTCCAGAAACACCACCACAGCATCCTGAGGATGTGGCATTTTGGCTTGTTATTCTCCTATACAATGAATTTAAATCGGGGTTACACCAGTTAGGCTTAGGGTCTGCTTTAAACCTTGTCCAATATTCTCTAACACTATTGGGATGGTCAGAAAATGAAGTAGAACAATTAGTAAGGGGGAATAGCTTGAAGGTTTTCGCTCAAAAGCGGCTTCACATTGAAACAGTTATAGCTGACCATTGGGATTTGGTCCGTCCAAGTTCCACTTCTGCTTGGGCTGGTTGGCTAGATCGCCCTGAAATAGAATGTCTCTTACACCGATTGATTGAAGATGAACAAAAATTAGCGAGCATGAGCCCAAAAAATGCAGAAACAAATGGGATAACATTGCAAGATGCATATCAATCAGCAATAAGTATGCTCGCTTCGGCAAAGCGAAATAACACCGAGTTGTGTATAATTATTTCAGGTTGACAGCCCTTAATTAGCCTTAGGTTTCATGCGCTTTTCCTTCCCCGCCCACTCTGCCGCGTTTTCGCCACTGCACCTGCACGGCACGCTCATGTACGTTATCGTCTTTTGGTTAGTCCTGCCCGCGAACGCACGGCGTCCAGGTCACTAGCAGCTAGAGGCCAACAGCCAGCAGCCACCAGCCATAGTAGCCAGTGGATTGCCTGTCTACTGCACGCACCCCACAAAACCCACCCTGGCATTCTCCCTTAAAGTCGTTACAATACTTAAAAGGCTGCAATTTCCTCTCAAAATTGTCAGTTTGAGTCATCAAGAGGTTGAATTTCAATGGGATCCTATCATGGGCCAAAAGCGCGTATTCAGCGCCGCTTCGGAGAAGTGCTGATTCCGCGTCCGAAGTATCAGCGTATTATGGACAAACGCGCCTATCCGCCCGGCGATCATGGCAAGGAAAAACAATTCCGGTCAGGCCGCCGCAGCGACTATGGGTTGCAGTTAAACGAAAAACAGAAGCTGTCCTTTATCTATAACATTCGTGAACGTCAGATGCGCCGCTATTTCCTCAAGGCACGCCAGCAGCCTGGGAATACCGGGGCGAACCTGATGATCCTGCTGGAACGCCGGTTGGATAACCTGGTCTACCGGGCCGGTTTCGCGGCCACCATCTGGGCAGCCCGCCAGCTTGTCAGTCATGGGCATATTCAGATCAACGGCCAGCGGCTCAATATTCCGTCGTATACGGTGAATATTGGCGACACCATCTCCGTATCCGAAAAGATGCGTAAGAACGTCCACATCATCGAATCGATGGAATCGACACCGTATTCGCCCCAGTATCTGGACGTGGATGCCAATAACCTGAGCGCGGCGCTTTCCCGCGTGCCGGATCGTGGAGAAATCCAGGTGCCGGTGGATGAACAACTCATCGTTGAGTATTACACCCGCCTCACCTAAACCCACCATGTTACGCGCAAGTCAACGCCCTGTCCTCCGACGGGGCGTTTTCGTTATTTACGAATTTACTTGACTCAGCTTGATATACGCGTTATGCTGATGGTAGGTATAAGGTTGTAGTGAAAGGGGCGGACTATTGAAGTCAACGAACCCACAATCTTATATGGTACGTTCAACCCGCTAAACAGCGGGGCAAACCGTCGGTAGATGGTTTATAACAGTTTCATTGATCTTAACTGCGCTGGCAATCGTACCGGCGCAGTTACTGTTTAAAAACGAACCATCAAAAACGCATTCAGCGGCTTGCAACTGTGAAGGTGCAGACCGGTTGCTCCGCGATCGGCCACCCCGCCGCAACCGTATGGGGACCAGGCGTAGCAACCCAGTGCGCTGTAACTTCATCACTGTAAAACCCTTCAGGTCTTAACATACTGCCAGTGTAGAAAACACCCAATGGAACGCCATCCAGCGTGATCCACCCGGTATTTCCACCTGTCATAGCATCATTTTCTTCTTGGGTCGGTTGTCCGCAGCATCCCATCTTAAAACGCACCGTATCACCGCCATAAATCGGTTGACTGTTTGGCGTGCCGATGCAGTAATTGATCAGATAATGGGTATAATTGCTGGTCTGGACAGGGGCGTGTGTTGGCATGGGGGGGATGTCGCTCACAACAGGCAGGACTGCGCAGCCCGCTGTGGCTTCGACTACATCCGAGCGCACCCAGGCTCCATCGGCCAGCTTCCACCAGGTAAAACCGTCGCTTCCGATCGCCTGGCCGGCCAGCGTGGCAGTTTGACCGGCTGCTAACCCGTCACTTCGTGTATACACTGTCCCCGGCCCGGTACGCAGATTAACCGTGTTTGTCGTCGTAATCAAGCAACTGTCATCTTCCAGAACACGAGATACGACCCCAATGCCTGCCTCCGTCAAAGTGATGCTTTGTGGTAAAACGGCGACAACATCGGCCAGTGTCATGATTGTTTCGACTGTGTACGGCTCCGGTGTACCCGGCGGTTCTGTCGCAGCCAGATTCTCATCCAGCGCCACACTGACCATACTCCCGGCGGGGACAACCTGTATGCCGTCCAGCGCGGTTACACTTGCCTGTCCTTCAATCACATAGACCGAGAGCGAATCACCTGGCTGTGCCTGCAAGAAAATGGTCGAGCCAAGCTGAATAGTGACCTCATTGGCGACGATTTCGATAGTGCCTGCCCCTTCCGGCGTTTGGACCACCAGGCCGCTTACTGGCGCTTCATTACAACCGGTATCCTGAAGCCCCGATGAGAAATAGAACACCTGCATGGCCGTATAACCTGTGGACTCTTCGTCAACCGCGTTTTCGATTGACACGTTGCCGAAGAACAGAAAGGTCACATTCTGACCGGGCAGGGTATCCGGCAGATTGGCTTGCAGTTTCATGAGCGAGACGCCCCATTCGCCCGTGCCCTCATTCAGCCCGCTCAAGCTTAACGATTGAATGTCCGTGACCGCAGCGATGTCTCCGGGATTCTCAAAGGCAAAATTGACGATATGAGATTGAGGCTGCGCTTTGAGCGTCGCATTCACATAACAGACCTGGTTTCGTCCGGTTTCAGCGCAAACCGTATTGACTCTGTCCAACGCCGTTTGGATGAGCGTTGGACAGACGCTATCCTGGGCAATTGCCGTAGACACACTAATAACTGTAAGTACAAGAAACATGATGAATCGCGGATACATCGCCCCCTCCAATACATGATAAGAAAACAGCACAATGGAGGCGGTAAGGGATTCGGGGAGTCCGGCACTGTGATGCAGGCATGAGATAAGGATTATTATTGTCCTAATTGTAAAGCAGAATCCTGGATCAATAGTAGTCCATCTTCCCATCCTATCCTCATGCCAAAACACCCCTGTATAGGGGCGTTCCGGTTTGTATGTATGAGGTGGGGAAGGTTTGTTACAATGCCCGGCCAGCAAAGTAGCGTGTGAGCAGGTCTTTTCGCACATAGAGGAAGATCATCAGCGCCGCCAGGAACCCGGTCAGGTGAGCCAGCGTGTTCACCCCGCCTACTTCTTTGCCACCTTGAATATCCTCAATAGATGGTGCGATTTGCAGTATCAGGAAAAAGAGAAGTTGTGTCCAGGCCGGGAGTGAAATCAGGCTGTTGTGCAGGTAGATATAGGTATTTTTGATCGGGTTGATGCTCATCACACTCTCGGTCTTCCAGGTTTTAGCATCCTTGAAACCAGGGATGTGCAGGACTTTCATCAACCAGACAAATGGCATTCGAAGCCATGTGCCTGCCGGTGCCCACATACAGGTAATCTGTGCGCCGGGGAACAGTATCAGATACGCGCCCATCACGCCGGAAATCGCGCCGCTCGCCCCAATGCCCGGCAAATCCACTGTAGAGGGGTTTAATATCCCACTGAACATATTGGCAACCATGCCTGACATCAGGTAGAACAACAGAAAACGGACTGTGCCACAGGCATCCTCTACCCGCCGCCCGAATGTCCACAAATACAGCATATTGCCGAATAAGTGCCACATCCCACCGTGCATAAACATACTGGTGAAGGTCGTGAACGCCCCGATTGAATCCGGGCGCAGTAAGTGTGTTTCCCGATAGCCATACATCCACAGTTTGTTGATATACGGGGCTAAATCCGCTACCGTCTCCGCCTGGTAGTATTCGGGTGCTTGCCACAGCAGGAAAACCAGTGAGTTGATGACAATCAGTGCGAATGTTCCCCAGGGCATCGTTCGGTAACGTACCGTGCCGGTATCACTGACCGGCAACGGCGTATAGACCGCCATCAGAATCACGTTGAGTAGGAAATAGAACAGGAAGTATAAGAACAGAATGATTGGGCTTAACATCCGTGCGCTTCCCCGTTGATAAGCTGTTCAATTGTTGGTATACACGGCGGCACCGGGTTCACCAGCAGGGTAATCGCCTGCGAGAAGACCAACCAGAAGGCAATCAACAAGATCACTGCACCAACGCTCCCCAATATCAGGCGGATATGAGTTGGGATGATTGGTAGTTCGCTGGCAGCGGGGATCGGTCCGGCGGCCTCCGAGGGTGCATCCTCGTGTTTGCGCTTCGGTTTTTCCGGCGGTTCGCCTTTGAATAATCGCCCCAGTGGTTGCTGCTGTGGAGAAGACGTGGCCGTGATGGTCAGATACGCCCCGGCCACACTGAGTAGAACCCCTAACCACCGCGACACCCCCATGAACGCCATGTTCAACCCGGCATCCTGCCAACCCAGGAGCAGATAGGCGACGCCGACTCCTGCCGCTTCACGCCACGCCAGGGTCATGCTTCCGCGCTCTTTGTCGGTCAGCAGCGGCGCTGTCGCCAGGAGTTTCTGGTCGGCAACTTTACCTTCTTTGGTACGTGTACCCAGGCGGGCGGCACGCTCATAATAGGTTTGCGCCTCGTGTTTGCGTCCCCAGTCTGTGAGCAGGTCGCCTATCTGCACCAGAAGTTTCTGGCTTTGGGGGTGGCTCTGGATGCCGTTCAGGAGGATGGTTTCAGCCTGGTGATGTTCGTCGCGTTTCCGGTAATGATCTACCAACTCGCTAATCATATCCTCGGTAGCGGTTGGCAGCAGAGCCAACCGTTCCCGCAGCTCATTGGCTTCATATTCGTTTTTCTGGTAGCGGGCGATGTCAACCGCTGTCAGGTAAATTGCGGGATTCTCGGTGTCACTGTGGATAGCGTCCCACACCAGGTCATGGGCATCGTCAATGTGCTTCTGGCGGGAAAGATGGCGCACGGCGCTTGGTAGGGCGATCTCGTGGTCAGGAACAATCTCCAGCACCCGGATCCATTTGTCAATTGCGCCCTCCACGTCCTCTTGCTCAACAAGTCTCTCCGCGCTGCTCAACCAGCCTTGAATCTGGCGCTGCTGGGCGGCAGTGGGTGTCTTGCGTTTGGGTTTGGGCGGTGGCGCGGCTTCTTCTTCAGTTTCCGCCACTTCAGCGGACGGCGGGGCATCCCGATGGTTTATCTCGTTGAGGATTTGCTGGCGCATGGCATTGGCCGCTTCATTGGCCGGGTTCAGCCTTAAAGTGCGATCCAGGCATTGCAGCTTGATCTCCGCTTTGGAGACTGTGCGCGACAACCATAACCAGCCCATTTCATTATTGGGGTCGAGACGTAGCGATTCGGTGAGGAGTTTGCGTCCTTCAGCGATGTTCTTTTCGCGGACTGCGAGGACGCCCTGGCGGAATAGGGTTTGTGCGTCCGTCATGTCGTTGTTCCTTTTGACATGATGTATTGCGAACGCATCATGCACGCTCACAATAGATAACTTCTGATAAATGTGTCCATCAATGAAATGAACACAATTTATTATAGACGAGTATCTATTTTGCGTGGCGTAAGATCAAACCGAATTGTAATATCGCTGTGTAAATCTACCGAGCCTCTTTCTTGAGGGTCTCCGGCACGCGGTAGGAAAATATCCAGGCGGCCAGGAAGCCTATCCCGGTCATCACCAGCGCCGACGGCGGCAGGGTCAGCGCCCCGGCAATTGCCCCTACCACGATTGGCCCGCCCGACGAGCCAATGTCGCCAATCAACCGCCAGACCCCCAGGAACTCCCCGCGTGAGTTCATCGGTGCCAGGTCGGAGCCGATAGTCATCATCGTGCCGGAACTCAGGCCGTTGCCGAAACCGATCAATCCCGCTGCGAACAGCAGCCCGCCAAAACTGGCGGTAAAGGGGATGATTGCCATCCCGCAGGCTTGAATGATGAAGCTGGGGACAATCGCGTACTTGCGTCCCAGGCGATCCATGACAATTCCGGCGGGCAGGAACATCAGCATATCCATTGCCGCACCCAGACTCATGATAAAGCCAATATCCTGCACACCCAACCCTAGCACGCGGTCAGCATAGAGCGGAATAATGACCAGAGTGCCGCTGCGGAGCATCTGCACAAAGATCTGCCCCAGCCCGGCGGTGCTGAACACCCCAAAATGGGTTTTGACAGTGCTGATTATCTGCTGCTTGCCGCTGGTAGGCGAAGCAGGGGGGATGTCTGTATCCGGCATGTACCAGGCCACAATCAGCAGCGCTACCACGCCCATCAGGCCCGCCGTCAGGAATGTCAGCCGCAGTCCGAAGGCCGCCGCGATGCTCGCGCCTATCGCCGGGCCGACAAATTTGCCGGTGCGGTACATCCCGCCCAGCAGTGAAATCGCCCGCCCGCGTGTGCCCACATTGACACTGCTTGAAATGTAGTCGTGGCGTGCCACACTGTAACCAGCCACACAGAATCCGCTGATGATCCGGTAGAGCAGGGCTTCCGGTATGGAATGCGCCCAGAACAGCGCTACTGTCGCCAGCGCCGCCCCGGCGATGCCCCCGATCATCACCCGCCGTCTGCCAAAGCGCCTCAGCAGCAGCCCCCCGGGGATGTCCCCCAGCAGCATGCCGATACCGTCGCCTGCCAAAAGCAACCCGATCAGCCCATACGAAATTGAGAACTCGCCGGCGTATAGCGGAAGCACTGGCAAGATCAGGCTGTTCGCAAACCAGAACAGGAACGCCGGGACATACAGCGAAAGCACCAGCGGATGGTGACGGGCACGATACAGGGACAGGATATACGACATTTGTTGTTTCTCAGGGGTAGCCGGCAGTTGACAGGGTGTTCTACACCGGAATTACAGGTTCACGGTGATTTCTCATTGTCATACGACCTGGAAATGCGGTCAAGAGACCAATTTGGCGGATCAGGAAGGTTTTCGCAAAGAACATGTCAGTCTATAGTTCAGAAGTCAGCCAGCGCTTTGATCGTCACGGCCATCGCGTTAGCTGCCTTTTCCTGTCGTTCATCAGCAGTAATGAGTGGTCTACTCAGTCGCTCAGCCAGTGCAATGTGTACCGAGTCATATACAGCCAGTTCATGAATAAGTCCAACATGCAATCCACGCGCCAGTAATCCTGTTACAGGCATAATGGTTAGCGGCAAAGCGTTTAAGTCATTGACCAAATCATCAGCTTGATCTTGTGGCATTCCCTGAAAGCGGACTTGCTTCCAGATGACATTGGTGCATTCCAGTAGACAGAATTCGGGTACGATGAAGCCGGTTCCCAGTGAGCAACTGTCTGAATAACACTTTTACGTGTTCGGTATAGGTATCTCGAATAAGACGCTGGACAACGACGCTGGCATCAATAACATAATCCGTCATGCGTCACGATCTTCCCGTAACAATTCAAGGGATGATTTCGTACCTGGTGGTGGTGTCCACATATTGCGGTCAATTGAGTCCAGTACTTCCTCGATAGAGCGATTATCCTGTGGTTTCAGAATCTGTCGCAATCGCTCATCAATCAATGCATTCAGTTCATCCAGTGTCATATCCGCTACTCGTTTGATAGCCATTCCCTGCGCCTCACGGTCTTATAGTGAATCTATATTCATTATACTTTATACGAGTAATAAGAAGTGATGCTGACCTACGAATGCTTCAATTCAGAAGGGATATACTTATAAACATCATCCTCTATGCCTTGCCAGCCTTCGGGAAGCAGTTTATGGAAAGGAATGGCAGACTCCCACCAACCATTCACAAACAACTTCTTATCAAAATCCACAACGAAAACTATACGAGGCTTAAAGTGAATGAGTTTGTCTTCTTCCCCACGAAGTTTATATACAGTCTGTCGAAAAGCTTCAACGGATAGCTCATTCATAGTTTGACAGTATTGGTCGGCATTGCTGGCGTCAATAGTAAGTAGATTAGAGCGCCACCCGGTTGCAGATTCTGGGTCGTAAGAAGGGCGATACTGTTTATAGTCCAGAATCCACATACCGAGAACACTGTAGTAAATGCGCCAGCGCCCTTGAAGCCGCACAGCACCAATATAGTCAATTTCAGGATACAGAACGATCTTATCGGTCAAAGATCAACGCCTTCCTGTGCCAGTATCGTATCTTTCAGACACAATCGTCCCAAATCCACTGTTTCACACAATCGGCTTCTGACGGTAGAGCAGCAGGCTTGGCGCGGCAATGCCCACCGCGATAGAACCGAGCGAGAACGCCGTGCGTGCCGCGTTGACTGCCACATCTGCCAGGAGCGGAGCGGCCTGCGCCGGGTCAATGCGCGTCAGTTCCAGCAGCCCCAGCATAGTCTTGTAGGCGACTACACCGGGAACCAGGGTGATTGCCGCGCTGATGGTAAAAACCATCGCCGGTGTACGCCAGCGCCGGGCGAAGGCCACGCCCGTAAACCCGATTAGCGTCGCGCCCGCTAACGTGGCGATCTGAGCATCTACGCCGACCTGGGTCAGCAGTGTCCGCGTCATGTGTCCAACCGCTGCTGCAATAGCGCACCCGGCTAAAGTCCGGTGCGGCACATTGAACAGAATCGCAAATCCAGCAGCCGCCACTGCCGCCCAGAACGCATCACGAACCATCAGTATCGCCCAATCGGTTGCATTCATAAAGTATCGACTCCTATCAGCCGCAGAGCCAGCGACAGGCCTAATGCGATTGCCAGTGTGATGAGTCCGCCGACAATGCCCCGTGTAAGCCCAAGAACCGAATGCCCTTTAATCAGATCTTCGGCACTGTTGATGAGTGGCACGCCCGGCACCAGCAGCAGCACCGACGCCGCCAGCGCCAGTTCTGGTTGCTCACCCAGCTCGAAGTGTACTCCCGTCGCCGCGACTACCCCGGCTACAAAGGCCGTCGCGATCACGACCAGCAGCGGATTGAAGAAGTGGCGGGTCAGTTCCTGACGTACGAACATGGCAATGGAGGATGCCACCACCGTCACTGCGAATACCGGGCCGTCGCCGCCAAAAAGCTGGCTGAACGCGCCGCACGCCAGCCCGACCATGCCCACCACGACCCAGCGATTATACAGGGGCGGGGTGTTGTTAATCCGCTCGATTTCTGAGCGCACCTGGAAGCGGTCTAACTCCCCGGCGGCCACGCGGCGGCTCAGGCGGTTGATGGCGCTAATCATGAACATATTGACGCCGATATTGATCACGCGCCGTATTTTTGTGCGGAATTCTTCGCCACTGGTGGTCGTGATGGCAATCACATTGGGCGAAACCAGCACATCAATCCAGTCACAGCCCAACGCTGTGCCGAACCGGTGGATCGTCTCTTCCACCCTTTCCGCGTCCGCGCCGTGCTGGAGCAAAAGCTGCCCTACCCACAGCGACAGGTCAATAATATCACGCAGTTCTTCGCGTGAAAGTGGTGATTTGCTCACTCGTTCGCCCTTTCAGCCTCAGCGGGCTAGGCAACCCATCACTCGCTGTTTTCCGCATTCCATTCAAGACTCCGTACTGTATTTTGTTAGCCTACCATATTTACCAACGAATGAAATGGGGGAGATACCCGAAAAAAGAGGGCCAGTGTCTTATGTGTTTTTGACATTTTGCATAGGCATTTTTTATATTGCAGTGCTTGAATCAGAATTGATCGGTAATTCGTTTCTGAGAACCTTTTAGGAGGCGAAAAATGACAGTAGTACGGTGGAATCCTTTCCGTGAGATGTTGGCGATGCAGCGGGCGATGGATCGTCTGTTTGACGAGAGCTGGCGCGGCTCGGAATACGCCGGGGACACCCTGGGTATTGATGTCTACGAGACCGATGAGGCTTATACCATCATCGCGGCGCTGCCTGGTGTCAATGCTGACAAAATTGATGTGCGGCTGCACGATGGCACGCTGAGTATTACGGCGGAAGTCCCGCAGACGACTCTGCCGGAGAATGCGCGCGTCCTGATCCAGGAACGCGGTTACGGCACAGTGCGGCGCTCGGTGCATCTTGGTGGTCGGGTCAACCAGGAAAAGGTCGAGGCGACCTATGAGAGTGGGCTGTTGACGCTGGTTATTCCCAAGTCGGAAGAAGCCCAGCCCCGGATGATCCCCGTCAAGGCGACGGACAAGAAGCTGGCATCCAGGAATTAGGTCGTAGCACATCAAAATCACACTGTGCAGGGCGGTGGGCGAAAGTCTCACCGCCCTTTTAATTTACACGGGTTTCACGGCTTTGAGGATGATCGTGTGTAGTGTAAAACGCGCGTCAGCCGTGCCGGGGCAGCGTGGTTGCAGCCACGTTGCTACTTCCTGTGGCGCTTGTCTGAGTAGAATATGCAGCCGCTCGACCGCATACGGCGTATATGGTTCTTCAAGGGTCGGGTCTAGCAGCGGGGTACTGTGGGTGAAGCGCTCAACCAGGGCTACTTCGAATCCCGCGTCCAGCGCCGTGCCTTCCCATTCATAGCCAGCATAAGCGCGAATATGACGGGGATCGCGCAGTTTCAGGAAGGCGTTCATATATCCGGCGGCGCGTTCGCCATCCGGCAGCAGGGTATCCTCCATTAGCAATACCCCCCCCGGTCTGAGTATCCGTCCAGCTTCCAGCATGAAGCGGTAGCCATCGGGGAAGCCACTGACAGTATTCCGGCACATCACCAGGTCGAAACGGTTTTCCGCCAACGGCAGTGCCGCCGAGTCGGTGAACGGATACTCAGTGGATTCCTCATCTCCGGTGACACTACAGGTTTGCGCCGACACATCCAACACACTCCACCCCGCTTCCGGCTGCGCCAGTTCCCGCCATCGCACCGCCATCTCATCCTGATAATCCGCCAATGTACCCTCCGCCTGATGTACAATACTGAACGTGTCCGATTATGCGAGATTTTACAGTGGGTGACAAGGATACAGGGATCACCGGGCGACTTAAAACCAAAGCCGTTGAACTTGGTTTCAATCTGGTAGGCATCACTCGCGCCGCACCCTCTCCCATGCTGGATGCCTATTTCCGCTGGATTGACTCTGGGATGCACGCCGGGATGGGGTATATGGCACGCCCAGACCGTCAGGCACGCCGCCGGGACCTAAATGTCATTCTGCCCGGCATAAAGTCTCTCATCGTAGTCGGGTTGGACTACCATACCGGGGTGGTGCCGCCTTCTATCCTCGCAGACCCGGCACGCGGGCGCATCGCGGCCTACGCCTGGGGCGCGGACTATCATGACATCATGACGCCTCGCCTGGAAACATTAGCGGAGTGGCTGGCAGTCGAGCAGAGAGAGGATTCCATCCACCGCGTCTATGTGGATACCGGTGCATTGCTCGAACGGAGTCACGCGCATCAGGCCGGGCTGGGGTTCACCGGCAAAAATACGATGCTCATACACCCCCGCCGTGGCAGCAGCTTCTTCCTGGGCGAAATCCTCACTACGCTGAAATTGGATTCATACGATGTTCCTGGTCGGGCGACGATGTGCGGGAACTGCACGCGCTGCCTGAATGCCTGCCCGACCGGGGCGTTTCCCGGTCCTCACATACTGGATGCCCGCCGCTGTATCAGCTACTTGACAATTGAGCATAAAGGCTGGATTGACCGTGACCTGCGTCCACTGATGGGTAACTGGGTGTTCGGCTGCGATATTTGCCAGGATGTCTGCCCATTTCAACGCTTCGCCACGCCCACTCAGGAATCAGTTTTCTACCCGCAGGATGTGAATCGCGCCGCCCCGCCGCTGCTTGACCTGCTGGCACTGGATGAGGCCGGTTTCCGCGCCCGTTTTTACGGGTCGCCGCTCTACCGCATCAAGCGCGAACGGCTGGTGCGGAACGCCTGCATCGCTTCCGGGAATTGGGGCAACCGGGCTGCTGTTCCGCTGCTAGAGGCCCTGCTGGGCGACAGCAGCCCTCTGGTTCGTGGTCACGCAGCCTGGGCGCTGTGGCGTATCCTGGGCGGTGACGCCCGTTCGCTGCTGGTGAACGCCCAGCGTCATGAGACCGATGAAGCGGCGCGGGCTGAAATCGCCGTGTTACTGGGCTGATGGACTGCGTTGGTCTGGCGGTTATCGCAGTACAATAGAACGTATAGTTTATATAACCAATGGTGCAAGTCATAACGAGAACTCGGCAATACTGAGTGTGAAGG